>NZ_JAMJFL010000060.1 GCF_023544665.1 Streptomyces sp. YS415
TGGTGGTGCAGGCGGCCGTGAGGGCCGTGGCGGTGACGAGTCCGGCGGCTGCTTGGAGGACCGTCCGGCGATCGGTCTGGGTCACCTGCCCTATTTAAGGGGGTTACGGGTGAATTCCGGGTATTTTCGCGTCCGCCATCCGCACGTCAGCGGTCCGCGACCCTCATCTCGAACCAGGTCGTCTTGCCCCGGGGCAGCAGATCCACTCCCCAGCGGTCCGCCAGTTTGTCCACCAGGAACAGGCCCCTGCCGCTGAGGTCCAGCTCCTGGACCGGCATCAGACACGGCAGGCCCCGCGACGGGTCGCGGACCTCGATACGGATCCAGCCGCGACGCCGGCGCATCCGGAGGCCGAAGACCCGGGCCCCGGTGTGGCGTACGGCGTTCCCCACCAGTTCCGAGACGAGTAAGACCGCGTCCTCCGTCATCTTCGCGGTCAGGCCCCACTGGCGCAGGACGACCACCTGGGCCAGGCGGCGGGCGGTCGCGGCGGATTCCGGGCGGGAAGGGAGCGGAACTTCCCGCTCCGTCGGGTTGCCGAACAACTCCAGCGCCTTCAAGCCGTATTCGTCCTCGACCGCCGGCGACCAGCGCGCCGCGGTCGCACGGCCGTGTCCCCGCGGCTGTTCGATGCCCTCCAGCCCCGCCATGCCCCCATCATGGCCGCCCAGAGCCCCGTCCGGGGCCGTCTCTGCGGAATACGCCCCCCGGAATCCACTGTTCCGCGAGCGCCGTTCGGCATATGCCAAAGGCATTTCGAGGTCCGCCGCGACCCCTCTGACCTGCGGCGAAGGCTCTGGTGACGGCAATCGACGGGCCTCCTCGACAAGACAGGCTTAAGGCTGCGTTAAGGCTGCCATAAACCGTCCCATCGAGGGACCCGGATGAGACATCGCGTCAATTGCAAGAGGCTCCGCGGTATTCGGCGGAGTGAATCAGAGGAACTTCGCCTTGCCCGGGCCGTCCTCGACGAAGCTGCGCATCCCGGTCTCCCGGTCGGCCGTGGCGAACAGGCCCGCGAACCAGTTGCGTTCCACCGCGAGGCCGGTGTCGATGTCCGTCTCCAGGCCGGTGTCGATGGACTCCTTCGCGGCGCGCAGCGCGATCGCCGGGCCCTGCGCGAGCTTCGCGGCCCAGGCGTGCGCGGCGGTGTACACCTCCTCGGCGGGGACCACGCGGTCCACCAGACCCAGCGTCAGCGCCTCGTCCGCCTTGACCATCCGGCCGGTGAAGATGAGGTCCTTCGCCTTGGAGGGACCCACCAGCCGGGACAGCCGCTGGGTGCCGCCCGCGCCCGGGATCAGGCCGAGCAGGATCTCGGGCTGGCCCAGCTTCGCGTTCTCGGCGGCGATCCGGAAGTCCGCGCACAGGGCCAGTTCGCAGCCGCCGCCGAGGGCGTAGCCGGTGACCGCCGCGACCACCGGCTTGGGGATGCGGGCCACGGCGGTGAAGGAGTCCTGGAGGGCGCGGGAGCGCAGGACCATGGCCGTGTGGTCCATGGCCTGCATCTCCTTGATGTCCGCGCCGGCCGCGAACACCTTCTCGCCGCCGTAGATCACCACCGCGCGCACGTCCTCCCGGCGGCTCGCCTCCTCGGCGAGCTCCTTGAGGCGGTCCTGGGTGGCGACGTCCAGCGCGTTCATCGGGGGGCGGTCCAGGCGGAGCGTGCCCACACCGTCGGCGACTTCGAGATTCACGGTCATGCTCCGCAGGTTAACGGTGACTAACCCCCGCGCAGAAGGGCGGTCCCGTGGTGCCTGGGTCACAGACTCCTACTTCGTCCACTCCTCCCAGGACATGTTCCAGCCGTTGAGGCCGTTGTCCGGGGCGATGGTCGCGTCGTCGGAGTTCTTCACGACGACGACGTCGCCGATCATGGAGTGGTCGAAGAACCAGGCGGCCGGGGTCTTCTTGTCCCAGGCGCCCTTCACATCGCGCAGGCCGACGCAGCCGTGGCTGGCGTTGTAGTTGCCGAAGGCGTCGCCGCCCCAGTAGTTGCCGTGGATGAAGGTGCCGGACTGGCTCAGGCGCATGGCGTGCGGGACGTCGTCGATGTCGTACTCGCCGTCGTAGCCGACCGTGTCGCCGTTCATCCGGGTCTCGACGAACTTCTCGGTGATGACCATCTGGCCGTTCCAGGTGTCGTACCCGGGCTTGCCGGTGGTGACCGGGAGGGTCTTGACGACCTTGCCGTCCTGCATGACCTTCATCTTCTTGGTCTTCACGTCGACGACGGAGACCTGGTCGCGGCCGATGGTGAAAGAGAGGGTCTTGTCCTGCTTGCCGTAGACGCCGTCCCGGCCCTCGACGCCGTCGAGTTCGAGCTCGACGGTGACCTTGGTGCCTTCCTTCCAGTACTTCTCGGGGCGGAAGTCGAGGCGGTCGTTGCCGAACCAGTGGCCCTGGACGTCCACGGCGGGTTCGGTCTTGATGCGTACGGCCTTCTCGACGTCGTCCGGGTTGGTGATGCCCCGGTCGAAGCGGAGCGAGAAGGACATGCCCACGCCGACCTTGGAGCCGTCCTCCGGAGTGAAGGTGCCGAGGAAGGTGTGCTCCGGGGTCAGCGTGGTGAAGCTGGACTCCTCGGCGGCCTCGCGGCCCTCGGAGTCCTTGGCGACCGCGTGCACGGTGTACTCGGTGGAGGCGGCGAGGTGGGTGGACGGCGTCCAGCTCGCGCCCCCGTCGGTGATCTTCCCGGGTATCTTCTCGCCCTTGCCGTCCTTGACGACGACCTCGGAGAGCTTGCCCTTGCTCGCGCTGACCTTGAGGGCGCCGCTGGTGTCGACGGACTCGGCGCCGTCCTTCGGGGCTATGGAGACCACGGCCTGCGACGGCCCGCTCTGCGCGGTACCGGAGTCGCCGCCCTTGCCCTTGCCGTCCCCGGAGCCCGAGTCCGAGCCGCCACCGCACGCGGTGACCGCCAGCAGCAGACCTCCGGCGAGCACTGCCGTGAGCCTCCTGCGCGCGTCAACCGACGCCCCCGATATCGGTCGCACGTTCAAGTCCCTTGCTCCCCTCGCCGGGCCTGGTCAGGCCCCTGCCCCCGCGCGTCTGCCACGCGCTCGGCGCATATTAACCACAAGGTCATCCGCGGCGGCGCCCCGAGATTGTCACCGTTCCGTACCGAGTTACTTCACCGCACTTCCGGCCTTCCACTCCTTCCAGCCCATATTCCAGCCGCCCAGGCCGTTGTCGGGAGCGACCTTCTTGTCCTTGCTGCGGACGACCTCGACCACGTCCCCGATCAGGCTCCGGTCGAAGAACCAGCCCGCCGGGGTGTCCGAGCCGCCGCCCTTCACATCCCGGAGTCCCACGCAGCCGTGGCTGACGTTGACCTTCCCGAAGGCGTGCGGCGCCCAGTAGTTGCCGTGCAGGAAGGTGCCGGACTCGGTCAGCCGCATGGCGTGCGGGACGTCCGGGATGTCGTACTCGCCCTTGCCGTCGTAGTCGGTGAAGCCGACCGTGGCGCCGTTCATCCGGGTCACCTCGAGCATCTCGGTGACGACCATCTTGCCGTTGTAGGTGGTGGTCTTCGGGGCGCCCGCCGTGATCGGCACGGTGGCGAGCAGGTCGCCGTCGCGCCGGACCTCCATGGTGTGCTCGGCCGCGTCGACGGTGGAGACCTGATGGCGGCCGACGGTGAAGGAGAACGTCTTGTACTGCAGGCCGTAGACCCCCGGCGCGCCCTCCACGTCGCGGAGCTTGAGGGAGACGGTGACCTGGGTGCCGGGCTTCCAGTACCGCTCGGGGCGGAAGTCGAGGCGGCCCTTGCCGAACCAGTGCGGGCGGATCTCGACGGCCGGGCGGGCGGTGACGTGGACGGCGCGCTCCACGGCGGCCCGGTTCTCGATCTCCCGGTTGAACTCCAGGGAGACGATCATTCCGGTGCCGACCGTGGAGCGGTTCTCCGGGGAGACGTACCCGATGAACCGCTCCTCGGGGACGTAGGTGGTGAAGGTGGTGTGCCGGGCGGAGCGGCGGCCGTGGGCGTCCAGGGCCACCACGTCGACGGTGTAGCGGGCGGCCAGCGCCAGGTGCCGGTCGTCGGGTTCCCAGCGCAGTCCGTCGGCGGAGATCTGCCCGGGGACCGGGGTCTCCTGCGCGTCCTGCGACTTGACGACCTTCACCGACTCCAGGCGCCCGCTGGGCACCCCCACCCGCAGCTTCGCCTCGGGCTTCACGCCCCGGCTGCCGTCGGCCGGGAAGACGCGGATCACCTCCTCGGGTGCCCGGGGTTTGCCGAGCCCGCCGAGGCCGGCCCCTCCGGTCGTCTCCGACGTGCAGCCGGCGGCTCCGGCCAGCAGTCCTGCCCATGTCAGTACGGCGGCCAGTGCGGCCCCCGCGCGCCGCGCGCGCCCTTGTACGTGCCTCACGAGGAACCCAACGAGCGGGCACGCTCCGGGGAAACGTGAGTGCGAGCCAAGCGCTGGGCAGAACAGTGGGGAGGACGACGCGACGGGGAGCCGCTGCCGGGGTCTTGCATGCCCGTTTGCACGTCGTTCAGCGAGCCGTGGGAGGCCAAGGGTGTCCAGCAGCGCAGCCGAGCGTGAGGCAGTGGCTCAGGAGCGGGCCGCCGAAGGGCCGGGGGCCGTGTTGAACGGTGCCCCGCGCCGGACGCCGGGCATGCCCGTGTGGCCGGGTGCGCCCACCCCGCTGGGCGCCCGCTTCCGGGTGGGCCCGGACGGGGTGGCCGGTACCAACTTCGCGCTGTGGGCGGGGGGTGCCGAAGCGGTCGAGCTGTGTCTGTTCGACGACGCGGGCAAGGAGACCCGGGCCAGGCTGACCGAGCTGACGCACGAGATCTGGCACGGCTTCGTGCCCGGCGTGCTGCCGGGCCAGCGCTACGGCTTCCGGGTGCACGGCCGCTGGGACCCCTGGACCGGCGCCCGCTGGAACCCGGCGAAGCTGCTGCTCGACCCGTACGCCCGCGCGGTGGACGGTGACTTCGGGCTGCCGCCGGAGGTGTACGGCCATGTCCGGGACTGGCCGCAGCAGCAGGTCGCGGACACCGTCCGGGACGACCGGGACTCGGCGCCGTACGTCCCCAAGGGCGTCGTCGTGCACGATGACGACGACTGGACGGACGACCGGAGGCCGAAGACGCCCTGGGCGGACTCGGTCATCTACGAGGTGCACGTCCGCGGCTTCACCCGGCTGCACCCGGGCATCCCCGAGGAACTGCGCGGGACGTACGCGGGTCTCGCGCACCCGGCGGCTATCGAGCACCTGGTCAAGCTGGGCGTGACGGCCGTGGAGCTGCTGCCGGTCCACCAGTTCGCGCACGAGGACCATCTGCTGCGGCGCGGCCTGAAGAACTACTGGGGCTACAACTCCATCGGCTACTTCGCCCCGCACGCCGGGTACGCGGCCTCCGGGACGAGGGGGCAGCAGGTCGGCGAGTTCAAGCGGATGGTGCAGGCGCTGCACCAGGCCGGCATCGAGGTCATCCTCGACGTGGTCTACAACCACACGGCGGAGGCCGGCGAACTGGGCCCCACCCTGTCCCTGAAGGGCATCGACAACCGGGGCTACTACCGCCTGCAGTCGGACGCGCGCCGGTACGCCGACTACACGGGCTGCGGCAACACCCTCCATGTGGTCCAGCCGCACGTGCTGCGGCTGATCACCGACTCGCTGCGCTACTGGGTCACCGAGATGGGCGTCGACGGCTTCCGCTTCGACCTCGCCGCCGCGCTGGCCCGCTCCATGCACGACGTCGACATGCTCTCCCCGTTCCTCGCCGTCATCGCCCAGGACCCGCTGCTGAGCCGGGTGAAGCTGATCGCCGAGCCGTGGGACGTGGGCTCCGGCGGCTACCAGGTGGGTGCGTTCCCGCCGCTGTGGACGGAGTGGAACGACCGCTACCGCAACGCCGTACGGGACTTCTGGCGGGGCGCGCTGCCGGACGTGCGGGACCTCGGCTACCGGCTGTCGGGGTCGAGCGACCTGTACGCGTGGGGCGGGCGGCGGCCGTACGCCTCCGTCAACTTCGTGACCGCGCACGACGGCTTCACGCTGCGCGACCTCGTCTCCTACGAGCGCAAGCACAACGAGGCCAACGGCGAGGGCAACCGGGACGGCACGGACGACAACCGGGCCTGGAACTGCGGCACGGAGGGCGAGACGGACGACGAGCGGGTACGGGAGCTCAGGCGGCGGCAGCTGCGGAACCTGCTGACCACCCTGCTGCTGTCCACGGGCGTGCCGATGCTGGTGGCGGGCGACGAGTTGGGGCGCACCCAGCGCGGCAGCAACAACGCCTACTGCCAGGACAACGAGATCAGCTGGCTGGACTGGGGCCTGCTGGAGGACCCCGGCTGGAAGGCGCTGTTCGAGCTGACCTCCCGGCTGATCGCGCTGCGCCACCGGCATCCGGTGCTGCGCCGACGGGCCTTCTTCTCCGGGCGCGCGCACTCGGCGGACGGGCTGCGGGACCTGGCCTGGTTCACCGCGCGGGGGACGGAGATGACGGAGCGGGACTGGTACGCGCCCGCCGCCACGCTCGGCATGTACCTCTCCGGGCGGGACATCCCCGGCCGGGACGAGCGGGGCGCCCCCATCGTCGACGACAGCTTCCTGGCCGTCCTGCACGCCGGGGACCAGCCGGTGAGCTTCGTGCTGCCGGCGCCGCCGTGGGCGGAGGAGTACGAGGTGGTCGTCGACACCGCGCGGGAGGAGCAGGACGCGGCGCCGGGGCTGGTGCACCGGGCGGGTACGGCGATCACGGTGCCGGCGCGGGCGGTGCTGCTGCTGAAGGTGGTGGCCTGACGGGGGTGGGCCGACGGGGGTGGCCTGACGGGCGCCGGGGCCCGCGCACCGGCCAAAACTCGGTGGGCGTTGTCAGTGGCAATCCGTAGGCTCGCTGCTGATGCCCACGACACCTGCGCCCGCCGAGGGCCGCTCCGCCGTCAGAACCCTGCTGCGCCTGTGGCCGTACGTCCGGCCCGTGCGGGCGCGGCTGTTCACCGCCGCGTTCGTGGCGATCCTCGCCTCGTGCACGGGGCTGGTGATCCCCCTCGTGCTGAAGTGGATGGTGGACGGGCCGGTCGCCGGGCGGGATCCGGCCGGGGTGTGGCTCGGGGCGCTGTTCCTGCTGCTGCTCGGGCTCGCCGAGGCGCTGCTGTTCGGACTGCGGCGGTGGCTGGTGGCCCGGCCGCTGTCGCATGTCGAGGCGGAGATGCGGGCGGGCCTGTACCGCCATCTCCAGCGGCTGCCGGTCGCCTTCCACGACCGGTGGGCGTCGGGGCAGTTGCTGTCCCGGGGGACCACCGATCTGATGCTGGTGCGGATGTTCCTCGCGTTCCCGCTGACCTTCCTGCTGGTCAACGGCGTCACGATCCTGGTCGGCGTGATCCTCATGCTGCTCCAGGACTGGACGCTGGGACTGGTGATCCTCGGGCCCGCCGTGCCGGTGATCGTGATGTGCGTGGTCTTCGAGAAGCGGTACGCCGAGGTGGCGCGGCGGGCGCAGGACCAGGTCGGGGATCTGACGACCGTGGTCGAGGAGAGCGTGCTCGGGATCCGGATCATCAAGGGGTTCGGGCGGCATCGGAGCCAGGCCCGGGCGTTCCGGGAGCTGTCGTCGACGCTGCGGGGGACCGAGCTGCGCAAGGCCCGGCTGCTGGCGGTGATCTGGGCGGTGATCGTGACGCTGCCCGAGGTGGCCGTCGGGGCGGCGCTGGTGGTGGGATGCGTGCAGGTCGCGGACGGGCAACTGTCGGCGGGCACGCTGGTGGCGTTCCTGTCCACGGCGCTCGCCCTGCGGTGGCCCGTGGAGTCGATCGGGTTCCTGCTGGCGATGAGCCAGGAGGCGGCGACGGCCACGGAGCGGTACTTCGAGGTGATCGACGAGGCGCCCGAGTCGGCGGAGCGGCACGCGCCGGGGGGCGTGGCGGCCGGGGCCGAAGGGCTGGTCTTCGAGGGCGTCTCCTTCCGCTACCCCGACGCCCCGCCCGACTCCCCGCCCGTTCTCGACCGCATCGATCTGCGCATCCGTCCCGGCGAGTCCATGGCCCTCGTCGGAGCCACCGGTTCCGGCAAGACCACACTCACCGCGCTGGTGCCCCGGTTGCACGAGGTCACCTCCGGGCGGATCACGCTGGACGGCGAGGACATCCGGGCCATGTCGCGGGAGGAGCTGCGCTCCAGGGTCGCCGTCGCCTTCGAGGAACCCACCCTGTTCTCCGCCTCCGTCGGGGAGAACGTGCTGATGGGGGCCGACGGCACCGCAGGAGCCGCGGAGCTGGACCGCGCACTGGACGTCGCCCAGGCCGGCTTCGTGCACTCCCTGCCGCAGGGCACCGGCACCCAGGTCGGCGAGCAGGGGCTCAGCCTCTCCGGCGGGCAGCGGCAACGGCTGGCCCTCGCCCGGGCCGTCGTCGGACGGCCGCGGTTCCTGGTGCTGGACGATCCGCTGTCCGCGCTCGACGTGCACACCGAGGCCGCCGTCGAGGCCGCGCTGCGGGAGGTGCTCGCACAGACCACCGCGATCGTCGTGGCGCACCGCCCGTCCACCGTCCTGCTCGCCGACCGGGTCGCGCTGCTGTCCGGCGGCCGGATCGTCGCGGTCGGCACGCACCACGAACTGTTGCGCAGCAACGCCGAGTACGCCCACCTGATGTCCGGAGCGGAGGCCCACGGATGACCGCGCCCACCCTCACCGCCCCGGCCAAGGACCGGCCCGAGGAGACCGGCGACTCGTTCGACCGGGACGTCCTGCCCACTCCCCCGGGCGCCACCGGCGCACTGCTGCGTTCGCTGCTGACGCCGATGAAGGCCCGGGTGGCGCTCACCACGCTGCTGCTGCTCGTCCAGCAGGCGGCCGTGCAGGCGGGCCCGCTGCTGGTGGCGTACGCCCTCGACCGGGCCGTACCGGCGTTCCGCGCGGGCGACCACGGCCCGCTGATCGCCGTGGCCGTGGGCTACCTGCTCTGCGCGACGGTCTCCGGCGCCCTGCAGTACGCGTTCGTCGTCGCCTCGGCCCGCGTCAACCAGGACGTGCTGCTGGACCTGCGCGGCCGGATCTTCCGGCACGCGCAGGCGCTGAGCATCGACTTCCACGAGCGTTACACGAGCGGCCGCCTGATCTCCCGGTCCACCACGGACGTGGAGTCGCTGCGGGAGCTGCTCAGCGAGGGGCTCCAGGAACTCGTGACCGTGATCCTGTCGTTCGTGTACATCTCCGCGCTGCTGCTCTGGCTGGACCTCGGGCTCGGCGCGGTCGCGGTCGCCTCCTTCGTGCCGCTGTTCCTGCTCATGCGGAACTACCAGCGGCGCGCCGGGCGGGTGTACCGGCTGCGGTCGACGGCCATCGCCTCGGTGATCGTGAAGTTCGTGGAGACGATGAACGGCATCCGGCCGGTGCGCGCGTTCCGCCGCGAGGCCGTCAACGACGCCGACTTCGCCGTACTGAACAAGCGGCACGAGCGGATCAACGGCGACGCGCTGCTGGAGATGGCCCGGTACGTGGTCGGTTCGCGGCTGGTCGCCAACACGGCCGTCGCCGCGATCGTGCTGTGGGGCGCCCACCGGGTCGCGGACGGCACGCTGGCGCTCGGCGTGCTGGCCGCCGCGGTGCTGTACCTGCGGCGGCTGTACGACCCGATCGACCGGCTCGGGATGTTCCTGAACTCCTACCAGTCGGCGGCGGCCTCCCTGGAGAAGATCGCCGGACTGCTGGCCCAGACCCCGTCCGTCCCCGAGCCGTCGGCGCCCAGGGAGCTCCCGGCACGCGAGTCCGAGCACCCGGGCCGCGAGGTCGTCTTCGACGGGGTGCGGTTCGCCTACCGCACCGGCGGTGAGGTACTGCCCGCCTTCGACCTCACCCTGCCGGCCGGGCAGACGGTCGCAGTGGTCGGCTCGACCGGCGCCGGCAAGTCGACGCTGGCGAAGCTGCTGGCCCGGTTCTACGACCCCACCGACGGCCGGGTGCTGCTGGACGGGGTCGATCTGCGCGAGCTGGCCGTGCCCGAACTGCGGCGCGGGGTGGTGATGGTGACCCAGGAGGCGTTCCTGTTCTCCGGCACGGTCGCCGAGAACATCGCCCTCGGGCGCCCGGACGCGACCCGGGAGGACATCGAGCGGGCCGCGAAGGCCATCGGCGCGCACGAGTTCATCAGCGCCCTGCCCGACGGCTACGACACGGACGTACGCAAGCGGGGCGGCCGCATCTCCGCCGGTCAGCGCCAACTCGTGGCGTTCGCGCGGGCGTTGCTTGCCGATCCCGCGGTGCTGATCCTCGACGAGGCGACCAGCTCGCTGGACATCCCCGGCGAGCGGGCGGTGCAGCGCGCGATGGCGACGGTGCTGCACGGCCGTACGGCGGTGGTGATCGCGCACCGGCTGTCCACCGTGGAGATCGCGGACCGGGTGCTGGTCATGGAGCACGGGCGGATCGTCGAGGACGGCTCGCCCGCCGAACTCATCGCGGAGACGGGGCGATTCGCGGATCTGCACCGGGCGTGGCGGGACAGTCTCGCGTAGCGCCGGGGCAGGTCCGCGGCCCTGGGGCCGAAGGGTTCCGCGGCGCCGGATCCGAAGGGTTCGTATAGCGAACATGAATTCCCGGACAACGAACCATTTCCGGCCAACTTTCTGACGCGCCCCTGACAGGAGTGCTGATCTCCTGCCACTCTTCCCACGGCCGACGCACAGCAACCCCATAGGTTCGTTCACCCGCTGCGCCCGGCCGTCGCTCCCGCACGTCGTTCTGCGTACCGCTGCTCTGCCCGCCCGGCCCACCCGCCGGACGGTCTCCCCTGGCCGCGCGATCCGCGGCCGCGCAGAAGGAGTCAGTTTTGAGAAGCAGTTCCTCGGACAGACGCACCCCCCACAGATCCACCACCCGCCGGGCCGCGGCAGCCGCCCTCGTCGGAGTGGCCGCCCTGATCGCCACGGCCGTCCAGTCGGGCGCCGCCACCGCCGCCCCGGAGAAGGCACCGTCGGCCGCGGGCAAGGTCATCCCCGGCGCCGAGTCCGTCAAGCTCACCCCCGCCCAGCGCGCCGAGCTGATCCGCACGGCCAACGCCACCAAGGCGGAGACCGCCGCGGAGCTGGGCCTGGGCGCCAAGGAGAAGCTGGTCGTCCGTGACGTCCTCAAGGACGGCAACGGCACGATCCACACCCGCTACGAGCGCACCTACGACGGCCTGCCCGTCCTCGGCGGCGACCTCGTCGTCAAGAGCACCGAGGCGGACGCCACCGCGGCCGTCGTGAAGGCCACGAAGCGGGCCATCGAGCCGGCCACCACCAAGGCGGCGGTGTCCGCGGCGAAGGCCGAGCGGCAGGCCCTGGCCGCGGCGAAGGCGGAGGACGCCAAGGACGCCGACGTCAACCGGGCCCCGCGCAAGGTGATCTGGGCGGCGAACGGCACCCCGAAGGTGGCGTTCGAGACGGTCGTCGGCGGCTTCCAGCACGACGGCACCCCGCAGGAACTGCACGTCATCACGGACGCCACCTCGGGCGAGAAGCTCTACGAGTGGGAGGCGATCGAGACCGGCACCGGCAACACCGTCTACAGCGGCACGGTGACGCTCGGGACCACCCAGTCCGGCTCGACGTACAACCTCACCGACGGCGCACGCGGCAACCACAAGACGTACAACCTCAACCGCGGCACCTCCGGCACCGGGACGCTCTTCTCCGGACCGGACGACGTGTGGGGCAACGGCAGCCCGTCCAACCTGGAGTCGGCCGCCGCCGACGCGCACTACGGCGCCGCGCTGACCTGGGACTACTACAAGAACGTGCACGGTCGCAGCGGCATCCGCGGCGACGGCGTCGGCGCGTACTCCCGGGTCCACTACGGCAACAACTACGTCAACGCGTTCTGGTCCGACAGCTGCTTCTGCATGACCTACGGCGACGGCTCGGGCAACGCCAACCCGCTGACCTCGATCGACGTGGCCGCGCACGAGATGACCCACGGGCTCACCTCCAACACCGCGGGCCTGGTCTACAGCGGCGAGTCCGGCGGCCTGAACGAGGCGACCTCCGACATCTTCGGCTCGACCGTCGAGTTCTTCGCCAACAACTCCTCCGACGTCGGTGACTACCTCATCGGCGAGGAGATCAACATCAACGGCGACGGCACCCCGTTGCGCTACATGGACAAGCCGAGCAGGGACGGCTCGTCCAAGGACAACTGGTACTCGGGGATCGGCTCGATCGACGTGCACTACTCGTCGGGCCCCGCCAACCACTTCTTCTACCTGCTGAGCGAGGGCAGCGGCGCCAAGACCATCAACGGCGTCAGCTACAACTCGCCGACCGCGGACGGCCTCGCGGTCACCGGCATCGGCCGGGCCAAGGCGGAGAAGATCTGGTTCCGCGCGCTGACCACGAAGTTCACCTCCACCACCAACTACGCGGGCGCCCGCACCGGCACCCTCGCGGCGGCCGGTGAGCTGTACGGCACCACCAGCCCCGAGTACGCGGCGGTCCAGCACGCCTGGGCGGGCGTCGCGGTCGGCGCGCGGCCCGGCGGCGGCGGTGGCGGCACCTCCTTCGAGAACACCGCCGACGTGGCCATCCCGGACCGGGGCGCGGCGGTCACCTCGTCGATCACCGTCTCCGGGCGGACGGGCAACGCGCCGTCGAACCTCGCGGTGGCGGTCGACATCGTCCACACCTACATCGGTGACCTCCAGGTGCAGCTGATCGCCCCCGACGGCACGGCGTACACGCTGAAGGGCTACGGCACCGGCGGCAGCGCGGACAACATCAACACCACGTACACGGTGAACGCCTCCTCCGAGGTGGCCAACGGCGTCTGGCAGTTGCGGGTCCAGGACAACGCGGCCGTCGACACCGGTTACATCAACAGCTGGAAGCTGACGTTCCCGTAGAACGTCCGGCTCCCCTGTGAACAGGGCGCCGTCCCGGTGGTTCGACTCCCCGGGACGGCGCCCGCTGCGTGCTCCGGACGCCGGCCGCCCTACGCTAGGGCCCCATGTCCTTCACGTACGACGATGTCGGCGCCACCCGGGAGCCCGAGTTCTGCCCGCCCGGATTCCGTCCCCTGCATGTGCGCACCCGCATCGGCGAGGGCCACGAGGTCTTCAGCCGGGCGGCCGAGGCGGTGCTGACCTGGGACATGCACCGGGCGGTGGGCGTCGGCATCGACGCCTCCGCGGAACGGGCCGCGCCCGGGGTCGACGTCACCGTCACCCTGGCCGGCGTCATCAAGGCACCGTGCCGGGTGGTCTGGACGGTGGAGGAACCCCGCCGCGCGGGCTGGGCGTACGGCACGCTGACCGGGCACCCGGAGTGCGGCGAGGAGGCCTTCGTCGTGGACCGCACCGGGGACGGCACCGTCTGGCTGACGGTGCACGCCTTCAGCCGGGGCGCGAAGTGGTACGCCCGCGCCGGGGGCCCCGCCAACCGCGGCCTGCAGCAGGCGTACGCGCGGCGGTGCGGGGCGGCGCTGCGCAGGCTGTGCGGGGGCGACACCGACTGACGCCCCCGCCGTACCGCCTCAGCGCAGGAGCACCCCGGCGCCCTCCACCACGTCCTCAGAGGGCGCGGTGACGAGCCCCAGTTCCGCGCTCGACGCCAGCAGCCGGTGCGCCGGAAGGATCCGTACCGTGTAGCCGTACGGCCCCGTGCGGTCCAGGGACAGCGGGCCCTCGTAGACCCAGCGGCCGTCCAGGTCGGGCCCGCCCGTCGGCTTCAGCGGGACCGTCGCCGCGTCCGTGATCCGGTCCTCGGCGTCCACCCGGCCCGAGACCGCCTGGACCTCCACGTCGTCGGGGACCAGCTCGCCGAGGCCGACGCGGACCCGCAGGCTCAGGGTCGTGCCCAGCTCCGCCGTCGTCGTGGCCACCGAGGTCTCGACATGGTCGACGCTCACCCGGTGCCAGGCCCCCCGCACCCGCGCCTTCCACGTCGCCAGTTCGCGCGCGGAGTCCGCGTCCATCGAGCGGTGGGCGAGCGCGGCCGGGGTGTACAGGCGCTCGACGTACTCCCGGACCATCCGCCCGGCCAGCACCTTCGGGCCGAGCAGGGTGAGGGTCTGGCGGACCATCTCGATCCAGCGGTCGGGCAGTCCGCCCTGGCCGCGCTCGTAGAAGCGCGGGGTGACCCGCTGCTCCAGCAGGTCGTAGAGCGCGGCCGCCTCGATGTCGTCCCGCCGGTCCGGGTCCGTCTGGGAACCGTCCGCGGTGGGGATCGCCCAGCCGAAGTCCGGCTGGAACCACTCGTCCCACCAGCCGTCCAGCACCGACAGATTGAGACAGCCGTTCAGCGCCGCCTTCATGCCCGAGGTGCCGCACGCCTCCAGCGGGCGGAGCGGATTGTTCAGCCAGATGTCGCAGCCCGGGTACAGCTTCTGCGCCATCGCCATGCCGTAGTCCGGCAGGAAGACGATCCGGTGGCGGACCCGCGGATCGTCCGCGAACCGCACCAGGTCCTGGATGAGCCGCTTGCCGCCGTCGTCCGCCGGGTGCGCCTTGCCCGCCACCACGATCTGGATCGGGTGCTCGGGGTGCAGCAGCAGCTCCATCAGCCGGTCCTGGTCGCGCAGCATCAGCGTGAGGCGCTTGTACGACGGGACCCGGCGGGCGAAGCCGATGGTGAGGACGTCCGGGTCCAGCACCCCGTCGATCCACCCAAGCTCCGCGCTGCCCGCGCCGCGCTGCCGCCAGGAGGCGCGCAGCCGCTCGCGCACCTCCGTCACCAGCTGTTCGCGCAGCACCCGGCGCAGCTCCCAGATCTCCTGGTCCGGGATGTCCGCCACCGCGTCCCAGCGGTCCGAACCGCCGACGGTGAACGCGTCCTCGGTGCGCTGGGCGCCGATCTGCTTGGCGCCGAGCCGGAAGACCTCGGGCGCGACCCAGGTCGGGGCGTGCACGCCGTTGGTGACCGAGGTGATCGGCACCTCGTCGGCGTCGAAGCCCGGCCAGAGCCCGGAGAACATCTCCCGGCTGACGTTGCCGTGCAGCAGCGAGACCCCGTTGGCGCGCTGGCCGAGGCGCAGGCCCATCACCGCCATGTTGAACAGGTTCGGTTCGCCCCCGGCGTAGGACTCCATGCCGAGCTGGAGGATCCGCTCGACGTCGATGCGCGGGAGTTCGGCGTCGGGCCCGAAGTGGCGGGCGACGAGCTCGCGGTCGAAGCGGTCGATGCCGGCCGGGACGGGGGTGTGGGTGGTGAAGACGGTCCCGGCCCGGACCGCCTCCAGGCCGGAGTCGAAGTCGAGACCCCGGTCGCAGAGTTCGGCGATCCGCTCCAGCCCGAGGAAGCCCGCGTGCCCCTCGTTGGTGTGGAAGACCTCGGGCTCCGCGTGGCCCGTCAGCCGGCAGTACGTCCGGACCGCCCGTACCCCTCCTATGCCGAGCAGCATCTCCTGGAGCAGCCGGTGCTCGCTGCCGCCGCCGTAGAGCCGGTCGGTCACCCCGCGCTCGCCGAGGTCGTTCTCCTCCACGTCGGAGTCGAGGAGCAGCAGCGGGACCCTGCCGACCTGGGCCAGCCAGACGCGGGCGTGCAGGGAGCGGCCGCCGGGCAGGGCGAGGGAGACCTGGGCGGGGGTGCCGTCGGCCTCCCTGAGCAGGGCCACCGGCAGCTCGTTGGGGTCGAGCACCGGGTAGTGCTCCTGCTGCCAGCCGTCCCTCGAAAGGCTCTGCCGGAAGTAGCCGTGCCGGTACAGCAGCCCCACACCGATCAGCGGCACCCCGAGATCGCTGGCCGCCTTCAGATGGTCGCCGGCCAGGATGCCCAGGCCGCCGGAGTACTGCGGCAGGGCGGCGGTGATGCCGAACTCGGGGGAGAAATAGGCGACGGCGGCCGGGAGTTCGGAGGACTGGGCCTGGTACCAGCGGTCACCGGAGACATAGTCGTGGAGGTCGTCGGCAACGGCCGTCAGACGGCGCAGGAAGCGCCGGTCCTCGGCCAGCTCGGCCAGCCTTCCCGGTGCCACACTGCCCAGGAGGCGTACCGGATCGCCGTTGGAGGCGGCCCAGCGCTCGGGATCGACGGACTGGAAGAGGTCGCGGGTCTCCGCATGCCAGGACCAGCGCAGATTGCGCGCCAGGTCGCTGAGCGGCCGCAGGGGTTCGGGGAGAACGGGACGGACGGTGAATCGACGGATCGCCTTCACATTCCACCTCGGCAGGCGTGCGGAAGAGGACGCACGGCGGTGTGCGTCCTGTCATCATCTGCACGGTATCGGTGCGGGCGCTTTGTAACCACGGCGCCTGTCCCCGCGTCTCCATCGAACCTGGAGGCTCACTCCACTCGGACCACTCACGCACGTCGTCCGAAAAGCACCGCAACCTCCTCGGGTCCGCCATCGGCGATATGGCCGATTCCGCCCCTGCAGGCGTCCTTGTGGCGACTTCGTCCCCCACGAGAGGCTGCTCGTGGCGTTCGGCCCGCGCCGGGTGCGACCCGGCAGGCAGCGGTGGCCGGACGCCGAGTCGAGGGAGGGGACTCGGACCATGGCACGGACGCGAACCCGGCGTCTGCGCTGGGCGGGCGGCCTGACCGCGGTGACCTGCACCGCGGCACTTTCGGCCAGCAGCCCGCCCGCGCACGCCGCACCGGAGGGGCGGATTCTCGGCGCCGGTATGCCCGGCTCCGTCAGCGGAAGCTACCTGGTGACGCTCAAGGGGGGAACACAGGCCCCGTCGGTGGCCGGAAAGGACCTGGCGGAGCAGTACGGGGCGAGAATCAGCCACACTTACGGCACCGTTCTCAACGGTTACGCGGTCCGGGCGAGCGAGAGACAGGCCCGGCGCCTCGCGGCCGACCCGCGTGTCGCCTCCGTCGCGCAGGACACCCGGGTGGCCCTGCACACCACCTGGAATAACCCGCCGTCCTGGGGTCTCGACCGCGTGGACCAGCGGAGCCTGCCGCTGAACGGCCGCTACAGCGCACCCGGGTCCGCGGGCGCCGGGGTGACGGTCTACGTGATCGACACGGGCGTCCGCATCACGCACAAGGACTTCGGCGGCCGGGCGAGACACGGCTGGGACTTCGTCGGCGGCGACCGGTCCGCGGGGGACGGCAACGGCCACGGCACCCATGTGGCGGGCACGGTCGCCGGATCGGCGTACGGCGTCGCCAAGAAGGCCGAGGTGGTCTCCGTGCGCGTCCTCGACAACGCGGGTGACGGCACCACCGCCCGGGCCATCGCCGGCATCGACTGGGTGACCAGGAACGCCAAGAAACCGGCGGTCGCCAACCTCAGCCTGGGCGGCGGCTACAACGCCCAGCTCGACGCCGCCGTACGCAACTCCATCGCGTCCGGCGTCACGTACACCGTCGCCGCGGGCAACGACGGCCGCCCGGCCGGCCTCTTCTCACCGGCCGGGGTGCGCCAGGCGGTCACGGTCGGCGCCACCGACCGCAAGGACGCGCGGGCGCGCTTCTCCAACTTCGGCTCGGCCCTGGACCTGTTCGCACCGGGCGTGTCGATCACCTCGGCGTCGTCCGCGGGCGACCGCGCCAGGGTCACCTCCTCGGGTACGTCGATGGCGGCGCCGCACGCGGCGGGCGCGGCCGCGCTCTACCTGGCCGGACATCGCACGGCCACGCCCGCGCAGGTTTCCCGGGCACTCGTCGCCCGGGCGGTGAGTGGAAAGGTCTCCGGGCGGGGACTCGGCTCACCGAACGAACTGCTCCAGGTACCGGGCTCGTAGCGACATGTTCGCGACCCGTTGAGAACGACCCGGAAGGATCGGCCCCGTTCCCCCGGACGGGGCCGGTTTGTGTGCAGCCGTACGCGTAAGTAGTTAACAAAGTGCCGGATTGCTCACCCGAATAGGGTGGGAAGGCTCCCCCGGTACACCCCACAGGCACACCACAACTGCATCCCGCAGGACCCACCTGCCCATATCCATCCGCCCACCCACGTTGACGCGGACAGGAGCGGTCATGCCCGCCAAGCACCACTCGTCAGCACCCTCGACGCGCAAGCCCGAGCGATCTCCCTCACGACGCCCGGCCGCCGCCGGACCGCCCGGCGCGGAGCCACCCTCCGCGAACGGCGCTCCCGGCGTCGGGCGCATACCCGTCCTCGACGTCCGCCCGTTCGTCCAGCGCGGCCGCAGGCCCGCCAAGGCGGTCGTGGGCGAGACGTTCGAGGTCTCCGCGACCGTGTTCCGCGAGGGGCACGACGCCGTGGCCGCCAATGTCGTGCTGCGCGATCCCGGGGGCCGTCCCGGTCCCTGGACGCCGATGCGCGAACTGACGCCGGGCACCGACCGCTGGGGCGCCGAGGTCACCCCCGACGCCGAGGGCCTGTGGACGTACACGGTGGAGGCGTGGGGCGATCCGGTGACCACCTGGCGCCACCACGCCCAGATCAAGATCCCGGCCGGGATGGACACCGAGCTGGTCCTGGAGGAGGGCGCCCGGCTGTACGAGCGGGCCGCCACCGAAGTCCCCTCCGAGCAGCGGAAGATCCTCCTCATCGCGGCCGAACACCTCAGGGACGGCACCCGTCCGGCGACCGCCCGCCTCGCGGCGGCCCTGACTCCCGAGGTGGACGCGGTGC
>NZ_JAMJFL010000061.1 GCF_023544665.1 Streptomyces sp. YS415
CCCGTGCGTCGGACGACGTTGCCCAGTGGGGTGGAGGCCTGGCTGGTCACGCGGTACGCCGATGCCAAGCAGGCGCTGGCCGATCAGCGGCTCAGCAAGAACCCCGCGCATCACGACGAGCCCGCGCACGCCAAGGGCAAGACCGGTATCCCCGGTGAGCGCAAGGCCGAGCTGATGACGCATCTGCTCAACATCGACCCCCCGGACCACACCCGGCTGCGACGGCTCGTCAGCAAGGCGTTCACGCCCCGCAGGGTCGCCGAGTTCGCCCCGCGCGTGCAGGAGCTGACCGACCACCTCATCGACCAGTTCGCCGACCGGGGTTCCGCCGACCTCATCCACGAGTTCGCGTTCCCGCTCCCCATCTACGCCATCTGCGACCTGCTCGGCGTGCCCCGCGAGGACCAGGACGACTTCCGGGACTGGGCGGGCATGATGATCCGCCACCAGGGCGGTCCCCGGGGCGGAGTCGCGCGGTCCGTGAAGAAGATGCGCGGCTACCTCGCCGACCTCATCCACCGCAAGCGCGAGGCGCTGCCCGACATGCCCGCTCCCGGCGAGGACCTCATCTCCGGTCTCATCCGCGCCTCCGACCACGGCGAGCACCTCACCGAGAACGAGGCCGCCGCCATGGCCTTCATCCTTCTCTTCGCGGGGTTCGAGACCACGGTCAATCTGATCGGAAACGGCACCTTCGCCCTGCTGACCCACCCCGACCAGCGGGCCCGCCTCCAGGAGTCCCTCGCCGCGCAGGAGACGGCCCTCCTCGAGACCGGCGTGGAGGAACTCCTCCGCTACGACGGCCCCGTGGAGCTCGCCACCTGGCGCTTCGCCACGCAGCCGCTCACCGTCGGCGGCCAGGACATCGCCCCCGGCGACCCGGTCCTCGTCGTGCTCGCCGCCGCCGACCGGGACCCGGAGCGGTTCGCCGACCCCGACACGCTCGACCTCTCCCGCCGCGACAACCAGCACCTCGGCTACGGCCACGGCATCCACTACTGCCTCGGCGCCCCGCTCGCCCGCCTGGAGGGCCAGACCGCGCTGGCCACCCTGCTGCGCCGGCTCCCGGACCTCCGGCTCGCGGCGGAACCGGACGACCTGCGCTGGCGCGGGGGTCTCATCATGCGCGGACTGCGGACGCTTCCGGTCGAGTTCACCCCGAGCGGCTGAGCCGGCCGACTCGACGGACCGTCAGGTCAAATGTGACACACCCTCAAGTCTGTGATCTTCACGTGATCTGCGCGGCATTAACTTGTGACAAGTGATCGTCTGCCGATACGTTCACTCGTCAGCGCGGCGCCTCGCGTCAGCGGCGCCGCGCCGGTCCCTGCTGTCTTCGAAAGGCCCCCGCATGCTCTCCGGGAACGGTCGTCACCGTCGCCCCCGCCAGGCTCCGGCTCTCATCGTCGCGGCCGGAGTGACCGGCTCCGCCATCGCCATCCCGCTCCTCGGCGCCTCGGGCGCCAGCGCGGCCGAGGGCACCACCTGGGATCGGGTGGCGGAGTGCGAGAGCGGTGCCTCGTGGAGCGAGGACAGCGGCAACGGCTACTACGGCGGCCTCCAGGTCACCCAGGAGAACTGGGAGCGGTACGGCGGCACGAGGTACGCCGCCTCCGCGGACCAGGCCAGCCGCTCCCAGCAGATCGCCGTCGCCGAGCGCATCCTCGCCGACCAGGGCCTCGCCGCCTGGCCGACCTGCGGCCCGCTCTCCGGTCTCGACACCGAGTCGGGTTCGGTCGACATCGACACGGGAGTCGCGGACGATGAGTCCGCTTCGCCCGAATCATCGGAATCGACCAACTCTTCCGCCTCCTCCGGCGCGTCCGATTCGTCCGGTCTGCTCAACTCCCTCGACGGCGACTCCCTCGACAGCGATTCCGTCGACGGCTCCGCCGAGTCGGGGCCCAGCTCCTCCCCGTCGGCCAAAGCCACGGACAACTCGACCAAGTCGGACAAGTCATCCGAATCCGCGGA
Organism: Streptomyces sp. YS415; assembly: GCF_023544665.1. Classification (GTDB taxonomy): domain Bacteria; phylum Actinomycetota; class Actinomycetes; order Streptomycetales; family Streptomycetaceae; genus Streptomyces. The sequence goes on from NZ_JAMJFL010000061.1 coordinate 1,975, forward strand.
TGCCGCCGAGTCGGCCGAGTCTTCGCAGTCGCCCGAGGGTGACTCCTCCCCGGAAGCCGAGAATGAGCCCGCGGCCACCCCGGGACGGGACAACTCGGACAACTCCGGCCAGATCCTGGGCGATTCCGCCCTCACCGACACCGGCTCCGGTGGCACCGGCCGCCACCGCGGCGAACCCGCCGACGAGAGCGCCGGCCGGAGTGGCGAGAAGAGTGCCGCGGACGGCTCGTACGTCGTCCGGGTCGGCGACAGTCTCGTCGGCATCGCCGACTCCCTTGACGTGAGCGGCGGATGGCGCGGGCTCTATACCGCGAACAAGGAGACCGTCGGCACCGACCCCGACCTCATCATCCCCGGTCAGACCCTTGAAGTAGTGGGCGAACCGGGCGAAAACCAGCGGTAGTTCACGTCACACTTAGTGCCGAATGTCCGGTTTGGCGAAAGTGTGGGATGAGTCTCAGAAGCCCTGATCGTCTTTGAAATTCCGCGGATCGCGTGTCTACCGTCGGACCGCTCGCCCAACACGAGCCCCGGCTGCCGCAACGCCGAATCCTGCCAGCGGCCGTCCGGGAACAGTCGTCGCGTCAAGCGCCGTAGGCAGGAGCGGGGGACCCAAGGTAAGCGCCGGAACCGGCGGTTGAGGCAACTCGACACCGGAACCGGCTTGGGGTGAAGCCGCGCACCGAAGGGTGCGCGGCCGGGCAACTCAACCGGCCCGAACCCGACAGCTCACCTCGCAGGCGTCGGTGAGGGGATCCACCATGCTGTTTTCCGGCAAGGGCAAGCACCGCCGTCCGTCCAAGGCCACCCGCGCCATCGCCATCGCCGGCGTCACCGGCGCCGCCGTCGCCGCTCCGCTGATGGTGGCCGGCAACGCCTCCGCCGCCACCGCCTCCGAGTGGGAGGCCGTCGCCCAGTGCGAGTCCGGCGGCAACTGGTCCATCAACACCGGCAACGGCTACTACGGCGGCCTGCAGTTCTCGGCCTCCACCTGGGCCGCGTACGGCGGCACCCAGTACGCCTCCACCGCCGACCAGGCCAGCAAGGCCCAGCAGATCGAGATCGCCGAGAAGGTGCTCGCCGGTCAGGGCAAGGGCGCGTGGCCGCACTGCGGCGTCGGCCTGTCGAGCGCCGCCTACACCGGCGGCTCGAGCGCCGGCTCCACCGAGAGCAGCCCCGAGGCCAGCCCCGAGACCTCCACCCGCTCGACCGAGGAGCAGTCCGCCTCGCGTTCCACCGAGCGTCCGGCGCAGAAGCAGAAGACCGTCACCACCCCGACCGGCAAGAAGGTCAAGAAGGGCGACGGCGAGTACAAGGTCGTCACCGGTGACACCCTCAGCACCATCGCCGAGGAGCACGACGTCAAGGGCGGCTGGGAGAAGCTCTTCAAGCTGAACAAGGACATCGTCACGGATGCCGACCTGATCTACCCCGGTCAGCAACTGCACCTCAAGTAGTCCCGTAGCCGAACCACAGCGCTCTCATAGACGCGTCCTTCACACTGAAGGCCTCGTGAGGGCCTCCCCCGTCCCCACGGGCCCCCCGCTCCGGTGCGTGTTCCCCCGTACGCACCGGAGCGGGGTTTTCTTTGCCTGGTTGTCACCAGCCCTTTGTTCCGCTGGCAAACAATGGGTACCGTCTGTCCTTGTCCACGGGACGGTCGGTCGGCTGGCCTATGTCCCAGAGGCGGATAGGCTCTAGTCGCAAGGCTCACGTGCCCCGCACTTCCAGCGTCACATCCCAAGAAGGAGATGCTCGTGCCGTCCATCGACGTCGTCGTAGCCCGGGAAATCCTGGACTCCCGAGGCAACCCCACGGTCGAGGTCGAGGTCGGCCTCGACGACGGCAGCACGGGTCGTGCCGCCGTTCCGTCCGGCGCTTCCACCGGCGCCTTCGAGGCCATCGAGCTCCGCGACGGTGACCCGAACCGCTACCACGGCAAGGGTGTCGAGAAGGCCGTCCTCGCCGTCATCGAGCAGATCGGCCCGGAGCTGGTCGGCTACGACGCCACCGAGCAGCGCCTGATCGACCAGGCGATGTTCGACCTGGACGCCACCGACAACAAGGGCTCGCTCGGCGCCAACGCCATCCTCGGCGTCTCGCTCGCCGTCGCCCACGCCGCCTCCGAGGCCAGCGACCTGCCGCTCTTCCGCTACCTGGGCGGCCCGAACGCGCACCTGCTGCCGGTGCCGATGATGAACATCCTGAACGGCGGCTCGCACGCCGACTCCAACGTGGACATCCAGGAGTTCATGATCGCCCCGATCGGCGCGGAGTCCTTCTCCGAGGCGCTGCGCTGGGGCACCGAGGTCTACCACACCCTCAAGAAGGTGCTGAAGGGCAAGGGCCTGGCCACCGGCCTCGGCGACGAGGGCGGCTTCGCCCCGAACCTCGGCTCCAACCGCGAGGCCCTCGACCTCATCCTCGAAGCGATCAAGGAAGCCGGCTACACCCCCGGCGAGCAGATCGCCCTCGCGCTCGACGTCGCCGCCTCCGAGTTCTACAAGGACGGCGTCTACACCTTCGAGGGCAAGGAGCGCTCGGCGGCCGAGATGACCGAGTACTACGCCGAGCTCGTCGAGGCGTACCCGCTGGTCTCCATCGAGGACCCGCTGTTCGAGGACGACTGGCAGGGCTGGCAGACCATCACCGAGAAGCTCGGTGACAAGGTCCAGCTCGTCGGCGACGACCTGTTCGTCACCAACCCGGAGCGCCTGGCCCGCGGCATCGAGGAGGGCGCGGCCAACGCGCTGCTCGTGAAGGTGAACCAGATCGGTTCGCTGACCGAGACCCTGGACGCCGTGGAGCTCGCCCAGCGCAGCGGCTTCAAGTGCATGATGTCCCACCGCTCCGGCGAGACCGAGGACGTCACCATCGCCGACCTCGCCGTCGCCACCAACTGCGGCCAGATCAAGACCGGCGCCCCGGCCCGCTCCGAGCGCGTCGCCAAGTACAACCAGCTGCTGCGCATCGAGGAGATCCTCGACGACGCCGCGGTGTACGCCGGCCGCTCGGCGTTCCCCCGGTTTCGCTCTGCGAACCAGTAGGGGCAGCAAGGGCTGAGGCTGCTGACGGCATAGCCAGTCGTACGTACGTCCCCGTACTCGGTCCCGTACCGTGTGCGGGGACGTACGCGCGTGTGTGAACGGGAGTGAGAGATGGCCGTCAAGGACCGGGACCGTTTCTCCACCACGACCAGGATCCGGTTGCTCGGGGAACAGACGGCGGCCCGTGTCTACCGCTCGCAGACCAAGCGGCAGGCCCGCCGCTCCCGGCTCACCGGCCGCGCGGCCCTGCTCGCCCTCGTCGTCTGCTCCCTGGTCGTCGCGCTCGCCTATCCGATAAGGCAGTACGTCGCCCAGCGCGCCGAGATCGCCGATCTGGAGCAGCAGAAGCAGCAGGCCCGCGAGCGGGTGGAGGAGCTGCGCGATCTCAAGGCACGCTGGCAGGACGACGCCTACGCGGAGCAGCGGATCCGGGAGCGGCTGCACTATGTGATGCCGGGTGAGACCGGTTTCGTGGTGGTCGATCCGGACGCGGCGAAGCAGACGCGCACCGACCTGGGCGCGGCGGACCGGCCCTGGTACGCGAACGTCTGGGACGGGGTCGACAAGTCCGACGCCGCCGACCGATAGATAGAGACGAAAGACTGTGATGGAAACGCCCCCGCCCACCACCCCGCGGACCGAGCCGACCGACGCGGACGTCGAGGCCTTCAAGCAGCAGCTCGGCCGGCCGCCGCGCGGGCTGCGGGCCATCGCGCACCGCTGCCCGTGCGGGCAGCCGGACGTGGTGGAGACGGCACCCCGGCTGCCGGACGGCACGCCCTTCCCGACGCTGTACTACCTGACGTGCCCGAAGGCGAACTCCGCGATCGGCACGCTGGAGGCGAACGGCGTGATGAAGGAGATGACCGAGCGGCTGGAGCGGGACCCCGAACTGGCCGCCGCCTACCGCGCCGCGCACGAGGACTACATCCGGCGCCGGGACGAGATCGAGGAGCTGACGGGCTTCCCGAGCGCGGGCGGCATGCCGGACCGGGTGAAGTGCCTGCACGTCCTGGTGGCCCACTCGCTGGCCGCCGGCCCCGGTGTCAACCCGCTCGGCGACGAGGCCCTCGCGATGCTGCCGCAGTGGTGGCGCAAGGGGACGTGTGTGACGCAGGGTCAGGAGGCGGCCGGATGACCCGCGTCGCCGCCATCGACTGCGGTACCAACTCCATCCGGCTCCTCGTCGCCGACTGCGACCCGGCGACGGGCGAACTGGTCGATCTGGACCGCCGTATGACCATCGTGCGGCTCGGGCAGGGCGTGGACCGGACCGGGCGGCTCGCCCCCGAGGCGCTGGAGCGGACCTTCGTCGCCTGCCGCGAGTACGCGGCGGCCATCAAGGAGCACGGCGCCGAGCGCGTCCGCTTCGTGGCCACCTCCGCCTCCCGGGACGCCGAGAACCGCGAGGACTTCGTGCGCGGGGTCGTCGGCATCCTCGGGGTCGAGCCCGAGGTGATCAGCGGGGACCAGGAGGCCGAGTTCTCCTTCACCGGCGCCACCCGGGAGCTGGCCGGGCAGGATCACCTGCCCAAGCCCTACCTGGTGGTGGACATCGGCGGCGGGTCGACCGAGTTCGTCGTGGGGGAGGAGCACGTGCGCGCCGCGCGCTCCGTCGACATCGGGTGCGTGCGGATGACCGAGCGGCACCTGGTGCGGGACGGAGTCGTCTCCGACCCACCCTGCGAGGAGCAGATCGCCGCCGTACGGGCCGACATCGAGGCCGCTCTCGACCTCGCCGAGCGGACCGTGCCGCTGCGGGAGGCGCACACCCTGGTGGGGCTCGCCGGGTCCGTCACCACGGTCTCCGCCATCGCCCAGGAGCTGCCCGCCTACGACTCGGCGGCCATCCACCACTCCCGGGTCTCCCGCGACCGCGTCCGCGAGATCACCGAGTGGCTGCTGCGTTCCACCCACGCCGAGCGCGCCGCGATTCCCGCGATGCACCCCGGCCGCGTGGACGTCATCGCGGCGGGGGCCCTCGTCCTGCTGGCGATCATGGAGCGGATCGGTGCCGAGGAGGTCGTCGTCAGTGAGCACGACATCCTCGACGGCATCGCCTGGTCGGTGGCGTAGCTCTCCTTTGTTACTGATCGGTAGCCTCGGCTGAGCAGGTCAGGTAGCGTCTGAGCGCGTTCGAGGGGTCCTTGAGGGCCCCTCGGCGACACCCCGTCGGGAAAGTTCGTGAAGTTCTTCACAAGGAATTTGGCCCGCTAGGGGTCCGGAAGGGGGCCGGTTGACCCTTCCGAGGGTCCCGCACCCGCTTGAACGTGTTCAGAAGGGGTCCGGGAGGGTCCAGGGAGAGGGGCTCGCGAGGGACTGTTTCGGGGGGCTCACGGTGGCCCCGAACGCTCAGAGAGGCAGCTCACGCGGCATTGACAACGGTCCGCCGTACACCGCGGTTCCCCCTCGCCGCCATGACATGGATCACGTGAGCGGCGGAGGATAGCACACCCCTTGAGGAAGCTTGTGAAGGGGCGCACGAGCGACCCCCCTGAGGCGGGTGGATACTCGATGGCATGAGCACCACGGAGCGTCCCAGGATCCTCGTAGTAGGCGGTGGGTACGTAGGCCTGTACGCAGCTCGGCGCATTCTCAAGAAGATGCGCTACGGCGAGGCGACCGTCACGGTCGTCGACCCCCGGTCGTACATGACCTACCAGCCCTTCCTCCCCGAAACCGCCGCCGGCAGCATCTCCCCGCGCCACGTCGTCGTCCCGCTGCGACGCGTGCTGCCCAAGGCGGAGGTCCTCACCGGCCGGGTCACCACCATCGACCAGGACCGCAAGGTCGCCACGATCGCCCCCCTCGTGGGCGAGGCGTACGAGCTGCCGTTCGACTACCTGGTCATCGCGATGGGCGCGGTCTCCCGCACCTTCCCGATCCCCGGCCTCGCCGAGCAAGGCATCGGCATGAAGGGCATCGAGGAGGCCATCGGCCTGCGCAACCACGTGCTGGAGCAGCTGGACAAGGCCGACTCCACCACCGACGAGGAGATCCGCCGCAAGGCGCTCACCTTCGTCTTCATCGGCGGTGGCTTCGCGGGCGCGGAGACCATCGGCGAGGTCGAGGACATGGCCCGCGACGCGGCCAAGTACTACTCCAACGTCTCCCGCGAGGACATGCGGTTCATCCTCGTCGACGCCGCGGACAAGATCCTCCCCGAGGTCGGCCCCAAGCTCGGCCAGTACGGCAAGGAGCACCTGGAGGCCCGCGGGGTCGAGGTCTACCTCTCCACCTCCATGGACTCCTGCGTCGACGGCCACGTGGTGCTGAAGAACGGCCTGGAGGTCGACTCCAGCACCATCGTCTGGACGGCCGGCGTCAAGCCGAACCCCGTCCTCAGCCGCTTCGGCCTGCCGCTCGGCCCCCGCGGTCACGTCGACTGCCGGCCGACCCTCCAGGTCACCGGCACCGACTACATCTGGGCCGCGGGCGACAACGCCCAGGTCCCGGACCTGGCCGGCCGCAAGGCCGGTAACCCGAACGCCTGGTGCCCGCCCAACGCGCAGCACGCGCTGCGGCAGGCCAAGGTCCTCGGCGACAACGTGGTCTCCGGCATGCGGGGCTTCCCGCAGAAGGACTACAGCCACGCCAACAAGGGTGCGGTGGCGGGCCTCGGCCTCCACAAGGGCGTCGCGATGATCGTCATGGGCAAGATGAAGATCAAGCTCAAGGGCCGGCTGGCGTGGTACATGCACCGCGGCTACCACGGCCTGGCGATGCCGACCTGGAACCGCAAGATCCGCGTCTTCGCCGACTGGACGCTCGGCATGTTCCTCAAGCGCGAGGTCGTCGCCCTGGGTGCTCTGGAGTCCCCGCGCGAGGAGTTCTACGAGGCGGCCAAGCCGGCGCCCGCGGCTCCCGCGAAGGCCGAGAAGACCGTGAAGACCGAGGAGAAGGCCAAGGCCTCCTGACCTCGGGTCACTGATCCATCCGAAGGGCCTCCCGCCATCCGTGGTGCGGGAGGCCCTTCGGCGTCGTACGGCGGCGCCGACGAGACGCCGAAGGGCCCCGCTCCCTCGGGAAGCGGGGCCCTTTTCCGGCTCTTCGGCCGGTGCCCTACTGCGACTTGATCGCCGCGAGCATGTTCAGCCGTGCCGCCCGCCGGGCCGGCCACAGCGCCGCCAGCACCCCCACGGTCGCCGCCAGCAGCAGGAAGACGCCCATCCGGGCCCAGGGCAGGACCAGTTCGTACGTCGCCATCCGCGACGCGAGCAGTTCACCGGCCGCCCAGCCGAAGAACACGCCCAGGCCGATACCCAGCACCCCGCCGAACAGCGAGATCACCAGGGACTCCAGCCGGACCATCCGCTTGATGCCCTTGCGGTCCAGGCCGATCGCGCGGAGCATGCCGATCTCCTGGGACCGCTCGAACACCGACATCGCGAGGGTGTTGATGACGCCGAGCACCGCCACGATCACCGCCATCGCGAGCAGTCCGTAGACCATGTTCAGGATCAGCGTGAACATCTGCGCGATCTCGGTGGAGAGGTCCTTCTTGTCCTGGACCTTGATCGCCGGGTTGGCGCCCAGCGCCTTCTCCAGCGCGTCCTTCGTCGCCTCCGAGGCACCGGCGGCCGTCTTCACCATGACCTGCATGTCGGTCGGGTCGGTGAGGTGGGGAGTGAGCGTGCCGTTGTCGAGCATGATCCCGCTGATCATCTCGTTGCCCACGTACACCCCGGCGACCGTCAGGCGCTCGGCCTTGCCGTCCTCGTAGTGCGCGGTGAAGCTCGAACCGGTGCGCCAGCCGTGCGCGGCGGCGGTGTCGTCGTCGACGACCACCCGGGTGCCGCCGACCTCGAAGGTGCCGCTGTCCATGGGCAGTTCGGTCAGGTCGGCGATCGAGGAGCCGTCGACGCCGGTCAGGTACTCGGTCTCGCCGTCGATCCGGGAGGGGGCGTTGCGCAGCGGGCTGGTGGCCGTGACCCCGTCCAGCTCGCGCAGCTTGCCGTCGATGTCGGGGGAGAGGCCGTTGCCGTTCGCCATGGAGACCACGTAGTCCGCGCGCAGCGCCGAACTGGCCATCTTGTCGATCGCCTGCTGGAGGCTGCCCGCCATCACGGTCATCCCGGTGATCAGGGTGAGCCCGATCATCAGCGCCGAGGCGGTGGTGGCCGTACGGCGGGGGTTGCGCACGGAGTTCTGCCGGGCGAGCTTGCCCGAGACCCCGAAGATCCGCAGTACCGGAGAGGCCGCCGCGATCAGCGGGCGGGACAGCAGCGGCGTCAGGACGAAGACACCGATGATCAGCAGGACCGCGCCGAGACCCATGGGGGCCTGACCGTCCGAGCCGTCCATCGCCGTCGCCGCCAGGACGACCGCGACCCCCGCGCCGGCGAACAGCGCGCCGAGCGTGTTGCGCAGCACCAGCGACTTGGTCGTGGCCGGGGCGTGCAGGCTGCTCATCGCCGCGACCGGCGCGATCTTCGCCGCCCGGCGGCCCGGCAGCCAGGCCGCCAGCATGGTGATCACCACGCCGACCGCGAGCGCGGTCACGACCGTGCCGGGCGAGATCACCAGCGGCCCGTCGGGGGCGGTCGCGTCGAGCGAGCCCATGAGCGAGCGCAGGCCCGCCCCGATGCCGATGCCCGCGACCAGACCGGCCACTCCGGCCACCGCGCCGACCACGAACGCCTCGATCAGCACCGACCGGGTGATCTGCCGGCGCGAGGCGCCGACCGCCCGCAGCAGTGCGAGCTCCCGGGTGCGCTGGGCGACCAGCATGGTGAAGGTGTTGGCGATGATGAAGGTGCCCACGAAGAGCGCGATGCCCGCGAAGACGAGCAGCATCTGCCGGAAGCTGCCCATCTCGGAGGAGATCCGCTCCGCCTGGTCGTCGGCGAGTTGGCGGCCGGTGGTCGTCTCGACGAGGTCGCCGGGCAGCGCCTTGTCCAGCGCGGCCTTGAGCGCGGCCTGGCTGACGCCCGCCTCGGCCCGGACGTCGATCTCGTCGTACGTCCCGGACTTGCCGAACAGCCGCTGGGCGGTCGCCGTGTCGAACAGGGCCAGGCTGCCGCCCGCGGCGACATTGCCGTCGTCGGTGGTGAAGATGCCGGTGACGGTCGGCTTCAGCACCGGGCCGTCGACCGAGATCCGTACGGTGTCGCCGACCCGGTATCCGCCCCGCTCGGCGGTCTTGGCGTCGAGCAGCACCTCGTCCTTGCCGCTCGGGGCGTGCCCGTCGACCAGCGGGTAGCGGGGGTCCTCGGCGCCGGAGTAGTTGCCGCCCTCCGACTGCCAGCCCTTGCCGATGAGGTCGCCGTCCTTGTCGGCGATGGCGGTGAAGCCGCCCACGACGCCGGTGGCGGAGGCGGCCCCCGGCACCTTCGCGCTCTCGGCGAGCAGCGCCTCCGTCAGTTCGGGGGTCTTGCCGACCGTATTGCCCTTGCTCTCCTGGTGATCGGGCCGGACGGCCACGTCGACATGGTCGAAGCCCTTGGCGGAGCTGTTGCGGTAGGCGTCGGAGATGGTGTTGGTGAAGACCAGCGTGCCGGAGACGAAGGCCACGCCGAGCATCACGGCGAGCACGGTCATCATGAGGCGGGCTTTGTGCGCGAGGACGTTGCGCAGGGCGGTGCGGAACATCAGCTGGTGCGGCCCTTCGCGTCGAACTGCTTCAGGAAGTCCAGGACCCCGTCGGCGGTGGGGCGGTACATCTCGTCCACGATCCGGCCGTCGGCGAGGAAGACCACCCGGTCCGCGTAGGCGGCGGCCACCGGGTCATGGGTCACCATCACCACGGTCTGCCCCAACTCCCGTACGGAGTTGCGCAGGAAGCCCAGCACCTCGGCGCCGGAGCGGGAGTCGAGGTTTCCGGTCGGCTCGTCGCCGAAGATGATGTCCGGCCGGGAGGCGAGCGCGCGGGCCACGGCGACCCGCTGCTGCTGACCGCCGGAGAGCTGGGAGGGGCGGTGGGAGAGCCGGTCGGCCAGCCCCACCATCCGGATCACCGAGTCGAGCCACTCCTTGTCGGGCTTGCGTCCCGCGATGGCCATCGGGAGGGTGATGTTCTCCCGCGCGGTCAGCGTCGGCAGCAGGTTGAACGCCTGGAAGATGAAGCCGATCTTGTCCCGGCGCAACTTGGTGAGCTGCTTGTCCTTCAGCGACCCCAGCTCGGTCTCGCCGATGCGCACCGAGCCGGAGGAGAAGGTGTCGAGGCCCGCCACGCAGTGCATCAGCGTGGACTTGCCGGAGCCGGACGGGCCCATGATCGCGGTGAACTCGGCCTGCCGGAAGTCGACGGAGACCCGGTCCAGGGCGACCACCTGGGTCTCGCCCTGTCCGTAGATCTTCGACAGATCCGTGGCGCGCGCGGCCACGGCGGTGGCCCGGCCGGCGATGGATGCGGTGGTCACGAGTAGGCGCTCCTCGACAGAAGACGAAGTGTTTCGGGGACGTCTTCCATCGTCATGGCCGCCGGTGTCCCTGGAGTCAGCCGCTGTTCCGGTTCCGAAGGCAGTCTCGGGTCGGACCGGGAGCGGCGGTGTCATACCTGGGGATGACGGCGACCCCCGAGAAGGGTCGTGTCGAGAACAGGTGGAGCGTCCTTGTTCAAGCGGTGAAATTCCGTCATTCCGCATACGTGGCCGAGCATCGCACGCAAGGCTATTGGCAAGTGCGGATGGCCCGTTCCGTGGGCTGATGCACCCTCAGACGTCAATAAAATAAGACAACATCGCGCCGTCTCCCCCCTGTTCGGGGGATGCGTCCCGATAGGCTCGGAACCTCGACGCGGAGCCCATGGCCTGCCCGGATGGTGGAATGCAGACACGGCGAGCTTAAACCTCGCTGCCCCTCGCGGGCGTACCGGTTCAAGTCCGGTTCCGGGCACCTCCGACCTACGCGCGGCCGCCGTTCCGCGGCCCGATTCCGTGCACCCTTCATCGAGAACTTCACCGCACCGACCGTTGACAGCGGCTGATTGCGGTCGGAGACTCATGCCACCAGGCCAGTGAAACAAACTTCACCAGACGAACATCACGTGGAAGGGAACGACCGATGCGCACCACCGTCGGCATCATCGGAGCCGGCCCCGCGGGCCTCCTCCTCGCCCGGCTCCTCACCGACGCCGGCATCGACTCGGTCGTCCTGGAGAGCCGCGACCGCCCCTACGTCGAACAGCGCCAGCGGGCCGGAATCCTGGAACAGGGCACCGTCGACGTCCTGCGCGCGGCCGGGGCCGCCGAGCGCATGGACCGCGAGGGCCTGCGCCACGACGGCATAGAGCTCCGCTACGACCGCACCCGCCACCGCGTCGACTTCCCCGCCCTCACCGGCGGCCGGTCGGTGATGGTCTACGCCCAGACCGAGGTCTGCAAGGACCTCATCGCCCTCCAGCTCAAGGACGGCGGCCCGCTCCTCTTCGAGGCCGAGGCCCTCGCCGTGGAGGACGCCGCCACCGACCGCCCGCGCGTCCGCTTCCGCCACGAGGGCCGCGAGGACGTCCTGGACTGCGACTACGTCGTCGGCTGCGACGGCTTCTGGGGCGTGGCGAGGAAGGCGGTCCCCGCCGACCTGAGCCGGACCTTCGAGCGGACGTACCCCTTCGCCTGGCTCGGCATCCTGGCCGACGTACCGCCCTCCCACGACGAGCTGGTCTACGCCCGCCACGACCGCGGCTTCGCCCTGCTGTCCATGCGCTCCCCCTCCGTCTCCCGCCTCTACCTCCAGGTGCCGGAGGGCACGGCACCCGAGTCCTGGACCGACGACGAGATCTGGGCCGAGCTGGAGCGCCGCTTCGAGACGGACGACGACTGGCGGCTCGCCCGCGGCCCGATCACCCAGAAGTCGGTCACCCCGATGCGCTCCTACGTCCACGAGCCCATGCGCCACGGCCGGCTCTTCCTGGCCGGCGACGCGGCGCACATCGTGCCGCCGACCGGAGCCAAGGGGCTGAACCTGGCCGTGGGGGACGTGGTGACCTTCGCGCGGGCCCTGATCCACCGGCGGGAGACCGGTTCGGCCGAACTGCTCGACGCCTACTCGGCGACCTGTCTGCGGCGGGTGTGGCAGGCCGAGCGGTTCTCCTACGACATGACGACGCTGCTGCACCGCGCCCCGGACGCCACCCCCTTCGAGGACCGGCTCCAGCTCGCCCGGCTCGCGCGGATCACGTCCTCCCGGGCCGCCGAGACCGAGCTGGCCGAGGCGTACACGGGCTTCCCGGTCGACTGATCACCGATGGGTTCCGGCCATGTCCCGGGTTGGTCATTAATGGGGCCCTCCGGTACCGGGAATCACGGATCCGCGTAGCGTGTTGCGCAGCACAGCGGGGGAAAGATCCTCCCCAGGCAGTAGAGTCTTTCTTTTGCCTTTCCATTACTCTTGAGCCAAGGCTGCGCAGGGTGGCCATGGAGGAGTGAAATGAGGAGCAGCAACCCGGTCTTCTCGCGACGGGGGTTCAGCCGCGACAACGGCCACGCGGGCTTCAGCGCCCAGCCGCAGGCCGGGGGCGCCGCTGTGGGCACGCAGGGCAACCCGTACGCCCAGCCGCAGGGGGCCAACCCCTACGCCCAGAACCCGTACGCGCAGAACCCTTACGCCCAGCAGGACCTTCAGCACGGCGCGCCCCCGCAGGCGCCGGTCACCACTGGCCGGATGACGCTGGACGACGTCATCATGCGCACCGGCACGACCCTCGGTGTCCTGATGGTCTTCGCCGCGCTCGCCTGGGCGCTGCTGCCGGTCGACGACGCCAACATCGGCAAGTCGTACGGCATCGCCATCGGCGCCGGCCTGATCGGCATGGTCCTGGCGCTGGTGCAGTCCTTCAAGCGCAAGGCCTCGCCCGCGCTGATCCTGGCGTACGCCGCGTTCGAGGGCGTGTTCCTCGGCGTGGTCTCCAGTGTCGTGGACAACCGCATCGCCGACGGTGCGGCCATGCAGGCCGTGCTCGGCACGATGGCGGTCTTCGTCAGCGTGCTGGTGGCGTACAAGGCGGGCTGGATCCGCGTCAACCGCCGCTTCGTCGGCTTCGTGATGGCGGCCGCGCTCGGCTTCATCGTGCTGATGGCGATCAACCTGCTGTTCGCGGTGTTCGGCGGCGGTGACGGCCTCGGCTTCCGCAGCGGTCCGCTCGGCATCATCATGGGCGTCGTCGGCATCCTGCTCGGCGCGTGCTTCCTCGCCCTGGACTTCAAGCAGGTCGAGGACGGCATCGCCTACGGTGCCCCGCGCGAGGAGGCCTGGCTCGCCGCCTTCGGCCTCACGCTGACGCTGGTCTGGATCTACATGGAGTTCCTGAGGATCATCGCGATCCTCAACAGCAGCGACTGATTCGCCGCTTCGGAAGGGCCCCGGGTTGCACGACCCGGGGCCCTTCGGCGTCTTCGAAGCAGTGCGCGGCTAGAGGAACTTGCGCGCGGCCCTCCTCAGGTCGTACTCGTGGACGATCGCCTTCGCGTGGCCGTACGCGAGGTCGTATTCGTGGCGAAGCCAGCTGACCTTCTCCTCGAAGCGGACGAGGGACGGGCCGTCTTCAACGGTGCGGAGCCAGTCGGAGACTTCACGACCGGTGCAATGAGGGATGCGGGCGAGCATGTTGCGGTGGGTCTCCTCGGAGAGGACGTGGGACATCGGCGCCTCCGGACGCAGGGGATGTAAGCCGGTCCTTCAGGTCACCGTGCCTGAGCGTTCGCGTGTTGGCAACAGTGCGGGTGCTGCGCGTACGGTTGCCGCGTGGTGGATACTTCGCGTCTGACCCGGGCTGTTGATCACTTCGCCGACCGTTTGCGGGCCGCTCCGCAGTCCCGGCTGCAACGGGGGGCCGCGGCGGAGGCGCTGGCGCTGGCGCGGGAGTTGGCCCGGCGGGCGCAGGTCCTGGAGGCGCCGGAGGCCGAGCCCCGGGTCATGCCCGATGCGGGGATGTTCGCCGCCGCTGATCAAATCACGGTCGCCGTGCATGACTTGGGCCTCGTGCTCACGGACGAGGCCCAGGTGGACGAGGCGATGGAGCTGGTGGCGGAGGCGCAGAAGCGGGCGGGGGTCTAGGCCGCGTCGGCGGGCCGCGGCCCGGGGGAGCTGTCGCGCAGCTCCCCGCACCCCTGATCTACAGGCTCGCTATGACCCTGTCCGCCAGGATGTACACGTTCTCCTCGCCGCACGCGAAGGTCAGGGTGTACGCGCCCGATATGGCCGAACCGCCGAGCAGGACCGGGGTCTCGCCGGCGCGGAGGGCCTGGGCCAGGCGCTCCGCCGTCTCGCGGTGGCCCGGGGTCATGCACAGAGTGGTGCCGTCGGCGAAGACGTAGACGTCGAGGGTGCCGAGCGGGCCCGGGCGGACGTCGGTCAGTTCGGTGGCGGAGGCGGCGAGGTCCTCAAGGGCCGCGACCGTACGCTCATGGTCGTTCACGACCGGTGACTGCACCGGTACGAAGTCCGGGTGCGAGGGGTGCCGGCGTCGGGCCGCGGCCAGTTCCGGGGAGTCCCCGGCGAACTCGTCGGCGTCCGCCGCCGCCTCGGTCACGGGCTCCAGGGACTCGAGGCCCACGAAGTCGGCCGGCCGGGGCAGGAACAGCTCGCTGTCGCTCAGGCCCAGCAGCGTCGGCGCGTCGGAGGCGTCCCGGGCCTCCTGGGCCGCCCAGAACGCGCGCGCCTCCGCGAGCTCGCGCTCACGCTCCTCCGCCAGGGCCTCGGCCACCGCGGCGCGTATCTCGTCGGTGTCCGGGGACAGACGGGCGGCGGGCACCAGACCCCGGGCCGCGGCCGCGTTGTTCGCGGCGAGCTCGGTGTGCAGGGCCGCGACCTGCCGGCGCAGCACCATGAGCGTGCGCAGAACGGCGACGCCCACGGCGCCGGTGGCTGCCGTGGTGAGCAGGAGGGCAATCGGCATGGCGCTCACTGACGTACTCCCGGTTCAAAGTCGACCCCCGACTTCCTACATCAGCTTGAAGGGCGGACTAACCAGCTGTCAGTGCGTAACGTCACGAATCGGACAGGACTTTGGTCCTGCCAGGTGTCGTGGGAACGCCTCTGACCTGCGAACTCCCTCAACCGAGGGAGATAGGTCACATCCTGGGGGAGATTGGATCACAAATAGGCCCAGAACCGGGGCGGTTACCGGGTTCTGGGCCTATGGGTCACTCAGTGCATTACTGCGGTCACGGTCAGCTCAGGCGCTCGATGACCATGGCCATGCCCTGGCCGCCGCCGACGCACATCGTCTCCAGACCGAACTGCTTGTCGTGGAACTGGAGGGAGTTGATCAGCGTGCCGGTGATCCGGGCGCCGGTCATGCCGAAGGGGTGACCGACGGCGATGGCGCCGCCGTTGACGTTCAGCTTCTCCAGCGGGATGCCCAGGTCGCGGTAGGAGGGGATCACCTGCGCGGCGAACGCCTCGTTGATCTCGACCAGGTCGATGTCGTCGATGGACAGACCGGCCCGGCGCAGCGCCTGCTGCGAGGCCTCGACCGGGCCGAGGCCCATGATCTCGGGGGACAGGCCCGAGACGCCGGTGGAGACGATGCGGGCGAGCGGGGTCAGACCGAGCTCGCGGGCCTTGGTGTCGCTCATGATGACGACCGCGGCGGCGCCGTCGTTCAGCGGGCAGCAGTTGGCGGCGGTGACCATGCCGTCGGGGCGGAACACGGGCTTGAGGCCCTGGACGCCCTCCAGGGTGACGCCGGCGCGCGGGCCGTCGTCCTTGGCGACGACCGTGCCGTCGGGGAGGGTCACCGGGGTGATCTCGCGCTCCCAGAAGCCGTTCTTGATGGCTTCCTCGGCGAGGTTCTGCGAGCGGACGCCGAACTCGTCCATGTCCTGGCGGGTGACGCCCTTCCAGCGGGCGAGGTTCTCGGCGGTCTGGCCCATCGCGATGTAGGCGTCCGGGACGAGACCGTCCTCGCGCGGGTCGTGCCAGGTGGTGCCCTCCTGCTGGGCGACGGCCTCGGTACGGGCCTCGGCCTCGGCGAAGAAGGGGTTGTGCGTGTCGGGCAGCGAGTCGGAGTTGCCCTTGGTGAAGCGGGAGACCATCTCGACGCCGGCCGAGATGAAGACGTCGCCCTCACCGGCCTTGATGGCGTGCAGGGCCATGCGGGAGGTCTGGAGGGAGGAGGAGCAGTACCGGGTGACGGTGCAGCCGGGGAGGTGGTCCATCCCCATCTGCACGGCCACGATCCGGCCGAGGTTGTTGCCCTGCTCGCCGCCGGGCAGGCCGCAGCCGAGCATCAGGTCGTCGATGTCCCGCGGGTCGAGCTCCGGGACCTTGGCGAGGGCGGCCTGGATGATCGTGGCGGTGAGATCGTCCGGGCGCAGGTCCTTGAGGGAGCCCTTGAAGGCGCGGCCGATGGGGGAGCGGGCGGTCGAGACGATCACGGCTTCGGGCATCACGGCTCCATTGGCGTCCGGGGCAGAGGGCTGGTTGGGAAGTTACCTGTACGTAAGCCATCGGTCACGGCCATCAG
>NZ_JAMJFL010000062.1 GCF_023544665.1 Streptomyces sp. YS415
CCCCTACGGCTCCGCCGTTTCCGACTCCAGGCTCGCCCTTGTCTCCGCGGTGTAGACGCCCAGGCTCTCCGTCCCCACCCCCCGGCTCCACTGGTAGTTCCTCAGGGCGTTCTCCACGTGGTGGGTGAAGTTGCCGTTGATGTCGCCGTTGTAGAGCCAGAGCTGTTGCAGGCGGAGCTGGAGCTCCGTCACCTCCGGGCCCTTGTCGCCCCGGCGCAGGACCGGCGGGTCGGGGTCGGGGGCGGTTTCCTCGGGTGCCGCCTCCGAGGCCTTGGCCGGGGTGGGCGTGGGCGATGCGGACGGGGACGTGGACGGAGTCGCGGACGCGCTCGTCGCGGAGGGCGAGGGGGATGCGCTCTGCGTCGCCGACGGGCTCGCGGACGTGGACGAGGGGGACGGGGCTGGGGACTTGGCGGTCGGCTCGGGCTCCTCGCTCGCCGTCGCGTCGGGGACGCTCGCCCGTACCGCCTCCGGGAGGGTCGTGTCCCGGGTGGGGGACTCGTAGCTGAACAGGCCGCTCGCCATGCCCGCCGCCGCGACCACCCCGACCATCGCGGCCGCCGCTCCCAGCAGCACCACGGTCCTGCGGCGGCCCCTCGGGCGTTCCCGCGGCGCGGGCGCCGGGGTCGCGGGCGGGGCCTCGAACAGGCCGATGTCCATCAGGTTCGGTTCGATCGGCGGTGGCGCCATGGGTGTGCGCAGCGGCATCGTCGCCGCCGGGTCCGCCTCCGTCGTGCCGTCCAGTTCGACGTACGGCCGGATGCGCAGCGGGTCGAAGTCCTCCGCCGCCGCCACCTGTGCCTCGCGCGCGTCGCGCAGGGCCTCGGACGCCCGCTCCGTGCAGGCGCAGGACGGCGTGCGGTCGGCCCCCCTGGCCGCCCCGCACTCCGGGCATCCGTGGTCCTCGTGGTCTGTCACCTGTTCGTCCCTTCCCCCTCGCGACTCCCCTCGCGAACTCCAGAGATTATGCAGATTTTCTTCACGGCGTCGTCGACGCGCCCCCCGTAATCGGAAGCGCCGCCGGATTCGACAGGCCATAAGCGGCCGCAGCCAGCACGATGGAAGGTGCATCGAGCCTCGGGAGGCCTGGGGAGGTCCGTATGGCCGGGGATACGCACACGCGGCACGGAACCGCGGTCCAGGAGAACGTGCCGGGCAATGTCCTCGTCCCGATCGGCGCGCTGCTGCTCGGGATGCTGCTCGCCGCGCTCGACCAGACGATCGTCTCCACCGCGCTGCCGACCATCGTCAGCGATCTGGGCGGAATGGACCACCTCTCGTGGGTGGTCACCGCCTATCTGCTGGCGTCGACCGCCGCGACCCCGCTGTGGGGCAAGCTCGGCGACCAGTACGGGCGCAAACGGCTCTTCCAGACCGCCATCGTGATCTTCCTCGTCGGGTCCGCGCTGTGCGGCATGGCGCAGGACATGCCGCAGCTCATCGCCTTCCGGGCGCTGCAGGGGGTGGGCGGCGGCGGGCTGATGGTGCTGTCCATGGCGATCGTCGGGGACCTGGTCTCTCCTCGCGAACGCGGGCGCTACCAGGGGCTGTTCGGGGCCGTGTTCGGCGCCACCAGTGTGCTCGGACCGCTCCTGGGCGGGCTGTTCACCCAGCATCTGAGCTGGCGCTGGGTGTTCTACATCAACCTTCCCGTCGGGGTTGTCGCCCTGGCCGTCATCGCTGTCGCGCTGCACATCCCGCGCCGCACCGAGCGCCACGTCATCGACTACCTCGGCACCTTCCTCATCGCCTCCGTCGCCACCTGCCTGGTGCTCGTCGCCTCGCTCGGCGGCACCACCTGGGGCTGGGGCTCCCCGCAGATCGTCTCGCTCGCCGTGCTCGGGGTGGTCCTCGCCGTCGCCTTCGTGGCCGCCGAGCGCCGGGCCGCCGAACCGGTGCTGCCGCTCAAGCTGTTCCGGATCCGCACCTTCACCCTCGCCGCGGTCATCAGCTTCATCGTCGGGTTCGCCATGTTCGGCGCGATGACCTACCTGCCGACGTTCCTCCAGGTCGTGCAGGGCGTCACCCCGACCATGTCCGGGGTGCATATGCTGCCCATGGTGCTGGGGCTGCTGCTGGCGTCCACCGCCTCCGGGCAGATCGTCAGCCGCACCGGGCGCTGGAAGGTGTTCCCGATCGCCGGCACCGGTGTGACCGCCCTCGGGCTGCTGCTCCTGCACCAGCTCCACGTGGACAGTTCCACGGCCGTGATGAGCACCTCCTTCTTCGTCTTCGGGCTCGGCCTCGGCCTGGTCATGCAGGTGCTGGTGCTGATCGTGCAGAACGCCGTGGCCTACGAGGATCTCGGCGTCGCCACCTCCGGCGCGACCTTCTTCCGGTCCATCGGTGCCTCCTTCGGCGTCGCCATCTTCGGCACCGTCTTCGCGAGCCGCCTCGACGACAAGCTCGCCGACGCCTTCCGGAGCGCCGAACTGCCCCCCGGCGTCTCGGTGGACGCGCTGGAGGCCGACCCGCGCGGCATCGCCGAACTCCCCTCCGCGCTCCAGCCCGCCGCGGTGGAGGCGTACGCCACCTCCATCACCGACGTCTTCCTGTACGCCGCCCCCGTCGCCCTGCTCGGGTTCGTCCTGGCCTGGTTCCTCAAGGAGGACAAGCTGCGCGGCTCCGTCACCGCCCCCGATGTCACCGAGACGCTGGCCAGCAACCCGGTGCAGCGGTCGTCGTACGACGAGGTGTGCCGCGCGCTGTCGGTGCTGGGCACCCGGGAGGGGCGGCGCGAGGTCTACCGGGACATCACCGCACGGGCGGGCTACGACCTGCTGCCGGGGGCGAGCTGGCTGCTGCTGCGCATCAAGCGGTACGGGTGGGTGGAGCCGGGTCAGCTCGCCGAGCGCAGTACCGTCCCGCTGGCGGTGGTCCTCGCCGCCGCACGCCAGGTCGAGGTGCGCCGCCTGGCCAGGCGTGAGGGGCTGGACCTGGTCCTGACCGACGAGGGGCGCGAGGTCGCCGACCGGCTCGCGCAGGCCCGGGAGGACTCCCTGGCCGAACTCCTCGGCGACTGGTGGGGCCCGGACCGGCCGACCGATCTGGCGCAGCTGGTGAAGGAGCTCAACGCCGAGCTGTGCGGCTCGTCCCGCGAGCAGCCCCGCAACGGGCCGGATCGCGGGGTCAGCCGAGCGTCTTCGTGAACCAGTGGTCGGCGTAGGGGTCGTCGTTGTGCGGCTCGGTCTCGGTGTAGCCGAGGCGCGCGTACAGGGCCCGGGCCTCGGTGAGGTCGCTGCGGGTGTCGAGGATCATGCGGGACGCGCCCATCGCGCGGGCGGCCTCCTCGGCGGCCCGGACGAGCAGCGGGGCGCCGCCCTTGCCGCGCAGGGACTCCGTGACGAACACCCGCTTCAGCTCGGCGCCGCCGCCGGGAAGGAGCCGTACACCCGCCGTCCCGGCCGCCTCCCCGGCGTACCGCGCCACCAGCAACCGCCCCTTCGGCGGCGTCAGTTCGTCCCAGCTCGGCGCCGCGATCTCCCGCTCCAGCTCGGCCGGGTCGGTGCGGCGGCCCTCGTGCAGCAGGTAGTAGCGGTCGCTGACCTCTGTGTAGTAGGCCCGCCAGAGCGCTGTGGCGGCGGGGGAGTCAGGGGCTTCGGGGGTGACGGTCCAGGTCATGGCCGCCATTGTCGGGCGCCGCCGTTTGAGGAGGTGAGTCGGGGCAACCCGGAGCGCGTACCGGTTCGCAGGGAGGACCGGTTGGGTCGAGAACCCCGGAAGGCATACATGTCCACAGGTCTGATCATCGCTCTGATCGTGATCGTGGCGGCCGTTCTCATCGTCGCGGCCGTCCTGTTCCTGCGCGCTCGACGAGGCGGGCACGGGGGTCGGAGCCTCAAGGGGCGTTTCGGCCCCGAGTACGACCGGGCCGTGGCCCGGCACGACGGTGACACCAAGGCCGCCGAGCGCGAGCTGTCCGAGCGGGTGCAGCGGCACGGTTCGCTGCACGAGCGCCCGCTGGAGCCCGCGCAGCGGCAGCAGTACGAGGCACGCTGGGCGGCCGCCCAGGAGCACTTCGTCGACTCGCCGCAGCAGGCGGTCGCCGAGGCCGACCAGCTGCTCGCCGAGCTGGCGGGGGCCAAGGGCTTCCCGGACGGCGGCCGGTACGAGGAGCAGCTCGCCGCGCTCTCCGTCCACCACGCACGTCACGTCGACGGCTACCGGCGCGTCCACCGCGCCGCGCACGCCGGAGCGGGCGGAGGCGCGGGGATGGCCGCCGTCGGGCAGAGCGGCACGGCCGGCACCGAGGAGATGCGCGAGGCCATGATCGAGGCCCGGCTGCTCTTCGAGGAGCTGGTGGGCCAGTCCGAGACCAAGCGTCACCGGCCGGCTCCGCAGGAGTCCGCCAAGCCCGCCGACGGCCAGCAGCATGCGCCGTGGGCGATCACCAGGCGTCACGCGAAGGGGAGCTGAGTGACATGACGGATGCGACACGCGGCACAGGCACAGGCACGGGCACGGGTACCGGCACGGGGGCGGGCATAGGCACCGGTGCGGGCAGCGGCGCGGGTGCGGGCATAGGCGCCGGTCCGGGCGGCACGGGCACCGGCCTGACGCCGGGCGGGGAGACCGCGGTGGGCGGCCACACGGCCGACCCCACGCGCGCCACCCGCGCCGAGACTCCGGTCGGAGGCGCCGTGACCGGCCGTCAGACCGGGCAGGCGGGGCAGTCGAGCCCGCTGCTGCCCCGTGAGGAGTACGACAAGCTCGAGACCCGGCTCCAGCACGCCATGACCGGATTCGTCGACGAGCCCCGGGCCTCCGTCGAGGAAGCCGACCAGGCGCTGGAGGAGCTCACCAGCCGGCTCACCGACGCGCTCACCCAGCGGCGGCGCACCCTGCGCGGCTCCTGGCAGGGCGACGAGCGTTCCTCCGACACCGAGCAGCTCCGCCTCGCCCTGCGCGACTACCGCGAACTGGCCGACCGGCTGCTGCGCGTCTGACGCGTCTCACGCGTCCGACGGATCCGCGAACCGGGCCTCCCGCCACCGTCGTACCACGTCCTCGACGTCGTACGGCTTCTTCCCGAGCGGGGGGCCCGGCGGCGGTTTGAACATCATCTCGCGGATCTTCGTGTTGATGTCCGTGACGATCTTCCGGACCGACTGCTCGGTGGGCGCCTTCAGCGCCGCCTCCAGCGCGTCCTCGGCCTCCTTGCGCAGTGCGAGCGTCGGTGGCAGCACCGACAGCCCCTCGCGGGCCATCTTCTGCCTGACCCACCACAGTTCGTCGTACGTGGTGTCCGTGCCCGGCGGCAACGGACGCCCCGCGCCCGGGAGATGGGCGAAGTCGCCGCGCCTCTCGGCGTCGCGGATCTGCTTGTCCACCCAGGACTCGAACGGGACACCCGGTGGCTTTCGCTCGGTCATGAGTCCATTGTGCCGGACAGGGCAGGGCCGGGCGATTTATCATGCGGCCGCTGTGTAAGGACACTTCAGGAGGACGCACGTGCTCGAACTCACCATGGCCGCCGTCACCGCGGCGGAGGAGGGTGCCACGGCCGGCATGCTCATGGCCGACGCGCCCAGCGAGCCGGGCGCCGTGCTCCGCGTGGGCCGCGACAAGTCGGTGTGCCGGCTGTCCACGCCCGACGACTGGCTGTTCGTCTCCCGGGTGCACCTGGAGTTCCTGTGCGGGCCGGACGGGACCTGGCAGGTGACCTGGCTGCGCGGCTCCCAGCCCGACCCGTCCTCCGACGTGCGGATCGCCATCGGCGCCTACGCCCAGGCGCTGGCCTACGGCGGCACCCTGCCGTTGCCCCGGGGCGGCAGCGGCGAGATCGTCGTGCGGGACCGCACCGCGCCGCGCAGCGTCAACGTCGGCTTCTACCACGAGGCGTAGCCCGCGGCCGGAAAGCGCCTACGCCAGTACCCGCGCCAGCAGGAAACCGTCGTAGCCCTTGCCGCCCACCGTCTGGATCGCCGTACCGCTCAGCCGCGGGTGGCCGCCGATCAGTTCGACGGCCGCCCGCGTGCCTTGGACGTCCGCCGCGGAGCTGTCCGCCTCCGCGACCCGGCCGCCGCGCACCACGTTGTCCACGATGATCAGGCTGCCCGCCCTGGTGAGCCGCAGCGCCCACTCCACGTAGTGGGCGTTGTTCGCCTTGTCGGCGTCGATGAAGACCAGGTCGAAGGGGGCCGGGTTCTCGTCCGCCAGCTGGGGAAGGGAGTCCAGGGCCGCGCCGACGCGGACGTCGACCACCTTCTCCAGGCCCGCCCGGGCGATGTTGCGGCAGGCCACCTCGGCGTGCTTGGGGCTGTACTCCAGGGAGACCAGACGCCCGTCCGCGGGCAGCGCGCGGGCCAGCCAGATGGTGCTGTAGCCGCCGAGGGTGCCGATCTCCAGGATGGTCCGCGCGCCCTGCGTGAGGGCCAGCAGGTGGAGGAACTTGCCCTGGGGGGCGGTCACGGCGACGGACGGGAGTTCCGCGGCCTCGCTGTCGCGTACGGCGGCCCGCAGCGCTTCGTCGTCCGGCGAGAGGTGGGCGGTGAAGTAGTCGTCCACGGCGTCCCAGAGCTGCGAATCGCTCATGTACCTGTGCCTTTCATATGGCTAGTTAGAGCGGCTAAGTAGCGCCGCTAAGGATATAGCCGTCTCGTGCCGCTCGTAGGCGACATGTCCGGATCGGGACTATCGTCATCCGGACAAAAGGAGAGCGGACGTCAGGTGAAGCGGGGGTTGCCTGCGTCTCTTACGTGGGTGGTGCGGGCCCCATAGGGTTCGTAACGACATCTCGTAAGGCACACGAAGCGTGGGACTGACGGGGCGGAGGCCGACGAGGCGTGGCGAATGCGGAGCACAGCGGGCCACCGGCGGATGGGTTCGGAGCGACGGCCGTCGGCGCGGCCCGGGCACGCCTGCGCGCGGCCCGCATCGGCCTGTGGCTGGTCGCCGCCGTCCTCGCCGTACGACAGGTGGCCGTCGTCCTCAGCACACCCCGTGGGGAGCGGCTGACGGACCTGGAGACCTGGGTCGGGCCGGACGGCGTCCTGCACGTGAACGGGTCCCTGTACGACTCGACGCGCTTCACCGGCACCCCTTTCGGGGGACTTGTTCTGAAGCCGCTGACCAAGTCGGCCGAACAGGCGCTCGGCTGGGGCTGGACCTTCGGCACCCTGCTGCTGGTGGTCGCCCTCGGTCTGCTGGCGGCGCGGGCCCTGCCAGGGCCCGTCAGCCGCCGGACCTCCCTGCTCGCCGCGCCCCTCGCGGTCAGCCTGCTGATGCTGTCGCTGCCGGTGCGCAACAGTTTCTGGCTCGGCCAGACCAGCATCATCCCGGTGCTGCTGGTGCTGGCGGGCTGCTTCGCCGTGCGGGGGCAGCGGGCCTGCGGTGTGCTGATCGGCGTGGCCTGCGCGCTGCAGCCGACGCTGCTGCTCTTCGCGCCCCTGCTGTGGTTCACCGGACGCAGACGGGCCGCCGCCGCCACCGGCGCGACCTTCGCCGCGGCGACCCTCGTCGCCTGGGCCGCGATGCCGCACGACTCGTACACCTACTGGGTGCACCACATGGCCGGCGCCGGGCTCGGCGGACGCGCCGACGACCTGGACAACCAGTCGCTGCACGGCGCCCTGCTGCGGCTCGGCCTGGACGGGCCGCTGGAGATCGCGCTGTTCCTGGTGCTCGCCGCGACCGTCGCCGCCCTCGGGATCCGACGGGCCGTGCGCTACGCCCGGGACGGACAGCTGCTGCTCGCCGTCGCCATCACCGGCTGCGCGGCCATCGCCGCCTCACCCACCGCCTGGCAGCACCAGCTGCTGTGGGTGCTCCTCGCGCTCGTCGGCCGGGTCGGCAAGAAGGCCTCCGACCGGTACGTGTGGCCGGTCGCCGTCGTGCTGGTGATGACCCTCCCGGGGAAGATGATGCTGCCGAACATGGCGGCCCTGTACCCCCTGCGTGAGAACGTCGTCCTGCTGGCCGCCCTCGCCGCCGCCACCTTCGTCCCGTTCCTCTCCCGCACCTCGCCCTACTACCAGGCACCAATCCCCACGCCCTACGCCGATCCCGTCCCCACCCGCTTCAAGCACGTCCCGCTGGTGCCGTTCCTGCGCCGGGTGCTGGCCCGCCCGAACCTGCTGCTGGAACTGCTGCTGATCCGGGTCACCTACGCCGCCTACTCCAAGGTCCGCCTCGCCGCGACCGGCGGCAGCAACTCCGCGGGCCGGGAGCGGGCCGAGGAGCACGGGCAGCAGATCCTCGACCTCGAACGCTTCCTGCACCTGGACATCGAGCACGCCCTCAACCACGCCGTGGTCAAGGTCGACGTGGTGCGGAACTTCTTCGACTTCTACTACACGTCGTTCCACTTCGTGGTCCCGCTGACCGTCCTCGGCCTGCTGTACTGGCGCCGCCCGGTCGACTACCGCTGGGCCCGCTCCGCGCTCGGCTTCGCCACCCTGCTCGCCCTGGTCGGCTTCTGGCTCTACCCGCTGGCCCCGCCGCGGCTGATGCCGGGCCTCGGGATCATCGACACCGTGCACGGCGTGCAGGACTTCTCCAAGCCGGACTACGGCACGCTCACCGCGCTGACCAACCAGTACGCGGCCATGCCGTCGCTGCACTTCGGCTGGTCGCTGTGGTGCGGGCTGGTCATCGCGATCGTCGCGCCGAAGGCGTGGATGAAGGCCCTCGGGCTGCTGCATCCCTTCCTCACGCTCACCGCGATCGTGGTCACCGGCAACCACTGGGTGCTGGACGCCGCGGGCGGCGCGGCGGTGGTCGGCGCCGGCTTCGGTCTGACGTACCTGCTCCAGGGCCCGCGCGCCCGGCCGGTGACGGCGCGGGCGGTCAGCAGCGAGCCGCTGAAGGACCGTACTCCGAGCTGATCCGGTACGTGCCGGGCGAGTTCACCGTCAGGCGGGTGAACTCGCCTTGCCGCGCGAGGCATCCGCCCTCCGCGCGCAGCCACCGTGAGTACGCCACCCGCACGGTCACCGAACCCGCGCGCGGCAGATGGACGACGAGGTCGGCGCCGGAGGACCGCACGACGGTCGCGGGCGCCGACACCAGGGGTACGGCGTCCCGCACCCGGTAGATCCGCCAGTGCGCGTCCCGCCACACCGGCTCCAGCCAGTCGGGCCGCTGTTCGCGGATGAGCCGCGCCTCGGCCTCGGCGTACCCGTCCGGCTTGCCGAGCGGCAGGACCACCAGTCCGACCGCCCACCGGTCCAGCCAGGCCCGGTAGGTGGTGGCGTCGAAGGTGCCGTCGTAGAACAGCCGGGCCCGTTCCATGTCGAGCTGGCGGTTCCAGCCGCGGGCCATGGTGATGTGCGGGGCGAGTCCGACGGCCTCGCGGTGGTTGCGGGCCGGGACGACCTCGACCCGGGTGCGGTCGGCGCCGAGCACCTCCAGGGCCCGCACGACCCCGTCCGTCTCCTGCGCCCAGGCGGGCACCGTCGTGGAGACCACCAGGTCGTCGGCGGTCTTCTTGCCGACCCAGGCGACCGAGAAGACCAGCGCCGCCACCAGCAGGTTCCGCCGCACCCTGGCCAGTCCCGGCGCGCTGAGGAGGGCGGCCGACAGCACGGCGGGCGCGAACAGCTCCGCGAACCGCTCGACGTTCGTGCCGACGGGGGAGGGGATCAGATACGTCAGGACCGTCCCGGCGGCGTAGACCGCGCCGCTCCACCGGGCGACCCGCCAGGTGCGCGGCGCCAGCGCGGTGACCGCGAGACCGAGGACGACCGGCGGCCAGACCCGGGCCGCGGGCATCAACTGCTCGCCGCTGAACGGGAACAGCAGGGTCGTCATGCCGACGACCGCGGCGGGCGGCACCAGCAGGGCGAGCGCCCGCCCCCAGTCCCGTACCAGCAGCAGGGCCGCGCCCACGACCACCAGGAACAGGCCCGCCACCGGGCTCGCCATGGTCGCCAGGGCCGCGTACGCCACCGCCAGGGTGATCCGGCGCTCACGGGTGAGCAGGAGGCAGGCGGCGAGGCCGAACGCGACGCCGAGGGCGAAGGTCGTGCGGCCCGAGGCCACGTTGCACCACAGGGCGAGCGAGGCGAGCAGCGCCGGGCCGAGGGGGCGCCGGACGCCGGCGCGGGTGATGAGGACGGCCGCCAGCCAGGACGCGGCGAGCCCGGAGACGACGGTGACCGTGCGCACGCCGAGGGCCGCCATCAAGTACGGGGAGATCAGGCTGTAGTTGGCGGTGTGCATACCGCCGTACCAGAACAGGTTGTAGGCCGAGCCGCCGTGCCGGGAGGCGAAGTCGGCCCAGGCCAGCTGGGCCGCGAGGTCGCCGCCGCCGGTGGCGAGGAAGGACCACCACAGGGCGTAGAGGGGCAGCAGCGGGAGGGTGGCGAGCAGGGGGATTCGGAGGGGGTGATTCCGGAGGGGGGCCGTGCGGGTGCCGGGGCGGGTGGCGAGCTCTGCCGGCGGGTGCATCACGATCGAAGACGCCGTGAGGGGCGGTTTCGTTCATCGGGTGCGGCGTGGCGGAGTTTGTACCGTGCGGGGCGCGGGGGAGGCAGGGGCGAGGCGGGGGATGGGTGCTCCTGCCTCCCCCGGGTCTGTCAGTCCAGGCTGACCCGGAGGTGCTTCACGCCGTTGATCCAGGCCGAGCGCAGCCGGTCCGGGTCGCCCGCCAGGCGCAGGCCGGGCATCGCGTCGGCGACGGCGTTGAAGATGAGGTCGATCTCCAGGACCGCCAGGGACTTGCCGAGGCAGTAGTGCGGGCCTCCGCCGCCGAAGCCGAGGTGCGGGTTCGGGTCGCGGGTGACGTCGAAGGTGTCCGGGTTCTCGAAGACGTCGGGGTCGTGGTTGGCGGCGGCGTAGAAGAGGCCCAGCCGGTCGCCCTTCCTGATCGGCTTGCCGCCCAGTTCCGTGTCCTGCGTGGCGGTGCGCTGGAAGGAGTTGACCGGGGTGGCCCAGCGGACGATCTCCTCGGCCGCCGTCTGCGGGCGCTCCCTGCAGTACAGCTCCCACTGCTCGGGGTGGGTAAGGAAGGCGTGCATGCCGTGGGTGATGGCGTTGCGGGTGGTCTCGTTGCCCGCCACGGCCAGCATCAGCACGAAGAAGCCGAACTCGTCCGAGCCCAGGCTGCCCTCGTCCGCCGCCGTCACCAGCGTGGTCACGATGTCCTTCGCCGGGCACTGCTTGCGGTCGGCGGCCATGTTCATCGCGTAGGCGATCAGCTCGGTGGCCGACTCCTGGCCGACCGCCTCGGTGATCGCGTACTCCGGATCGTCGTACGAGATCATCTTGTTGGACCAGTCGAAGATCTTGGCCCGGTCGTCCTGCGGGATGCCGATCAGCTCGGCGATGGCCTGGAGGGGCAGTTCGCAGGCGACCTGGGTGACGAAGTCGAACGGGCCGGGGTGGGCACGGGCCTCCTCGACGATTCGGTGCGCCCGGTCGCGCAGGCGCTGCTCCAGCGCCCGTATCGCGCGCGGGGTGAACACCCGCTGCACGATCCCCCGGACCCGGGTGTGCTCGGGCGGGT
The DNA here is from genome assembly GCF_023544665.1 of Streptomyces sp. YS415. Lineage (GTDB taxonomy): Bacteria > Actinomycetota > Actinomycetes > Streptomycetales > Streptomycetaceae > Streptomyces. The sequence goes on from NZ_JAMJFL010000062.1 coordinate 11,447, forward strand.
CCATGTTCAGCAGGATCAGCCGCTGGGCGTCGATCGCGTCGCGCTCGATGTGCTCGTTGAACCGGATGATCGCGGTGTTGACCCAGGAGGAGAAGAGCTCCGGGTGCGTGGAGACGTACTTGACGTCCGCGTGCCGGGTGACGGCCCAGTACCCCTCGTCCTGGAAGCCGGCGAGATTGCCCGGCTGCGGGATCCAGCGCACCGGCTCGGCCCGGCGCAGCTCGGCGTACTCCGGGAACGGGACGCGGTGTCGGAGGAGGTCGGGGTCGGTGAAGTCGAACCCGTCGGGAAGCGCTGGACAGGGCATGGCGGCTCCAGCCATTGGCCAACTCGGGGCAGCTGTCTGACGGACCATCAGTTGTCGCGCAACGTAACGGCGGGCCCCGAAGACTGCAAGACCCTTGCGGTGTCGGGCGTCGCGTCAGCAGACTGCACACAGAACTAGAACACGTACTAGTCGTGGATCTGGTTGTGCTGGTTCCGGATGAGAGGACCACCCCCCATGGCCGCCGAACCCGTGATCGTCGAAGCCGTCCGCACCCCCATCGGCAAGCGCGGTGGCGCGCTCGCCAATCTGCACCCCGCCTACCTGCTGGGCGAGACCTACCGCGAACTCCTCGGCCGCACCGGCATCCCCGCCGACTGCGTCGAGCAGATCGTCGGCGGTACGGTCACCCACGCCGGCGAGCAGTCCATGAACCCCGCGCGCACGGCCTGGCTCACCATGGGCCTGCCCTACGAGACCGCCGCGACCACCGTCGACTGCCAGTGCGGGTCCTCCCAGCAGGCCTCGCACATGACCGCGAACATGATCGCGGCCGGGGTCATCGACGTCGGCATCTCCTGCGGCGTCGAGGCGATGTCCCGGGTGCCGCTGGGGTCGGGGTCCAAGCACGGTCCCGGCAAGCCGTTCCCGGACGAGTGGAACGTGGACCTCCCCAACCAGTTCGAGGCGGCGGAACGGATCGCGCGGCATCGGGGGCTGACGCGCGCGGACGTCGACTCGCTGGGCCTGCTCTCGCAGGAGCGGGCCGCCGTGGCGTGGGGGGAGGAGCGGTTCAAGCGGGAGACGTTCGCGGTGCAGGTGCCGACGACCGAGGACGAACAGCAGGCGGGGCAGGGCATGTGGCGGCTCGTGGACCGCGACGAGGGGCTGCGCGACACGTCCATGGAGGCGCTGGCCCGCCTGAAGCCGGTCATGCCCACCGCGGTGCACACGGCGGGCAACTCCTCCCAGATCAGCGACGGCGCGGCGGCGATCATGTGGGCGTCCAAGCGGATGGCGCGGGCGCTGAAGCTGCGGCCGCGCGCCCGGATCGTGGCACAGGCGCTGGTCGGGGCCGACCCGCACTTCCACCTCGACGGTCCCATCGATGCGACGAAGGCGGTGCTGGGCAAGGCGGGGATGTCCTTGCGGGACATCGACCTCGTCGAGATCAACGAGGCCTTCGCGTCGGTGGTGCTGAGCTGGGCCCAGGTCTTCGAGCAGGACCTGGAGAAGGTCAACGTGAACGGCGGTGGGATCGCGCTCGGGCATCCGGTGGGTGCCACGGGGGCGCGGCTGATCACCTCGGCTCTTCATGAACTGGAGCGCACGGACAAGGAGTTCGCGCTGGTGACGATGTGCGCCGGGGGTGGCTTGGCCACCGGCACGATCATTCAGCGGCTGTAGTCGACGTCCAGTTCACGAAGGTGGTGAAGGTGGCGGGGTCGATGGTGAGGATCGGTCCCGCCGGGGTCTTGGAGTCGCGGATGGCGACGGCGGTGGTTCCTTCGGCGACCTCGACGCACTCGCCGCCCTGGTCGCCGCTGTACGTCGACTTACGCCAGTTGCTCTCCATAGCGGTCCTCCATCACGCGTCGGATCAGCTCCGCCGAGTCCTTGAGGGAGAGAGCGGCGGCTTGCAGATGATCGTAACGGAGCGAGCAGTCCTTGACGGTGTCCGGGTTGGCGGTCGGATGCCCACTGCCGTAGCCCTCGGTGTAGACGATGGTCGGATCGCCGGTGAATCGGAAGACGGTGAACGAGCCTTGCAGCCCCGCGTGCGCGCCCGCCGCGAACGGCAGCACCTGGACATTGATCCGGGGATTGCTCTCGAAGGACAGCAGGTGGGCGAGTTGGTTCCGCATGACCTGCGGTCCGCCGACTTCCTGGTGCAGTGCCGCCTCGCTGAGGATCATCCAGAAGACCGGCGGCTCCTCCTTGTCGAAGATGCACTGCCGGGCCAGTCGGACGGCGGTGCGGTCGTCGAGGTTGGTCTCGTCGAGCACGCCGAGAACCGCGCGGACGTACTCCTCGGTCTGGAGGAGACCGTGCACCATGTGCGTCTGGAAGGTGCCGATCTCCATGGCCCGTACTTCGAGCTCGGCGACCTGCTGAAACCACGCTGGAAGTTGACTCCGCATCACCAGCGCGACGAGGCGGGACAGTAACCCGCCCGTGTTGAGGGCCGCGTCGGCGCGTTGGCTGAACTCCAGCGTGGGGAGTTTGCGTGCTGTCTCGATCTGACCGACAAGCGACCCGGTGTAGTTGAGGATCTCGCCCAACTGGCGCTGGGTGAGACCGGCGGCCTCGCGGTACCGGCGGAGCTCGAAGCCGTAGTAGTCGAGGGGCGAGGCCCCCGGATCCAGAACGTTGACGTGCGTCACGAAGTGCCCCCACTCCAGAGCATGTTGTGTTCGGCCTGTAGCCCAGAGTAGTTGTGCGAGGTCAGGCTCGTACCGTGAACGAACACATTCCCCCTGGGTACGCCATGCACCTCACGGTCGGTGAGCACTCGGCGCGGCACATTCGCCGGATCGTCCGCTCGCTGCTGGCCGACTGGGAGTTGCCGGAGCTGTACGACGCCGTCGCGCTGGGCGTGACCGAGCTGGTCGCCAATGTCGTACGCCATGTCCCGGACCGGAGGTGCCGGCTGCTGTTGCTGCGGCGGGAGGCCGGGGTGCGGGTGGAGGTGGCGGACGGGTGCGCCGAAGTCCCGTGTGTGGAGCGGCGGTTGTCGTTGGACTCGGAGGGTGGGCGGGGGCTGGTGCTGCTCAGTGCGGTGGCGGAGAAGTGGGGGGTCGATCGGCGGGAGGGGGGTGGGAAGACGGTGTGGTTCGAGTGCGGGTGACCAGGAGGGCGAGCAGGTCGGCGAGGGCGAGCGCGCCCTCGGGGTCGTCGGCGCGGCGCTGGATGCGGCGTACGGGGCCGACCTGGTCGAGGGTGACGCCGGCGCGGGCCAGGACGAAGGTGAGGGTGAGGAAGGCGGAGCGGGCGTTGCCGTCGGCGAAGGGGTGGAAGAAGCAGACGTCGAGGTAGGCGCGGGCGGCTCGGGCGGTGAGGGGGAGGGTGTCGGAGTCGGTGTCGGCTTGGTGCAGACAGGCGTCGAAGCGGGCGGGCAGGTCGGGGGTGATGCCGTAGCGCTCGCGGCCGGACTTGGCGTAGGCGGGGTGGTGGCGGAAGGGGGCGTCGGGGACGGCGAGGACTTCGCGCTGCCAGGTGCTGAGCAGAGCGAAGGTGAGCGGGGCCCCGGCGGCGGCGTCGGCGCGGGTGCGGGCGAGGGCGGCGAGGAGGCGTGCGGCGCGTCGGGGGTCGCGGGCGTGGTCGTGGGTGCGGATGTCGTGCGCGGCGCCGTCGCGGAGGGGGACGGGGGCGGGGAGCGGGATCGGGCGGGCCCGGTGCCAGGGGATGTGGGCGCGGAGGTCGAGCCAGGTGCGGAGGTGGTCGGGGGTGGGGGTCATTCGTCGAGGTAGGTGTGGAGGCGGGCGGAGGTGTACGTGTAGCCGGCGGGGTCGGCCGGGGGCTCGGTGTCCGGCTCAAGGGAGGCGGCGAGCTGCTCTGCCACGTCGGTGACGACGGTGCCGGCCGGGGCGGTCCAGCTCCCGAACCGGCCGCCGATCGCTTCCTCGACGAGGGTACGGGCAGTGGTCGGGTCGACGTCGTGGCAGGTGAGGAACCAGGTCAGGACCTGTCGGCAGTGCGCGTACCAGGCGTCCCCGGCGCCGGTGCGGTCCAGGACGTGCAGGATCAGCTGGTGGGTTGCCCGGTCCCAGACGTCGCGGCGGTCGTCCGCGGGGAGTCCGGAGAGGGGGTACCGGTCGAAGAACCGGCCCAGGAACTCCAGCCAGTCCCGCCACTCGCACAGTCCTGCGGCGACGCGCTCCAGGGTTTCGTCCGGGGTGGTCATCGAGTGCCGGGTGCAGCACCAGGCGCCGACGGGGCCGCCCCCGAGGTCCCCCTCGTCGTGCGACCAGCGCCATCCGGTGGCCCAGATCCCGTACCGCTCGACCAGCGCCCCGGTCATGACGTCGGCCCACTCCCAGCCCACGGTGTGGGCCCAGTCGCAGAGTTCCCGGAACTGCGCGTAGGCCGCGTCCGGATCGGCGAGCCGCTTCCACTCGGGCCGCACGGGCACCTGAGCGGCGGGCGCCAGCGCCCTGATGTCCGCGAGGGCATCGGCAGGGTCGAAGGGGTGCGTGGCGGGGTCGACCTCGGCCCAGGTGAGGTGGTACGGGCGCACGTCCAGGTTCACCGGACGGATGTTCTAGGACGCGAGGGCATGGACGCAACGGAAAAACCGCACCCGTGCGGGCACGGGTGCGGTTTCTCTGCGTCGGGGGGCGGCTCGGCTTAGTACCAGCCGTTGGCCTGCCAGAAGTTCCAGGCGCCGCAGGCGCTGCCGTAGCGGTCCTTCATGTAGTCGACGCCCCACTCGATCTGGGTGGCGGGGTTGGTCTTCCAGTCGGAGCCGGCAGAGGCCATCTTCGAGCCGGGCAGGGCCTGGACGAGGCCGTACGCGCCGGACGAGGCGTTGGTGGCGTTCGCGTCCCAGCCGCTCTCGTGCTCGACGATGTTGGAGAAGCACTGGTACTGGGCCGAGTTGCCGATCATCTTCTTGGCGGTCGCCTGCGCCGAGGAGGCCTCGGACACGGCGGCCTGCGCGGGCGCCGCGGTGAAGATCGCACCGGCGGCGGCTGCGGCCAGGGCGGTACCGGCGAGGGCCTTCTTCGGGGTGGCGACGGTGCGGAGGAAGGAAGCGGCGGACAAGGCGGTGACCTTTCGTCGGGGACGGTGTGGCCGCTGCATGCCGTGACCACGCTGTGCGGGGCGGGTACATGCGTCGGCGCCGAGGCCCGTGGGCTTGTCGGCGCCGTGCGACGTCATCCAGAGAAACAGGCCGGGCGGGGGGTCCGCAATGCCCGTATTTGCTAGTTGTGGCCGTATGTGGGGTACATGGTTCTCTTGTGACGTGGCTCTCAATGGGCTGGTCAGAGGCCCTTTTGGTGTGGGCATGGCGTCCGAATTGTCCACTAGGCCGGGTCGTAGGTGATGTGGGTCATGTGGGGTGGTTCACCGCGGCGCTGACCGTGTGCGTCCGGAGGCTTACGCCCCGGGTCCGTCGAATGTGACCGGCGCCTCGAAAGCCGCCCTGCGGGTGGCCCGGCGCAGCGCCTTGAGGATCGCCGGGCCGAGGGTCAGGGTCAGCACGACCGTCACCAGGGCCCGGCCCAGGTCCCAGCCGAGGGAGGTGGCCAGGCAGTACACGACGAACCGGGCCAGGTTGGCGGTGATGCCCGCGTCCGGGTCGAAGGCGATGTTCGAGGCCTGTTCCTTCAGGAAGGGCCAGCCCGCGAGGTTCGTCATCGCGCCGTAGGCGAAGGCGGCGAGGAAGCCGTACGCGGCGATCAGCACGAGTTCCGCACGGCCGCGGATCCGGTCAGGGCCCGGGAGCAGGCCCGCCCCCATCGTGAACCAGCCCATCGCCAGCATCTGGAACGGCATCCACGGCCCCACCCCGCCGGTGAGCAGCGCGGACGCGAACATGCTCAGCGAGCCGAGGACGAAACCGAAGCCGGGACCGAGGACCCGCCCGCTGAGCAGCATCAGGAAGAACATCGGCTCCAGGCCGGCCGTCCCCGCGCCGATCGGGCGCAGGGCTGCCCCGGTCGCGGCGAGGACGCCCAGCATCGCCACCGCCTTCGGGCCCAGGCCGGACTCGGAGATCGTCGCCGCGACGACCGCGACCAGGAGGATCAGCAGTCCCGCGAACAGCCACGGGGCGTCCTCGGCGTGGGCGCTCGTCTGGGAGCCGGGCGGCGCGAAGAGGGGCCAGCCGATGGCGGCCAGGCCGACCGCGCTGACCAGGGTGAGGGCGGCGATCGAGCGGGGGCCCAGGCGGATGGGGCGGGCCTGGGGGGTGTGCGGTGGGGTGGTCTTCGGGGTCATGCGAGGGCCTGCTCGACCTGGGCGACCGTGAGCCACTGCTGCGGGGCCAGGATCTTGGTGACCTGCGGGGCGAAGGAGGGCGACGACACCACCACCTCCGCCGTCGGACCGTCGGCGATCACCTCTCCCTCCGCCAGCAGCAGCACCCGGTGGGCCAGCTCGGCGGCCAGCTCCACGTCGTGCGTGGCCAGGATGATCGCGTGGCCCTCGGCCGCGAGCCCGCGCAGGACGGCGACCAGGCGGGCCTTCGCCGCGTAGTCCAGGCCCCGGGTCGGCTCGTCGAGCAGGAGCAGGGGCGGGCGGGCGGTCAGGACGACGGCGAGGGCGAGCGCCAGGCGCTGGCCCTCGGAGAGGTCCCGGGGGTGGGTCTCGTCGCTCACGCCGGGGAGCAGCTCGGTCACCAGGGCGCGGCAGGTGCCGGGGGTGGCGGCCGCGTCGGCGTCGGCCGCGGCGCATTCGGCGGCGACGGTGTCGGCGTAGAGGAGGTCGAGGGGTTCCTGGGGTACGAGGCCCACGTGGCGGATCAGGTCGGGGGGTGCGGTGCGGTGGGGGGTGACGCCGCCGACGCGGACCTCGCCGGAGGTGGGGTGCACCAGGCCTACGAGTGCGTTGAGCAGGGTGGACTTTCCGGCGCCGTTGCGGCCCATGAGGGCGATCGTTTCGCCGGGGGTGACGGTGAGGTCGATCTTGCGGAGGCTGTGGATGAGACC
>NZ_JAMJFL010000063.1 GCF_023544665.1 Streptomyces sp. YS415
GGGCCGCTCTCGGGTGCGGCGGCCGGTTGTGTGGGGCCGCCCTGGGGCGGGCCGACCGGCTGTCGGGGGCCGCCTCCGGGCGCGGCGGCGGGGTCGGGCAGTGGTGTGTGGTGGCCCGGGCCGGAGGGGGGTTCGGGCGGGCGAGCTACCGGTGGACGGGCTGCGGGTGGGCGGCTGTGGTCGGCGGTGGAGGGCGGAGTCGGCTGGTGCATGGGGCGGCTTCCTCTGCGCTCTGTGGGCCTCGGGTCTTCGGCGCCGGGAGGGGGATCCGGGGGTACCCGGGCAGGTCGGCGGCACGGCGGGTGGGGGTGTTCCGCCACTCAGGTGAACGGGGGGACGCTCCTGGGAGTCACGCTCGGGCGGCCGAATGGGGGTGGCTGGGGTGGGTGTGGCTCTTGGTCACGGCTTTTCCTCGGTCCCGGCGTCCACGTCGCTCGCAGTCATGGCTTCCGAGTCGGCCCTAGTGTGCGCGTCGCGTTTGAGTACGACTCCCCGTCCGTCTCAGGAGCCCTCGCGTCCACGTCCCTCCTGATCACGACTCCCCCTCCGTCTCCGTGCTCGCGTCGCGTCGCTTCCCCTGGGCTCGTGTGGTGCGGGGCTTTCGGCCCGGGCCGGGATGCGTGCCGCTGACCGGGGTGCGAGGACCCGGCACCCTGTTCCCGGGGCGGCGGCCGGCCCTGCCTGCGGGTCCCGAGGAGCGCCCAGCGGCCGAGGCAGCAGCTCGAGCACGGTGTTTGCGGGTCGGCTCGGCGGGGGTCGGCTCGGGGGATCCGTCGGTGCGTCCGTCGGTGCGTGCCGCGCGCAGACAGCGGCGGATGGACTCCGGGTCGAGTCCCTCGTTGCAGGCCTGGTGCAGGAGGCGGGCGAAGAGGTAGTCGGGGTCGGCGCCAAGGGCCATGGCGAGGGCCTCGCGGGCCTCCAGCTCGTCGCCGGTGGACCAGGCGACCCAGCCGGTGAGGGTGAGCGGTGCCGCGGCGTGCTCGCCGTAGGGGCCGACGCAGCGGCGGGCCAGTGCTCGCCACAGGCGCAGGGCGAGGGGCGCTTCGTCGCCCTCCATCCACTCGGCGGCACGATCGCGCGTGGTGCGGTCCTGGAGGCCGAGGATGAGCTGGGCCGCTTCGTCATGGGTGAGCAGTTGGTCGTCGCGGAGGTCCGCGGTGAGGGTGCCGGAGACGGGGGGTGCCTCGGCGAGGCGTTCCATGATCCGCCCGGCCAGTGTCAGGGTCTCCTCGGCGACGTCCCCGCGGCTCGACTCGTCGAGGATCCTGGGGACCAGTGCCATGCCGGCGGTGTCCAGGGCGATCTCCTGTTCCAGGACGGCGGCCGGAGCCTCCCAGGGGAACAGCCGGGCCCGCAGTTCACGCAGGGTGCCGCGGACCTGGAGTCCGGCGTAGGTGGCGGCCGCGGCCAGCACCGAGGTGCCGGGCAGACCCATCGGGGTGCCGCCGGAGGGGCAGCAGACCTCGTTCCCGCAGCAGTAGGACCACCAGCGGCCCTCGGAGATGCAGAGGGCCTCGATCACGGGTACGTCGAGGTGGCCGCACTCGGTGCGCAGCTTCTGGGCCAGCGGCCGTAGACGCTCCATGACCTGTCGGCCGGTCTCGCCCGGTTCCGGCTCCTTGCAGACGTAGGCCACCATCTGCTCGGGCCGGGCACCCCGGCGTTCGCTGCCGGTGACGAGTCCCTGGGCCAACTGTCGTGCTGCGGAGGGCCAGTCGTCCGGGTTGGTGGGGATGCCGAGCCGGGCTCGCCCGCCGAAGCGGCCGCGGCCGTCGCGGTCCTGCAGGGCGACCAGCACGATGCTGTCCTCGGGCCGGTATCCGAGCAGGTACGGCAGGGCGTCGGCCAGCTCGGCGGGGGTGCGCAGGGTGACCTGCCGGTCGCCACCGTGGTTTTCGTAAGCGGTGCAGTCGAGTTGTTCGGTGGGGCGAGTCTCGTGCCCCACGATGTCGGCGTTCTCAGAGTTTCCAGCGTTTCCAGCGTTTTCGCCGTGATTCGTCATGCCCTGACGATCTCGCGGATTGCGAATCTCCGCTTGAGCCTGTGGATAACTCCGAGCAGGTTCATGGCAATTGCATCGGGACCGGCCGACGCGACCTCAGCCCGCCGCGGCCAGCACCAGCGGAAGAACCTCCCCGCTCCCCGCCCGCCGCAGCAGACGGGCCGCGACCGCCAGAGTCCAGCCGGAGTCCGTGTAGTCGTCCACGAGCAGCACGGGCCCAGGAGAGCTGGCCAACGCCTCCGCCAGCTCTCCGGACACGCTGAACGCGCCGGACAGTGCCCTCAGCCGTTGCGCGGAGTTGCTGCGCCGCACCGCATGCGTGCCACCCGGCCCCGTATAGGTCAGCGCGCCGAGGAACGGCAGCCGCCCGATGTCGGCGATGCCCTGGGCCAGCGTGCCCACCAATTGCGGGCGGGTCAGGGACGGCACCGCGACGATTCCCACCGGACGGGCCGGGGCGTCCGCCGTGCCCGACGCCCAACCGCCCGGAGACCGCGCCCAGTCGGCGAGCACGGACACCGCCGCACGCAGGACGTCGTCGGGGACCGGGCCGTCCTGCGCGTTCTCGGCCAGCAGTGGCCGCAGGCGGTTGCCCCAGCCGATGTCCGAGAGGCGGCCCAGGGCGCGTCCGGTGGAGCACTGTTCTCCAGCGGGGATACGGCCCTTGAGCTCGATGCCCAAGGCGGGCATCCCCGTGGGCCACATCCGGCGCGGTTCGACCTCCACCCCGGGGCGGTCCAGTTCCTTGACCGCCCCCGTCAGCGCCTCCGCCGTGACCGTGGGATCGGCCCAGGGCCCCGCGCAGTTGTCGCAGCGGCCGCACGCGGTCGCGCCCTCGTCGTCCAGCTGGCGCCGCAGGAACTCCATCCGGCAGCCGGTCGTGCTCGCGTACTCGCGCATGGCCTGCTGTTCGACTGCCCGCTGGTGCGCGACCCGGGCGTAGCGCTCGGTGTCGTACACCCAGTCGGCTCCGGTGGCGATCCAGCCGCCCTTGACCCGCTTCACCGCGCCGTCGACGTCCAGCACCTTCAGCATGGTCTCCAGGCGGCTGCGCCGTAGGTCCACGGCCGCCTCCAGTGCGGGTACGGACAGGGGGCGCCCGGCGCCGGCGAGGGCCGAGAGGGTCTGGCGGACCTGGGTCTCGGGCGGGAAGGCGGTGTCGGCGAAGTAGCGCCAGATGGCCTCGTCCTCCTTGCCCGGCAGCAGCAGGACGTCGGCGTGGGCGACTCCTCGGCCCGCCCGTCCGACCTGCTGGTAGTAGGCGATGGGCGAGGACGGGGAGCCGAGGTGCACCACGAAGCCCAGGTCGGGCTTGTCGAAGCCCATGCCGAGCGCCGAGGTCGCCACCAGCGCCTTCACCCGGTTCGCCAGCAGGTCCTCCTCGGCCTGGAGCCGGTCCGCGTTCTCCGTGCGCCCCGTGTAGGAGGCGACGGCGAAGCCACGCTGCCGCAGGAAGGCGGTGGCCTCCTCGGCCGCGGCCACGGTGAGGGCGTAGATGATCCCGGACCCGGACAGATCGTCCAGGTGCTCGGCCAGCCAGCCCAGCCGGTGGGCGGCGTCGGGCAGTTGGACCACGCCCAGGCGCAGACTTTCCCGCTCCAGCGGGCCGCGCAGCACCAGGGCCTCGCCGGCGCCGGTCCCCAGCTGTTCGGCGACGTCGGCCGTCACGCGCGCGTTGGCCGTCGCGGTGGTGGCGAGCACGGGGACGCCGGGGGCGAGCTCGGCGAGCATCGCCCGGAGCCTGCGGTAGTCCGGGCGGAAGTCGTGTCCCCAGTCGGAGATGCAGTGCGCCTCGTCGACGACCAGCAGACCGGTCGTGGCCGCCAGCTTGGGCAGCATCTGGTCGCGGAAGTCGACGGAGTTGAGGCGCTCCGGGCTCACCAGGAGCACGTCGGTCTCGCCGCGTTCGACTTCCTCCTGGATGTTGTCCCACTCCTCCGGGTTGGCCGAGTTGATCGTGCGCGCGCGGATGCCGGCCCGCCCCGCCGCCTCGACCTGGTTGCGCATCAGCGCCAGCAGCGGCGAGACGATCACCGTGGGACCCGCGCCGCGCTTGCGCAGCAGGGCGGTGGCGACGAAGTAGACCGCCGACTTGCCCCAGCCGGTGCGCTGCACCACCAGGGCGCGCCGGTGCTCGCGCACCAGGGCGGCGACTGCCTGCCACTGGTCCTCCCGCAGGCGGGCCGCTCTGTCCGGGTCGCCGACCAGCTGACCGAGGATGGCATCGGCTTCGGCGCGGAGTTCCAGTTCGTCCATACCCCCATGCAACCCGATGGCACTGACAGTCAGCCACCGCAGCCGCGGCCCGGTCGCCCGCACCGCCCCGCGCGCGTGCCGCAGGATCACCGCTCGGTGGCCACGGCCGTCGCGTCGCCCCAGGCTCGTGACCAGCACGCCCGTGCCGTCGCACGGCGCGCGGACCCGGCCGTTCCGCCGCCCCGCGCCCCCTCACCTCCAAAGAGCGCCGCACCCCACGCGTCACCAGGTGACGCAATGGGTAGGGATATAAGACGCACGCCGTCCCATATCGGTCGGCCGCCCCAATTGCTCGTTGCCGCAACCCAGTTCGACAGGAAGAATTGAAGTCCGCTCCCCGCACGGCTCGCCCGTGGTCCGGCAGGGCTCCGTCGCGGTGCGCGCTCCCCCGATTCCACCCCGCCCGCAGTGTGGGCGCGTAGCCGAAGGGAGGACCGTGACCTTCGGATTCGCTCCGTCCCCCGCGGCATCCACGTCGACCTCCAACGATCCGTCCGCCGCCCCGCTGGGCCGCGTGCTGGAGCCGGCGGAGTGGGCCGCCGCCGGAATCCCCCTGCTGCGCGATCCCCGCGAGGTCGTCAGCGGCCTGCACTCCCGGCACCACCCCCGGCCCGCGACGGCGATCGTGGCCGTCCTGGACCCGGACGAGCGGCTGCGGGCCAGCGCCTCGTTCACCCGCCGGCCGGCCCCGGCCGACGGCTGGCTGTTCCGCAACGTCCTGCTCGACCAGCTACGCCGGGTCATCCCGCACGACCTGCGCCGCCGCACTCCCGTGCGCACCGCCGTGCTGCTCTACTGCCGTGACGGCGACGCGCGTTGGACGCCGGAGGACGGAGCGTGGATGTGGGGCCTGCGGGATGCCTGCACCCTGCACGGCCTGCGCTGCGGCGCGTACATCACACTGACCCGCGACGGCTGGCAGGTCCTCGGCGAAGGGCGCGGCGGCCGTCGCCCCAGCGTCGACTCCATACCGGAGCCGTTCGCCACCTCCGAGTCACCGCCCCCGCTCCCCCGCACCGGCGGCGGCGCCTCGGAACTGCTGCGCCGCGCGGCGGCCCGCTGAGCCACCCCGACGACGGAACGTTCCTCCGCCGGCAGCGACTCTCGCAGGCACTCCGTCGGCAGCACCTCTCGCAGATCCTCTGCCGGCAGCGGCCCACGCAGTCCTGCGCCGGCAGCGGCCCACACACGCAGTCCTCCGCCGGCAGCGGCCCTCGCAGGCGCTCCACCTGCAGCGGGCCTCACAGACCCTTAGGCCGCCTACGCCCTCACACGCCCCCAGGACGCCGGACTCCAAGGTCCCCGCACGACACGCCTACCCGGAAGACCCGAGGCGACGACTGGCACCGAGCGAGCCCTCACACGCGCACGCCGAAGTCCGCACCGTGCCGACAACCGCCGCGCCTCCGCGGCGGCAACCCCGGCGGACCCGCCTCCGGAGGACCGGAGGCGGGTCAGACGCCCGCGCCCAGCACCGAGTTGATCTGCTGCGGGTCGCCGCAGACGATCAGCAGGGCGCCGGCCCGGCCGAGGGCCAGCGGCAGGGCAGTGGCGGCAGCGGTGTCGGATCCGCCATTGACGGCGACCACGACGACGGGGCGCGAGGCCGCACGGCCCGCGGCGGCGGCGTCCGTGTAGAAGACGTCGTCGCCCGCGTCGTGCTGGGCCCAGTAGGAGGTTTCGCCGAAGGACAGCTCGTGGGCGGCCCACGGGTGCTGCTCGCCGGTGGTGATCACCAGGACGTCACCTGGGGCACGGCCCGACTCCAGCAGCAGGTCGACGGCTTCCTCGGCAGCGTCCAGCGCGCCCTGGGCCGAGGCCGGGATCAGCTGGATCTGCGGAGTCGCCGCAGCCGGTGCGGGGACGGGGGCAGCCGGACCGGCCGGTCCTGGCTTGGCCGCGGGCAGGTCACGGGGGGTGCGTTGCGCCGGCGCCGTGGGCCGCGGGGGCCCGGGACGGCCGGGACGCGACGGAGCCGCGGGACGCGGACCGGGTACGGGGCGTGGGGTCGGCGCGGTGCGGCCACTGGCCGGTGTGGCGCGGGGACCCTGGGCACTCTCGTGAATCTGAGGCTCCTCGGGAATGAGAGGCATGGGCTGTTATTTATCAAACGTTGGTGCGGCTCACGTGAACGGGTGGCACATGAGTGCGAACAGGGAGGTCAGAAATCGAAGCCGAGCTGACCCTCGATTTCCGGAACACTCCGCTCCGCCCACCTGCGGACCTTCTTGAGGTGCTGCCACTGGGGCAGCGCATCAAGATACGCCCACGACAAGCGGTGGTGCGGGGTGGGTCCCCGCTCCTCCAGTGCGGCCTTGTGCACGGGCGACGGATACCCGGCATTGTCCGCAAAACCGAAGTCTGCATGGTCGATACCCAGTTCGGCCATCATTTTGTCGCGCTGAACCTTGGCGATCACCGAAGCCGCCGCGACCGCCACACAGGACTGGTCACCCTTGATCACCGTGCGGACCTTCCAGGGGTCCCCGAGGTAGTTGTGCTTGCCGTCGAGGATCACCGCGTCGGGACGGACCGGCAGCGCCTCCAGGGCGCGCACCGCGGCCAGCCGCAGCGCGGCCGTCATCCCGAGATCGTCGATCTCCTCCGGCGAGGCGTGCCCCAGGGCGTACGACGTCACCCACGTCCGCAGCACCACGGCCAGCTCGGTGCGTCGCTTGAGCGTGAGGAGCTTGGAGTCGGTGAGCCCGTCGGGGGGCCGGCGCAGTCCGGTGATCGCCGCGCAGACGGTGACGGGGCCGGCCCAGGCGCCGCGCCCCACCTCGTCGACACCGGCAATGATCTTCGCTCCGGTCGTGGCGCGGAGTGAGCGCTCGACGGTGTGAGTAGGTGGTTCGTACGGCATGGCGCCCTTAGCGTACGCCGCCCGGATCACCCGGCGGTACCCCGGTTTCCCCTGACTGCTCCAGGCGCCCCTTCCCAGCGGCTCAGCCCTCGCTCAATCCCCGCTCGGCCGGAGGGCCGGCATCATCAGCTGATCGATCAGCTCCGCCAGTTCAGCATCGTCCCATTCACTTCCGCGCATCTTGGAGCGGTACATCATCATGGCCGGGATCGCGTCGAAGACGCATCCGTTGGCGGCGGCTGAGCGCACCTCGCCCCGCTCTATTCCACGGGTGATGACCTCGCGGATCAGCTTGAGGGTGGGCTCCACGACACCGTCGTAGATCACACTGTGGAACCGCTCCGCCTGGATCTGGTCGCATTCGTGAATGACCGCACGGAGGGCGAAACCGGGGCGCGAGTACATGGCGTCCCGCGCCATGCGGCACAGCGCGAGCAGGTCGTCGCGCACGCTGCCGAGGTCGGGCACCGCTTCGATCCGCGGCAGCCCGGCCTGCAACGCGTCGGCGACCAGGTCCTCCTTGGACGGCCAGCGGCGGTAGACCGCCGCCTTGCCCGTCTGGGCGCCGGCGGCGACGCCCTCCATCGTCAGGCCGTTCCAGCCGACCGTACTGAGCTGTTCCAGCGTGGCGTCGAGGATCGCGCGTTCGAGCACGGCGCCGCGCCGACGCATCGAGACCGCCTGAGCGGGGGCGGCCGTCCAGCGCGAGGTAACCATCAGCGTCTCCAGCGAACAAGGGAGCGGGTGTTGCGGGGGATTCAGCCAGACCGCGCGGCAGCGACAGGGGGAACGCCGCGCGGCGACAAGCTAAGTGAACGCTTGCGTTCACTACAGGGGACTCACTACCGTTGACGCGACAGTGAACGCGAGCGTTCACTAAGGCCTTTGTGGGGGACCCATCGTGACAACCTCTCAGTTGACGTCCAACCAGCAACCAGGAGCGGCCCGCAGGCAGGGCCGTCCCGGCATCGCACTCGCCGTCATCGCGGCCTGCCAACTCATGGTGGTCCTCGACGCGACGATTGTGAACATCGCACTCCCGCACATTCAAGACGCCCTCAAGTTCAGCACCACCGACCTCACCTGGGTCGTCAGCTCCTACACGCTGACCTTCGGCGGTCTGCTCCTGCTCGGTGGCCGGGCCGGTGACATCCTCGGCCGCCGCCGGGTCTTCATGACCGGCATTCTGCTGTTCACCTTCGCCTCGCTGCTCGGCGGACTCGCTCAGGAACCATGGCAGTTGCTGGCAGCGCGCGTGCTCCAGGGCGTGGGCGGCGCCATCGCGTCGCCGACCTCGCTGGCGCTCATCACCACGACGTTCCCCGAAGGCCCGGAACGCAACCGGGCGTTCGGCGTCTTCGCCGCGGTCTCGGCGGGCGGCGGCGCCATCGGACTGCTCGCCGGCGGCATGCTCACCGAATGGCTCGACTGGCGGTGGGTGCTCTTCGTCAACGTGCCGATCGGCATCCTGATCGCCGTCCTCACCCCGCTCTACATCAACGAGTCCGAACGGCACACCGGCCGCTTCGACATCACGGGCGCGATGACCTCCACGCTGGGCATGGCGTCCCTCGTGTACGGGTTCATCCGGGCGGCCGACGAGGGCTGGCGGGACAGTCTGACCATCGGTTCCTTCGTCGCGGCGGTGGTTCTGCTGCTGGCCTTCGCGTTCATCGAGCGGCGGGCCAAGGAGCCGATCACTCCCCTGCGGATGTTCGCCGACCGCAACCGCTCCGGCACCTACGTGATCATGCTGAGCCTGGCTGCGGCGATGTTCGGCATGTTCTTCTACATCGTGCTCTTCGTGCAGAACGTGCTGGGGTACACCCCGATCGAGGCAGGTCTGGCCTTCCTGCCGGTGACCGTGGTGATCGCCATCGGCGCGGGCCTGTCCCAGCGGTTCCTGCCGGTGCTGGGCCCGAAGCCCTTCATGGTCACCGGCTCGACGCTCGTCGTGATCGGACTTGCCTGGCAGGCCTTGATCAGCGCCGACAGCTCCTACGTGGGCGGAGTGCTGGGACCGATGCTCCTGTTCGGCCTGGGCATGGGACTGAACTTCGTGACGCTGACGATCACGGCCGTCTCCGGGGTCGCCCAGCACGAGGCCGGCGCGGCCTCCGGACTGCTCAACACCACGCAGCAGGTGGGCGGGGCGCTCGGTCTGTCCATCCTGACCACGGTGTTCGGCTCGGCCAGCAGGGAGGAAGCGGAGAAGCAGCTGCCGCAGTTCATGGCTGAAGCCTCGCCGGAGCAGAAGGCGCAGTTCGCCGAGACGCACCAGCTGCCCGGCCCCTGGGGGCACGAGGTGCTCGCTCAGGGCATCTCCATGGGCTTCGTGGCGGCCGCCGCCATGGGTGTCCTGGCCCTTGCCACCGCCTGGCTGGTGATCAAGGTCCGCAAGAGCGACCTGGAGGCCCTGGCCGGCACGGCGGGTCCGATGGCCGGTTGATCCTGCCAGAACCGCCTGGGACCGCGGATGGCCGGACCTCGCCCGGGGGACCGACGGCGAGGGCGACGGCCCGGTCATCCGCACCCGCCCCAGCAACCGCAGCAGCATCGACAACACTGCGTACATGTCCACCCCCCGTATCCCCGTCGCGCCTCCGGCCGGACGTACCCGTGGACCACACACGAGCCCGTGCGTCGCACAACCGATGCCAGAAGAACGCGCCAGCGGTCACAGAGAGTTCCTGTGCTTCACGGAGAGTTCTGAAGCTGCCGCGAAGGCGGGGAAGCGGGCTCCCTCAAACCGCCGGAACCCAGTCGGGCAGCGCCTCGGTCCGCTCCACCCACTCCGACGGCGGAGTACCCGCCTTGCCCCCGGCGAGCACCCCGCCGACGATGGCGCACGTGGTGTCCATGTCGCCACCGACCTGCGCGGTGGTCCAGAACGCCTGCTCGTAGTCACCGAGGGAGCGCGCGGCCGACCAGAGCGCGAAGGGCACGGTGTCATGGGCCGTCGTCCGTCGACCGCAGCCCAGCACGGCGGCGACGGTGGCGGCGTCGCCGTAGTCCAGCATGTCGCGCGCCCGGCGCAGCCCGGCCCCGACCGCGCTCTTCGGAACCAGCGCGATCACCCCGTCGAGCAGCGCCTCGGCGGTAGGCGGACCGCCCGGGGCGGCGGCCAGCGCCGCTGCCGCCGCGACGGCCATGGCACCCACGACGGCCTCACGATGCTGATGCGTGGGATACGCCGAGATCTCCGCCTGGTGGGTGGCCTGCTCGGGATCGTCCGCGTACCAGGCCCCGAGGGGCGCGATCCGCATCGCCGCGCCGTTGCCCCAGGAGCCCAGCCCCTTGAAGAGCGCGGAAGACAGCTCGCGCCAGTCGCCGCCCTCGCGGACCAGCCGCAGCAGGCGGTTCGTCGCGGGGCCGTAGCCGCGGTCGAAGTCGTGGTGCTCGGCGAAGGAGCGGGCCAGCGCGTCCTGGTCGATGCGGTGGTGGGCGGCGAGGACCGCGACGACGGAGCAGGCCATCTCCGTGTCGTCGGTCCATTGCCAGGGGCCGGCCGGCAGTTCACGGCACTTGAGCAGCGGGTAGTTGGCGGGGACGAAGAACTGGGAGCCCAGCGCGTCTCCCACCGACAGTCCGCGCAGGCTGGCAAGGGCGCGGGCCAGGCGCCCGTCGGGTGAGGAATCAGCGGTCATCGCTCTGCCACTCTATCCGGTGATTCCGTACGGTTCCGGATCTCGCCAGCGTTCGAAGGGACGGTCAAGCGCGTACTTGCCGTCGTCCCCCAGAACGAGCATCCGCATCTCAGCGTTCCCCGGATTCGCCAGCGACTCGAAGTCCGCGACCGTCCAGTGGAACCACCGCATGCAGAACAGGCGCATGGCGAGGCCATGGGTCACCAGCAGTACGTTCGGCGGGTGGTCGGGGGCCTCGAAGCTGCGGTACAGGCTCTCCAGGAAACCGCCGACCCGGTCGTACACATCGGCGCCGGACTCACCCTGGGCGAAGCGGTAGAAGAAGTGCCCGTAGGCGTCCCGGTAGGCCTTCTGCAGGCGGACGTCGTCGCTGTCCTGCCAGTTCCCCCAGTCCTGCTCGCGCAGGCGCGGCTCCTCCCGGACGCGTATGAGCTCGGGGTCCAGGTGGAAGGCGCGCAGCGTCTCGTGCGTACGGCGGTAGGGGGAGACGTACACGCTGACCCGCTCGCGGCCGAACACCTCGCGCAGCCGTTTGCCCGTCTCCTCCGCCTGCCGCCAGCCCTGCTCGGTGAGGGCCAGCGCGTGGTCGGGTTCGCGTTCGTACACGGTGTCATCAACATTGCCGGTTGATTCGCCGTGCCGGACAAGAACGATGCGCCGTGGTCGTGCCATGCCAAAACCCTAGATCGGGTGACGGCCGATCGAGCACTCGTACGGGCTCCATACGGCGTAGGTCACACATTTCCGGGTGTGATCCTTCCGGCTTGTGCCGTGATGATCACACCGTCCAGGACGGTTCCAGCTGCACGATGTCGCCGGTGAGAGCGGCGACGTCCGCCTCGGTCTGGGCCCGCAGGGCCAGCCGCTCGATGCGTTCGGCCCGGTATTTGCCGTGCTCGGCGGCGGACAGCCACATCGACAGGACGAGGAACTCATGGCCGGGTGCCTCGCCGAACAACCCGCGGACCATGCCGGGTGAGCCGGCCATCGCCGGGTTCCAGACCTTCTCCTGCATCAGCGTGAAGTGCTCGGCACGTTCCTCGTGGACCCGGCAGTGCGCGACGCGCAGCAGGTCGGCGTCGGTGAAACGCGGCTCGAAGCCGGTCTTCACGTCGAACCGGTGGTCGAAGAGCTTGACCTGGGCATCCTTGAACGTTCCCGACTGGGACGTGGCCAGCCGGTCGTGGGAGCGGGCCATGAAGGAGTCGTAGAAGGCGCGGCTCTCCCAGAAGGCGACGATGTGCGCCACCCCCGGCCGGCTCCGGCTCCAACCACCGCCCTGCCCCCGAAACCCCGGCTCCCCCAGAAGCCCCGCCCACTTTCGCTGCCCGCGCTCGAACCCGCGGCGGTCCACCACGGTGCAGCGAATCCACTTGACCAGCACCGCGCCATGGTAAGGCCAGGGAGCGTGGCGCAGTCCGCCCTCGCGGCGAGTGCTCCCCCGCGAGGGCCCCCGCGCGCGTGGCAGGATGGGCAATCGGCCTTGTCAGTCGGGCAGTTCGGGCCGCAGGCGCATGGCGAACGGGGAAGGGGAGTCTGTTGAACGGCCTCAGCAAGGGGATCCGGAAGGTCGAGATCTCACTCAGGTGGGACCCGAGTCCGGCGGGGCAGCCGCCGACCGATCTGGATCTGGTCGCGGGTGCCTACCTGGCGAGCGATCCGTACGGTGATCCGGTGTTCGTCGTGCACTTCGACAGCCGGTCCCCCGACGGCACCATCTATCTCAACCGCGACAGCCACGACGGCAAGGGGTTCGGCTGGGACGAGGTCATGACGGTGGAGCTCGACCGCCTCGACAGCCGCTACGCGCGCGTGGTGGTCGGCGTCGTCATCCAGCAGCGGTCCGCACGGCGCACCTTCGTCAGCGTGACCAGCCCGGGCCTGCGCATCCGCGAGGGCTACAACGACCTGGCCACGGACGACTTCGGCAGCGTCCTCGGCGCTACGGCGGCCACGGTCGCGGAGTTCGCCCGCCAGGAGGACGGCACCTGGGACTTCCACCCCGGTATCCACGGCTTCGAGGAAGACCCCGCCACCTTCACCCGGAACATGGGCAAGGCTCACCAGCCCTGATCCCCGTGCATGACGAAGGAGGGGCGCCGACACACCGTCGGCGCCCCTCCTCGTCAAGGACTGGTGATCAGCTGCAACCGCTGGTCGAGCCGCAACCCTCGCAGATGTAGCAGGAACCGGCCCGCTGCATCTTCGTACCGCAGGAGAAGCAGAGCGGGGCGTCGGCCTGGATGCCCAGCTGCATCTCCACCAGCTCGGCGCTGGTGTGGGCCTCCTGCGCCGCGGGCTTGGCCGCCTCGACCTCGGCCTTGGGCGTGACAACGGCCTTCAGCTCCTGGGCACGCGGCGCCGACTGGGCCAGGCCCTCGACATCGACCTCGTCGTCGGCCGGCTCGTACGAACCGGTCTCCAGGTGGCGCTGACGCTCCTCGGCGGAGTGGATGCCGAGCGCGGAGCGCGTCTCGAAGGGCAGGAAGTCCAGCGCCAGGCGGCGGAAGATGTAGTCGACGATCGACTGCGCCATCCGCACGTCCGGGTCGTCCGTCATGCCGGCCGGCTCGAAGCGCATGTTGGTGAACTTCGAGACGTACGTCTCCAGCGGCACGCCGTACTGGAGGCCGACGGAGACCGCGATGGAGAAGGCGTCCATCATGCCCGCGAGGGTCGAGCCCTGCTTCGACATCTTCAGGAAGACCTCGCCGAGACCGTCGTCCGGGTAGGAGTTGGCCGTCATGTAGCCCTCGGCGCCACCGACCGTGAAGGACGTGGTGATGCCGGGGCGGCCCTTGGGGAGGCGCTTGCGGACCGGGCGGTACTCGATGACCTTCTCGACCGCCTCGCGGATGGTCGCCTCGGCCTTCTCCGTGACCTCGGCCTTCTCCTTGTCCTTGGTCTTCGCGGAGAGCGGCTGGCCGACCTTGCAGTTGTCGCGGTAGATGGCGAGCGCCTTGACGCCCATCTTCCAGGCCTCGAAGTAGACCTCTTCGACGTCCTCGACGGTCGCCGTCTCCGGCAGGTTGACCGTCTTGGAGAGCGCGCCGGAGATCCAGGGCTGGATCGCGGCCATCATCCGGACGTGACCCATCGCGGAGATGGAACGCTCGCCCATGGCGCAGTCGAACACCTCGTAGTGCTCGTGCTTGAGGCCCGGAGCGTCGATCACATTGCCGTGCTCGGCGATGTGGGCGACGATCGCCTCGATCTGCTCCTCCTGGTAGCCCAGGCGGCGCAGGGCCTGCGGGACGGTGCCGTTGACGATCTGCATCGAGCCGCCGCCGACCAGCTTCTTGAACTTGACCAGGGCGAGGTCGGGCTCGAGGCCGGTGGTGTCGCAGGACATCGCCAGACCGATGGTGCCGGTCGGGGCGATGACGGACGCCTGGGAGTTACGGAAACCGTTCTTCTCACCGAGACGCAGCACGTCCTGCCAGGCCTCCGTGGCGGCGGCCCAGATCGGCGTGTCCAGGTCGTCCATGCGGACGGCCTTGGTGTTCTCGTCGGCGTGCTGCTTCATGACCCGCAGGTGCGGCTGCGCGTTGCGGGCGTAGCCGTCGTACGGGCCGACGACCGCGGCGAGCTCGGCGGAGCGCCGGTAGGAGGTGCCGGTCATCAGGGAGGTGATGGCACCGGCGAGGGCGCGGCCGCCGTCGGAGTCGTAGGCGTGGCCGGTCGCCATCAGCAGGGCGCCGAGGTTGGCGTAGCCGATGCCGAGCTGGCGGAACGCGCGCGTGTTCTCGCCGATCTTCTGGGTCGGGAAGTCCGCGAAGCAGATGGAGATGTCCATCGCGGTGATGACGAGCTCGACGACCTTGGCGAAGCGCTCGACGTCGAAGGACTGGGTGCCCTTGTTGTCGTCCTTCAGGAACTTCATCAGGTTCAGCGACGCGAGATTGCAGGACGTGTTGTCCAGGTGCATGTACTCGCTGCAGGGGTTCGAGCCGTTGATCCGGCCGGACTCCGGGCAGGTGTGCCAGTGGTTGATGGTGTCGTCGTACTGGATGCCCGGGTCGGCGCAGGCCCAGGCCGCCTCGGCCATCTTGCGGAAGAGGGACTTGGCGTCGACCTCCTCGATGACCTCACCGGTCATTCGCGAGGTCAGGCCGAACTTGCCGCCCTGCTCGACCGCCTTCATGAAGGCGTCGTTCACGCGGACCGAGTTGTTGGCGTTCTGGTACTGGACGGACGTGATGTCGTCGCCGCCCAGGTCCATGTCGAAGCCCGCGTCGCGCAGGGCGCGGATCTTCTCCTCTTCCTTGACCTTGGTCTGGATGAAGTCCTCGATGTCGGGGTGGTCGACGTCGAGGATGACCATCTTGGCGGCGCGGCGGGTGGCACCGCCGGACTTGATGGTGCCGGCCGAGGCGTCGGCGCCGCGCATGAAGGAGACCGGGCCGGAGGCGTTGCCGCCGGAGGACAGCAGCTCCTTGGAGGAGCGGATGCGGGAGAGGTTCAGGCCGGCGCCGGAGCCGCCCTTGAAGATCATGCCCTCTTCCTTGTACCAGTCGAGGATCGACTCCATGGAGTCGTCGACGGACAGGATGAAGCAGGCGGAGACCTGCTGCGGCTGGGGCGTGCCGACGTTGAACCAGACGGGGCTGTTGAAGCTGAAGATCTGGTGCAGGAGGGCGTAGGCCAGCTCGTGCTCGAAGATCTCGGCGTCGGCGGGCGAGGCGAAGTACTTGTAGTCCTCACCGGCCTTCCGGTACGTCTTCACGATCCGGTCGATGAGCTGCCTGAGGCTCACCTCGCGCTGCGGGGTGCCGACGGCACCCCGGAAGTACTTGCTGGTGACGATGTTGACCGCGTTCACCGACCAGAAGTCGGGGAACTCGACGCCGCGCTGTTCGAAGTTCACAGAGCCGTCGCGCCAGTTGGTCATGACGACGTCACGGCGCTCCCACTGGACCTCGTCGTACGGGTGCACGCCGGGGGTGGTGTGGATGCGCTCGATGCGCAGGCCCTTGGTCGCCTTGGTGCCCTTGGCGCGGGAACCTCGTGCCGGACCGCTCGCCGTCTCTGTCATGCCGCCTCCCTGGTACGGGCTAAAACGCCCCGAAGTGCCCCGATGTTCCCGAGGCACGGTGTTCTGTCTGGTGTTGCGGGCATCTCGCGCTGTCGCCCGCAACAGGTCTTCGGTCGCCGCCGCACGGCCGGACCCGGCGTCCTGGAATGCCGGATCCGGTCCGTCGGTCAGTCGGCGGCTTTGGCGGGCACGGGGACGTGAGCCGTCCCGCCGGGCCCGCTGTCGTCTTCCTGGCTCCCCGCGCGCGCGTCATCGTCGTCGGCGCCGGGACGTCGTGTCTCCCTGAGTTCCGCAATCGCGGCCTCGAAGTCCTCCAGCGAATCGAACGCCCGGTACACGGAGGCAAATCGCAGGTAGGCGACGAGGTCCAGTTCCTGCAACGGGCCGAGTATGGCCAGCCCCACGTCGTGGGTGGTCAGCTCGGCACTCCCGGTGGCCCGCACCGCCTCCTCGACCCGCTGGCCGAGCTGGGCGAGTGCGTCCTCGGTGACAGGTCGCCCCTGGCACGCCTTGCGCACGCCGTTGATGACCTTGGTACGGCTGAACGGCTCGGTGACTCCGGACCGCTTCACCACCATGAGCGAGCACGTCTCCACGGTCGTGAAACGACGGGAGCAGTCAGGGCACTGGCGGCGCCTGCGGATCGACGTGCCGTCGTCGGTCGTACGACTGTCGACCACACGGCTGTCGGGGTGCCTGCAGAAGGGGCAGTGCATGAACTCCAACCCTCCTCACAGCAGACTCAATAGCCTCGCTGGGCCTCATGGGCCCCTCGAAGCAGCCCCCAGCATAGGCGATCGCCAGGAGTCCGAAGACCCGGGGGACCACAACTTCTGGGCTGCTGCCGCAATCCAACCACTAGATGTGGGGATTGGCTCATACATACACGCCGTGCACGCGTGTCGCGCTTGTGGCGACCGGCCCCACTGGGCCGCACCGGTGGCCGCAGTGCCGCGGCGACCCGGGCGTGCACAGCCGTACCGATACGGCGCATGCGGAGATACCGTGAGCGCCACAGGGAGGCGGCGTGGGACTCCCGCACAGATGGGGGCCAGGTCCCGGCCGTCCGGGTACCGGATGGCAGACTGGGGCAACAACCCGCGAGGTCGTCACCCCGGCGGTGAAGGGTACAGCAATGAACCCTTTTGTCCGCCAGGCGCCGCGTCAGCTATACACCCAGACACATGATCACGTCAGGTGAAGCGCGATTTTTCACTCGAACGTGTGTTTGGCGCAACCTTTCGAAAGCTACTACCGTTGTCCAGCAGGGAGACCATCGAGAGGGGCCGACGTGACCACCACCGCAGACAGTGCCACCATCACTGCCCAGGACCGCTCCCAGGGCCGACTCGAGCCGGTGCATGCGATGAACGAAGCCGCGAATCCCGAGGGGCACAAGCGCTCCCTGCCGGGCCGACCTCCAGGCATCCGTGCAGACAGCTCAGGGCTGACCGACCGGCAGCGCCGGGTCATCGAGGTGATCAGGGACTCGGTGCAGCGGCGCGGCTACCCGCCGTCGATGCGCGAGATCGGCCAGGCCGTGGGCCTGTCCAGCACCTCCTCGGTCGCACACCAGCTGATGGCGCTGGAGCGCAAGGGCTTCCTCCGGCGCGATCCGCACCGCCCGCGCGCATACGAGGTGCGCGGCTCCGACCAGGCCGCCTCCGTGCAGCCGACGGACACCGCCGGCAAGCCCGCCGCGTCGTACGTCCCGCTGGTCGGCCGGATCGCCGCAGGCGGTCCGATCCTCGCGGAGGAATCCGTCGAGGACGTCTTCCCTCTCCCGCGGCAGCTGGTCGGCGACGGTGAGCTGTTCGTCCTGAAGGTCGTCGGTGACTCGATGATCGAGGCCGCGATCTGCGACGGCGACTGGGTCACGGTCCGCCGTCAGCCCGTCGCCGAGAACGGCGACATCGTGGCCGCGATGCTCGACGGCGAGGCCACCGTGAAGCGCTTCAAGCGCGAGGACGGCCACGTCTGGCTTCTCCCGCACAACTCCGCGTACGAGCCGATCCCCGGTGACGACGCGACCATCCTCGGCAAGGTTGTGGCGGTGCTGCGGCGCGTGTGAGCACCGCGCGGCAGATCTCGCCGATCTGACCGGGCCCCGGGACCCCTGCGCCGGTTC
>NZ_JAMJFL010000064.1 GCF_023544665.1 Streptomyces sp. YS415
GATCTGCCGGACACGTATGTCCTGCGGGCGGAGGATCGGGTTGTGCTGGCTGCTACGCGGAGGGGGTTGGCGGAGTTGTTGGGGCGGAGGCGGTGGGAGTCGGCGGGGGCGTGAGCGGGGTGTTGGGCGCCGGGCATGGGGGTTTTGGGCGCCTGCGGTTGTGAGTGCGGTTATGTCGGGGTGATGGCCGGGTAGGTCGCGGGCCTGGCGCTGACGGGGTGCCGCTGAGTCGGGGTGACCGACGGGTGGGACGCGCGGCCCGGCGCTGACGGGTGCCGCTGCGCCCACCCGTGCCGCCCCAGCGGCACGACTGCCCGCAGCTGGGCGGGCATGACTGGCCTGCGGCTCGGCGGAGGCGGTGGCCCCGCTCCGGGGCCCGTACCGCCGGACCGCAGCTGGCGCCACGCCAGCCGTACGACCGCCGCTGCCGGTCGGCCCGGCACAGCGGCAAGGGTGCCTGCAGGCAGGCGGAGGACCGGGCAAGCCATACGACGGCGAGGGCCGAGGTGCCGCCGTTGGCGGGTAGGCGCCCGGACAGCGGCGTCACTGCCTGCGGCTCGGCGGAAGCGGCGGGCCCTGCTACGGGGGCCCGTACCGCCGGACCGCAGGTGGCGTCGCGCCAGCCGTGCGACCGCCGCTGCCGGTCGGCCCGGCGCAGCGGCAAGGGTGGCTGCTGCCAGGCGGAGGGCCGGGCATGCCGTACGACGGCCGAGGCCGCCGGTGCCGGGTAGGCGCCCGGACAGCGGCGTCACTGCCTGCGGCTCGGCGGAAGCGGCGAGCCCTGCTACGGGGGCCCGTACCACCGGACCGCAGACGGCGTCGCGCCAGCCGTGCGACCGCCGCTGCCGGTGGGCCCGGCGCAGCGGCAAGGGTGCCTGTGCCTGCCAGCGGCGCCGCTGCCCTTGGCGGGCCGGGGTTGTTATGGGTTCAGGTGGCGGGCTGCGAAGTCCAGTTCCAGGCGTACTTGTTTGATCCGTTCCTCGACTACCAGGGAGCCGTGGCCGGCGTCGTAGCGGTAGACCTCGTGGGGTGCGGCTCGGGATTCCAGGCGCCGCACGTAGTTGTCGATCTGGCGGATGGGGCAGCGGGGGTCGTTCACGCCTGCGGAGATGTAGACGGGGGCTTTGACGTTGTCCACGTAGGTGAGGGGGGAGGACGCCTCGAAGCGGTCCGGGACCTCCTCGGGGGTGCCGCCCAGGAGGGTGCGGTCCAGGGCCTTCAGGGCTTCCATCTCGTCGTGGTAGGCCGTGACGTAGTCCGCCACCGGGACCGCCGCGATGCCCAGGGCCCAGGCGTCCGGCTGGGTGCCCAGGCCGAGCAGGGTGAGGTAGCCGCCCCAGGAGCCGCCCGTGAGGATCAGACGGGCGGGGTCGGCCAGGCCCGAGGAGACCGCCCACTGGCGGACCGCCTCGATGTCCTCCAGCTCGATCAGGCCCACCCGGTGCTTCAGGGCGTCCGTCCAGGCCCGGCCGTAGCCCGTCGAGCCCCGGTAGTTGACCCTGATGACGGCATAGCCGTGGTCGACCCAGGCCGCCGGGCCCGCGGCGAAGGCGTCGCTGTCGTGCCAGGTCGGGCCGCCGTGGATGTCGAAGACGGTGGGGAGGGGGCCGCCGGTGTGGTTCGCCGGCTTCTGGATCAGGGCGTGGATCCGGCCGCCGGGGCCCTCCACCCAGACGTCCTCCACCGGGACCGAGCCCGGCGACTTCATGCCCGGTGGGTCGAGGACCACTTCGCCGGTCGTCGAGCGGACCGTCGACGGCTCGGCCGCCGAGGACCAGAGGAACTCGACCGTGCCGTCCGGGCGGGCCGTCGCGCCCGAGACGGTGCCCTGGGGGGTGGGGATCCTGGCCAGTTCGTGGGTGGTGAGGTCGTAGCGGAAGAGTTCGCTGCGGGCCTCGTGGCTGTGCGCCACCAGCAGGCCCGAGCCGTCCGGGTACCACTCGGCGCTCACATCGCCCGGCAGGTCCAGGGACAGGTCCGTCTCCTCGCCCGTCGCCACGTCCCACACCAGCGGCTCCCAGCGGCCGCGGCGCTGGTGGCCGACGAGGAGACGGGTGTCGCCGTCGACGGGGGCGAAGCCCAGCACCTCCAGGCCCAGCTCCACGGTGCCGCCCTTGGTGTCGTCCAGTTCGGCGACCGCCGAGCCGTCCGGGCGCAGCACGCGCAGGGCGGAGTGCATCGCGTCGCCGTGCTCGGTGTGCTCGACCGCGATCAGCGAACCGTCGTGGGAGAGGTCGCCGACGCCCGCGGACTCGGGGTGGCGGTAGATCTCCACCGGAGGCTCGCCGATGCGGGCGACATGGATGGTGGTGCCCTCGTCGTCCGTCGAGCGGCCCACGATCGCCGTACGGCCGTCGCGGGCGAGGGCCAGGCCGGCCGGGTAGGAGGCGTCGAGGCCCGGGGCCGCCAGCTCGTCCTCGCCGCCGGTGAACGCCTGACGGCGCCAGACGCCGAACTCGTCGCCGTCCTTGTCGTCGAACCACCAGATCCAGGCGCCGTCCGGGGAGAGCACGCCGTCCGTCGTGCCGTTCGGGCGGTTGGTCACCTGGCGCTGTTCGCCCGTGGCGCGGTCCCAGGCGTACAGCTCGTACGTCCCCGTCGCGTTCGACACGAACAGGGAGCGGTCCGGGGCGTCCTGCGCCCAGTCCGGCAGGGACACCCTCGGCGCCCGGAAGCGCTTCTCCCAGTCCGGCATGTCCCGGCTCTGCTGCTGATCCGGCGCGGCGGACCCGTTGCTCTCAGTCATGGCCCCATAGTGCCTGGCCGGACCGACAACGCGCTGGTCCGGTCCTCAGCCTGTGGATAACCGACCCCATGGGCCGGGGGGTGGGGTGGTGCCCGTACCGTGGTGGCGTGTACCGGTTTCTGCTGACGCCCCGTTGGTGGGGGATCAACGTCTTCGTGCTGCTCGCCATCCCCTTCTGCATCTTCATGGGGTCCTGGCAGCTCAGCCGGTTCGAGGAGCGGGTGGCGGACCACCAGGGGGCCGAGGCGCGGGCCGCGTCGGACAAGCGGGAGGCGGCCCGGCCGGTTGCCGAGATGCTGCCTGTGGACAAGGCGACGGTGGGCAAGCAGGTCACGGCGACCGGGCGGTACGGGACGCAGTTGCTGGTGCCGGACCGGGAGCTGGGTGATCGGCGGGGGTTCTACGTCCTGACGCTGCTGCGGACCTCCGGTGGGTCCGCGTTGCCGGTGGTTCGGGGGTGGCTGCCTGGGGATGCGGATGCCGCGAAGGTGCCTGCCGCGCCGTCGGGGGTGGTGACGGTGACCGGGGCCTTGCAGGCGTCCGAGCAGCCTGGGGAGAACGGCGTCCCTGCGCAGGGGGGGTTGCCTGCGGGGCAGGCGGGGGCGATCAGTGCGGCGTCCTTGGTGAACCTGGTGTCCTACGACGTGTATGACGCGTGGGTGACCCTGAACGAGGGGGACGGGGGGATGGAGGCCGTGCCGGTGAGTGCGCCGGGGGACTCCGGGCTGGATCTGAAGGCGTTCCAGAACCTCGGGTACACCGGGGAGTGGTTCGTCTTCGCCGGGTTTGTGGTCTTCATGT
Organism: Streptomyces sp. YS415; assembly: GCF_023544665.1. Taxonomy (GTDB): domain Bacteria; phylum Actinomycetota; class Actinomycetes; order Streptomycetales; family Streptomycetaceae; genus Streptomyces. The sequence goes on from NZ_JAMJFL010000064.1 coordinate 3,548, forward strand.
GGTTCCGGTTGTTGCGGCGTGAGGTGGAGTTCGCGCGGGACGCGGAGCTGGGGCTGGCGCCGCGGGGGGACGACGAGCGGGTTGCCGTGTAGCGGGCGGGGCCCGTGCCGGGGTGACCGCGGGAGTGGGTTCACTCCCCCGCACTTGTGTAGGTCCCGAAGCAAGGGGTGACCGTCGGGTGGGACGCGCCGCCCGGCGCTGACGGGTGCCGCTGCGCCCACCCGTGCCGCCCCAGCGGCACGACTGCCCGCAGCGGCGGCCGGTACGGCCGACACGCAGCGGCGGATGCGGCTCGGGCGCCGCGGCGCAAGCGATACGAAGCCGCTGCCGAGCGCTGCGGCTCCCGCAGGACCCCACCCCCCGCCAGAGCCCTACGCCCCGGCCAGCACCCCGGTCCAGTACACCGTCCCCGCGCACGCCCCCGTGATCGTCGCCTGGGCGGTCGGCGCGCCCGGTTCCGCTGTGTTGGAGACCGTCACCGTGCCGTCCGTCGGGCCGTCCTCGGTGAGGAGCTGGGTGGACATGCCTCCGTCGGTGCCTGTCGCGGTGCCCTCGGTCGTGCCGGTGCCGGTCGACGGGCTGGGGTCCGGGGTCGGGTCGTCGCCGCCGCCCCCGACCGTGCCGCCCGAGTTGCCGCCCGTGGTGGTGCAGGCCTCGGAGGCGACCCAGGCGAACTTGACCTCGTACGACGCACCCGGCTTGAGCAGCAGGGACGTCAGTTCGAGGGAGGGGTCGGGCAGGGCCGTGGCGGGGTCTCCGGAGATGTGCCGGGCCGTCGAGATCTTCGTCGGGTCCGCCGCGCCGCCCGCCACCGCGCTCAGCGAGCCGGGGTTCGTGACGGTGCAGTCCATGAGGGAGGAGTTGGTGAAGCGGAACGTGCCGTAGACCGTGCCCGCGCCGTCCGCCGCGTCGGCGCCCGCCGCCGCGACCGCGAGCTGCTCCGCCGTACAGATGGCCGCGCCCGTGCCGGTGGTCACCGCCGGGTCGGCCGAGCCCCCCGAGTCGGCGCCGCCGTCGTCGCCCTTGCCCTCCTGCTCCTTCTCCTCGTCCTGCTTGTCCTCCTCCTCGGCCTTGTCCGAGGAAGTGCCGGAGGAGTCCTTGCCGGTGTCGGGGTCGGCGCCCTGGCTGGCACCGCCCTGGGCCTGGGTGCCGTGTCCCGCCACGGAGGGGTTGGCGCCCGGGCCGGTCGTCTGCGAGACGTGCACCAGCGCCGGGATCGCCGTCCCGACGAAGAGGGCCGCCGCGGCCATGCCGACGAGGGCCTGCCGCTTGCGCGCCCGCCGGGCGGGCACCGCCCGGCGCAGATGGTCCAGTGTGCCGTCGCGCGGCTCGATCTCCTGCACCGCGTCGTGCAGCAGCCTGCGCAGGTCCAGATCGTCCGCGTCGAGCCCGAGTGGGCTCTGGCCGTCGGGGCCGTGGTTCACAGTTCCGTTCCCAGCGTGCGATTGCTTCGGCGTCCGGTCCCCGTCCGGGACGCCCGGGTGACGCCGTCGTTCGTCGTGGTCGCCGCTCATGCCGGCGCCTCCATCGCGACCCGCAGCGCCGCGATGCCGCGCGAGCCGTACGCCTTGACCGAGCCCAGCGATATGCCGAGCGTCTCGGCGACCTGTGCCTCGGTCATGTCCGCGAAGTAGCGCAGGACGAGGACCTCGCGCTGGCGGCGCTGCAGGCCCTTCATCGCCTTGATCAGGGAGTCGCGCTCCAGCTGGTCGTAGGCCCCTTCCTCCGCGCTCGCCATGTCCGGCATCGGCTTGGAGAGGAGCTTCAGGCCGAGGATGCGGCGGCGCAGGGCCGAGCGGGAGAGGTTCACCACCGTCTGGCGCAGGTACGCCAGGGTCTTCTCCGGGTCCCTGACCCTCTTGCGCGCCGAGTGGACGCGGATGAACGCCTCCTGGACGACGTCCTCGCAGGAGGCGGTGTCGTCGAGGAGGAGCGCCGCGAGGCCCAGCAGCGACCGGTAGTGGGCGCGGTAGGTCTCGGTGAGGTGGTCGACCGTCGTACCGGCGGCCGCCGCGTCCTCCCCGTATTCGGCGTCACGCTGACTGGGGATGCGGGCGGGCCGCGCTGCGGGCATGGGCGCGATCACCGGCATGCCGCCGGGCGTGCCGGGCATGCGGGTGCGGCGGGAAGGGCGCGGGGGCCGTAGGGCCGTGCCGCGCGTCGCCGCATGAAATTCGAGTACCTCTGCCACGCCAGTTGGACACGCTTCCCCCCCGGAGGGTTGTACGTGCCGGACGTCACGTTTGTGTCAGGCAGCACGACTGACGGCGCCTCAGATGCACTCATGCGTCCCGCTCTTCCCTTATGTCCCATATGAACGGACGTCCCCACGCCCGGCTCATGGCGTCCCCACGCCAGAAAAACGCGTCCACACACCCGCCTAAGGGCGACCGAAAGGACGCTCCCCGCCCTCCGCGCGGTTGCGGAGAGCGGGGAGGAAATCTTCGAACGCCGAAGAGGTCCAGTTCAAGTGGTACGGACCATCATCCGGCTCACATCACTCACGCAGATCCTACAAATGATTCACGGAGGATCCCGGAGTTTTCCGGCCGACCGCCCCCGTCACGAGAACTCCGCCGCCACCAGCTCGGCGATCTGCGCGGTGTTCAGCGCCGCTCCCTTGCGCAGGTTGTCCCCGCACACGAAGAGCTCGAGCGCCGTCGGATCGTCCAGCGCCCGGCGTACCCGGCCCACCCAGGTGGGGTCGGTGCCGACGACGTCGGCCGGAGTGGGGAACTCCCCCGCCTCCGGGTTGTCGAAGAGGACGACCCCGGGTGCTGTGGCGAGGATCTCGCGGGCCCGGGCGACCGTGACCTCGCCCTCGAAGCGGGCGTGCACGGTCAGCGAGTGCGTGGTGATCACGGGGACCCGGACGCAGGTGACGGCCACCGGGAGCCGGGGCAGTCCGAGGATCTTGCGGGACTCGTCCCGGACCTTCATCTCCTCCGACGACCAGCCGTCCGCACGCGGCGACCCGGCCCACGGGACGACGTTCAGCGCGACCGGCTCCGGGAAGGGGCCGGTGTTGTCGCCGACGGCCCGCCGTACGTCGCCGGGGCTGGTCCCCAGTTCGGTGCCGGCGACCAGGGAGAGCTGCTGCCGGAGGGTCTCGACGCCCGCCCGGCCCGCGCCGCTCACCGCCTGGTACGACGACACCACCAGCTCGCGCAGCCCGAACTCGGCGTGCAGCGCGCCGAGGGCGACGATCATCGACAGGGTGGTGCAGTTCGGGTTGGCGATGATGCCGCGCGGCCGCATCCGGGCGGCGTGCGCATTCACCTCGGGGACGACGAGGGGCACCTCCGGGTCCATCCGGAAGGCGCCCGAGTTGTCGACGACCACGGCTCCGCGCGCGGCGGCGACCGGCGCCCACCGCTCCGCGACCTCGTCCGGTACGTCGAACATGGCGATGTCGATCCCGTCGAAGGCCTCCTCCGACAGGGCCACCACCTCGACCTGCTCCCCGCGCACGGCCAGCTTGCGGCCGGCCGAGCGCGGTGAGGCGATCAGACGGATCTCACCCCAGATGTCCGCGTGCTGGGAGAGGATCTGCAGCATGACCGTGCCGACGGCCCCGGTCGCCCCCACGACCGCGAGCGTCGGGCGTCGGGTCATCGACCGGTGCCGCCGTACACCACGGCCTCATCGCTGTCGGAGTCGAGACCGAAGGCCGTGTGGACGGCCCGGACGGCCTCGTTGACGTCGTCGGCACGGGTGACGACCGAGATGCGGATCTCGGAGGTCGAGATCAGCTCGATGTTCACGCCGGCGTCGGACAGCGCGGTGAAGAAGTCGGCGGTGACGCCGGGGTTGGTCTTCATTCCCGCGCCGACCAGGGAGATCTTGCCGATCTGGTCGTCGTAGCGCAGCGATTCGAAGCCGATACCGTGCTTGTTCTTCTCCAGGGCGTCGATGGCCTTGCGGCCCTCCGCCTTGGGGAGGGTGAAGGAGATGTCCGTCAGGCCGGTGGAGGCGGCGGACACGTTCTGCACGATCATGTCGATGTTGATCTCGGAGTCCGAGATCGTACGGAAGATCGCGGCGGCCTCGCCCGGCTTGTCCGGCACACCGACGACCGTGATCTTGGCCTCGGAGGTGTCGTGCGCGACACCGGAGATGATGGCCTGCTCCACCTTCTTGTCCCCTTGCTTGATCGGCTCACTGCTGACCCAGGTGCCCTGGAGTCCGCTGAAGCTGGACCGGACGTGGATCGGGATGTTGTAGCGGCGGGCGTACTCCACACAGCGGTGGAGCAGCACCTTCGACCCGGAGCTGGCCAGCTCCAGCATGTCCTCGAAGGAGATCCAGTCGATCTTCTTCGCCTTCTTCACCACACGCGGGTCGGCGGTGAACACGCCGTCGACGTCGGTGTAGATCTCGCAGACCTCGGCGTCGAGGGCGGCGGCCAGGGCGACGGCGGTGGTGTCGGAACCACCGCGGCCGAGCGTGGTGATGTCCTTCTTGTCCTGGCTCACGCCCTGGAATCCGGCGACGATGGCGATGTTGCCCTTGTCCAGGGACTCCCGGATACGGCCCGGCGTGACGTCGATGATCCGGGCTTTGTTGTGGACCGAGTCGGTGATGACTCCTGCCTGGCTGCCGGTGAAGGACTGGGCCTCGTGACCCAGGTTCTTGATCGCCATGGCCAGCAGGGCCATGGAGATCCGCTCTCCGGCGGTCAGCAGCATGTCGAACTCACGCCCGGCAGGCATCGGGGATACCTGCTCGGCGAGATCGATCAGCTCGTCCGTCGTGTCGCCCATCGCGGAAACGACGACGACCACCTGGTGGCCGTTCTTCTTCGCTTCCACGATCCGCTTGGCGACGCGCTTGATGCCCTCGGCATCGGCTACGGAGGAGCCTCCGTACTTCTGCACGACAAGGCCCACGTGCGCTCCTCGCTCAGTCCGTGTGTGTCGGCTCAGTTTAACGAGCGCGTGAATTTCGCCTTCGCGGTATCGCATGGTGAGATCCGGCGCCCAGGTGCGCATGCCCAGGGAAACACTCCTGGAAAAGTGCCAAGCATCACAGGCGACCTGGTAGCTCGGAGTTCGAGCACCAGGAGCCGGTGCTACTTGACCTCGCGCAGGCCCAGCGGCCCGGCGATCTCCTCCACCATGACGCGGCCGGCCTCGAACTCCAGGGTCTCGTCGCCCACGGACTGGTCGGTGTCCAGGCCGTCCAGCTCCTCCAGGGGCTGGTTCAGGCGGATGTGGGCCAGGACGGACTGCAGGGCGCGCAGGGTCGCGGACGCCGTCGAGCCCCAGTTGGAGAAGTAGGAGAACTGCCACCACCACAGCGCCTCCGTGGTGCGGCCCGCACGGTAGTGGGCCATGCCGTGGCGCAGGTCGGTCATGACGTCGGCGAGGTCGTCGGAGATACGGGCCGGGACGGGCGCCTTGCGGGGCTCGTAGGGGTCGAAGACCTCCGAGTAGACGTCCACCGGGTCCAGCATCCGGGCCAGGTTCTCGCGCAGCCCGTCCACGTCCGGCTCCGGGCCCGGGTCGGGCTCGTAGCGCTCGTCGGGGACGATGTCCTCGTGCGCGCCGAGCCTGCCGCCGGCGAGCAGCAGCTGGGAGACCTCGAGCAGCAGGAAGGGGATCGCCGATTCCGGCTCGTCGCCCTTCGCCACCTCGGTCACCGCTACGAGGAAGCTCTCGACCTGGTCCGCGATCTGGACCGCGAAGTCGTCCGGGTCCTGGTTCGTCGCGTGCAGCGTGGCGTCAGACATCTAGGAGTCGTCTCCCCTCGAAGGCGCGGCCGAGGGTCACCTCGTCCGCGTATTCCAGGTCGCCACCCACCGGGAGGCCGCTGGCCAGGCGGGTGACCTTGAGGCCCATGGGCTTGATCATGCGGGCGAGGTACGTGGCCGTGGCCTCGCCTTCCAGATTCGGGTCCGTGGCCAGGATCAGCTCCGTGACCGTACCGTCGGCCAACCGCGCGAGAAGTTCTCGTATACGCAGGTCGTCCGGACCGACACCTTCGATGGGGCTGATCGCTCCGCCCAGGACGTGGTAGCGACCGCGGAACTCGCGGGTGCGCTCGATGGCGACGACGTCCTTGGGCTCCTCCACCACGCAGATGACCGCGAGGTCGCGGCGGGTGTCGCGGCAGATGTTGCAGAGCTCTTCCTGCGCCACGTTCCCGCAGGTCGCACAGAAGCGGACCTTCGCCTTGACCTCCAGGAGGGCATGCGCGAGGCGCCGTACGTCCGTCGGTTCCGCCTGGAGGATGTGGAAGGCGATCCGCTGCGCGCTCTTGGGACCGACGCCGGGCAGCCGCCCCAGCTCGTCGATCAGGTCCTGGACCACGCCTTCGTACAACGGACTGCCGTCCTTCCTGGGGGTTCCTTCACTACGTACGGTAGAGGGCCCACGGCCGTCTTAGAAAGGCAGACCGGGGATGCCGCCGCCGAGTCCCTGCGCCAGCGGGCCGAGCTTCTGCTGCTGGAGCGCCTGGGCGTTCTCGTTGGCCGCGTGCACCGCCGCGACGATCAGGTCGGCGAGGGTGTCGGTGTCCTCGGGGTCCACCGCCTTCGGGTCGATCTTCAGGGCGCGCAGTTCACCGGCGCCGGTGACGGTCGCCTTCACCAGACCGCCGCCGGCCTGGCCGTCGACCTCGGTCCTCGACAGTTCCTCCTGGGCGTTCGCCAGGTCCTGCTGCATCTTCTGGGCCTGCTGGAGCAGCTGCTGCATGTTGGGCTGGCCACCACCGGGGATCACGATCAGCTCCTTGTCGTACGGCTACTGGGAACGAGCCTACGTGGTCTGCCCAGCCGTCGCCCCGGCACTCTTTCGAGTGAGGCAAATGTGGGGTCTATACCTGATCAAGGGCCACTTCCGAGCGGAAAAGCGGCGAAAGCTGTCCCTTCGCCACCCATTGGGCGGTAGGAAGAGTCTGCGCATGAGGAACCAGGCAGGGACACGTAGGGACCAGGTAGGGAGTGCCGGGTGGGTCAGCCGGAGATGCAGCCCGAGTATCCGCCGGGCGATCTGACGGGGCGGGCGTTCCCGCTGGGCGACTGGGGCGAGCCCGCGGTACGGCTGGACGAGCTGTACCAGTGGGTCGAGCGCGGCGCGCTGGAGACGGCGGCCTGGTACCTCGCGGACCGGGTGTGGAAGCGGCGCGGGGCCCGGGTGCTGCGCGGCGGGGCGGCGACCGGTGCGGTGGCGGCCGCCGCGCTGCCGTTGCTGGATCTGACGGGGGCGATGGGCGGGGTGGCGCCGTGGGGGTATCTCGCGCTGCTGCTCGCGGTCGCCTGTGTGGCGGTGGACCGGTTCTTCGGGGTGACGTCCGGGTGGATAAGGGACGTGGCCACGGCTCAGGCGGTGCAGCGGCGGCTGCAGGTGCTCCAGTTCGACTGGGCGTCGGAGAGCGTGCGGGAGGTGCTCGGGCCGACGGACGGGACGGCGAGCGAGGCCGCGGAGCGGTGTCTCGGGGTGCTGCGGCGGTTCTCGGAGGATGTGACGGAGCTGGTGCGCACGGAGACGGCGGACTGGATGGTGGAGTTCCGCACGGGGTCGGCGCCGATGGGGATCCAGGGGGCCGTGGCGGCAGGCGGCCGGCCGGACGGGACGGTGGTGCAGGGGCGGTTCCCCCTGCCGCCGGGAGGTCCCGCACGGCCGAACATGCCCCGGCAGCGGCCGCCCGAGCCCCGGTGAGGCCCGCCGGGCGGACCCCCGCCGACGCCCGCTAGGCGGACTCCCGGCAGAGTCGTTCCCCCTCCGGGGTCGAGCACGGGACATGGTCGTGGGCGCGGATCAGGGACTCGCCGCTGTTGCGGATGTAGTCGAGGAAGCTGCCGGCCAGGGAGCCGCCGGGCGGGTCGCCGTGGGTGTAGGCGTACTCGACACCGAAGTACGGGTACGGGGTCGCCTTCTCCACCGCCGCCACCGAGGCCGTGGCGCCGTCCAGCGGGACCCGCGTGATGTTCCGCTGGGCCGTGGCGAGGTTCAGCTCGCTGTAGCCGATCGCGCCCCTGATCTCCGCCACCTTCTCCAGGACGTCCTCCGTGGAGTCCAGCTCGCAGCGGACGGGCGCCGAGCGGTCCGTGCGGATGTCGCAGTCCAGCGAGGTGCTCGGTACGCCCTCCCAGGTGCCGTCCAGGACCTGGTCCTGGAAGACCTGGCGGGTGCCGGAGTCGGCGTCGCGGCTCACCAGGACGATGCGCCAGTGCGGCAGCCGCGGGTCCAGCTGGTCCCAGTGCGTGATGTCGCCCGAGTAGATGCGCCGTACGTCCGCCAGGGTCAGTCCGCCGGGGAGCTTCAGGGCGTCGTTCACCACCAGCGCGAAGACGGAGAGGGCCATCGGCAGGCGGGTCAGTGAGCCGTCGGCCCGTTTGCTCGGTCCGTCGTGGAACGCGATCATCGCGGCGCGCTCGCTCCCCGACTCGCCCTCCAGCGCGGCCAGTTCGCCCACCCCCGCCGAGCTGCCGCGGGCCTCCACCGAGATCGTCGAGCCCTCGCAGTCCTTCTCGTACTCCTTCGCCAGGTCGCGGACCACCGGCGCGAAGGCCGTCGAGCCCGTGATGGTGAGGGTGCCCTGTTCGCAGCCGAGCGGGGGCGGGCTGTCGTCGCGGACCACGACCATCGTGGACAGGGTGAGGACGGAGACCGTGAGCATGATGGTGATCAGCCGGGCCGCCCGGCTGAACAGCGGCGGCTTGTCGTCCGGGGTGGCGCTGCGGTTGGGGTGCACCTCGCCGTCCCGGATGCCGCCGATGAGGCGGATGTCGCAGCCCACGTCGCCGCCCGACAGCAGGACGAGCACCTTGAAGTGCTCGCCCCGGTTGAGGGGGACGCGCGGGATGCGCAGGGTGTTGCCGCCGGGGTCGTAGCCGAAGCCCGCGTGCGGGGTGAAGTGGCTCATCAGGTGGTCGGTGCCGGGGGGCTGGGTGACGGAGACGCCGCGGATGCTGCGGTTCGTGAACACCGCGGTGAGGCCGTGCAGTTCGCGGCTGGTGTAGTCGTCGTGGCCGATGCCCTGGGAGCCGTCGTTCTCGATGCGGAGCAGGACCAGGGTCGCCTGGTGCATGCCCGGGGCCTCGTCGAAGATGCCCATACGGACGTTGGCGCGGCCGGATGCCACGTCGTCGCCGATGGGGTTGTCCATCTGGACGCGGTAACCGATCCGCTTGCGGCGCGGTACCCGGCGCTCGTACCAGACCATGACGGCCGAAGCGGCGATACCGGCCAGGGCGGTCGCCACGGCCACGACGTTCTCTGCGCTCAGCAACTCCATCGGGTGCCCCCGCAACTCCCTGGAGCCGGACAAGTGTGCGGACACCTTATGTTCGGCGGAGGCGTGATTCCGGGTCCGTCCGCCGTTGTTCGCGCAGCATTCAACTGACGGCGTTCTGCGGTCCGGTGGGTCACTCCTTGATGTACGTGAGCTTCTCGCCGGTGCCCGGGTTGAGCCGTTCCAGGCTGCCGTCCCCGAGGAGGGTGAGCTGCGTCGCGGCGCCCGGGGTGCAGGAGGAGGCCGGTTCGCCGACGGTGACGGTGGAGGGGCCGATCGTCAACGGGCCCTGCGCGGTGGGTTCCTGGGCCAGCTTCGCCTGGAAGACGCAGTGGTAGTCCGCGCCGTCCGCGACGAGCGACAGCACGGTGTCGCCCACGTCGCCCTGCTGGAGCGTGAGCCGGCGGGTGTGGTGGCCGGCGTCGTTGTCCAGGGTGGTGGACCAGGTGCCGAGGTAGTCGGCGGGGATGGCTCCGCCCGACGCCTGCGATGTCGTCGGCGACGGATCCTCGACGGAGGGGCCGGGTGTGACGGACCCGCTCACGCGGGGCGTGGGCGTCCCGCCCGAGCCCTCGGCACCGCCGTCCTCGACTCCGTCCATGAGGGCATACACCGACCCCCCGGCCGCCACCGCGACCACCACAGCCACGGCAAGAAGCAGAGCAGTGGACCGCCGACTCCCCCGCCGGGGCTCCACCGGGGGTGGCCCGTAGGGCGGGGTGGAGTAGGGCGGGGTGGAGTAGGAGAGGGGCAGGGGTTGGTGGGCAGGGGCCGGGTGGGCCGAGGGCTGGTAGGCGGGGGGCTGGTGCGGGGAGGGCT
>NZ_JAMJFL010000065.1 GCF_023544665.1 Streptomyces sp. YS415
GGCAAGGCCGGAAGTCATCCGTCGCGCCTCCTCGACATGGGGGGGCACCCACCAGGAGATCAGCGCCGCATTCGGCACGCTACGGCCGAGTAACCTGAGGAGGCAAGAGAGGGATCCGAGTTTCCCGAAGGATTCGGGTTCGACCACCGCGACTTTGTCAGCGCGGCAACAACTACCGGACCTCTTCTTGTGACTCGGTGAGCAATGCGTGCCCGAATGGCGGCTTCGAAAGTTTTCGACCCCTCCCGCACGGCCCCGATGTGGACTCCGGCGGCGACGACGCCCTTAGCGCCGCGTGACTAAGCCGGACATCGGACTGCTCACCTGGGGAACAGGGATTTCCCCTTTTCAAAGAATCATGGTCGGCGCCATTGTTCGCCTAAGTTTCCCGCAAGTAACGTCATGGCTTGCGGTCGATATTTCACGAGCCGCGGACCGCCCGTTCTCCGTTCTCCCACGCACGGTCACGGGCGCGATCCCCCTCTGCCGCTCAATTCACAAGGGAGCCCTCACCTCATGAAGAAGCCTCTGACAAGAATCGCCGTTGTGGCGGGCGCGGGCGCCGCCGCCTTCGGCATGGCCGTCGCCCCCGCCTCGGCCGTCCCCTCCACGGTCTGGACGGTCACCCCGTCACCGGCCAACTTCGCGGCGACCAACAGCGGAAACATCGTGCTGACCGCCAACATCCCGATGACGTGTACGACGTCCAGCGCCTCGGGCACCATGGCCAGCGCGACCGGCAACCCCGCGACGGTGGCCAGCATCAACGCCATCAACTTCGGCACCAGCACCTCACCGTGCACCAGTGTCCTGGGCAACGTCACGACCATCGCGACCACTCCCTGGACCGTCGTCGCCCAGGACTACACCGCCTCCACCGGCGTGACCAAGGGCTACATCGGCAACGTCAAGGCGAAGGTGACCGCCGGCGCCTGCGTGTTCAACGTGCAGGGCAAGGCCACCGCCACCTACACCAACTCCACCGGCATCCTCGCGGTCGCCAGCGTCAGCGGCGACCTGTCCGTCACCTCCGCCTCCGGCTGCGGCACCGTGGTCACCACCGCCACCAAGCCCACCTTCAAGGGCAACTACGCGGTCAAGGTCGCGGGCACCAGCACCATCCCGAAGATCGTCGGGACCAACCCGTAAGCGGGGCACGGCTCGCCGCCGCCCGGCCGGTGACCCCGGCCGGGCGCGCGGACCACCCGGACCGTGGAACGACCCGAGCGGAGTGACAGATGACAGGCCCCCGCGCCGCCCTCCGAGGGACGGCCCGCAGCCGCACCCGGAGCGCGGTGATCGCCGCGTTCGTCGTGCTGGCCGCCACTGTGCCCATGGCGGCCGGGGCGGCCGGTACGCAGGAGATCGACGCCGAGCTGCCATACGTGTGCCTGTTCCCCTCCGGGAAGCAGTCCGCGACGGTACGCGTATCGGCGGGCCTCCCGGAGCGGGTGGCGGCCGGTGAGCCGATCGAACCGGCGGAGGTGAGCACAACCGTCGAGTTACCGCAGCCGGCGGTGGCGGACCTCGCGGCGTTGGGTACGGCCGACGTACGGGCCGCGACCCGGCTCGTGGTCGGCGTCACCCAGGGCGAGGCAACCGCCGAAGCGACCTGGCGCGGCGACACACAGCCCACGGCCCTGCCCGCGACCGGCCCGTTGAAGCTGACCGCGACGGGGGACGTCCCCTCCATGACCGGACAGGGCTCGGGCGAACTGACCATGACCGCGGGCGACTTCGCGCTGGACCTGACCCTGACCACCGCGGACGGCGGCGCCACCGACCCCGGCGCGGTGACCGTGGACTGCGCGCTCGCAGAGGACGCCCCGGACGGGGGCCGGCTGGCCGGCGTACAGGTCGGCACCGACGAGGAAGGCGGCGGCACGCAGGCCCCGAGCGACTCGCCGTCCGGGGCACCCCCCGCCTCCGGCACGCCGGGTCAGCCCGGACAAGTCCCGGAGGAGGACCTGGCGGACCGGCAGGTCGAGCGCGCCCCGAAAGTCGCGGAGCCCGCGCCGGGCGGTGCCGTCGGCGACCACCCGGCGCCGATCTGCAAGTACGACCAGAAGTACCCGGCCGGGCCGATGTCGCTGAACGCATACATCACCGGCTACGCCAACGTGAACAAGCTCGACGGCGCCGCGCTGATCCCGCCGTTCTGCACGCTCATCACCCAGGGCGAGCCCCAGTTCGAGTTCTTCCCCGACTTCAGCGGGGCCACCATCACCCAGCACTCCACCGCCGACCTGTGGTACCAGCAGCGCAAACAGACGCCGCCCTTCGAGGCGACCTTCCTGACCTTCGACTTCACCCCGACCACGGCGACGATGATGCTGGAGCAGACGGGTCCGATCACCATCGACTCGCACGGCACCACCAACTTCCTGTTCACCAGCACAGACACCTACGTCCGGGCCCCGGTCGTGCTCCGGGTGACGTCCCTGAAGGTCAACGGCACTCCGCTGGACGTGGGGACCACGTGCCGGACCAGGACGTCCCTCGCCTCCCCGGACCCGGAGCCGGAGAAGTACCCCGGTGACCATCTGGTCCTGCACGGCCGGGGCGAACAGACCACCGGCGAGACTGCCACCGGCTACCTGCTGCTGTCCGGCGGCCCGCTGACCGGCGAGGTCAGCATCCCGGCCTTCACAGGCTGCGGCACCGCCGGCGGCGAGAACCTCGACCGCCTGCTCACGGCCTCGGTCTCCGGTCCCGGCAACTACGTGAAGATGATCCAGGGGCAGGCCTGCTTCGTCTCGGCCGACGTGCTCAACCCGGACGAGTGCACCGAGGACGCCCAGCCCAAAAAAATCCCCGTAGCCGAACGCTGATCCTTTCCTGCCCCCTCTTCCTCCCCCGACCCGGAAGGCCACATGATGCGGTTCTCCCTCGGCGCCAGAGTCGCCACCACCGCCACCGCCCTCGGCGCGTTCGCCTCCATGGGCACCGCCACCGCGGCGGCGGCCGTACCGAACGGCGAGTGGGCGCCCTTCACCCGCTGTCCCGTGGACGCCCCGGCGATGCTGGCCGCCGACGGCCTGGCCCGCACCCCGCAGTGCGTGGTGTCCACCTCGCCGAGCGGCTCCATCAAACTGGGCAAGACCACCGTGACCACAGGCCGGACCAACCTCCAGATCGGGGTCGTCCAGAACTCCGACGGCACCAGTTCAGTGGTGGCCCCTGCCGGCGGCGCCCTCGTCGCCGAGTCCGCGACCGTCCCCGGCGGACTGCTGGGGCTGATGTGCCCGAGCAACGTCCCCGCGATCACTGCCATCTGCGAGCAGCTCAGCAACAGCACCCTCAACAAGATCACGGCCACGGTGGAGTCGGTCGGCGCCCCCTACGCCTTCGACCAGACCGCCGGCATCCTCACCGACCAGCCGATCGTGGCCATACCGGTCCGCATTCACCTGGAGAACCCGTTCCTCGGCAGCAGGTGCTACATCGGCACCGCGGCCCATCCCATCGTGCTGCGCCCGGAGAACCGGCAGTTCCCCGAGTTCGGCATGTCGTTCTTCCACGGTGACGGAACGGTCGCCGAGGACGGCGAGATGAGCCGCATCAACCTCACCGGGGCCACACAGAACGACAGCACCTTCGCCGTCCCCGGCGCCAGCGGCTGCGGCCTGGGCCTGTTCGGCCTGATCGACGCGGCGGTCAACGCCAAGACGGGGCTGCCCTCCGCCGCCGGGAACAACAGCCTGACGCTCAACAACACCCAGACCCACCTCGCCGGCCTGAACGCCCCCGGCACCTTCGCCCCCGACGCGGGCAAGCGCCTCGCGCAGAACTGGCACTCCGCCGTCGACTAATGGCCGCGCGACGGCGATTCTCAGCCGTCCCGGCAGCGTTGTCACGCCCCACGGCAGCGAAATGTGCACGAACTGTGTACGTCCCACCGAACTTGTCTTAGCTTCAACTGCCAAGACACGCGTACCTCACGTCCGGTCGTGTGTCCCTCCCGTGATAGTCCGGGACACACGACCGGTGCACCGTGGGCCGGAGAGCAAGGGACGGCACTCATGCCTTCAACCACGCGACCGACTGAAGTCGGTGAACCGCTCGAACCCCTTCCAAAAGAGTTCGCCGCCTTCATGAGACCCGAGTTACCCGGTCTTATGAAGGAGATCGGCGCCGAGGTCACCAGGGCCTACCCCGTGTACGGGCGGCTGCTCAACGGCCCCAACGCCGCCGCCATCCGGCAGGGCGTCGAGCAGGCCTTGTACGCCTTCGTGGACCGCGTCGCCGAACCCGGCAAGAACGCGGCGCTCCGCGACGAACTGCTGCGCAAGTTCGGCCGCGTGGAAGCCTACGAGGGCCGCGAACTCGACACCCTCCAGGGGGCGTACCGGCTCGGCGCCCGCATCGCCCTGCGCCGCGCCAAGGCCCTGGGCCAGCAGTACCAGCTCTCCCCCACCCTGATCCTCGCCTTCGCCGACACCCTCTTCGCCTACGTCGAGGAGCTGGAGCGGATCTCTCGCGAGGGCTACGCCGAAGTGCAGTCGCGCGCCTTCTCCGAGGTACCGGCGCGGCGCAGACGGCTGCTCCACCTCATCCTCGCCGCTCCCCCGCTGCCCCAGACGCTCACCGGGCTCTGCGAGGCCGCCGCCTGGCACCTGCCCACCGACGTCACCATGATCGCCCTGCGCCCCTCGGTACCCGAACACCTGGAGGCGGGGCTGGCCGACGACGTCCTCTTCGACCTGGACGTCCCGCAACCGCACCTGCTGGTGCCCGGAAGCCTCACCCCGGAACGCCTGACCATGCTCGAAGCCGCCCTGGCGGGCTCCCACGCCGTGGTGGGACTGACCGTGCCCCTGACGCAGGCGGCCGACTCCATCCGCTGGGCGCGCCGCGTGCTCCACCTGATCGACGAGGGAGTGGTGGCCGATGCTCCCGTGGTCCGCTGCGAAGACCACCTGGTGACGCTGTGGCTGCTGTCGGACCCAGCTCTCGTGTCCCACATCGCGGCCGGGGAGCTGGCTCCGATCGACGGTCTATCGGCCAGCCGCCGCGACCGGCTCGTGAACACCCTGCGCGTGCACATCTCCACACGGGCGCCGGCGGAACAGGTCGGCAAGCTGCTGGGGGTACACGCCCAGACCGTCCGTTACCGCCTGCGCAGTCTGGACTCCCTCCTCGGCGATCGACTCGCCGACCCCGACCACCGCTTCGCCCTGGAGGCCTCACTGCGTGCCCTGCACCTGCTCTCCCGCGACACCGGCGCGTAGGAGCGCAGGGAGGGCGGAGTTCCAGTGCCGGCACCCAACCGTCCCCACATGCCACCGCCACCGCTGCCTGGCGGGCCCGGTGACGGTGGCATGTGATGCCGGGCGGGCCCACGGCGCTTCGGACAGCCGCTCCTCCCGTACACCTTCTCCTCGCTCCTAGCCGACCGGGTTGTCTGCCAGTGCCGCCCCGTCCCGTCCGTTGTCAGAGCTGCTCTCACCGTGGTGCGCGTTTCCGCGGTTCGGCTGCCCCCCACCTTCACCGGTCAGCTGCGACCGACCGGCGGTGAGGTTCCTTCATCCTCAATCGATTTCACGGCGCCTCGTGGCGCACCACGGGATGTCGCACAGCTCGCTTTCCCCGGTCAGGCGCCCGGCGTACGGAGGTGCTACCAAGTGTTCGGGGCCGACTTTGCCGTCTCGGGCGATGCCCTCGCGGCCCTGGAAGGAAGATAGTCCGGGAGGGCGCCAGGCGGATGCTGGCCATCCCGCACCATCTGTTCACAACCACCGTGCAAATTCAGCGTCGAGGCGTGTGTCGGTACGCACCCAGACTTCGCCCCCGGCGGCCTCGGCCGGGGCGTCGACCCGTTCGACACCGAGGAACTCGATCAACCTGAGCAGTTCAGCTCGTTCGGCTCGGTCGTCGTCGACACCATGCGAGTCGAAGAACACATAGAACTGGTCGCTCGGGTCCACGCAGCCCGAATCTCCCCAGATCCGAGCGACTTCTTTGATCGCCGCTGCTTCCGTCGTGATCGTGGCGGCGCGGGCGGCCCCGCGAGTCTCCGGTGACGCGTCGAGGTCGGCGCGGTCGGAGAACCACTGGCCGAAGTGGCGGAGGCCAGCGTATCCGTTCTCAAAGAACAGCATCGCGCTCGGAAGGTAGCGATTGGCCCTGTCGACCCGGAGGTACTCCGACCGAGGCGGGTCCCCATCCTTGATCCGGGTGATCACACCTTGCCCGGGCATGAGTACCAAACTCTGCCCCGACAGTTCATCATTGATGGTGTAGGTGTCAGAATCTCGACCACGGAAGAACGCAGAGAATGCCACGTAGGCTTCCTGAGGATCACTCACGGAGACCTGTTGGTCGTTTCCGTCACCGACAGCGAAGACGAACTGTTTCGGTCCGGGGTCGTAGGGGCGAGCCATATGCGTCCTTCGTTCACGTGTGAGAGCTCCACCACCGTAGTCGAACCAGAGCGGACGGACATGCCGTTCATCGCCGACGAACATAGCCAGGAGAACTGGCAGATCGGCCTGCCGCCGCGCCCCATCAGCCCCACCTCGTAGGTGGCGATGGCAGCCTCCACCGGTTGCGTACGCCGAGTTTGTCGAGGGAGCGCTCAAGCAGGCCCTCACCGTGCCCTCGACCAGTGCAGCCACGCCCGGCGCTCGTTGCTGGCTCTGCTCAGCGCGTCGGGTTCTTTGAGGGTGGTGAAGACGTGGCTGAGGTGGACGTGGTGTTTCTGCTCGCCGTACGTCAGCCACGTGTCAACCGCTCGCTCTCTGGGAGTTCGGTCCAAGAGGGCGGCGGCGAGCGCGGTGCGGGCCCGCTCGTTTTGGTGGTTGAGGGGTAGGTATGGGTGGCGACGGCGGCCCCCAGCACCGCGGCGGCAGTCGGCCGGTTACCGGCAGCGCGGCGGGCCTGCTCGGCAAGGCCGGCGACGGTCCCGCTCAACTACGGCGCTCCGAAGGCCGTGACCACTGGAACTGTCCGCACTGATCAGCACGATGACTCGCACTCTGATGGACATCGATGCGGCTTGCTCCCACCACAGGTGACACAGAGCAGGCATGGCGCCGTACGGTCGACGCCCTGACCGCGCTGCTCGGCGGCTACCGCACCGGCCTGGTCCGCCGCCGCGCCCTGGACCTGTATGAGGCGATCCCCGCTCAGCACCATCACGAGGCGCAGTACGGGAACTGCGCGACTTCGTGGCCGGGTAGGCTCCACAGCAGGCGAGCCCTGGTCACCCATAGAACGGCGCCCCCTACATTGAGAGCGTCGCCTCTCCGGCGGACCTGCTCTGTTCCTCCAGCGCCCGGCCGTCTCAGGGTAGCGACGGAGGCGCCGGTCCGGGCCGTCGACGCCGATCTCGTACCAGGCCCGCGGGTTGCCCGGTCTGGTTCGAGGCGGGTACGGGGGCCAGCATGTGCTGCGAGGCCGGGGTCGTCGGCTTGGCGGGTGCTGGCGAAGGCTTCGGTGTAGTGGGAGCGGGCGTCGCGGGGGGCCCGGAAAGGCTACGCGGCGCCGAGCTCTCCTACGGTGGGCGGATCCTGCCCGACCGGGTGTCGTTGGCAGCACCTGCAGGGGTTGGTGCCGAGGCCGAGATGACCTCCCGCCCACCGGGGTACCCCAGGTCGATTCGCTCTGCCTGGTCGAAGGGAAAGTCGACCTCTACAAGCACCACGGCAGCAGCCAGTGCCGCAGGCGGTTCAGACACCAAAAGCGGCTGTGTCGGCACGCCGTGCCGGTAGTAGCGGTCGTCGTGCTCCTCGGCCCAGGTAAAAAACAGCGAGGTCTTGTGGTTCTCGCCGGCCTTCCGGGCCGGCGAGAACCACAAGACCTCACGGCCACCCGCACCCACAGATCATTCCGATCTGTGAGCACCAGGGCATCTCGATCCTCGCGGTCATGGCCTACATCGGGGCAGGCGTCTGGGCCGCCCCCTCCCGGAAGCGCCGCCCACCCAACGGCGAACGTGTCACCACCGAGCGGACGGCCAACCGGGCTCTGTCCGCAGCCAGGGGCACCCGTCGAACGCGGAGTCGCCCGCCTGAAGTCCTGGCGGCTCTTGCGACGCGCCCGCTGCAGCCCAACCCGCCTCACCACGATCGCCGCCGCAGTCTTCACCCTGGAGCGGCAACGCTGAAAAGGCTCAGTCCCTAGTCGCAGAGAGTTGGTGAGGCACCCTGACTTTAGAAGAAATGCTTGCGTCCACCGACCGCGCGACCGGTTGCACCCAGAACCCACAGGATGGCGCCAACCAGAATGAGGATGCCACCGATCGTCGTCAGCAGACCCATACCGACGAGCAGGCCGATGATCAGCAGAATCAGGCCAAGAATGATCATTGCAAAATCCCATCGTCAAGTCCGGCTCAGGCGCGTTTGCGCATAAGCTTCACCAGGGCCTGAGCTCGTCCCATAGTTGGTAGATCCCGGCCGGCTCCGAATGCCAGAACCTCGGTGCGGTAGCCCTTGTGCCCGGCAACGCAGCGTTCACGCACATCCCCTCGAACCTTCTTTCAGGAGGCCACCTCCTCGACCGCTCTCCGCTCCGGAAAGACCCCCCTCCACCCCCGGACGGTTTGGACGTTGGCGACGGAGACGCTGGACAGCGGCGCCTGCGGGCAAGTCCCTCAGGTCCAAGGGCGGGTGCATCAGGCACAGGGCGCAAGTCGGGCATCCTCCTCTGTGACCCACGGGACGCGCGCGTCAGCCTGGTTCCACTCGTCCGTAGAGTGCCGCCCTGCCTTCAAGGCGAAGTCCACTCCGCCGAAGGGTGTCGCGCCAACGCCGCTCGCGCAGCGAGGTGACTGGCTTCCGCACGCGTTCAAGCGTCGGGGCTCCGGATCCGCTCTCAAGCGTCGTTCGACCTCCAGACACGCCAGGAGAGCTTCCGGCATCGAGTGCGTAATCCACTGCCCAGGTAGCGCGTGCTGTTGCTTTGCCTGCCGATCAGCACGCGCCGGGAGGCGGCTGCCTCGTGTTCACGGTCATTGAGCTGCGCGATGAAGCCCGCGATAGCGCCTAGCTCCTGGCGTGACCGTTCTGGGCTTACCGAACTTTCCGGCGCACCCGTAGACGGACGGGTCAGCGCGCGGGCGTGTGGCCAGCACACGTCGAGCCAGCGTGGTCCCGAGGCGGTGGGATGGCCCTGGTGGTCACACCCTCGTCCCGGCACCTCGGATGCGGTCGATGGCTGTTTCGGCAACCAGGTGTGCTTCGCGGGCGTCGTCGAGGCTGATCTGTTGGGCGACCTGGTCGGCGTCGATGAGGTCCTCGCCCTTGAGGGCGAGGGCGGTCAGGCGGAAGCGTTGCAGGCAGGCGGCGTCCATCAGCTGGTAGACGAGCAGGCGCAGGTCGTCGTCGTGTGCGGACGGCTCGGTCAGACAGCGGGAGCTGGTCCAGCTGGTGTTGCCGGCGAGTGTCAGGGTGAGGGTGAGCGCACGGACCGCCTGCTGTCGGCGGCGCAGCAGGTGCCGCCTGGAGGGGGCGGGCGGCAGGTCATAGGAACCGGCGGATGGGCTGAACGGCCACTTCCCGGGCCCGCTGCACGAGGGAGCGTCTCTTCCACCGGCCCGCCCGGATCCGTTCACTGGCCGCCACGTCAGCGTCGAAGTGGTCGTCCAGCGTCGCGGTGAACTCCGGGTCCAGAACGGCGAGCATGACCTCCTCGTCGTGGTCGAGGGAGCGGCGGTTGAAGTTGGTCGAGCCGATCAGGGCGGCGACGCGGTCGACGGTGATGACTTTGGCGTGCATCATCGTCGGCTGGTATTGGTAGATCTTCACCCCGCACGCAGTCAGGTCCTCGTAGAAGTGCTGCCCGGCGAGCTGGCAGACCCGCTTGTCGGTGTGCGGGCCTGGCAGCACGATCTCCACCTCGACCCCGCGCCGCGCGGCGGCGCACAGCAGCTCGATGAAGTACGCGTCCGGGGCGAAATAGGCGGTGGCCAGGCGGAAGCGTTCCTCGGCCGACTCCACCATGACGCGGATGAGGGTCTGCATGTCCTGCCAGCCGAAACTGGCCGAGCCGCGCACCACCTGCACGATGGCGTCACCCTGCGGGCGGTGCTCGATGAACCGGTCTTTGGCGTCGAAGAGTTCCTCGTGGCATTCGGCCCAGTTCTGCGCGAACGCCGCGGCGATGCCGTCCACCGCCGGCCCGCGGACCTCGACGTGGGTGTCGCGCCACTCGTCAGGGTTGCGGGCGTTTCCGCACCACTCCTCGGCGATCCCCACCCCACCGGTGAAAGCGGTCTCCTCATCGGCGACGAGGACCTTGCGGTGGCAGCGGTGGTTCTGCTTCAGCGGGGAGAGGTAGAGCGGCTTGCGGAACCACGCCACCTGTACCCCGGCCCGCTCCATTGCCTCAAGCTGCTCGGTCTCGATCAGCCGGCTGCCGAACCCATCCAGCAGCAGCCGCACCCGAAGCCCGGCACTGGCACGCTCGGCGAGGGCCTCGGCGAACTCACGGGCGATGTCCCCCTTCCAGTACACGAAGGTCATCATGTCGACCGTGTGCTCGGCGGACCGGATCGCGGCCAGCATCGCGGCGAAGATCTCGTCCCCGTTGCGCAGGACGGTGAGCTTGTTGCCCTCAGTCGCCGCGATGCCGATCAGCCGCTCCAGACGCCGTCGTATCCGCGCGACACGGTCCTCGGCGGTGGGTTCACCTGGTGCTTCGGTGGGGTGCGGTGTCAGCTCGGGCAGTTCTTGTGTACTGGTCATGGGCATCCCGTGGCCGGAACGCGACGAGCCAAACCTTCAGGCCGCGGAGCCCGGTCCGGCACGGGCTGATCGGCGAGCCGACTGTACCCAGGGCGAGAACGGATCGGGGCCTGGACGCATGTGCGGTGGCTGTCGGGGCAGGCGGCCAACACGCCTCATCCCAGGGAGCCCGCCATGATGGTTGTCGGCATCGTCGCCGCCTGTGCTGTTCTGGCTGTTCTCGCCTTCGTCGTCCCCCGTCTGTCCCGGCATCCCGAACGCGGCACCCAACGCACACTGGGACCCGGATCACGCGCCGGCGGCAAAGCCCCCAAAATCCTGGGACGGATCTTCAGCAAGCCTTTGGGCAGCAGCTCCAAGGCGGCGGGCGCAGCGGTTCCGCCGGCCCCCGCGCCCGAGACCGCATGCCATTCTGACCCCATCGGCTGCCTCTGACGACTTCGCCGTGTCCACTGAAAGGCCTTCATGAACGACTTTGCTTCCACCGGCACACCTGCTTCTGCCCACCCGGCGGTCGACACCCACCTTGAGATCCTGCTTCGTCTCGTCGAGGCACAGCCCGGAGCCGGCGTGGCCATGTGTCTGACCACGCCGGGCGGGATGATCGCGGGCCATCTCGTCAGTACCAGCAGCTGGGCCGACCGGTGGCGCCGCGTCGTGTCGGCGGCCACCGGAACTGAGGACCGCAGTGATCACATGGCGCAGTTGGCTCATACCGTGCAGGCGTCCATGGAGCATACGGAGACGGCTGCGGCCGGCGGTCTGCATGCGTTCATCCACCT
Organism: Streptomyces sp. YS415; assembly: GCF_023544665.1. Lineage (GTDB taxonomy): Bacteria > Actinomycetota > Actinomycetes > Streptomycetales > Streptomycetaceae > Streptomyces. Next base: position 11,471 of record NZ_JAMJFL010000065.1, read on the forward strand.
GCTGGATGTCACGTTCCTGTCCGTGCCCGGCGACGTCACAGCGCCCTTGTGGCGCGGAAGGGTCTGCGACGTCTCCGGCTGGTCCCTGGGGACCCCTGCTGCGGCTGCCGGCACAACGGACGTCACGGATCACTGACTGTGGCTGGCCGCGCGGGGTGATCCAGGGCCAGGCCGGGGTCAGCCGTTGACAGCGGCCACCAGTTTGCGCACGTTCTCGACGCTGCCGCAGCCGGACTCCAAATACCGGGCCCGGGCCTTCGTGAACAGGCGCCCCAGCTCGGCGCGGCGGTCGTCGCTGACATTCACCCGGGCATCATTGAGGAGGGTGCGCTCCTCCTCGTCCGCGTGGTGATTGACCGCCGTGACGAGGTCTTCCAGTTTCTCCTCCCACTCTTCGGAAGCGGTGTCTGCCACCTCCAGCAGTGCCAGCAGGGCTTCGTTGGCTTCGTGGTGCTCGTGGACGCTGTGGTCGACGTCTTCGCCGTCGACGTTCTTGTAGCGTCGCAGGGCGGGGTAGACCTCGTCCTCCTCGGCCGAGGCGTGCGCGATGAGCAGGTGCGCGAACTCCTGCAGCGCGGTGACACGGTCGGCTTCGACACTGCGCATGGTACGGAAGAGATCTTCCATACGGCGGTGGTCCTGGAGGATGAGCTCGACGACATCGGTGGACGGCACAGGGGCTCTCCTAGGGCGCGTATCGAGTCGTGATCAATTCATGGCCCGGGTGAGGTCCTTGAGCCAGATCATCGAGGCTCGTAGCTGGAGGCCGGCGAGGTAGCTGTCCGGGGTCTTGTCGTATCGGGTGGCAATGCCTCGCCAAGCCTTGAGCCTATTGATCAGGCGCTCGACGGTGTTTCTCTCTTTGTAGAGGGCAACGTCGTGACTGACGGGCCGGCCGCCCCGGGAACCCTTCTTCTTCCGGTTGGCGGCCTGGTCCTTCTTCTCCGGGATCACCGCCTTGATGCCGCGTTGACGCAGGTGGGCTCGGTTGCCGCGGGACGAGTAGGCCTTGTCCCCGGCGACAGCGTCCGGCCGGGTGCGAGGGCGGCCGACGGGC
>NZ_JAMJFL010000066.1 GCF_023544665.1 Streptomyces sp. YS415
GCGTGCGTCTCACGCCGCCGAGGGCTGCCACGCCTCCTGGAAGCGGCGGCGGGCGCGGAAGAGACGAGAGCGGACCGTGCCCACGGGCAGGGCGAGCACCTCGGCCATCTCCTCCTCGTTGAGCCCATAGGCCCGCAGGGTGAGGACCTGCCGGTGCGCCTGGGACAGCCGCTCCAGCACATCGGTGATGTGCACCGCGTCCAGAGGGTTCGCCTCCTGCCGCGACTCCAGCTCGGAGCAGCTGTGCTCCTCGCCGTAGCGCTTGGCGGTGCGGACGGCCTCACGGACCGTCACCGAGCGCACCCAGCCGTAGAACGCCGCCGGTTCGCGCAGGGAGCGCAGGCCGCGGTAGATGGCGAGCAGCGCCTCCTGCGTGGCGTCGGCGCCGTCGTCGTGGGTGATGGACCGGCAGATCCGGGCGACGTAGGGGGTGATGCCGGTCAGCAGGTGGTTCATCGCGTGCTCGTCGCCCGCCTGGGCTCGGGGGAGCAGCGTCAGGGGGGAGGGGAGTTCGCTGACGGTGGACATGTCGGGCTGAGACTCCTTCGGCAGCCGGGCGGGCGGGGGAGCGTGAGCGGGGGGGAGGTGTTCAGGCCGTGGCGGCGTCGGCGGGCCCGGGCTCCGCCGCCGTTGCGAAGCGGAGGAGGCCGGCGCGTACGTCGTCGCGGAACGCCCGCATGAAGGCCGGGCTGAAGCAGGCCGTGAAGTGCGGGAGCTCGATGGAGAGGCGGCCCTCGAAGGAGACGACGCACGCCATGACGGGGCTGCGTCCCGCCTGCGGGAAGTACTGCTCGCGGGCAGGCACCAGGCGCACGTCGACCGCGCGCAGCCCGTCCGGCAGCCGTGGGCCGGGGACGACGCCCATGTTGGTGGCGATCACCGTGGCCAGTTGCAGCGTGGGGGTGCGAGGGATCTCCGGGGTGATGCGCACCTCGTGGAACTGGTCGCCGCGGGCGAGGAAGTCGGCCAGGCGGCCGTGCACGGTACGGGCCAGCTCCAGTGGCTCGGAGTCACCGGCCACGTCCAGGGTCTGGAGGTGGGTGGTGACCGCGGGGACCATCGCGGTGGCGGGCACCGGCGGGGTCAGCCGGGAGCGCAGGTCGACGGGGGAGAGGCAGCCGAGGGTGCGGGGGCCGTCGCCGTCCAGGCGCCGCCGGGCCGCGGTCAGCAGGGCCGCGGCGATCAGCGCGTGCACGGAGACGCCCGCGTCGCGTGCCGTCCGGCGCAGCCGCGTGGTGAGGTCCGCGTCCAGGGTCAGCCGGTGCACCTCGATGTGTCCCTGCGGGCCGGTCGCGTCGCCGGTGGCGGCGTCGTACGGCACCAGGTCGACGGAGTGGCGCCGTGCGTCTTCCAGGCGGCTGTCGAGGTACTTAGCCGTGTCGGACTCGTCGGCCGGGGGCAGCAGGCGGCTGATGGGCTCGGGCCAGTGCGGCCCGGTGGCGGTGGGTTCGGCGGCGGGTTCCCCGTCGACCAGCGCCCGGTAGCGGTCCCACAGGGCGTTGTGCAGGGCGATGCTGCTGTGGCCGTCCGTGACGGTGTGGTCGATCACCAGGACGAACAGGTGGCTCTCGCCGTCCGGCGCGCTGACCAGGACGGCCCGGCTCAGTGGGCCGCCGACCGGCAGGGGCCTGTTGAGTTCCGCCGCGTAGGCCTCCTCCCCGTCGCCGGACCGGGTGGTCAGACGGGGCCGTTCGTCCTCGTCCAGGAGGCGCAGGACGTGGCCGGTGCCGTCCTGCGCGATGCGTGACCGCAGTCCCGGGTGGGCCTCGGTCATGGCGTCGTAGGCGGCCGACAACGCGGCGGCGTCCACGGGGCCGCGCAGCGCGCAGGAGAGCACGGCCCTGCTTCTCTGGCCCACGTAGAGCGTCTCGACCGGACACAGCGCACGGTGCATGCCGTCAGCCTTCTTTCCGTCGTTCGTCGCGGGGGTCCCACGGCCCGGGATTGGGTGTGCCGCCGCGGCTGTCCGCGGGGGCGGGGGCCTTTTGAGAGTGCACGGCGGAACGGGGCCGATTCCAGTGCGGAGCCCGGCGGGCGGGGAAGTCGCGTGATTTCCCTAGAAGTTGGCGGCCGGGAAGGGGGAGCGGCGCCGCGCACTCCCCGGCATCGCATTCTTCAGGGAAACCCCTGAAGTGCGGCCGGAGAGCCGGGTTCCGCTTGACCCGGCCCGGTGCGGTGGCCCACCGTGCTGTGCCGGAAGACCGGGGCCGGGTGACGTGATCGCCCCCGCCCTCGGCGTGCGGCCTGCCCTTCCACCCGTGGGCCCGCCCGGCGCGTACCGACACGCGCGGGAGGCACGGAGCGGTGGCCGCACCCGTCCGATCCGGCCGGGCCTTCGCCGTCCGGGACATTACGGCTTGCCACGTGAGGGTTGTGCTATGTCACTCCAGGAGGACGCACGTCGACCGCTGTCCGGGGCCCAGGAGGGCCTCTGGTACGCCGGACGGCTCGCACCGGACAGCGCCGCGTACAACACGGCGGAGGCGGTGGAGATCCACGGCCCCCTCGACACCGGCCTGTTCGAGACCGCGCTGCGGCGCGTCGTCGGTGAGGCCGACACCTTCGCCCTGCGGTTCGCCGACACCGACGACGGGCCCCGCTGCCACCCCGCCGCGGACGCCAGCGACTGGCCTCTGCACCGGGCGGACGTCAGCGGCGCCGAGGATCCCGAGGCCGCCGCGTGGGCGCATGTCCGTGCCGACCTTGCGACGCCTGTGGACCTGGAGAAGGGCCCGCTGTTCGCGCACACTCTGCTGACCCTCGCCCCCGACCGCCACCTCTGGCTGCTGAGGGCCCATCACCTCCTGCTCGACGGCTACAGCTACAAGCTCCTCGGACGGCGCCTGGCCGACACGTACAACGCGCTGGCCGAGGGACGCGAGCCGGACCCCGCCCGATTCGCGCCGGTGAGCCGGCTGCAGGAGGAGGAGACGGCCTACCGCGCCTCCGACGCGTACGCCCGCGACCGCGACCACTGGGCGCGGCGCCTGTCCGGCCTGCCCGAGCCCGCCCGGCTCACCTCCCGCACAGCCGCCCCGACCGCGCCCTTCCTGCGCCGCACGGCCGAGCTGACGCCTGCCCAGACCGGCGCCCTCGACGCCGCCGCGGCCCGTCTCGGCGTCCGGCGCACCGACCTGCTGGCCGCCGCCACCGCCGCCTATCTGCACCGGATGACCGGCGCCCGCGACCTGGTGCTCGGCCTCGCCACCATGAGCCGCCTGGGCAGCGCCGCCCTGCGCACCCCCGGCACCGCCTCCGACGTCCTGCCGTTGCGCGTGGCCGCCGCCCCGGACACGCCCCTCGCGGAGCTGGCGGCAACCGTCGCGGACGAACTGAAGGCGCTGCGCCGCCACCAGCGGTACCGGGCCGAGTTCCTGCGCCGCGACCTGGGCCTGCTGGGAACGGGACGCCGGCTGTACGGGCCGGTGCTCAACATCGTCCCGTTCGACGAGTCTCCGGTGTTCGGCGGGCACCCCACCACCTGGCACCACCTGTCCGGCGGAGCCGTCGACGACCTGCAGATCTCGGTGCGTCCCGGCACCTTGCCCGGGGGACTGTGGCTGGCCTTCGACGCCAACCCCGCCCTGTACGAAGAGGACGAACTCGCCCTGCACCGGGACCGGTTCCTCACGGTGCTGCGCCGCCTGGCCGAGGCCGACCCGACGACCGAGCTGGGCGACCTGGACGTCCTGCTGCCGGGCGAGCACCCGCGCGACACGCCCGTCCAGACGTATCCGGCCGAGCGGACCCTCACCGAGCTGTTCGAGGAGCGGGCGGCGGCCGGGCCCGAGCGGACCGCCGTCACCTGCGGGGACGAACGGCTCACGTACGCCGCGCTCAACGCCGAGGCCAACCGTCTGGCCCGGCTGCTGACCGACCACGGTGCCGGGCCGGGCCGGGTGGTGGCCCTCGCCCTGGAACGCGGGACGCGGCTGCTGCCCGCCCTGCTGGCCGTCCTCAAGACCGGCGCCGCCTACCTGCCCCTGGACCCCGGCCACGCGGCCGGACGGCTGCGGCTGGTCGTCGAGGACGCCGCCCCCGTGGTCCTCGTCACCGAGGGCGCCCACGCCCACCTCGCCGGGGACGCGCTGCCCGTCGTCCGCCTGGACGACGAGCAGGTGGCCGTGGACCTGGCCCGCCGCTGTGCCGCCGACCTCACCGATGCCGACCGGCACGGGCCGGTGAGCCCGTCCGACACCGCGTACATCATCCACACCTCCGGCTCCACCGGCCGCCCCAAGGGGGTGCCCGTCCCACACTCCAACGTCGTCCGTCTCCTCGCCGCCGCGGCCGAGCACTTCGACTTCCGCGCCGACGACGTGTGGACGCTGTTCCACTCCTACGCCTTCGACTTCTCCGTCTGGGAGATCTTCGGCGCCCTGCTGCACGGCGGCCGGGTCGTCGTCGTCCCGTACGCCGTCAGCCGCTCCCCCCGCCAGTTCTGGGAGCTGCTGCACCGCGAGGGCGTGACCGTCCTCAACCAGACGCCCTCCGCGTTCGAGCAGCTCATCGACGCCGACCTCGAACGCGGCGGCGGCACCGGGGCGTTGCGGTACGTCGTCTTCGGCGGCGAAGCCCTGCGCCCGGCGCGGCTGCGCCCCTGGGCCGACCGGCACGGCCTGGACCGCCCCGCGCTGGTGAACATGTACGGCATCACCGAGACCACCGTGCACGTCACCCACCACCGCCTCACCCGCGCCGACCTCGACGACCCGCGCCGCGGCAGCGTGATCGGCACCCCCCTCGCCGACCTGCGCGTCCACCTCCTCGACGCCGGGGGACGCCCGGTGCCGCCCGGCGCGACCGGCGAGATGTACGTCTCCGGCCCCGGCGTCGCCGCCGGATACCTGAACCGGCCCGACCTGACCGCCGACCGCTTCCTCGACGACCCCTACGGCCCGCCCGGCACCCGCATGTACCGCTCGGGCGACCTGGCCCGGCGCCGCCCCGACGGCACCCTCGACTACCTCGGCCGTGCTGACGCACAGATCCAGCTCCGCGGCTTCCGCGTTGAACCCGGCGAGATCGAGGCCGTCCTCGCCGCCCACCCCGGCGTCACCCGCGCCGCCGTCGTCCCCCGCCGCGCCGACAACGGCGCCCTGCACCTCGTCACCTACACCGTCCCCTCCGGCGACGCACCGGCCGGCCCCGCCGAGCTGCGCGCCCACGTCGCCGCGCACCTGCCCGAGCACATGGTCCCGGCCGCCTGCGTCTTGGTGGACGCGCTGCCGCTGACCGCCAACGGCAAGCTCGACGTCGAGGCCCTGCCCGCCCCCGACTTCACCGCCGCCGCGACCGGCACCCGGCCCGGGACACCGCAACAGGCCCTGGTGTGCCGCCTGTTCGAGGAGGTGCTGAAGCTGCCCCGGGACACCGTGGGCACCGACGTGAACTTCTTCGACCTCGGCGGCGACTCCCTGCTCGCCACCCGTCTGCTGGCCCGCCTGCGGCACGAGACCGGCGTCGAGATCCCGATCACCGCCCTGTTCGGGACACCGACCCCTGCCGCCCTCGCCCGGCGGCTCGACGTACCGGCGGACGGCGCCCTGCCCCGCCCGGCCCTCGGCACCGCCGAACGCCCGGCGCGGGTGCCGCTGTCGTACGCCCAGGAACGCATGTGGTTCCTGAACCGGCTCGATGACGGAGCGGCCACCTACAACATCCCGCTCCTCGTCCCGCTCGACGCCGCTGTGGACACCGACGCGCTCCGGGCGGCCCTCGGCGACCTCTGCGACCGGCACGAGATCCTGCGGACGGTGATCGCCGAACACGATGGCGTCCCCCACCAGCGCATCCTGCCGCCCGGGGAGCTGCGTCCGGTCCTGCGGCACGTCGACTGCCCCGCCGCGGAGACGGCCGCCCACGTCACCGCCGCGCTGCGGTATTCCTTCGACCTCACCGCCGAGAGCCCCCTTGCCGTCTGGCTGCTGGGCTCCACCCTGCTGTTCGTCCTGCACCACAGCGCCGCCGACGGCTGGTCGCTGCGTCCCTTCGCCCAGGACCTGAGCACCGCCTACGCGGCCCGCCGCGCCGGGCGGGCACCCGAGTGGACACCGCTGCCCGCGCAGTACGCCGACTACGCGCTGTGGCAGCGCGCCCTGCTCGCCCCCGGCCCGGACGGCCCCGGGCGGCTGGAGCGGCTCACCGCCCACTGGCGCACCGCGCTGGACGGCTTGCCCCAGGAGTGCACCCTGCCCGGCGACCGGCCCCGCCCCACCGCACCGCGCGGCGGCGGCGCGCACGTCGAGACGACCGTCGGCGCCGACCTGCACCGCAGCCTGCTGAGCCTCGCCGACCGCGAGGGCGCCAGCCTCTTCATGGTGCTGCACGCCGCCGTCAGCGCGCTGCTCACCCGCTGCGGCGCCGGCGAGGACATCGTCCTCGGCACCCCTGTCGCGGGCCGCACCGAACCCGCCCTCGACCCCCTGATCGGCCTCATCACCAACACGCTGGTGCTGCGCGCCGACACCTCCGGCGACCCCGCCTTCCGGGACCTGATCGCCCGGCTGCGCACCGCCGACCTGGCCGCCCTGGACCACCAGGACCTGCCCTTCGACCGGCTGGTCGACGACCTCAACCCGCCCCGCACACCCGGCCGCCACCCCCTGTTCCAGGTGATGCTGGCCCTGCAGAACAACGAACCCGCCGTCCTCGAATTCGACGGCACCCGCGCCGAGCTGCGGCCCACCGCCACCGGCACCGCCAAGTTCGACCTCTTCGTGGACGTCCTGGAACGCCACACCCCCGACGGCACCCCCGACGGCCTGACCCTGCACATCGAATACGCCACCGACCTGTACGACCCCGGCACCGCCGAGGCGTTCGCCCGCGCCCTGTACGACCTCCTGCGCACCGTGAGCGCCGAGCCCGGCACCCGCCTCGGCGAGCTGCCCGCGCTCCCCGGGCGCACCCCCGCCCCGGCCGCGGCCGACCCCGCCGAACTGGAGGACGCGGCCCTGTCCGTGCCCGGCATCCGCGACGCCCGCGCCCTGCCCGGCACTGACGGCGCCCCGCCGCGCCTGTATGTGGTACCCGGGAGGGCGGACGCCGCCGAACGCGTCGAGGAACTCCTGGACCGCGCAGGCCACGGCACCGTCCGGGTCACAGCCGTCAATGCGCTGCCCCGCGCCGAGGACGGCACCGTCGACACCGCGGCGCTGCACGCCCTGCCCGCCGTCGACCGCACCGCCGCCGGCACCTGGCGGGAGCGGCTGGCACAGATCCCGGGCGTCACCACGGCCGACGTGACGGTGGAGAACACCCCCGAGGAACTGGAACGCCGCCACACCGGCCTGCCCGACCGCACCACGGACCCAGCCCCCGCCACCCGCACCCAGGCCGCCTCCGCCGTACCGGCCCTCAGCGAGGGCCCCGCCCTCACCGAGCCGTCCGTGCCCGGCTGGGCCGAGGCGCTGCGCCGCGCCGCCGAACAGGACCGGGGCGACATCGTCCACGTCCACGCCGACGGCAGCGAACACCGGCGCACCTACGCCTCCTTGATCCCCGAGGCCTCCCGCGTGCTCGCCGGTCTGCGCCGGGCGGGCCTGCGCCCCGGCGACCAGGTCATCCTCCAGTGCGACGCCACGGAGGACTTCCTCGCCGTGCTGTGGGGCTGCGTCCTCGGCGGCTTTGTCGCCGTCCCGCTGACCGTCCCCGCCACCTATGACACCCCGTCGGCGGCCCTGGCCAAGCTGGAGGGCATCTGGCGGATGCTCGGTCGGCCCTGGATCGTGTGCTCCGCCGGCCGCGAGGCCGGGCTGCGCGCGGTCGCCGCCCGCCAGGACTGGCCCGGCCTGCGGCTCACCACGGCCGACGCGCTGCGCGAGGCGCCCGAGGACCACGACTGGCACCCCGCCGCACCGGACGACCTGATGCTGATGCTGATGACGTCCGGCAGCACCGGCCTGCCCAAGGCGGTGCGCCTCACCCACCGCAACGTCCTGACCCGCTCCGCCGCCACCGAGCAGCTGAACGGCCTCGGCGCCGACGACGTCTCCCTCAACTGGATCCCCCTCGACCACGTCACCGGCGTGGTGATGTTCCACCTGCGCGACGTGTACCTGGGCTGCCGCCAGATCCACGCCCCCACCTCCTACATCCTCCAGGACCCGCCGCGCTGGATGGACCTCGCCGACCGGCACCGGGTCACCGTCACCTGGGCGCCCAACTTCGCCTTCGGGCTCCTCGCCGAGCACTCCCACCGCTTCACCGGCCGCACCTGGGACCTGTCGCCGATGCGGCTGGTGATGAACGCCGGCGAGGTCATCGTGGCCCCGGCCGCCCGCCGGTTCCTGCACACGCTGAAACCGTTCGGCCTGCCGCAGGACGTGATGCACCCCGGCTGGGGCATGTCCGAGACCTGCTCCGTGGTCACCGACGCCGTCCTGCCCGCCGAACCCGTACCCGGCGAGGGGACGTTCGTGAGCTGCGGCCTGCCCTACCCCGGGTTCGCCATGCGGATCGTCGACGAGCAGGGCACGCTCCTCACGGAGGGCGAGGCGGGCCGGTTCCAGGTCCGCGGCACCTCCGTGACCGGCGGCTACCACGACAACCCGGGCGCCAACGCGGAGGCGTTCACCGAGGACGGCTGGTTCGACACCGGCGACCTGGCGTACCTGCGCGACGGTGAGCTGTACATCACCGGCCGCGCCAAGGACGTCATCATCGTCAACGGCGTCAACCACTACAGCCACGAGATAGAGGCGTGCGTCGAGGAACTGCCGTACGTGGAGCGCAGCTTCACCGCCGCCGTCGCGGTGCGCTCCGATCCATCGTCGCCCACCGACGAACTCGCGCTCTTCTTCCACCTCACCGAAGAGGTCACCTCCGGTGCCCTGCGGGAGATCGCCGGGAAGGTGACCCGGGAGATCGGCGTCAGCCCGGCCTTCCTCATCCCGGTCGGGCGGGGCGCGATCCCCAAGACCGAGATCGGCAAGATCCAGCGCACCAGGCTCCGCAAGAGCTTCGAGGCAGGCGCCTTCGACGACGAGGTCCGCCGGACTCAGCTGCTGCTGGGCACCGCCGCCACCGTCCCCGACTGGTTCCTGCGGCCGGTGTGGCAGCGCACGGAACGCCCCCGGGCCCGGACGATACCCGGCTGGCACACCCTCGTCCTCACCGGCGGCGACCCAGGGATCCAGCGGCTCGCGGAACGGCTTGCCGACGTACTGCGGTCCGGCGGGGGCCTGTGCACGGTGGTCGGTGAGGGGACGTCGTACGCCCGGCTCGACGCCGCGCACCACCGCCTGCGGCCCGCCGAGGAAGCCGACTACGCCGAGCTGCTGCGGCACCTGGACGACGACCGGCGGCCGGTCGACGCCGTCCTCCACCTCGACGGGTTGCGCGGCCCCCGTGCTCCGCGGACTGCGCCGTGGGAGACGACCGGTGCGGAGGACCTGCTCGCCTTCGCCCGCGCCCTCGCCGCCCGCCCCGGCAGGCAGCGTCCCGTCGACCTCGTCTACGTGACGGCGGGTGCCCAGGCCGTACGCCCAGGCGACCGCCCGTCCCCGGCCCACGCCATGGCGGGCGCGCTGCTCAAGTCGCTGGCCGAGGAGTCCGGCTGGCTGCGCGGCACGCACCTCGACCTCCCGCCGGACGACGGCACGGACCCGCTGGCCCTGCTGACGGCCGAGGCGACCGTCACCGCGGACGGCGCGGAGGTGGCGTACCGCGACGGACACCGCTACGCACGCCGTCTCGCCGCCCTGCCCGGCACCCCGTCCCGCGCCGAGCCGCCCTCCCACGACGGTTTCGCCCTGCTCACCGGCGGCCTGGGCGGCGTCGGCGCCGAGATCGCCGCCCATCTGCTGCGCACCCCCGGCACCCGGCTCCTCATTACGGGTCGCACACCGGAATCCGAGGCCGAGGGCCTTTCCCGCCTGCGCGAGCTGGGCGAGGTCCGCTACGCCCGCGCCGACGTCACCGACGAACACCAGGTACGGGCTGCGGTGGAGGCCGCCGCCGAGGCGTGGAGGGCGCCCCTGGCGTCCGTGCTGCACCTGGCGGGGGCGCTCGTCGAACGCCCCGTGGGCGAACTGGACGCCGCCACCTGGCGCCGGGCTCTCGCGGCGAAGGCGAGCGGCGCGTGGACGCTGCACCGGATCACCGCCGATCACCCGGTCGCCTCCTTCGTCACCTTCTCCTCGGTGAACGGCTTCTTCGGCGGCGCCATGAACGCCGCCTACGCCGCCGCCAACGCCTACCTGGACGCCCTCGCCCGGTACCGCCGCAGCCTCGGCCTGCCCGCGCAGTCACTGGCGTGGAGCATGTGGCGCGAGCGCGGCATGAGCCGGGGCTACGGGCTCACAGCCCTCACCGAGGCCCGCGGCTACCGGCTGCTCGACGCGCCGGCCGCGCTGCGCTCGTTCGACCTGGCCCGCACCCTGGACGAACCCCACCTGCTCATCGGCGCCGACCGCACCGCCCCCTGGGTCCGCAGCCACGTCGTCGCCCCCGTGCGCCAGACGCGGCGCCTGGCCGCCCGGGTCGGCCTGGAGGACGGCACCGACCTGGGCGCCCTGTACCGCGCGGCGGCCGACGGCGCCCGCGCGGCGGAGCTGTCGGACGACACGTGGACGCTGCGCTCGGCGGGCACCACCGCACGCCCGGACGAGGCGGAGGCGGGGGAGGAACTGCGGCGGCTGGAGAACCGGCTCGCCGAGGTGTGGTGCGGTGTGCTGGGCCGCGACCGGGTGGGCCGGGACGAGAACTTCTTCGACCTGGGCGGCAACTCGCTGCTCCTCGTCACCGCCCAGACCGCCGTCAACCGCGCCTTCGGCACCGACCTGTCGGTGGTCGACCTGTTCGCCCACCCCACGGTCCGGGACCTGGCCCGCCACCTGTCGGCCGCGGGGGCCGGTGCCCCGGCGGTCGCCGAACAGCCGCCACGGCAGGAAGCCGACGGCCTGGACCGCGCCAGGGAGCAGGCACAGCGGCAGCGCGCCGCCCGCGCGCGCCGCACCGCACGGCAGGGCAAGGACCGGGGCCGTGCCTGACAGGGCAAGCGGCACACGGCACCCCACCCAGCCATACGACGACCGGACGCAGACTCTGCAGCGCTCGACCCAGCCGTACGTCGACCGGATGCAGCCCCTGCCGTGTGCCACCACCCAGCCGTACGACAACCGGGCGAAGCCCACCCCGCACCCCGCCGAGCCCCGAGACGACCGGGCGAAGCCCACGCCGCACACCACCGAGCCGGGAGAGGACGAGGCACAGGCCGTGCACGACACCAGCGCACCCCATGACGAGGAGTTCCCCGAGTTCCCCGCCGTCGCCGTCATCGGCATGGCGGGCCGCTTCCCCGGCGCCGACGACCTCGAGGCCTTCTGGGAGAACCTCGCGGCCGGGCGGGAGGCGATCCGGCCCGTCACCGACGAGGAGTACCTCGCCGCCGGCGGCGACCCGCGCGCCCTGGGCGACCCCACACTGATCCGGATGGTGTCGGCCGTCGAGGGCATCGACCGCTTCGACTCCGGCTTCTTCGGCTACAGCCCCGCCGAGGCCGCCGTCGTCGACCCGCAGCAGCGGCTGCTGCTGGAGACGGCCTACCACGCCCTGGAGGACGCGGGCTGCCTCGGCGGCGACCGTACGGCCGAGGCGTTCGGCGTCTACGCGGGCGCGGGCGACAGCCGCTACTACCCGGCCCACGTGCACCCGCGCTTCGCCGGGCAGCCCAGCTCGGTGGAGCTGGTCCACGCGGCCACCGCCAACTCCCTGGGCACCCTCGCCACCCGCGTCTCCTACGAACTCGGCCTCACCGGACCGAGCGTGTCCCTCCAGACGGCCTGCTCCACCGCGCTGGTCGCCGTGCACACCGCCTGCCAGGACCTGCTGGACCACCGGTGCGACACCGCGCTCGCCGCCGCCGTCTCCCTCAACCCCTCGGCCGCGCTCGGCTACCGCCACGTGCCCGACGGACCGTTCTCGCCCGACGGCCACTGCCGCGCCTTCGCCGCCGACGCCGCCGGAACCTCCTCCGGCGACGGCGTCGGGGCCGTCGTGCTCAAGCGGCTGGAGGACGCTCTCGCCGACGGCGACCGCATCCGCGCCGTCATCCGCGGCAGCGCCGTCAACAACGACGGCCGCCGCAAGGTCGGCTTCAGCGCGCCCAGCGCCGCCGGACAGACCGAGGTGATCCTCGCCGCGCAGGCCCAGGCGGAGGTCGACGCCGGCACCATCGGCCTGATCGAGGCGCACGGCACCGCCACCAAGCTCGGCGACCCGATCGAGGTGTCCGCGCTCACCGAGGCGTTCCGGCACAGCACCCGGAGGACCGGCTTCTGCGCCCTCGGCTCGGTGAAGACCAACATCGGCCACCTCGGCGCCGCTGCGGGCATCGCCGGACTCATCAAGGCCGTCCTGGCCCTGGAACACCGGCAGATCCCGCCGAGCCTGCACTTCGACCGCCCCAACCCGCTCATCGACTTCGACGCGAGCCCGTTCCGCGTGCCCACCGCGCTGGAGGACTGGCCCGAGGGCGACCACCCCCGCCGGGCCGCC
>NZ_JAMJFL010000067.1 GCF_023544665.1 Streptomyces sp. YS415
TCGAACCCGGAAGCTAAGCCTTACAGCGCCGATGGTACTGCAGGGGGGACCCTGTGGGAGAGTAGGACGCCGCCGAACTCCTTTTACAGCTCTGGCTCTTGGGCATCTGCCCAGGAGCCAGAGCTTTTTTGCGTTGAGGTAGGGTCAGGGGGCATCGTTCGCACGTTTCCCTCAGGAGGCCCCGGGTGGAGGTCCAGGAGACCCGTGTCCAGACGGACAGGGTCCTCACCATCCCCAACATCCTCAGCATGGCTCGGCTCGTCGGCGTGCCCGTGTTCCTGTGGCTGATCCTCTGGCCGGAGTTCGGCGGGCCGAAGAGCGATGGCTGGGCCCTGCTCGTGCTGATGCTGAGCGGGATCAGTGACTACCTGGACGGCAAGCTCGCGCGCCGCTGGAATCAGGTCAGCAGCCTCGGCCGGCTCCTGGACCCGGCCGCGGACCGGCTCTACATTCTCTCGACTTTGGTCGGCCTGACCTGGCGGGAGATTCTGCCGCTCTGGCTGACCGCCGTACTCCTGGCGCGAGAACTGCTGCTGCTGGTGATGGTGGGCATCCTCAGGCGCCATGGCTATCCACCGCCCCAGGTGAACTTCCTGGGCAAGGCGGCTACCTTCAACCTGATGTATGCCTTCCCGTTGCTCCTGCTCAGTGACGGGAGCGGGTGGCTCCCGTCACTTGCTGCTATTTTCGGATGGGCGTTCGCAGGATGGGGTACAACGCTCTATTGGTGGGCAGGAGTCCTCTACGTGGTCCAGGTCCGCCGCCTTGTCCGTGCGGACCCCATGGCCGATTGACCTCGCCCCTTTGACGGGCTCCAGAGGCTCGATGGCCCGCTGTAGAAAAGTGCGGGACAATCGGACGGGTGAAGTCGGCTAGACCGTCATTCTTAGAGGAGGACGCTTCCGACATGAAGGCCGTCGTGATGGCCGGAGGCGAAGGCACACGCCTTCGTCCCATGACCTCAAGCATGCCCAAGCCGCTCCTGCCGGTGGCCAACCGGCCGATCATGGAGCATGTGCTGAGGCTGCTCAAAAGGCATGGGCTGAACGAGACCGTCGTAACTGTCCAGTTCCTGGCCTCCTTGGTCAAGAACTACTTCGGTGACGGCGAAGAGCTCGGTATGGAGCTCAGCTATGCCAACGAGGAGAAGCCACTCGGTACCGCCGGAAGCGTCAAGAACGCCGAAGAGGCGTTGAAGGACGATGCCTTCCTCGTGATCTCCGGCGATGCCCTGACCGACTTCGACCTCACCGATCTGATCCGTTTCCACAAGGAGAAGGGCGCGCTCGTCACGGTCTGTCTGACGCGTGTGCCGAATCCCCTTGAATTCGGAATCACCATCGTCGACGAGGAAGGCAAGGTCGAGCGTTTCCTTGAGAAGCCGACCTGGGGCCAGGTGTTCTCGGACACGGTGAACACCGGCATCTACGTCATGGAGCCCGAGGTCTTCGACTATGTCGAGGCCGATGTGCCCGTCGACTGGTCCGGCGATGTCTTCCCGCAGCTGATGAAGGAAGGCAAGCCGATCTATGGCTATGTCGCCGAGGGCTACTGGGAGGACGTCGGCACCCACGAGAGCTATGTGAAGGCGCAGGCCGACGTCCTCGAGGGCAAGGTCGACGTCGAGCTCGACGGGTTCGAGATCTCCCCGGGCGTGTGGGTGGCCGAGGGTGCCGAGGTGCATCCGGATGCCGTTCTGAGAGGTCCGCTGTACATCGGTGACTACGCCAAGGTGGAAGCCGGCGCCGAAATCCGCGAGCACACCGTGGTCGGCTCCAACGTGGTCGTGAAGAGCGGCGCCTTCCTGCACAAGGCCGTCGTGCACGACAACGTGTATATCGGGCAGCACAGCAACCTTCGGGGCTGTGTGGTCGGCAAGAACACCGACATCATGCGCGCCGCCCGGATCGAAGACGGCGCCGTCATCGGCGACGAGTGCCTCATCGGCGAAGAATCGATCATCCAGGGCAATGTGCGGGTCTATCCGTTCAAGATCATTGAGGCCGGCGCGTTCGTCAATACCTCGGTGATCTGGGAGTCCCGGGGCCAGGCGCATCTGTTCGGTGCCCGCGGAGTGTCCGGAATCCTCAATGTCGAGATCACGCCGGAGCTCGCCGTACGTCTCGCCGGCGCGTATGCGACGACCCTCAAGAAGGGGTCGACCGTCACCACCGCCCGTGACCACTCCCGTGGTGCCCGGGCGCTGAAGCGGGCGGTGATCTCCGCGCTGCAGGCGAGTGCCATCGACGTACGCGACCTGGAGAACGTGCCGCTGCCCGTGGCGCGACAGCAGACCGCTCGCGGGAGCGCCGGCGGGATCATGATCCGGACGACGCCCGGTGTGCCGGACTCCGTGGACATCATGTTCTTCGACAGCCAGGGCGCCGATCTGTCGCAAGGCAGTCAGCGCAAGCTGGACCGGGTGTTCGCGCGGCAGGAGTACCGGCGTGCGTTCCCCGGTGAGATCGGGGACCTGCACTTCCCGGCCAGCGTGTTCGACTCGTACACCGGATCGCTGCTGCGGAACGTGGACACGACCGGGATCGCCGAGTCCGGGCTCAAGGTCGTCGTGGATGCCTCCAACGGCAGTGCCGGACTGGTGCTGCCCAGCCTGCTCGGCAAGCTGGGTGTGGACGCGCTGACCATCAATCCCGGTCTCGATGAGTCCCGCCCGACCGAGACGGCGGACGGTCGTCGCTCCGGTCTGGTGCGGCTGGGGGAGATCGTCGCCTCCGCGCGGGCTGCGTTTGGGGTGCGGTTCGACCCGGTCGGTGAGCGGCTGTCGCTGGTCGACGAGAAGGGGCGGATCGTCGAGGACGACCGGGCGCTCCTCGTGATGCTCGACCTGGTGGCTGCCGAGCGGCGCAGCGGACGGGTGGCGCTGCCGGTGACCACCACTCGGATCGCCGAGCAGGTGGCGGCGTACCACGGGACGCAGGTGGACTGGACGACGACTTCGCCCGACGACCTGACGCGGGTCGGCCGGGACGAGACCACGATCTTCGGTGGTGACGGCAAGGGCGGATTCATCGTCCCCGAGTTCAGCGGTGTCTTCGACGGTACGGCGGCCTTCGTACGGCTGATCGGGCTGGTGGCGCGGACGCAGCTCACGCTGAGCCAGATCGACGCGCGGATTCCGCGGGCGCATGTGCTCAAGCGGGATCTGGCGACTCCGTGGGCGGTCAAGGGGCTCGTGATGCGGCGGGTCGTGGAGGCCGCCGGTGACCGGTTCGTGGACACCACGGACGGTGTGCGGGTGGTGGAGACCGACGGGCGCTGGGTGATGGTTCTGCCCGACCCTGCCGAGGCCGTCACCCATCTGTGGGCGGAGGGTCCCGACGACGCCTCGGCCCAGGCCCTGCTCGACGAGTGGTCGGCCGTGGTGGACAGCGCCGGGCGCTGAAACCCCCACACGCGCGCGTGCCGGACAAGTGTCCCCAAGGGGGCCTGTCCGGCACGCCGGTGGGGCCATTCGGAGGTACTGGGCGCGACGTGCGACGATGTGCGGCATGCCGCAGCAGCCCCCCGTTCGGAGCACTCCTACGCGACCCTCGCGCCCGGACGCCTCCATGTCGCTGCTCAACAACGTCATGGATCACAGCCTCGACGACGGGTACGCCGAGGCGGCTGCCCGGAAGAAGGCGGCGGACGGTGGTCTGCCCAAGACCCTCAGGGCGAAGCTGGGGCTCGCGGCCGGTCTCGTACTGGCTGCCCTCGTCGTCACCGTCGGGGCGGCTCAGGCTCGGGTCGCCGCTCCTGTCGTGGCGAAGGAGCGTGAGGGGCTGATCGACCGGATCGATCAGGAGACCGAGGCCGCGGACAAGCTCGAGGACGACGTCGACGAACTGCGCGACGAGGTGAGCGCGCGCCAGCGTGAGGCGCTGAAGGAGAGCGGCAGCGAGCAGGGGGAGCTCGTGGGCATCCTCTCCGGCGCCGTCGAGGTGCACGGACCCGGCGTGAAACTGGTCGTCGACGACGCCCGGGAGGCCGGCGGGGGCGGTGACGGGGATCCACGTGAGACCTCCGGGTTCTCCGATACCGGGCGGGTGCGCGACCGCGACATGCAGCGGGTGGTCAACGGACTGTGGGAGTCCGGCGCCGAGGCGATCTCGATCAACGGGCAGCGGCTGACGGCACTGTCCGCGATCCGCGCCGCGGGTGACGCGATACTGGTCGACAACAAGCCGCTGGTACCTCCGTACACCGTGCTCGCGGTGGGGGACGGGGAGCGGCTGAGCACCAGGTTCCAGGACAGCGCCGACGGGCTGTATCTGCATGCCTTGCAGGAGAACTTCGGCATCCGGACGGCCATCTCCGCGGAAGAGGACCTCCGGCTGCCCGCGGCACCCAGGGTGACCGTACGAACAGCACAGCCGAACACCGAGAAAACCGAGAAGGGCACATCGTGATCGCCGTACTGGGCCTCGTCGTGGGAGTCGTGGTCGGGCTGTTGGTCCGGCCTGAGGTTCCGGCGGTCGTCGAGCCTTATCTGCCGATCGCCGTCGTGGCGGCGCTGGACGCCGTCTTCGGTGGCCTGCGGGCCATGCTCGACGGGATCTTCGACGACAAGGTCTTCGTGGTGTCCTTCCTGTCCAATGTGGTCGTCGCCGCGCTGATCGTGTTCCTGGGCGACAAGTTGGGCGTGGGGGCGCAGCTGTCCACCGGTGTCGTCGTGGTCCTCGGGATCCGCATCTTCTCCAATGCCGCGGCGATCCGCCGGCACGTGTTCCGGGCGTGAGACCGATGAGCAACCAGGACGAGACGGCCGAGAACAGGCTGCGCAAGGAATTGCCCGACGAGGTCCCCTCCGCGGCGGCCTCCGCGCAGGGCGGGGAAGTCCCGCAGCCGCAGCCGGAGGTCACCGGACGGCAGCGGCTGGCCAAGGGGCTCTGGCCGCCGCGGGTCAGCCGGGCCCAACTGATCGTCGCCCTGTTGCTGTTCGGCCTCGGGTTCGGCCTGGCGGTGCAGGTGGCCTCCAACAGCGACGGGGACGACGCCCTGCGCGGCGCGCGCCAGGAGGATCTTGTCCGGATCCTGGATGAACTGGATGACCGCACACAGCGTCTTGAGGACGAGAAGCAGGGACTGGAGAAGCAGCGGGACGAGCTGGAGAACAGTTCGAACCAGGCAGAGGAGGCTCGCCGGCAGACGCTCGAGAAGGAGCGGCAACTCGGCATCCTTGCGGGCACGGTGGCAGCGCAGGGTCCCGGCATCGCGGTGACCATCGACGACACGAAGGGGACGGTCGAGGCGGACATGCTGCTCGACGCCATTCAGGAGTTGCGTGCGGCCGGGGCCGAGGCGATCCAGGTGAACGGGGTACGCGTGGTGGCAGGCACCTATCTGACCGATTCGGGGAACTCCGTGAGCGTCGACGGGAACAAGATCAACGCGCCCTATCGTTTCAAGGTCATCGGCAAGCCGCAGGATCTCGAACCGGCGCTCAACATCCCTGGAGGCGTGGTGCAGACCCTCGAGAAGGAGCAGGCCGTCGTGACGGTCGAGCGGTCGGACAAGATCGTCGTGGACGCCTTGCGAGCCGCGGAGCAGCCTGACTACGCTCGGTCGTCCTCGCGGTGAACCGGGGGTGCATGGGGGACGTCCGGCGAGGGCATGAGGTTGCGGGGGGTCGGCGCACCGAATGGGTGGTGCGTGGTGGAAACTGTCTGGTGGATACGGACGTTGTGAGGATGTCCGGGTCGGCCGGAGTGTGCAGTCAGGGTTCGTCCTGCCCCACGGGCGGGTCTGTTTCAGTCAAGGGGAATCGCCCGTGAAGTTGTTTGCGAAGTTGTTCGGCAAGAGCGCGCGGCAGGGCAATGAAAACGCCACCGCCCGCCACCGCGCCCAGCCTGACGCAGAGGGCCAGCGGCCGTTGTTCCGCGACCAGGTGGGTGGCCCGGGCGGGGACATTTCCGGAGGTCAGGGCGCGCCGTCTGTTGACCCTGCCCAGTCCGGAGGCATAGGTTTCGGGCAACCGTCAACCTCAAGTACGGGTGGAGGGTTCACCGCCGACCCGTATGCGTCCAATGCCCCGGCGGGGCAGCCGCGGCAGGAGGATCCGTCCATGTCGGCCCTGGTGTGCACGAGGTGCGGTAACCGCAACGCGGAGAACAGCCGCTTCTGTTCCAACTGCGGTGCGCCGCTGCGGGCGGGTGCGATGCCCGAGCGTCCCTCCGAGACCACGTCCACGATCTCCATCTCCGGTCTCGAGGCCTACGACGCCGAGGCCACCGGTCAGACGCAGATCCCGGCGCTGTCCCCCGAGGCGCAGGCCGCCGTCGAGGCGCTGCCGCTCGGCTCCGCGCTCCTGGTGGTGCGCCGCGGGCCGAACTCGGGCAGCCGCTTCCTGCTGGACAGCGATCTGACCACGGCCGGCCGTCATCCGCAGAGCGACATCTTCCTGGACGACGTCACCGTCTCGCGCCGGCACGTGGAGTTCCGCCGGAGCCCGGACGGCTCGTTCACGGTGGCCGACGTGGGCAGCCTCAACGGCACGTACGTCAACCGCGAGCGGATCGACCAGGTCGCCCTGTCGAACGGTGACGAGGTGCAGATCGGCAAGTACCGGCTGGTCTTCTACGCGAGCCAGCGAGGCTACTGACCCTCCCACGGAGAAGGTCCATGCTTCACACACCGAGCGGCGGTGCCGGACACGGCACCGCCGCCACGGACAGCGGGCTGATGAGCATCGGCACGGTGCTGAGCGTGCTGCGCGACGAGTTCCCCGAAGTCACCATCTCCAAGATCCGTTTCCTGGAGTCCGAGGGACTCGTCGAACCGCAGCGGACCCCCTCGGGCTACCGCAAGTTCAGCGCCGACGACGTCGAAAGACTCGGCCATGTGCTGAGGATGCAGCGGGACCACTATCTTCCCCTGAAGGTGATCCGGGAGCATCTGGACGCCATGGAGCGGGGCGAGGCCGTCGCGCTGCCCACCGTGGGCCGGCAGCGCGACGGGGAGGCCGTACCGGAGCTCTCCGAGGCTCCTACGGCGGCTCGGATCGGGCGCAGCGAGCTGCTGGCCGCCGCGGAGATCGGCGAGCAGGAGCTCGAGGAGTGGGAGTCCTACGGGCTGATCGCGCCGCTGCCGGACGGGGCGTACGACGCCGAGGCGGTCACCGTGGCCTCGCTCGTCGTCGAGCTGGGGCGGTTCGGGATCGAACCGCGGCATCTGCGGGCGATGAAGGCCGCCGCGGACCGGGAGGCCGGGCTGGTGGACCAGGTGGTGGCACCGCTCCGGCGCCATCGCAACCCGCAGACCAGGGCCCATGCCGAGGCCCGTACGAAGGAGCTGGCGGGGCTCACGGTGAAGCTGCACGCGGCGCTCGTGCAGACGGCCCTCGGGGTGCGGCTGCCCTGACCCGGAGGGCCTGGGCAGGCCGGATGGGCCGCCCGTTTCCGGCCCGACTACCCAAACGTCCCGGGCACGGCCTAGGGTTGCTGTGTGAACGAGCTCGATGTCGTAGGTGTCCGGGTCGAAATGCCCTCCAACCAACCGATCGTGCTCCTGCGCGAAGTGGGAGGCGACCGCTACCTCCCCATCTGGATCGGGCCGGGGGAGGCCACGGCCATCGCCTTCGCCCAGCAGGGCATGGCCCCCGCACGACCGCTGACCCACGACCTGTTCAAGGACGTGCTGGAGGCCGTCGGCCAGGAGCTCACCGAAGTGCGCATCACGGACCTGCGTGAAGGCGTCTTCTACGCCGAGCTGGTCTTCGCCAGCGGCGTCGAGGTGAGCGCGCGTCCCTCCGATGCCATAGCGCTGGCCCTGCGCACCGGAACGCCGATCTACGGCAGTGACGGCGTGCTGGACGACGCGGGCATCGCGATCCCGGACGAGCAGGAGGACGAGGTGGAGAAGTTCCGCGAGTTCCTCGACCAGATCTCGCCCGAGGATTTCGGGACCAGCAGTCAGTGAGACGACCCGGGCGGCCCGGCGGACCAGACAGTCCCGGCGGGTTGCCACGGCCGGACGACGACCCGGGCCTCGGCAATTGCCAGCGGCGCGTGAGAGCGTCCTGCGGCCCGCTTCGAGCGCATTCGGCTAGCCTTTCCCCGCGGTGGGGCACGGGAAACCACTCCTAGGGTGATTATCACTCGGCGTGCCGAGTGTGGCGATCGTTGACGCACCCCTGGTGACTGCCTACCGTCGAGAAGGCAGGTCAAGGACGGAGGTCGGCGTGAGAAGCAGCGGCGACGGTACGGCTGGGGGTGCCCCCGGACGCGGTCTTGGGGAGAGCGGTCCGTACCCTCCCCCGAGCTCACGACTCCGCTCCGGCGGGGGATACCCCCAGCCGGGTGGTGCGGCCGACCGCGCCCCGCAGCGACCGACGGCCGTGCCGAGCGGCGGAGGGGCGACGTCCATGACGTCCGAGCAGATCGGCTACCGGGGCCCGACGGCCTGCGCGGCCGCCGGCATCACGTATCGGCAGCTCGACTACTGGGCCCGTACCGGGCTCGTCGAGCCGAGTGTGCGGCCCGCGCACGGGTCGGGGACGCAGCGTCTGTACAGCTTCCGGGACGTCGTCGTCCTGAAGATCGTCAAGCGGTTCCTCGACACCGGTGTCTCGCTGCAGAACATCCGCACCACGGTGCAGCATCTGCGGGAGCGGGGCTTTCGTGACCTGGAGCGCATGACGCTGATGAGCGACGGCGCCACGGTCTACGAATGCACTTCGCCCGACGAGGTCCACGCGCTGCTTCAGGGCGGGCAGGGCGTCTTCGGGATCGCCGTCGGTGTGGTGTGGCGGGACGTGGAGAGCGCACTGTCGCAGCTGCACGGGGAGCGCATCGACACCGGGGAGACGCTGGTCGGCCCCAATCCGGCGGACGAGCTGGCACGGCGGCGGAACCGGGCGGTCTGAGGCGCCGGTCAGAGGCGGTGCGGAGGCCGGCCGGGGTGGCGCGCGGGTGGCGTGGAGGCCGCTCGGGGGCATTGTCAGTGGCGTAGGGCAGCATCGGACATGTGAGAAACACGCCCACGATCCTGCATCTCGACATGGATGCCTTCTTCGCCTCGGCGGAGCAGGCGTCCAAGCCGAGTCTGCGGGGGAAGGCCGTCATCGTGGGCGGGCTCGGACCGCGTGGTGTGGTGGCCACCGCTTCCTACGAGGCCCGGGTCTTCGGGGTTCATTCGGCGATGCCGATGGCGCAGGCCCGGCGGCTCGCGCCGAACGCCGCGTATCTTGTGCCGCGGTTCGCGTTCTACCGGTCGATCAGTGAGCAGGTGATGGCGCTGCTGCGGGCGCTGTCGCCGCTCGTGGAGCCGCTGAGCCTGGACGAGGCGTTCGTCGATCTGGAGGCCGGGGGAGCGGCCTGGGACGAGGCGTCGGCGCGGCTGGCGGGAGCGAAGCTGCGGGCGGACATACGGGCGGTCACGGGGCTGACCGGGTCCGTGGGGCTCGCCGCGTGCAAGATGCTCGCGAAGATTGCCTCCGAGCAGGCGAAACCGGACGGTCTGGTGGTGATCGAGCCGGGGACCGAGCGGGCGATGCTCGGGCC
>NZ_JAMJFL010000068.1 GCF_023544665.1 Streptomyces sp. YS415
GGACGGGCCGAACCACGCGCGTTCGCAGGTGTCGGCCAGGTGTTGCATCCACCGTCGCTGGCGGAGGCGGGCGGTGGGTTCCTCGCCCGGGAGGGCGCGCAGGCGGGTCAGGCCGTAGTGGCGGAGGGTGTCGAGGAGGCGGTACCGCACGGATCCGGCCGCCGTCTCCCTGATCAGCACCGACTTGTCGACCAGACCGGTGACCGCCTCCACGACGTCCGCGGGGCGCAGCCGTACCCCGTCCGCGCACACCGCTTCCGCCGTCTCCAGGTCGAAGCTGCCCGCCAGGACCGAGGCGCGGGCCCAGGTCAGCTGTTCCTCCGCCGTGCACAGCGCGTGGCTCCAGTCGACCGTCGCGCGCAGCTCCCGGCGGGCGTCCGGGCCCTCCACCAGCCGGCCGAGTCCGAGGTCCCGCAGCCGTCCCGCGGCGAGTTCGATGGCGAGCGGAAGTCCGTCGAGGCGGCGGCAGAGCCGGGCGACGGCCGCGCGGTTGTCCGGGGTCAGCCGGAAACCGGGGTCCACGGCGGCGGCCCGGTCGGCGAACAGGGCGAGCGCCGGATGGCGGTGGGCGTCGGACAGGTCGCCGTCCGGGTCGGGCACCGGCAGCGGCCGCAGCTCCAGCAGGTGCTCCCCGAGCAGGCCCAGCCGGTGCCGGGTGGTCGCCAGGACGCGCACGTGCGGGGTGCCGTGGAGCAGGGCGGCGATCAGTTCCGCGCAAGCCGTCAGCAGGTGTTCGCAGTTGTCGACGACGAGGAGCAGCCGCCGCTCCCCCAGGTGCCCGGCGAGCACGTCCAGCGGGGGCCGGTCGGTGTGGTCGTGCAGGCCCAGCGCGTCGGCGGCGGCGTGCGGGACGAGAGCCGGGTCGTCGAGTCCTGCCAGCCGCACGAACCGGACTCCGTCCGGGAAGGTGCCGCGGACCCGGTCCGCGAGGCGCGTGGCGAGGCGGGTCTTGCCGACTCCGCCGGGCCCGGTCAGGGTGACGAGCCGCGATCGGGCCAACAGTCGCCGTCCCGAAGCCAGTTCGGCCCGCCGGTCGACGAAGCTGGTCGGCTCGGGCGAGCCGGGGGCGACCGGGTGGCCGTCCTGTAGTGGCGCTGATCCGCCCATGATCAGCCCGTCCAGTTCTTGGGATCGCAGTCCGGGGATCGAGCCGGAGTTCGGCCTGCCCTGTGGCCAGGGACCCCTCACTGTCCCCGCTCCGGCCCGGACACGCACACGAGCCTCACCCGCCCGAGTGCACCTTCGGCCAGGCCCGTGTCACATGCCGCCCGCACGCGTACACTGCCGGCCTTTTCTCCCCTCGCCATTTCTCCCCTCGACGGGTTTCCGCCATCGAGGCCGCTTTCCGTCTTGACCCGCTCATGCCACGCGCGGACGATGAGCGCCACCCGCACCAGTACGTCGCTGAACCACCCCCTGCTCCACTCCCCACCTTCCGGAGATCCCGGAAGCCCTGGAGACACAAGGAGAATTCATGCGACTTCGCATACGAGGCTCCGGCGCCCGCGGCGGCAGACGCACCGCCACCCTCGCCACCCTCCTCGCCCTGGCCCTCGCCGCACCCCTCTCCGCGACCGTCACGGCGAACGCCGACAGCGGCACCCCGGCGGCACCCTCCGCCGACGGCATCCGCCAGTACGAGATCCACACCCACTCCACCGCCAGGGACCGCACCGCGATCCAGCGCACCGGCGTCAGCGTGGACGAGGTCGACGCGCACGGCCTGGTGGTCTCCGGCCGCGCCGACCAGATCCGCACCCTGCGCAAGCAGGGCTACGAGGTCACGCCGCTCGGCGCCGTACCGGACCGCTCGGGCGGCGCGGACGAGGCCCGGCTGCTCGACTTCCCGTCGGCCGACTCCCGGTACCACAACTACGCGGAGATGACGTCGGCGATCAACTCGATCGTCTCGGCGAACCCGGGCATC
This sequence comes from Streptomyces sp. YS415, assembly GCF_023544665.1. GTDB lineage: Bacteria > Actinomycetota > Actinomycetes > Streptomycetales > Streptomycetaceae > Streptomyces. Next base: position 1,928 of record NZ_JAMJFL010000068.1, read on the forward strand.
GCCAGCACCCGGGTGATCGGCACGTCGTACCAGGGCCGGAACATCACGGCCATCAAGATCAGCGACAACGTCGGCACGGACGAGTCCGAGCCGGAGGTGCTGTTCACCCACCACCAGCACGCCCGCGAGCACCTCACCGTCGAGATGGCGCTGTACCTGCTGCGCGAGCTGACCTCCGACTACGGCTCGGACTCCCGCGTCACCAGCATGGTGAACAACCGCGAGACCTGGATCATCCCCGACATCAACCCGGACGGCGGCGAGTACGACATCGCGTCCGGCTCGTACCGTTCCTGGCGCAAGAACCGGCAGCCCAACTCCGGTTCCTCGTACGTCGGTACCGACCTGAACCGCAACTGGAACTACCGCTGGGGCTGCTGCGGCGGCTCCTCCGGCTCCACGTCCTCGGAGACCTACCGGGGTCCGTCGGCCGAGTCCGCGCCCGAGGTGCGGGTCGTGGCGAGCTTCGTGCGCAGCCGGGTCATCGGCGGCGTGCAGCAGATCAAGGCCGGGATCGACTTCCACACCTACAGCGAGTTGGTGCTGTGGCCGTTCGGCTACACGTACTCCGACACCACCACCGGGATGACGGCCGACGACCGCAACGCCTTCGCGACGGTCGGCGGCAAGATGGCGGCCAGCAACGGCTACACGGCGGAGCAGGCCAGCGATCTGTACATCACCGACGGCTCGATCGACGACTACCTCTGGGGCGCCCACAAGATCTTCGGGTACACCTTCGAGATGTATCCGCGGTCCAGCTCCGGCGGTGGGTTCTACCCGCCCGACGAGGTGATCGAGCGGGAGACCTCACGCAACCGGGACGCGGTGCTGCAGTTGCTGGAGAACGCGGACTGCATGTACCGGTCGATCGGCAAGCAGTCCCAGTACTGCTAGTCGGATTCCTCGAAGTAGGCGTCCAGCACGGCGTCGAGCTGTGACTCCCACTCGGCGAAGCGGCTCCTGGCCGCCGCCTCGATCTCGATCGGGTACCAGCGGCGGTCAGGAGTGTGCACCGTGACGGTGAACCGCTTGCCGAAGCGGGCGGTCTCCGTCTCCACGGCGCCGATCTCGTCCCAGCGGAACTCGCACTCCTGGTCGTCCAGGCACAGACGGACCCCGCGGCGGTCGGCGACGATCCTCGCCCGGCGGTCGGAGGCCTCGAACACCGGCCCGTCGTCGGCGGCTTCGCCGGCGGTCTCGTCCTCCTCGACCGCTGCCTCGTCGGCCGCTTCCGCCGCCTCCTCGACCGCGTCCGCCGCGACCTCGGCCGCTTCCGCGGCCTCGACGGCCTCCGCGTCCGTCTCCTCGGACTCCGCCGGCTGCTGCGCCCGCTTCACCATGGACACGGGCGGGGTGAGCCCGGGGACGAAGGCCGGGTCGAATCCGGCGCCCTCCAGGGGCTGGCTGCTCGATCCTATGCGCTGCTCCACAGCGGGCAGTATGGTCGACGATCCTGTGCCGCACACACTCGGCACCGCCATCGTTATACGAAGATGCCCAACCCGGCGGCCCCCGGGGTCAGCCGAGGACGGCGAGCGCGTCGATCTCGACGAGCAGGCCCGCCGGAAGACCGACGTAGACCGTGGTGCGCGCGGCGGGCGGGGCGGTGAGCCGCTGCGCCTCGAAGTAGGCGTCGTAGATCTCGTTCATCTCGGCGAAGTGGGCCACGTCCGTCAGATAGACGCGGATCATCATCACGTCGTCCCAACTCGCGCCGCCCTCCTCCAGGATGGCCTTGACGTTGTCGAGGGTCTGGAGGGTCTGCTCGCGCAGGGTGGGGCCGGCGGGCGTGGGCGGCAGCCCTTCCTCGGCCGGCAGGAAGCCGACCTGGCCGGCGACCTGGAGGATGTTGCCCTTCTTCACGCCGTGCGAGAACTTCGCGGGCGGCGTGGTGTGGGTCGGCGGGACGAGCGCGGTCTTCTCGGTCATTCGGGGTCCTTTGCCGGGGTCTTGCCTGAGTACTCGCCGCTGATCTCGTCGGCGGTGCGGCGCACCAGCGGGAGGAGGGTGAGGAGTTCGTCGGCGGTGACGACGACGTTGGGGGCCGAGACCGACATGGCGGCGACGACTCTGCCGTCCGCGCCGCGGATGGGGGCCGCGACGCAGTTGATGGACTCCTCGTGGCCGCCGAGGTCGGTGGCCCAGCCCTGTTCGCGCACCGTCTCCAGCTCCCGCAGGAAGGCGGGGGCGTTGGGTGTCGAACGGGACGTGTACAGGGGGTAGTCGAGCTTCTCCGCGAGGGCGCGGCGCTCGGGTTCGGCGAGATCGGCGAGGAGCAGCTTGGCGACGGCCGCCACGGTGAGGGCGACCGGCTTGCCGATCCGCGAGTACATGCGGACCGGGTAGCGGCTCTCGACCTTGTCGATGTAGAGCACCTCGTCCTCCTCGCGCACGGCGAGGTGGACGGTGTGTCCGCACGTCTCGTTGAGGCGTACGAGGTGGGGGTGGGCGATCTCGCGGATGTCGAGGTTCTCCATCGCCTCCTGGGCGAGGGCGATCAGACGGGCGCCGAGGCGGTAGCGCTGGTCGGACTGGCGGTAGACCATGCCGTGCTCGTGCAGGGTGCGCAGCAGGCGCAGGGCGGTGGACTTGTGCACCCCCAGGCGGGCGGCGACCCGGCCCAGGTCTGCGGGGCCCTCGGCGAGCAGCGGCAGGATGCTCAGCGCGCGGTCCACGGTCTGGCTCATCGGGTGCGTACCTCCTCCTCGGCCCGGCGTGCGGCCTGTGTCCAGCCGGGGCCGAGTCGCAGTCTCCCCCACGCCTCGGCGTCGAGGGTGGCCAGCCCGTCGGCGGTGTGGCGGGCGGGGGGCGGGGCGAGGTCGCCGGGGGCGGTGAGGGCGGCGGCGGCCCACAGGTGGCCGTGCCGGAGCCGGTCCCGCAGCGGGAGGCCGCGGAGGGTGGCGGAGAGGAACCCGGCGGCGAAGGCGTCCCCGGCGCCCGTGGCCGCCACGACGTCGACGCGGAGGGCGGGCTGGAGGACGCGGGCGGACTCCTGGAACACCGTCGCGCCCTTCGCCCCCTCCTTGACCACCAGCACCGCGGGCTCGGGAAGCAGTTCCCGGATCCGCTCGGGGCCGCCCCGCACCCCCCAGGTCTGCGCCGCCTCGTCCTCCCCGACGAACACGAGGTCGCTGCCGCGGGCGAGGCCGAGCAGGACGTCACCGGCGGCGGCCGGGTCCCGCCACAGGCCGGCCCGGTGGTTCACGTCGAAGGAGACGAGCGGGCGGCCGGGGCGGCGTGCGGTGAGCTCGCGCACCAGCGCCAGACAGCTGTCGGAGAGGGCGGCGGTGATCCCGGACAGATGCAGCACGTGTCCCGGGCCCGCCGCCACGTTCCGGGGGCTCATCGCGGACGCCGCCGAGCCGGCCCGGTAGTACGCCACCTCGTGCGCGTCCGTGCCGCGGTCCCCGGCGGTGCGGAAGTACACGCCCGTGGGCCGCGCCGGGTCCCGGCACACCGCCGACACGTCGACGCCGTAGGAGCCGATCGCCTCGACCAGGTGGTCGCCGAAGCCGTCGGCGCCCACGCGGCTCACCCACCGGGCGGAGTGTCCGGCGGCGGCCAGGGCGCAGGCGACGTTGGACTCGGCGCCGCCGACGGACCGGTGGAAGGCGGGCACGTCGGCGAGACGGCCGGGGCGGGCGGGCAGGAACGCGACCATGGACTCGCCGACCGCGACGACGTCCGCGGCGTCGGGGGTGTTGCCGGTCCCGGTGATGGTCACGATCGTCGTAGCTCCCCAGCCTTGTGCTCGTGTCGGCGGAGATGTTAGACAGCAGCAAGCGACATATGCAATGAGCATTGCACATATTGCAACGCACTGGATCTGGGAGGCCCCATGGCCGCTGAAGCGCTCGCCCGTCTGGCCGACGAACGCGTCGACCACCGCTTCAAGGGCCTCCCGCCGGACGCCATGGGCCTGACCGTCGGCGAGCTGGCGGCCGAGCGGCGCAACCTCTTCACGGACGGCTTCGCCACCCCCGTGCTCGCTCTGTCCGCCGAGCGCCTCGACCACAATCTGCGCCTGATGGAGACGTACGCCCAGCGCCACAACCTCGCCTTCGCCCCGCACGGCAAGACCTCCATGGCCCCGCAGCTCTTCCGGCGCCAGATCGAGCACGGCGCCTGGGGCATCACCCTCGCGGTGCCCCATCAGGTGTGGGTGGCCCGGGAGTTCGGGATCCGGCGGGTGTTCCTCGCCAACGAACTGGTGGACGCGGCCGCCCTGCGCCGCCTCGGCGCGGACCTGGCCGCCGACCCGGACTTCCGGTTCGTCTGCTACGTCGACTCCGTGCGCGGGGTGGAGCTGATGGACGCGGCGCTGGAGGGTGCCGCCCGGCCCGTGGACGTCGTCGTGGAACTCGCCGCGGGCGAGGGCGCGCGGACCGGCGTGCGCACCGAGGCCGAGTGCGCCACGGTCGCCGACGCGGTGGCCGGGGCCCGGGCGCTGCGGCTGGTCGGCGTGGCCGGGTACGAGGGCGAGGTGCCGGGGGCCACCCCGGAGCGGGTGCAGGCGTGGCTGCGCCGGCTGGTGGCGCTGGCCGTGGACTTCGACCGGGCGGGGCGGTTCGCGGACACGGACGAGATCGTGGTCAGCGCGGGCGGCAGCGCCTGGTTCGACGCGGTCGCCGACGAGTTCGCGCAGATCCCGGACCTGTCGCTGCCGGTCCTGAAGCTGCTGCGCTCGGGCGCCTACGTCTCGCACGACGACGGCCACTACCGCAGGCTCACCCCGTTCAACCGGGTCCCCGCCGAGGGCGCCCTGGAGCCCGCGTTCCGGCTGTGGGCGCAGGTCGTCTCCCGCCCGTCCGCCGAGCAGGCCTTCGTCAACGCCGGCAAGCGGGACGCCGCCTACGACCTGGACCTGCCCCTCGCCCAGGTGGTCCGCCGGGACGGCGCGGAGCGTCCGGCGTCCGGCATCGAGGTGACCGCCCTGTCCGACCAGCACGCCTGGCTGCGCACGGCGCCCGGGGCGGACCTGGAGGTCGGCGACTGGGTCGGCCTCGGCCTCTCCCACCCGTGCACGTCCTTCGACAAGTGGCCGCTGATCCCGGTCGCCGAGGCGGACGGCACGGTCGTCGATTACATCCGCACGTTCTTCTAGGAGGACCGCCGTGCAGGACCTGGTCATCCGGGACGCCGACGTGGTGGACGGCTCCGGCGCCGACTCCTACCGCGCCGACGTGGTCGTCGACGGCGGTCGGATCGTCTCGATCGTGCGCGAGGCCGCGGCGGCGGGTTGCCAGCGCCCGACCGCCATGCGCGAGCTGGACGCCGAAGGCCTGGTCCTCTCGCCCGGCTTCGTCGACATGCACGCGCACAGCGACCTGGCCCTGCTGCGGGACCCGGACCACAGCGCGAAGGCCGCGCAGGGCGTGACGCTGGAGGTGATCGGCCAGGACGGGCTGTCGTACGCGCCGGTCGACGACCGTACGCTCGCCGAGGTGCGCCGCGCGATCACCGGCTGGAACGGCCACGGCGACGACCTCGACTTCGACTGGCGCTCGGTCGGCGAGTACCTGGACCGCCTGGACCGGGGCATCGCCGTGAACGCGGCCTACCTCGTCCCCCAGGGCACGGTCCGCGCCCTCGCGGTGGGCTGGGGGGACCGGGAGGCGACGCCCCGGGAGCTGGCGCGCATGCGGCAGCTGGTCGCGGAGGGCCTGGAGCAGGGCGCGGTCGGCATGTCGTCGGGCCTCACCTACACCCCCGGCATGTACGCCGAGGACACCGAACTGACCGAACTGTGCCGGGTGGTGGCGTCGTACGGCGGCTACTACTGCCCGCACCACCGCTCCTACGGGGCGGGCGCGCTGGAGGCGTACGAGGAGATGGTGGCGCTGGCCCGGGAGGCCGGCTGCGCCCTGCACCTGGCGCACGCCACGATGAACTTCGGGGTGAACGAGGGGCGGGCGCCGGAGCTGCTGGACCTGCTGGACGGGGCGCTGGCGGCCGGCGCGGACATCAGCCTCGACACCTACCCGTACACCCCCGGCTGCACGACGCTGGCCGCGCTGCTGCCGAGCTGGGCGAGCGAGGGCGGCCCGGAGGCGGTGCTGGCGCGGCTGGCCGACGAGGACAGCGCCGAGCGGATCCGGCACCACCTGGAGGTGACCGGCTCGGACGGCTGCCACGGGGTGCCCGTCGAATGGGAGACGATCGAGATCTCCGGGGTGAGCGACCCCGCCCTCGCCGCGCACGTCGGCCGCCGCCTGGACAACTGGCCCACGGCCCGCCGGCTGCTCCTGGCGGACCGCCTGGGCACGACGGTCCTCCAGCACGTCGGCCACGAGGAGAACGTCCGGTCGATCATGCGCCACCGCGTCCACACCGGCGGCTCGGACGGCATCCTCCAGGGCACCAAGCCGCACCCGCGGGCGTACGGCACCTTCCCGCACTACCTCGGGCACTACGTACGGGAGTTGGGGGTCCTGTCGCTGGAGGAGTGCGTCGCGCACCTCACCTCCCGCCCGGCGGCCCGGCTGCGCCTGCCGGACCGCGGTCTGGTCCGCGAGGGCCACCGGGCCGACCTCGTCCTGTTCGACCCGCGGACGGTGGCGGCGGGCTCGACGTACGAGGAGCCCAGGAGGCTGCCCACGGGCATCCCGTACGTCCTGGTCGACGGCCGTTTCGTGATCGAGGACGGCCGCCGGACGGACGTACTGGCGGGCCGGTCGGTGCGGCGCACGCCCGTGGACTGAAAGCGGCCGGGCGCAAGCGCCTGCGGCCTACCGCGGCCCTTTGGTGCCGCCCGACCCGTTCCCGG
>NZ_JAMJFL010000069.1 GCF_023544665.1 Streptomyces sp. YS415
GCGCGGACGCCGTCCTGTGCCACCCGCCGTTCAACGTGCGGAACTGGGGCCATGACGAACTCGCCTACGACCCCCGCTGGGAGTACGGCTTCCCGGCGCGCACCGAGTCGGAGCTGGCCTGGGTGCAGCACGCGCTCGCCCGGCTGCGGGACGGCGGCACCGCCGTGCTGCTGATGCCGCCCGCCGCCGCCTCCCGCCGCTCCGGCCGCCGGATCCGCGCCGACCTGCTGCGGCGCGGTGCGCTGCGCGCCGTCGTCGCGCTGCCGGTCGGCGCGGCACCGCCGTACAACATTCCGCTGCATCTGTGGGTGCTGCGCAGGCCCGACAAGGCGCCGGCGCAGCCCGAGGTGCTGCTCGCGGACGCGGGGCAGTTCGCGACGGAGGGGCGCGGCGGGCCCGACTGGCGGGCCGTGCGGGAGGTTGTGCTCGACGCCTGGCAGGCCTTTGACCGGGCCGGCACCCTCGACGAGCGGCCCGGTCTGGCCCGCGCGCTGCCCGTGATCGACCTCCTCGACGACGACGTCGACCTCGCCCCGGCCCGCCATCTGCCGCCCCCCACCGGGGCCGACGGCGCCGAGGCGCTCACGGCCGTGCGCGAGCGCCTGGGGCAGACCCTGGGGCTCGCCACCGAGCTCACCCCGCCGCCCGCCGCGGGCACCCGCCCCGTGCGCTGGCCGTTCACCACCGTCGGGGAACTCGCGCGCGGGGGCGCCCTGGTGATGCGTACCGGCGGAAGCGGCGGCCACGCGCGTGTGCCCGTGCTCACCGACCATGACGTCCTCGCCGGGACGGCCCCCTCGGGGACGCTGCCCGAGAGCGACGAGGAGGCGGTGCTGACGGAGCCGGGCGATGTCGTCGTCCCGGTGCTCGGCGGCGGCTCGATGGCGCGCGTGATCGACGACACGACCCGGGGCGCCGCCCTGGGGCGCAACCTCGTCCTCCTGCGCCCCGACCGCACGGCGCTCGACGCGTGGTTCCTCGCCGGATTCCTGCGCGGCACCGCCAACAACCGCCAGGCCAGCAGCTACGCGTCCACCGCCACCCGCCTCGACGTGCGCCGCCTGCAGCTGCCCCGGCTCCCGCTCGACGAGCAGCGCCGCTACGGGGCGAGGTTTCGCGCGCTGGACGAGTTCGAGCGGGCGCTGCGGCACGCGAACCGGCTCGGGGACCAGCTCGTGCGCGGAATGTACGACGGTCTGACCGACGGGACGGTGGCTCCCGACTGAGGCACCGACTGAGGCGCCGACTGAGGCGCCGGGTGCGGGCGGGCGGCCGGGGGAAGTGATCAGTACAACAACGGTTCGGTACAACCCGGGACCGGTTGTCCGTGTCGGCCTATACGCTCGAACTCTGTCGTTCGTTCGTCCCCCATCGGCCAACCGTCCAGGAGCAGTCATGTACGGCCACGGCACGGCGCCGCCCACCCGCAGCGAGGCAACGGTCATCTCCCTGCGGGTGCTGTTCGCCGCCGCCGGTCTGCTGTCCTGCGGGGTCCTCGCGTGCGTGCCGCTGTTCCGGGTGGCGATCCTGCGGGGCCGCTGGCCGGACTGGGTGCTGGCGTGGGGGAGCCTGCCGCTGTCCATCGCGTGTTTCGCGGTGGTCGGTTCGGTGCCGGAGACGGACCCCAGGTCGGACGTCGCGCTGGCCGCGGTGCTGCTGCTCGGCGCGTTCAGCTCCGTGTACTTCCTGGTGATGGACATCCGCGTGCACAACAGACTGCGGCAGCAGTACGGCGGTTACGCGCCGGCGCAGGCCACGACGGTCCACGCGCCGAACGGCCCCGCCGGTTACGGCTATCCCCAGCACCTGGCGCCGTACACGACCGCGCCGGTCCAGCAGCCCTTGCCGCAGCAGCACCGGCCGCCCGCGCCCGTACCGCACCCGGCGACCCCGGTCCCCACCCCGCCGGTGCCCCAGGACGCGCGGCCCGCCGGCCCCGTACCGGCGCCGCCGCAGCGGCCCGCGCCCGCGCGGATCGACCAGGTGCGCGCCGAGCTGGACGAGCTCAGTGACTATCTGCGCCACCACGACGGCCGCGGCGACCACGAGGGCGGCAGGTGACCGTGACGACCGGGCGCGTCGTCGCGGCCCGTTACGAACTGTCCACGCTGATCGGGCAAGGAGGCATGGGCCAGGTCTGGACGGCGTACGACCAGCGGCTCGACCGGCGCGTGGCGGTGAAGCTGCTGCGCCCCGACAAGGTGGCGGGCCAGGAGGCGGACGAACTGCGCCGCCGGTTCGTGCGCGAGTGCCGGGTGACCGCGCAGGTCGACCACCCCGGCCTGGTCACCGTGCACGACGCGGGCAGCGAGGGCGAGGAGCTGTTCCTCGTCATGCAGTACGTCGACGGCGCGGACCTCTCCGACCATCTCGCCGAGCACGACCCGTACCCGTGGCAGTGGGCGGTCGCGGTCGCCGCGCAACTGTGCGCCGTGCTGAGCGCCGTGCACGCCGTGCCGATCGTCCACCGCGACCTCAAGCCGCGCAATGTGATGGTGAAGCAGGACGGCACGGTCACCGTGCTCGACCTCGGCGTCGCCTCCGTCATGGACGCCGACACCACCCGCCTCACCCACACCGGCACCCCCATCGGCTCACCCGCCTACATGGCGCCCGAGCAGGCCATGGGCGGCGCGGTCGGCCCCTACACCGACCTGTACGCGCTCGGGGTGCTGCTGCACGAACTCCTCAGCGGCGACGTCCCATTCTCCGGCTCGACGGCGCTCGGCGTGTTGCACCGGCACCTCTACGAGCCCCCGCTGCCCGTGCGCCGGATGCGCCCCGAGGTGCCCGAGGCGCTGGAAGCGCTGGTCCTGCGCCTGCTCGCCAAGGACCCGCAGCACCGGCCCGGCTCGGCGCAGGAGGTGTACGAGGACCTGGCGGTGCTGCTGCCCGCGCGCGGGACGCCCACCGGGGCGCCCCTGGACCCCACGCGGCCGTTCCTGCGCCCGCACGCCCCCTGGCCGGACCGGGCCCGCACCCCCGCGCCCCAGCCCGCCCCCGCCGCAGCGGTCGCCCCGGCGGCCGGGAAACCGGACGTGGCCCGCGCGGTGGACGAGGTCAAGCGCCTCCTCGGCGAGGGCCGGATCACCCAGGCCGTCGACATCCTCGGCGCGATCCTCCCGGTCGCCGCCGAGCAGCACGGCGAGAAGTCCCCGGTCGTGCGCACCCTGCGCAAGCAGTACGCGGCCACGCTCATGGACGACGGCCAGTACCGGCGCGCGCTGCCCGTCCTGCGCGCCCTCGCCGCCGAGCGCGCCGCGGAGGCCGGCCACGCCGACCCCCAGTCGCTGCGGTTCCGCTACGACGCGGCCCAGTGCCTGGAGCAGCTCGGCGACCCGGCGGCGGCGCTGGGGGAGTACCGGTCGCTGCTGCCGTACTACGAGAACCAGTACGTGGCCGGCGACCCGGAGCTCGCCCACGACGTCCGCCGCCGCATCGGCCACCTGCTGCTCGCGCTCGGCGACCGCCCCGCCGCCCACGACACCCTGGTCCGTCTCCTGCACGACGTGGAACGCCTGCACGGCCCCGGCCACCCGCTGGCGGCGGACATCCGGCGGACGCTGCAGTGGCTGGGTCAGGTGCGGGGCTAGGCCCTCGCGTACGGATCACTCGCGTACGGATCACCCGCGTACGGGTCACTCGCGTACGGATCACCCGGCGTCGCGGGCCCTGGCCCGGCGGGGCCGGGTGCCCCACTGCGCGGCACCGAGCCCGCGAGCCGGTGCCCGAAGTCCCGGTGAATCGTTGGTCGAATGGGTTGGCCAGAGCTTGGCCGATGCCTACCATCGATCATCGCAAGACTTTGTGCACCGTCGCACAATCTCCTCGGGAGGTTTCCTTGCACCGCCGCTACCGCCGCCGTCGCACCGCGCTCCTCCTCTCCGCCGCCATCGCGGCGGCGCCTCTCCTGACCGCCTGCGGAAACGATGCGCACCCTGGTGCGGCGGCCGTGGTCGGGGATCAGCGGATCACCGTCTCCCAGCTGGAGAACAGGGTGAACGAGGTGCGCGCGGCCCAGCGCGCGGTCGTTTCGGACGAGGCGCAGTACGCCCAGGCCGTGTCCCGGACCGGCAGCCTCACCCGGGACACCCTGCACGGCATGGTCCTGGACCGGGTGCTGCACCAGGCCGCCCAGGACGCGGGCATCACCGTCAGCCGCAAGGAGATCCAGGAGATGCGCAGCGGCCTGGAGCAGCAGGCCGGCGGTGCCAAGGCACTGGAGACGACCTGGCTCCAGGAGTACGGCGTGGCCCCGGCGCGCCTGGAGGAGAACCTCCGCCTCCAGCTGGAGGCCCAGAAGCTCGCCGCCAAGCTCGGCACCGACACCACGCAGCCGGAGTTCTGGAAGGCCCTGTCCGAGGCCTCCGAGAAGCTCGACATCGACCTCAACCCGCGCTACGGCAGCTGGGACGTCCAGAAGAGCGGCCGCGTGGACGCCAAGACCCCGTGGGTGCGCGAGGTGTCGGCGCCGGACGCGCCGCAGACGGCATAGCGGCGCCGGGGCAGCGAGGCGGAACGGTACGGCACCGGCACGGCACCTGGGGGCCGTACCGGCGCCTCCGGGAACACACAGGCACCCCCTGCGGTCATACGATCACACCCCGGCCTCTGCCTGTGGACAACGTGATCCGGTCCGTCCCCGCCGTGCGTTAGCTTCGAACCGTGAACACCACCAGCCCCGAAGCCGCCCCCGTCGCCCCCGGCCGCATCGTCCTGCTCACCACCAGCCACCGCGTCGCCCCCGGCCTGCTGTCCTGGCCCGCCTGGCAGGCGCTGCACTCCGCCGACAGCGTGCTGTGCTCGGACGGCGCCCACCCGCAGCTGCCGTATCTGCGGGAGACGGGGATACGGGTGACCGAGGCGGCCCCCACCGCCGAGGCGCTGGTCGACACCTGCGCCGGCGGCCGCACCGTGGTGGTCGTGGCCACCGGCGAGGGCGAACCGGCACTGACCGACGGCCTCGCCCGCCTCGCCGGCTCCGGCCGCGTGAGCATGCCGGAGCTGGAACTGCTCCCCGCCTCCTACGACCTGCCCGGGGCCCGCCTGCTCGACCTCGTCCAGGTCATGGACCGGATTCGGGCCGAATGTCCCTGGTCCTCCCAGCAGACCCACAAGGGACTCGCCAAGTACGGCATCGAGGAGGCCTACGAACTCGTCGAGGCCATCGAGGAGGGGGACCGGGACGAACTGCGCGAGGAACTGGGGGACGTGCTGCTCCAGGTCGTCTTCCACGCGCGCATCGCCGAGGAGGACCCCGAGGCACCCTTCTCCCTCGACGACGTCGCCGGGACCATCGTCGCCAAGCTGATCCACCGCCACCCGCATGTCTTCGGGGACGCGACCGCGACCACCCCCGAGGAGGTCAAGGAGCACTGGCTGCGGACCAAGGCCACGGAGAAGCGCCGCGAGTCCGTCACCGACGGCATCCCCCTCGGCCAGCCCGGCCTCGCCCTTGCGGCGAAGCTGGCGTCCCGGGTGAGAACGGCCGGGCTCGACGTGCCCCTGCCCAGGACCGAGGGCGTCGGTTACGAGCTCCTCGCCCTGGCGGTGCGCGCCGAGGCGGAGGGCGTGGATCCGGAGGCGGCGCTGCGGGCGGCGGGCCGGGCGTACCGGGATGCGGTGCGGGCTGCCGAGGGCCTGGAAGGTTAGTACGGTTGCCCCCTGGGCCGGCTCTGGGGCACGGGGGCTTGTATGTCAGGCGTGTTGGACGAGCTGGCGGCTGCGGTGGCCGGGGTTCTGGTGTCCGCGATGGGCTCCGACGACTGGGAGCAGAGGGCCAGGCCGAAGTTCGTCCATATCTACGCACTCACCATGCGGGAGGACCTGGGTGCGGTTCTGGAGAAACACCGGAGCGAGCTGAGCAGCGGTGAGCTGTCGGCGCGGGATGCGGCGCGGATCTGGCAGAGCAAGATCCGCGAGGCCTTCAAGAAGGGGTTCATCACCAATGAGGTGCACCAGTTCATAACGGACTTCCGGCCGACCGGTCACCTCACCTGTCGGTCCTGCGCGACCTCGGTGGAGCACGCCGACATCTACTGCGGGGGGTGCGGCGATGTCCTCGGCGCTCCGGCCCCCTTACCGGTGAGCGTCACCTCCCGCGAGGACACGGGTCCCTCCGCCCCCGCCGAACGGCCGCAGGACCACGTCGACTTCAGGCGGTCCAGCTTCCACGCGCCCGTCATCGGCGTGCAGCACAACTACGGTCACCCGGGGCCCGCGCCCGCCGACAGCTGGCCCCGGCTCGGTGACTTACGGGGCCGCGCGCTGGGTGTACGGCCCGTCAGTTCCTTCTGGGGCATGCCCGAACTGCCGTCCTACGTCCCGCGCGACCGGGACGCCGAACTCGACCGGCTGGTCGCGTGGGGGCTGCGGGAGGGCGGACTGGTGGTCGTCACCGGGGAGCCGCTGTCCGGCAAGTCGATGACCGCCTGGGCCGCCCTGAGCCGGAACGCCGACGCCGGTGCCCGGCTGTTCAACGCTCACCCCGGGACCGATCTGCGCGACCTCCCCGCCGCACTGCGCGGGCGGGATCCCGCCGGTACGCATGTGGTGTGGCTGGACGATCTGGAGAGCCACATCGACGAACGAGGGCTGGTGGCGGGGCCGTTGCTGCAGCTCGCGCACGAGGGTGTGCTGGTGCTCGCCACTATGCGGGACACGGCGTACGAGGCGCACCGCTTCGGTGACCTGCCGATGGCCCGTGTCCTGCGCGGAGCCCGCACGGTGGATCTGACCTGCGACTGGAGCGAGGCGGAACTCGGACGGCTCGCAGGGTCGTGGGACCCGCGGCACAGGGACGCGGTGCGGTGGCGCGGTGAGCTGGGCGTCACGCAATTCCTCGCCGCGGGACCGGAGTTGTGGGAGGAGTGGCGCCGGGCGAGCCGTCCCGGTGGGCGGGCCAACGGTCACCTGCTGGTGCGGGCGGCCATCGACGCGGCCCGCTGCGGGATCACCAGCGGCCTGTCGCCCCGGACCTGGGAGTTCCTGATCAACGTGCGCCGGATGTACGGGGACGGGTGCGCGCTGGTGACACCCGTCCCGCAGGAGGACCTGGACTGGGCGGCCAAGCCGCGGCTGGGAGTCTCCGGGCTGCTGGTGCCGGGTGCCGAGAAGGACACCTGGCAGGCGTGCGGGACGCTGGTCGCCGACGCGGTCCGCCGTGCCGACCTGCCGCCGCCGACTCCCCATATATGGGGGTCGATGGCGTGGATGGCGGCGATGTACGACCTGCCCGAGCGGGACGAGGTGTCCCGGGCGGCTCGCGAGGCGGTACGGATCCCGGCCGAGGCCGGCGACTCCGACGCCCCGGCGACCCTCGCCGTCCTGTCGACGTGGGCCGGTGACGCCCCCGAGGCGCTGCGCTGGTGGGGCGAGGTCGCGGAACAGGACGCGCGTGAGGCGTACATGCTCGGGCGGTACCTGCTGCTGGAGCAGGGCAAGCTGGCCGAAGCGCTTCCCCACATCCAGAGGGCGGCCGAGGCGGGCAACAGGGAACCCGCCCAGGAACTCGGGTTCCTGCTCCTCGCGCAGGCCCTGCACTGGCTCGGCGTCGCGGCCGAGAACGGCAACCCCTCCGCGGCCGAGGTCCTCCCCGCACTCCGAGCGGCCCTCACGGACCAGCGCCTTCTGTCCGCCCTCGCCCGCCAAGCCCCCGACCCCACGCCCCCCACCACCCCCGGCCCCCCACTCTCATCCGAGCGCGCCATCGCCCACGCCCTGGACGTGATCCACGGCCGCCGCCCCATGACCAACCCCACCACGCCTCCGGACCCCACCAGCCAGTAACCGCCCACCACCCGCACCGGCCCACCCCGCGCGGCAAAGCTCGGCACCCTTGTCGGCCCCGCGCCAAGCAGTGAACGAACACCC
>NZ_JAMJFL010000007.1 GCF_023544665.1 Streptomyces sp. YS415
TGGTGTGGGGGTGCGCGGGTGGGCGGGGTGGGGCTCAGTCGCCGGGCTGGAGCAGGCGTTCCGGCGGCTGCCCGACGGTGCGGCGCGCAGACCCGCCCGGCGGGGCGGAGCTTGGCCCGCCCGGCGGAGCTGGTCCCGTGCCTGCCTGGCGGCTCCGCGCGCAGCGCTCAGTCGGCGGGCTGGAGCAGGTCCCAGCGGTTGCCGTACAGGTCCTGGAAGACGGCCACCGAGCCGTAGGGCTCGTGGCGCGGCTCCTCCAGGAAGGTCACGCCCGCGGCGAGCATCCGGGCGTGGTCGCGGGCGAAGTCGTCGGTGTGCAGGAAGAACCCGACGCGCCCACCGGTCTGGTCTCCGACCCGGGCGGCCTGGGCGTCGCCCTTGGCGCGGGCCAGCACCAGACCGGTCCCCTGGTCGCCGGGCTCCACGACGACCCAGCGTGAGCCGTCCGGACGCGGGCTGTCCTCGACGAGCCGGAACCCGAGGGCGCCGGTGTAGAAGCGGATCGCCTCGTCGTAGTCGTCGACGACGAGGGTGACCAGGGCGATGCGTCTCATCGGTACCTTCCGGGGACGGGCGATTGACGGGAGAGGTTATACGTAAAACCCACCTCGGCGCCAGTCCAAGCCCACCGGACCGCTCAGCGCTCGGTCCACGGGCCTAGGGCCAGGGCCCGAGGCGCCCCGGCACGGCGCTCGGTAGCGTCCCCGGCATGACGATCACCGATCCGCCCCGCACCCCCGACCAGCGCCGACGCGACGTCCTCGACCGGCTGGAGCGGGAGATCGACATCTGGGTCTCCACGGCGGACGCCGAGGGGGTGCCGTGTCTGGTGGCGCTCTGGTTCGTCTGGGACGGCGAGGCGCTGTGGCTGTCGACCCGGGGCACCAACCCCACCGGCCGCAATCTGCGCAACGGGCGGCGCGCCCGGCTGGCGTTCGGGGACACCCGCGATGTCGTCCTGATCGACGGTGAGGCGGAGGCGTTCACCGCCGAGGAGGTGCCGGCCGCGGCGGCGGAGGTGTTCGCGGCCAAGACGGGGTGGGACCCGCGCGCCGGGCGCGCGCCGTACGACTTCTTCCGGGTGCGCCCACTGGCGGTGCAGGCCTGGCACGAGCAGCACGAGTTGCCGCAGCGGCATCTGATGCGGGACGGGAACTGGCTTGTCCCGACAGGTTCGTCCCCTGTACCAGCCTCGGACATGTGATGCCCCCTGCGGGGTTACCCGGGGGTAACTCCTGATGGTTTGATGTGCGGCGCCACCCAAGCCCCCTCCACCACAGGGAGAACCCGTGACGCCTTCCGCACAGCGCCGTGCACAGGGATCGGCCGCGCTCGCCTTCTCGCTCGCCGTCGCGGGTCTGGCCGGCGCGACGCCCACCGCGTCCGCCGCCGCACAGACTCCGGCGCTCGATGTGTTGTCGTACAACGTGTTCCTGTTCAGCAAGAACCTCTACCCGAACTGGGGGCAGGACCACCGGGCCGCCGAGATCGTGAAGACCCCGTTCTTCCCCGGCAATGACGTGGTGGTGCTCCAGGAGGCCTTCGACAACTCCTCCTCGGACGCGCTGAAGTCGGCCGCCGCGGGCGCCTATCCGTACCAGACGCCCGTGGTCGGCCGGAGCAGGACCGGCTGGGACGCGACGGGCGGGGCGTACTCGGCGACGACCCCGGAGGACGGCGGGGTCACGGTGCTCAGCAAGTGGCCGATCGTCCGCAAGGAGCAGCACGTCTACCAGGACGCGTGCGGTGCGGATTGGTGGTCCAACAAGGGCTTCGCGTACGTGGTGCTGGACGTCAACGGCACCAAGGTGCACGTCGTCGGCACGCACGCCCAGTCCACCGATCCTGGGTGCGACGCCGGTGAGGCCGCCGCGACGCGCAGCCGTCAGTTCCGGACGATCGACGCCTTCCTGGACGCCAAGAACATCCCGGCGGGCGAACAGGTGCTGGTCGCCGGTGACTTGAACGTCGACTCGCACAGCGCGGAGTACGGCACGATGCTCGCCGACGCCGATCTGGTCGGCGCCGACGCGCGCACCGGGCACCCGTACTCCTTCGACACCCAGGACAACTCCATAGCGCGCGACCGCTACCCCGACGACCCCCGCGAGGACCTTGACTACGTCCTGCATCGCGCGGGCCATGCCCGTCCGGCCCTATGGAAGAACGACGTCCTCAAGGAGCAGAGCGCAACCTGGACGGTGTCTAGTTGGGGCACCGAGCACACGTACACCAATCTCTCGGACCACTATCCGGTGACCGGTTCGGCGGGCTGATCACGGCGGGGAGGCTTCACCGCCGGGCCCACTCCTCGGCCAGCAGCCGGTACGAGCGGACCCGGTCCGCGTGGTCGTGGGTCATCGTCGTGATGAGCAACTCGTCTGCTCCGGTGGCTTCCTGGAGCTGCTGGAGCTGGTCGGCGACCCTCCCCGGGGAGCCCACGAACTGGGTGTCGACGCGGTCCTGGACGAGCGCCCGGTCCGCTTCGGTCCAGTCGTGGGCGCGGGCCTCCTTCAGGGTGGGGTACTCGATGGCGCCCTCGGCGGTGCGGATGCTGCGGACCCAGGGACCGTAGCCCTCGGCGAGTTCCCGGGCCGTCTCGTCGTCCTCGGCGACGACGACGTCCGCCGAGACGCTCACATACGGGCTGTCGAGCACCTCCGAGGGCTGGAAGAAGGCCCGGTAACCGTCCACGGCTTCGAGGACGGTGGCCGGGCTGACGTGATAGTTCGCGGCGAAGCGCAGGCCGCGGGCGCCTGCCGCCTCGGCGCTCTGCCCGCCGCTGCTGCCCAGGATCCACACCTGGACGTCGGCGCCCTCGCCGGGCACGGCATGCGCCTCGATGCCGTCCGGGGAGCGGTAGGTGCCGGCGAGCAGGGCCAGGATGTCGTCCAGTTGCTCGGCGTACTCCTGCGACTGCGCGTTCGGCAGCATCAGGAGCTTGCGCTGGAGGGCGATCCGCGGGGAGCCGAGCAACTGCTCGAAACTGAAGCGGGGCGGGATGAGCAGGCCGTTCGCGGCGGCTCGGGGCGGGGCTTGCGCGGGCTTGCCCGTCGGGCGTCCGCCGGAGCGGCCGAGGCCCAGGTCGAGGCGGCCGGGGTGCAGGGCGTCGATCAGGCCGAATTCCTCGACCGTGGACAGGGCGGTGCGGTGGCCGAGTTGGACCGCGCCGGAGCCCAGGCGGATGGTGGAGGTGGCAGAGGCCGTCAAGGCCAGTACGACCGCGGGGGACGTTCCGGCCACTCCGGGGTTGAGGTGGTGCTCGGCGAACCAGTAGCGGGCGTAACCGAGGCGTTCGGTCTGCCGGGCGAGGTCGATGGAGTTGCGCAGGGCCTGGGCGGGGGTCGCGCCGGACGGAATGGGCACCAGGTCCAGGACGCCGAGGGGGATGGCTGACACGGGGTTCTCCTCAGAGGTCGGCTGGGACGGGCTCGGGCAGGACGGGGCCCCAGGGGAACGGTGGATCCGGGATGCTCCGGCGCAGCCGCGGTGCGACCTCCGCCTGGAACAACTCGAGCGACGCACGGTGCTGACGTGGCGTCAGTCCTCCTGCCTCGGCCTGCAGATGCAGGACGGTGTGGCCGAACTGCTCGTGATAGCGGTGCACCTTGTCGAGGACCTGCTGTGGGCTTCCGATCAGGGCGGAGCTGCGGGCGACGAAGTCCTCCAGTGTCGGGAAGACCGGCTCCAGGCCCATGCTGCGCTGCAGCTCCATGGTGCTTTCGAAGACCGGCCGGTAGGCGGCGATCGCCTCCTGCGAGGTGCGGGCCACGTACACGCCCGCGGTGCCGGCCCCGACCGCGATCCTCGCCGGGTCGTGGCCGTAGTGGTCCCAGCGCTCGCGGTAGTGGCGGATGAGCTCGGCGTACGGCTCGATGGGGTGGGTGACGTTCGCGGAGAACAACGGGTCGCCGTAGCGGGCGGCGAGGTCGACGCTCTCCTTGCTGGTCGCGCTGCCGTGCCAGACGCGGACGGGGTGCTGGTACGGCCGCGGCCACACCTCGGCGTCCTTGAGCGCGGGGCGGAAGCGTGTGCTCGCGGTGACCTTGTCCTGCCGCCAGAGCTGCCGGAACACCTCGTAGCTCTCGGCGTTGCGCTCCCACTGGTCCTCGGGCGTGACCTGGAACAGCTCGCGCTGGGCGGTCCCGTTGCCCTTGCCGATGATCAGTTCCAGACGGCCGCCGGAGAGGTGGTCGAGGGTGGCGTAGTCCTCGTGGGCGCGCACCGGGTCGAGCAGGCTGAGTGTGGTCACGGCCGTGAAGAGTCTGATCCGCCGGGTGAGAGCGGCTATGTGGCTGAGCACGACGGGCGGCGAGGAGGACAGGAACGGCCACTCGTGCCGCTCCCCCACGCCGAATCCGTCGAAGCCGAGTTCCTCGGCGAGCAGGGCGCTGTCGAGGACCTCGCGGAAGCGGTCGTGGGTCGGCTTCTGCTCCCCGGTGAGGGGATCCGGCCGGTGCACGATCAGGGTGATGGCGAGGAACTTCATGACGCCGCCCGCTGGTCGCCGAGGTCGTCCGGGTGGGCGAGGCCGAGGTGGTCGCGCAGGGTCGGGCCCTCGTACTCGGTGCGGAACACGCCCTGTTCCTGGAGGAGGGGGACGACCTTGTCGGCGAACTCGTCGAGGCCGCCGGGGGTGATGTGCGGGACGAGGATGAAGCCGTCACTGGCGTCGGCCTGCACGAGCTCGTTGATGGTGCGGGCGATCGTCTCCGCGGAGCCGATGAAGTTCTGCCGGTTGCCGGTCTCGATGACCAGGTCCCGGATCGACCAGTTGTTGGCGGCGGCCAGTGCGCGCCATTCACGGGCGGTGGCCACCGGGTCCCGGTACATGCGGACCTGGGCGCGGCCCTGGGAGATGTGGGTGTCGCTGACGTCCGGGTCGATGTCGGGGAGCGGCCCGTCCGGGTCGTAGGAGGACAGGTCCCGGTTCCAGACGAACTCCAGGTGCTTGAGGGCGGTGGCTCCGCTGACCTGCTGCCGGCGTACCGTCCTGGCCAGTTCCTCCGCCTCGGCGTCGGTGTCGGCGAGCGTGAAGGTGGCGGCGGGCAGGATCAGCAGCTGGTCGGGGCGGCGGCCGTACGTGGCCAGGCGGTTCTTGACGTCGGTGTAGAAGGCCCGCCCCTCGGTGAGGGTGGCGTACCGGCTGAAGATGGCGTCGGCGCTCGAGGCGGCGAACTCCCGGCCCTCGTCGGAGTCGCCTGCCTGGAAGATGACCGGGCGTCCCTGGGGGGAGCGTGGGACGTTGAACTGGCCGTGGATGTCGAAGTGGTCGCCGGTGTGGACGAAGGAGCCTGCCTTGGCGTCGCGCAGGAAGACCCCTGCGGCCTGGTCCGCGACGATCTCGCCGCCGTCCCAGGAGTCGAAGAGTTCGTTCGCCGTGGCGAGGAACTCCTTCGCGCGGGAGTAGCGCTCCTCCTGGGGCAGGAAGCCGCCGCGGCGGAAGTTCTCGCCGGTGAAGGCGTCCCAGGAGGTGACGACGTTCCAGGCGGAACGGCCGCCGGACAGGTGGTCAAGGGTGGCGAACTGGCGGGCCACCTCATAGGGCTCGTTGAAGGTGGAGTTGATGGTGCCGGTCAGCCCGAGGTGTTCGGTGACGGCGGCGAGGGCGGCCAGCACGGTGAAGGTGTCGGGTCGGCCGACGACGTCCAGGTCGTATATCCGGCCGCCCTGTTCGCGCAGTCTCAGGCCCTCGGCGAGGAAGAGGAAGTCGAACTTGGCGCGTTCGGCGGTGCGGGCGAAGTGGGCGAAGGAGCTGAACTCGATGTGGCTTCCGGCTGCGGGGTCGCTCCAGACGGTGGTGTTGTTCACGCCGGGGAAGTGCGCGGCCAGGTGGATCTGCTTCAGGGGCTTGGGCATCGGGGTCTCTCCGGCTCAGGCGGCGTAGCGGTTGGCGGGGCGGGTCAGGCCCAGCAGTCCGCGCAGGGTGGTGGCCTCGTAGGCGCGGCGGAAGGCGGCGCGGCGCTGGAGCTCGGGTACCAGGTGCCGGGTGATCCGCGGGAGGTCGTGCCCGAGTACGGCGGGCCGCAGCCGGAAGCCGGTGAGCCCTCCTTGCTGCAACTCCTGCAGCAGGTCGGCCAGTTCGGTGGGCGTGCCGGTGAAGACGAGGGCGTCGCCGGCGAACGGCTCTGCCGCGAGGGCGTCGAGGCGGTCCCGGCGGGCCGCGGCCGCACCGGGGTCGTCGTCGAGGAAGACCACCAGGTCACCGAAGACGTGCAGGGGCTGCTCGGCGCGGCCCGCCGCCGTCTGCTCGGCGCGGATCTCGGCGACGATCGCGCGTGCCTCGTCGACGTCGTGCGGGGTGATGTAGCCGATGTCCGCCTGCCGGGCGACCAGCCGGTACGGCACGGTCTGGTGGGCCAGGGCGGTGACGATCGGCTGGCCCTGGGGCGGTCGCGGGGTGATGGAGGGGCCCTTGACGCTGAAGTGGCGGCCGCGGAAGTCGATGTGGTGCAGCTTGTTCCGGTCGATGAAGCGGCCGGTGGCGGCGTCGCGTATCTCGGCGTCGTCCTCCCAGCTGTCCCAGAGGCGGCGCACGACCTCCACGTAGTCGGCGGCCTCGTCGAAGAGGTCGGGGACCGTGGGGTCGTCGTAGGTCTCGATCGTCGGAAGGGTGCGGCGGCCGAAGTGGTCGGCCTCGTTCGGGCGGGCGGTGATCTGCACGCGCAGGCCCGCCCGGCCGGTGCTGACGTAGTCGAGGGTGGCGATGGCCTTGGAGAGGTGGAAGGGCTCGGTGTGGGTGGCCACGACGGTCGGGACCAGGCCGATGCGGCTGGTGAGCGGGGCGACCCGGGCGGCGATGAGGACGGCGTCGAGGCGGCCGCGGACCTGGTCGGTTCGCTCGTCGGGGTCGAGGAAGTGCGAGGACTGCAGGCCGAGTCCGTCCTCGAAGGTCACGAAGTCGAGCAGTCCGCGCTCGGCCTCGGTGACCAGGTCGGCCCAGTATCCGGCGGTGAACAGGTCCTGGGGGCGGGCCACCGGCTCCCGCCAGGAGGCGGGGTGCCAGCCGGTGCCGTCGAGGGCGACGGCCAGGTGGAGCGGGGCATGGGGTGTCGAGGACACGAAGGGGTGCCTTCCTGAAGATCCGTACGGAGATCACCGGCCCGCGTATCGGTCGCGGGCACGGCCGTCGGGGAACGGTCAGGAACGACAGAGCGCGCCGGCCACGCGCTGGAGGTCGATGTGGGGCCGGGAGTGGAGGTGCACGGAACGGAACCGGTGGGTCACGTCCGTCACCTCCCTTCTTCGGGCGCGTGCCGGGGCCCGGTCCATGCTCTTGCTCCGCCCAACACCCGGACCGGGTCGCGTTGTTCCCGGTTCCGGTCCGCTGTGCACGGGGTGGAGTTCCTTCACAGCGGCTCGACCTGTGACGGGGCGGCCGGGGTGCCGTCCGCGTGGGCCGCCCAGTCCAGGATCTGGACGGCCGCTCCCGCCGCTTCGAGGCCCTGGCAGCGGGCATGGTGGCGGCGGGCGATCCCGTCCAGGTCGAGGTGGGCGCCGAAGGCCGGGTGGGCGGCGAGCCTGCGTGCGTAGGCCCACACGGTGGGGTGCCCGGCGACACTCTGCACCGCGGCGGCGTCCAGGTGGTAGCGGTGGACGGTGTCGAGCTGCACCAGGGTGACCCACAACTCGACATCGGCGGCGGTGAGGTGATCGCGGATCGCGTACTCGTGCCCGGCGAGCGACTGCTCCAGCGCGTCCAGGGTCTGCGTCAACTCCGCGAGCGCGTCTGCGCGTTCCGCCTGCTCGCCGCCGGCCGACCCGGCGCGCTGCGCGGCGCTCTCGATGCCCTGCGCGCACATCTGCGCGAACGCGTCGATCTCCGACTCCGCGTCGCACGGGTACAGCGGTGGGCGGTCGCCGCCGAAGTGCCGGGCCAGGTCACGGGTGATGTCTGGGGCGTGGGTACTGACGATGCGCCCCGACCAGTCGTCGCTGAGGACCGGGCCGAGAGCGGGTCCTGGGTAGCGGTGGGCGCTGGCGTCGTAGAGCGGGCGAAGCGCGGTGTGTCCGCCGTCGGGGCAGTCGGGGACGGCGGGCAGGTAGACGGCCGGACAGATGTCGTCGAGGCCGAGCAGGCTGTGGGTGACGGCGACGCGGAGGCCGTCGGGGCAGGCGGTCGACAGATGGAGCCGGAAGCGACGCGGCACCGCGTAGTGGCCGCTGCGTGCGTCCAGGCCGATGCGGCCGTGGAACGCGGCGGTGTGCTGCACGGACAGGTGGCCGGTCAGTGGTGTGACGGACATGACTCTCCCCGGGGCAGGAGCGCAGGGTGATGCGCGGTGGAAGCGACGGCTTGCGGGGGGGGTGGGCCGATCCGGGCGCGTCGACGGGAAGGGTGCGGTCGACGCCGGTCGGGTGCGGGCGCGCGGTGGTGGGACCCGGTTACCCGACGGGACCGATCGCGCTGCACACGCGCAGCAGATCGATGTGGCGACGGGACGTCAGCAGGGGCGAGGGCGCGTGCGTACGGCTCACTCGACTGGTGACCGGCTCCTCACGCTCCATGTTCCCTACCTGTTCACTAGGATTCCCTTTTCGGAGTGTCGATCGGGCGGCGGCCGACGTCAAGAGGGTGTCCACAGTGCGGCCGTCGGGACCACCGGCGTGGTCGGCGGTGGGGTGGGCGTAGGGCCTCATATGAGAAAGAGGGGCCCGTGACAGCGGCGGCCCAGCGCCGATGCGGGCCCCTCCGGATCTGCGTCCTACCGCGTACTCCCCGCGCCCGCGAAGGGCGTCAGGGAGCCGGCGACCGTGTCGGTCCGGAACGGGTGGGTCCACAGCCCCCGCGCCGCCAGCCTCGGCAGCACGCCCTCGCCGAACCAGTACGCCTCCTCCAGATGCGGATAGCCGGAGAGCACGAACTCGTCGATGCCCAGCCGGTGGTACTCCGTGATCCGCTCGGCGACCTCGTCATGGCTGCCGACCAGGGCGGTGCCCGCACCTCCGCGGACCAGACCGATCCCGGCCCACAGATTCGGGGTGATCTCCAAGTCGTCGCGCCTGCCGCCGTGCAGGGCGAGCATGCGCCGCTGCCCCTCGGACTCGCTGCGCGCGAGACCGGCCTGCACGGCCCGTACGGTCTCCGGATCGAAGCCGTCGAGGAGGCTCCGCGCCTCCGCCCAGGCCCGCTCCGACGTGTCACGCGTGATGACGTGCAGCCGGATCCCGAACCGGAGGGTCCGGCCGTGCCGTGCGGCCAGTCCACGGATCCAGGCGATCTTCTCGGCGACCTGAGCGGGCGGTTCGCCCCACGTCAGATAGACGTCGGCATGCCGGGCGGCGACCTCCCCGGCCAGGGGCGAGGAGCCGCCGAAGTACACCTCGGGCACGGGGTCGGGAACCCGGGCCAGCTGGGCGCCCTCGACCCGCACGTGCTCGCCGTGGAGGTCGACGGACTTGCCTTCCCACAACTCCCTGACGACGGAGAGGAACTCACCGGTACGGCGGTACCGGTCGTCCTTGTCGAGGAAGTCGCCGTACGCCCGCTGCTCCTGGCCCTCCCCGCCGGTGACGACGTTCAGCAGCAGCCGTCCGCCGGACTGCCGCTGGAAGGTGGACGCCATCTGCGCGGCCAGTGTCGGTGAGACGAAGCCGGGCCGGAAGGCGACCAGGAACTTCAGGCGCTCGGTGTGCCTGCTGACCATCGCGGTGGTCAGCCAGGCGTCCTCGCACCAGGCGCCGGTGGGCGTGAGCGCGCCGACGAAGCCCAGGTCCTCCGCGGCGCGGGCGATCTGGCTGAGATAGCCGACCGTCGGCGGCCGGTCCTGTCCGGAGGCGGTGGCGGGGGTGCCGTGGCCGCCGCCGACGACATGGCGGCTGTCGCCGTTGGTGGGCAGGAACCAGTGGAAGGTGAGGGTCACGGGGTCTCCGATCGGGGCGCGTGCGGTGCGGCGGAGGGTCAGCCGGCGGCGGCCAGCACGGGGCGGCCGCCGAGGGCGAGGGAGAACTGGTCGGTGACCTGGACCAGGGCCTCGGCGGAGCCCGGGGCGACGGTGAGGGTGCCGTCGTCCCTGACGGTGATGTCCTTGTCCAGCGTGAACCAGCCCGGGGTGATGTGGGCGGGCCCCATGGAGTTCAGGACGGGACGCAGGGCGTAGTCGATGGCGAGGACATGGGCGGTGGTGCCTCCGGTGGCCAGCGGCAGGACGGTCTTGCCCGCCAGGGCGTACTGCGGGAGCAGGTCGAGCAGCGCCTTGAGCAGGCCGGAGTAGGCGGCCTTGTAGACGGGGGTGCCGATCACGATGCCGTCCGCCCGCTGCACGAGGGCGGTGGTCTCGACGATCGCCGGGTGACGGAAGTCGGCGCCGAGAAGGGCGTCGGCGGGCAGGGTGCGGACGTCCAGGGGGATCACCTCGTGCCCCTGGGCCCTGAGCCGGTCGTCCAGGTGGCGCAGCAGGCGGGCGGTGCGGGAAGCGGCGGAAGGGCTGCCGGAGACGGAGAGGATGGTGGCCATGGCGAAACCTTTCGGGAGAGGCGGGGTCAGGAGGCGGTCTTGGGCAGGCCCGGAGGATTGATCTCGGACGCGGTCACGGCCTCGTCGGACAGGCCCCAGCGCTTGAGCACCTTCGCGTAGGTGCCGTTGTCGATGACCTCGTTGAGCGCGTC
The DNA here is from genome assembly GCF_023544665.1 of Streptomyces sp. YS415. Lineage (GTDB taxonomy): Bacteria > Actinomycetota > Actinomycetes > Streptomycetales > Streptomycetaceae > Streptomyces. Next base: position 10,609 of record NZ_JAMJFL010000007.1, read on the forward strand.
GGCGAGCGGTTCGGCCAGGCCGCTGTCCTTCTTGGTGGTGGCCGCGATGAGGCCCTGCAGGGTGGCTCCGGCGCCCGAATAGGTGCCGACCACCTCCGTCTTGCCGCTGGAGGCGGCGTGATAGGCGGCGGTCGGGTTGGGGCCCAGATAGACGTCGATACGGCCGGACTGGAGCGCGAGATAGGTGTCGCTGTCGTTCTGGTAGTACTTGATGTCCACCGGTTCGCGGCCGGCCTTCTCGTTCTCCTTGCTCCACTCGACGAGCAGCTTCTCCTGGTTGGTCCCGCTGCTCACGGCGACGGTCAGACCGGCCACGTCCGCGGGCCCGGAGATCTTCAGACCGCTGCCCTTCTTCGCCTCGAAGCCGAGGTTGTCCTCGCGGTAGGTGGCGAAGTCGTACTTCTCCTTGCGCTCCTCGGTGACCGTGATGTTGCTGAAGCCGACGTCGTACTTGGCGCTGTCCAGGCCGACGAAGATGTTCTCCCAGGACACGGGGTTGAGGCGGAGCTTCAGCCCGAGGACGTCGGCGACCAGGGAGGCGATGTCGGGTTCGACGCCGATGACGGTCTTGTTGTCGGTGGCGTAGAAGGTCAGGGGCGCGGCGGAGCCGGAGGAGTTGACCACCTCCAGCGTGCCTCTCTTGCGGATCTCCTCGGGGACCCGGTCGGCTATCGCCTCGACCTTCTCGGTGGTGACGCGGTTCTGGTCCGGGCTGAGGTTGATCTTCGTGGTGTCGCCGTTGGCGGCCGCGACCTCGGCCGTGGCGCCGTCGTCGGGGTTGCCACAGGCGGACAGGGCGAGGGCGGCGGTGAGTCCCAGCGCGGCGGCGGTGCGGCGGGCGATCGAGGCGGGCATGGCTGTGCTCCTTGCAGAGGTGGGGTTTCAGAGGACCTTGGAGAGAAAGGCACGGGTGCGGGCGTGCCGCGGTGCGTCGAGTACGGCCGTGGGCGGCCCCTGTTCCACGACGACACCGTCGTCCATGAACAGCACGGTGTCGGCGACCTCGCGGGCGAAGCCGATCTCGTGGGTCACGACGATCATGGTGGTTCCGGTGCGGGCCAAGTCCTTGATGACGTCGAGGACTTCGCCGACCAGTTCCGGGTCGAGCGCCGAGGTGGGCTCGTCGAAGAGCAGCACCTTCGGTTCCAGCGCGAGCGCCCGGGCGATGGCGACCCGTTGCTGTTGTCCGCCGGACAGCTGGCGGGGGTAGGTGTCCGCCTTGTCGGCCAGGCCGACCCGGGCGAGGAGTGCGCGGGCCGTCTCCTCGGCCTCCCGGCGGGGACGGCGCAGTGCGGAGACGGGCGCCTCGACGAGGTTCTCCAGCACGGTCAGATGCGGGAAGAGGTTGAAGTTCTGGAAGACGAACCCGATGTGGGTGCGCTGTTTGAGGACGTCCCGTTCCTTCAGCTCGTGCAGCTTGTCGCCGGAGCGGCGGTAGCCGATGAGCTCTCCGTCGATGCTGATCCAGCCCCGGTCGACCTTCTCCAGGTGGTTGATGGTGCGCAGCAGCGTGGACTTCCCGGACCCGGACGGGCCGAGGATCACGGTGACCTCGCCGGCCCGGACCTGGAGGTCGACCCCGCGCAGTACGGCGAGCGGGCCGAAGCTCTTGTGGACGCCGTGCACGTCGACCATGACGTCGTTCATGTCTTCTCCGTCAGCTGTCGGGTGGCCAGGAGCCGTTGGGTCGCCACGAAACGCCGGACGCGCTGGAGCGGGGTGGGCGGCGGGGTGCGGTTCGCGCCTCGGGCGTAGCGCCGCTCGACGTAGTACTGGGCGATCGACAGCAGGGAGGTGAGGACGACGTACCAGGCGGTGGCGACCAGCAGCAGCGGGATCACCCGGCCGTTGCGGCCGTAGATCACCTGCACCTGGTAGAAGAGCTCGCCGATGGACATGACGTAGACCACCGAGGTGCCCTTGAGCAGGCCGATGATCTCGTTGCCCGCGGTCGGCAGGATGGCGCGCATGGCCTGCGGGAGCACGATCCGGCGGATCTGGCGCAGCCGGGGGATGCCGAGCGCGGCGGCGGCCTCCAGTTGGCCGTGGTCCACGGCGATCACCCCGCCGCGCACGATCTCGGCGGCGTAGGCTGCCTGGTGCAGGGTGAGTCCGATGACGGCGGCGCCGATGGTGCCGATGAGGCTGTTGCTGTCGACCGACCAGAACACCGGCCCGAAGGGGATGCCGACGCCCAACTCCTCGTACAGGGCGCTGAGGTTGAACCAGAACACCAGCTGGACGATCATCGGGATGGACCGGAAGATCCAGATGTAGCTCCAGGCGACGGTCTGGAGCACCGGGCTGCGGGACAGCCGCATGAAGGCGATCACGGTGCCGAGCAGGAAGCCCAGGACGGTCGCGTAGGCGGTCAGTTGCAGGGTGACCCACACCGCCTGGACGATCGTCTCGGAGAAGATGTAGGCGCGGAAGACGTGCCACTCCCAGACGGGATTGGTGGCGAGCCCGTGGGTGAACTGGGCGAGCAGCACGATCACGGCGACGGCTGCGGCCCAGCGGGCGTAGTGGCGGGCGGGGACGACCGTCAAGTCACGTGTTGTGGCGGTGGGTTCGGTCAGAGTGTCGGTGGTCATGGGTCACCTGTGCTCGGGTGGATTGATCCGCGAGGTGTCGATCGCGGAGGCGGTGGTGCCCCACTTCTTGAGGATCCGGTGGTAGGTGCCGTCCTCGATCAGCTCGTTGACGGCCGCCTGGAAGGCCTTGGTGAGCGGGGAGCCCTTCTTGAAGGCGAAGCCGACGTCGAGGCGGTGGTACTCGCCGAGGAAGGTGGTTCCCGCGGCGGGCTGGGCCGCCTGGTAGCGCAGGCCGTTGATGGTCGACATGACGACATCGATACGGCCCTGCTGGAGCGCGGTGAGGGTGGCGCCGTTCTCCGAGTAGACCTTCACGTCGTACGGCTTCTTCCCGGCCTTCGCGCAGATGCCCTTCTGTGCGGTGAGGGTCGCCTCGAAGGTGGTGCCGGCGCCGGTGCCGATGGTCAGGCCGCACAGCTGGGTGAGGTCGGTGATCTTCTCGGTGAGTTCGGTGTTGCCCTTCTTCACCGCGAAGCCCTGGCCGTCGTTGATGTACGTGACGAAGTCGATCGTCTTGAGGCGATCGCTCGTGACGCCGAAGTTGCCGGTGCCGACGTCGTACTTGCCGCTGCCGAGGGCGGGCAGGATCGTCTCGAAGGAGGCGTCCTGGCGTTCCAGGCGTACGCCGAGCACCTTGGCCACGGCGTCGGCGAGGTCGATGTCCTGTCCGGCGGGCGCCTTGTCCTGGCCGTTCGGGTAGTACGCGCCGGGCGGGAAGCCGACCGAGCTGCCGATCCGCAGGCTGCCGACCTCGCGTACCTCGGCGGGGAGCAGGGCGGCGACGGAGTCCACCGTGCGTACGGCGGCGACCGGGTCGCCGGTCGGTGCCGGGGCGGCCTGTGCGCTCGCCGCGCTGTCGGTCCCGGGGGAGGCGCAGGCCGTCAGGGCCAGCAGGGCGACGGCGGCTGTGAGGGTGAGGCGCTTCACCGCGGGGACCTTTCCAGGTGCTTCTCGAAGGGCAGCGGGCCGATGGTTTCCGGGTCGGCCTCCGTGTCGAACAGGGGTGTGTAGCCGGCGGCGAGGTACAGGGCGCGGGCCTCGGGCTGGCGGGGTCCGGTGGTCAGGTGGATGCGGTGGTAACCGCGGCCCACCGCCTCGCGCTCCAGTTCGGCGACCGCCCGGCGGGCGAGGCCGCGCCGGCGGTGCGCCGAGTGCGTCCAGATGCGCTTCAGTTCGGCGGTCGTGGCGTCGTACCGGCGAAAGGCCCCGCCCGCGACGGTCTCGCCGCGTTCCAGCAGCAGCAGGAGCACGCCGCCGCGGGCCGGCGTGAACTCCTCGTCGGGATAGCGGGCGAGTTCGGCGTGGGCGTCCTTGCCGTAGCGGGCGGAGTACTCGTCGCCGAGTTCGCGCAGCAGGGGTCCCACCCGGGGGTCGGTGACCGCGACTTGAATGACCGTCAATGCGGCGGCGGACGGCGCCGAGGGTGCGGAGGTCATCCCTGCACCGCCGCCAGGGTTCCGCGAGCGGCGTCGCGCTTGGCGACTTCCTCGCGGACGAGCGGGATGACGTACCGGCCGAAGTCGATGGCGTCGTCGAGCAGGTCGTAGCCGCGGGCCGAGAGGATGTCGACGCCGAGGTCGTAGTAGTCCAGGAGTGCCTGCGCGACCGTTTCCGGGGTGCCGACCAGGGCGTTGGAGTTGCCCGCGCCGCCGGTGGCGGCGGCCGTCGGGGTCCACAGGGCCCGGTCGTAGCGCTCCCCCGCCTCGGCGATGGCCAGCAGCCGCTGGGAGCCGGTGTTCTGCGGCGCCCCGGTGCGATGGCGGCGCTTGAGCCCCGCCGCGCCCCGCTCCCGGATGGCGCCGACCGTGCGGTGGGCCTTCTCCCAGGCCAGCTCCTCGGTCGGCGCGATGATCGGGCGGAAGGCGACCTGGATGCGGGGGGTGTCGGTGCGGCCTGCGGCCCGCGCGGCGGCCTTCACCGACTCGATCTGTTCCGCCGTCCGTTCCAGCGGTTCGCCCCACAGGCAGTAGATGTCGGCCTCGGCGCCCCCGGCGGCGTACGCGGCGGGCGAGGAGCCTCCGAACGAGACGCGGGGGCGGGGCTGTTGGACGGGGAAGACCTCGCTGACGAAGTCGTGGAAGCGGTAGTGCTCGCCCTCGTGGTCGAAGGGCTCGTGGGTGGTCCAGATCTTCTTGACGATCCGGATGTACTCGCGGGTGCGGGCGTACCGCTCGTCCTTGGTGAGGGTGTCGCCCTCCCGGCCCTGTTCGTGGTCGTTGCCGCCGGTGATGAAGTGCACGGTGAGCCGTCCCTCGCTGATCCGGTCGAGGGTGGCGAAGGTCTTGGCGGCGAAGGTGGGGTAGGAGACGTTGGGCCGGTGCGCGAGAAGGATCTGGAGGCGGTCCAGGCGGCTCGCGATGTACGCGGCGGCGGGGGCCGGGTCCGGTGATCCGGAGCCGTAGGCGAACAGCACCCGGTCCCAGCCGTGTTCCTCGTGGGCGCGGGCGAGCCGGAGTGTGTAGTCCTTGTCGAAGGCGGCGCCGGAGCGCGGGGTGGTTTCGGAACCGTCGTTGGTGGCGGCGATCCCGAGGAATTCCACGGGCATGGAAGGGAGGCCTTTCGGAGACGAGCGCACGCGGGCAGGCCCAGGAGCAATGCGCTGCGGCATGGGTGACAGACCGTCAGAAACGGTGGTGACGACACCGGGCGTCAGGAAGAAAGAGACAGTGCTGCGGCAGCGCGCAAGAAGAGAGCTCGGCCCGCGACGGGGTCACCGAGGGAGGGAAGAAGGGCCGGTCAGACGGCCCGCTGCCGCGTCAGGTACAACACGCGGCGGACCACACCCGACCGAAGTCGATGTGGTCGCGTGAGACCAGACGTGGCTGGGGGTTCATGCGAACAATTGAGCAGGGCAACCAGCTTTTCGTCAAGCCGCGCCCGGATGGCGGACCGGGCCGGGGAGCTGCGCCATGCGTGGTTGACAGCGCGTCGCGAGGGGCCCGTACGATCGCCTCCTGGGCCGCGTTGAGGGACGCGGGCCCGGGTGACGGCACCGGGCGGATCGCTCCCACCTCCCCCGGAGAACTTCCTGATGGTCACGCCTTCCGATGTCTCCCCCGCCCTCGCCGTACCGCCTTCGAAGGAGCCCGGCACCGCCGACGACCCGCGGATCGTGCCGCGCCGGCGCCTCGGCCGCCTGCTGACCGCCGCGGTCGCGCTGCTGGTCCTCGCGATGGTGGTCAACTCCGTCGTCCGCAACCCGGCCTTCCAGTGGGATGTGGTGGCCCGGTACTTCACCACCGCCGCGGTGCTCGACGGGCTGCTGCTCACCCTGTGGCTGACCGGCGTGGTGATGGTGCTCGGGTTCGCGCTCGGCATCCCGCTGGCCGTGCTGCGGCTGACCGACAACCCGGTGCTGCGCACGCTGAGTTGGGGCTACGTGTGGATCTTCCGGTCCACCCCGCTGCTGGTGCAGCTGCTGTTCTGGTTCAACATCGGTGCCCTGTATCCGACGCTCGGCCTCGGCATTCCCTTCGGGCCGCAGTTCGTGTCCGTCCAGACGGTCGATCTGCTCGGTCCGACCCTCACCGCGGTCATCGGTCTGACCCTGCACGAGGCCGCCTATGCCGCCGAGGTCGTGCGCGGCGGCATCCTCTCGGTGGACCCCGGTCAGACCCAGGCCGCGCAGGCGCTCGGCATCGGCAGAGTGCGCACCCTGCGCCGGGTCGTCATCCCGCAGGCCATGCGGTCCATCGTGCCGACGGCCGGGAACATGCTGATCGGCACGCTGAAGGGCACCAGCATCGTCAGCGTGCTGGCGGTGCACGACCTGCTGTACTCGGTGCAGTTGGTCTACAACCAGACGTACCAGGTCATCCCGCTGCTGATGGTCGCCACCCTCTGGTACATCGGGGTCACGACGGTGCTCAGCGTGGGTCAGTTCTACGTCGAGCGCCACTACGCGCGCGGCTCCGCGAGGCTGCCCTGAGCGCGGCCTTCGGAGTGACCTTCCCTACTTTTCCTACCGAGTTACTAGGAAACCATTGACGGGACTCCGGCAGGGTGCGCAGGATGGTGCCATGTCCCACACGCAGCAACGACTCGTACGTCGTCGGCATGTCGACTTTGGTCACGTCGTCAGTGCCGCCTGCTGTTGCGCGTAAGGCACGCATCGCGCGTCGCCACTCCGCTCCTTCTCTTCTCTCACTCCCCCTGAAGGGCGAACGCCATGACCACGGCACTTCCCAGCACTCCCCTGTCCGACGTGCGCCATCTGCGCCTGGTGGACGACATCCCGCAGGACACCGCACCCGGGTCCCCGCCCCTCGTCGGCTACTTCGTCCTCGTGCCCGAGGGCACCGATCCCGCCGAACTCTTCGCCCGGGCCGGGGTGCAGCCGGTGGCGCCTCCGGTCCGGCAGCCGGCGGGCGACGACGTCCAGGTCGACCCCGAAGGCCATGTGGCGAAGGTCGAGGGACGCGAACTCGACCTCACCTACCTGGAGTTCGAGCTGCTGGCCCATCTCGTCCGGCACCCTCAGCACGTGCACACCCGTGAGCGGCTGATGGCGGAGATCTGGGGCTACGACCATGTCGGCGACGGCCGCACCGTGGACGTCCACATCGCGCGGCTGCGCCGCAAGCTCGGCAAGGCCTACCGGGACCGCATCGTCACCGTGCGGAGCGTGGGCTACAAGTACGTGCCCGGCCGGCAGGTCAGCGGCTCCGAGCCCGCGCTGCCCACCCGACTCTGAGGAGAGCACTTCGATGGGCGTCGCCCCTGCCCCGCCCCGGCCCACCCCGCCGCCCGTACCGGACCGCCCGCACTGGCTGCGGGTGGCCCGGGAGACGGCTGACGACCTGGCCACCGACGCGGTGGCCAGGGAGCAGGCGGGCAAGGCGCCCTTCGACGAGGTGTCCCGGCTGCGCGAGGCGGGCCTGCTGACGCTGCTGGCCCCGGCCGCGCTCGGGGGCGGCGACGCGGACTGGCCCACCGCCTACGCGGTGGTTCGCGAACTCGCGGGCGCCGACGCCGCCATCGGCCGGCTGCTCGGCTGTCACTACGTCCTGTCGTGGAGCGCCCGGCTCTTCGCCGAACCGGCGCTCGCCGCGCGCCTCGAACAGAGGTCGGCGGCCGAGCAGTGGTGCTGGGGCGGCGGCATCGCCCGCCAGGAGCCGCGGCTGATGCTGGTGCCGTCGGAGAACGGGTACGTGCTCGACGGCCGGCAGAGCTACCCCACCGGAGTACTGGTCGCCGACCGGCTGGTGGTACGAGCGGTGCGCGCCGACACCGGCGAACCGCTCGCTGTCGTGACCGACCCCGGCCGGGAGGGCGTACGGATCGACGACGACGCCGACCCCTTCGGCCAGCGGCTCGCCGCCGGGGGGAGCGTGGAGTTCGACGGCGTCCGGGTGGACTCCGACGAGGTACTCGGCTCCCTCTCCCTCGACGAGGACCTCCTCTCCCCGGCGGCCTCGCTGGCCTCGCCGCTGGGACGGCTGGTCTCGGTGCAGGTCTGTCTCGGCCTGGCCGAAGGCGTACTGGCCGAGGCCCGTGAGTACAGCCGGATCGGTCACTCGTCCTGGCATCCGGACTGGCCGGCCGGGTCTCCCCAGGATCCCCGCACTCTGACGGAGTACGGGGAACTCACCGTCCTCACCCGCGGCGCGTCCGCACTCGCCGCCGAGGCGCTGACGGCCCTGGACAGCGGGCTGCAACGCGGAGCGGACCTCACTTACGACGAGGGCGCCGAGATCTCGGTCCTGGTCGCGGTCGCCGAGGCCGCCGCCGCCCGGGCCGCACGCGAATCCACCGCCCGTGCCCTGGACATCATCGGCGCCCGTTCCGCCTCCGCCCGGCTGGGCCTGGACCGGTTCTGGCGCGACGCCAGGACCCACACCCTGCAGGAGCCCGTGGCCCAGCGATTCCGCGACGTGGGGGGCTACTTCCTCAGCGGAGAACACCCGCCGTTCACGCTGCCGACCTGAGGCTTCTCACATAGCAAGATTAGCCTGTCCAACATGCGAACACCCCCTTGGGTCGGTGGCCGACTTCTGCCACGATCCCTAGCAACCCGGTAGGGAAGCTAGGAATCGATGGGGGGGGTGGCCATGGGACCGTGCGTCCGCGCAGCGCTTTCGCTGCCGCTGCTGACCTCCCGCCGCCACATCGACCTTCGCCGTACGTCGAGCGCCATCTGTCGGCCTGTCTGAGGCCGCAAGCCCACCTGTCGGCCTGGACCTGAGGCCCTGAGCCGAGCTGTCGGCCCGGCTCGAGGCCGTTCGCCGAACGTGTCGGCCCCCGTACTTCCTTCAGCGATCACCCGCGCCCTCCTCCGAGCGGGCGTGTGGCCGCGCACCCCTGATCCACCACACCCGAGAGGACACCTCCGTGTCTGCCGCAAGACCGCTCACCCCCCTGCGCACCCTCGCCGCCATAGCCGCGCTCCCCCTTCTGCTCACCGCCTGCGGTTACGGTTCGGACTCCGCCGACGACGACAAGCAGGCGCAGGTCGCGGCCGACGCCAAGAAGCTCTCCGCCGACGAGGTGCGGATCGGCTACTTCCCGAACCTCACGCACGCCACGGCTCTGGTGGGCGTCGAGGAGGGCATCTTCCAGAAGGAGCTCGGCGGCACCACGATCAAGGCCTCGACCTTCAACGCGGGCCCCTCCGAGATCGAGGCGCTCAACGCCGGTTCCATCGACATCGGCTGGATCGGCCCGTCCCCCGCGATCAACGGCTACAGCAAGGCGGACGGCTCGAACCTGCGGATCATCTCCGGCTCGGCGTCCGGCGGGGTGAAGCTCGTCGTGAACCCCGACAAGATCAAGTCCCTGAAGGACGTCAAGGGCAAGAAGATCGCCACCCCGCAGCTCGGCAACACCCAGGACGTGGCCTTCCTCAACTGGATCGCCGAGCAGGGCTGGAAGGTCGAAGCGCAGAGCGGCAAGGGTGACGTCTCCGTCGTCCGCACCGACAACAAGGTCACCCCCGACGCCTACAAGTCCGGTTCCATCGACGGCGCCTGGGTGCCCGAGCCGACCGCGTCCAAGCTGGTCGCCGAGGGCGGCAAGGTGCTGCTGGACGAGGGCGATCTGTGGCCCGACAAGAAGTTCGTGATCACGAACATCATCGTGTCCCAGACGTTCCTCAAGGAGCACCCGGACGTCGTCGAGGCCGTACTGCGCGGCTCGGTGAAGGCCAACGAGTGGATCAACGCCAACCCGGACAAGGCCAAGGCCGCCGCCAACGAGGCCCTGAAGAAGGAGTCCGGCAAGGCGCTGCCCGCCGAGGTCATCGACCCGGCATGGAAGTCGATCAGCTTCCTCGACGACCCGCTGGCCGCGACCCTCGACACCCAGGCCGAGCACGCGGTGAAGGCCGGACTGCTCGAACAGCCCGACCTGAACGGCATCTACGACCTCGCGCTCCTCAACAAGATCCTCGCGGCCGAGGGCAAGGACGAGGTCGACGACGCCGGTCTCGGCGTCAAGTAGCGGATCCGAAGAGCTCCCAGGAGGTGACGACCATGGCCATCACGATCGCCAAGACCGACGGCACGGACACGTCGGTCGAGCACGCCGCACGCATCGACCACGTATCGAAGTCCTTCGCCGGCCCGGCCGGGCCCCAGCTCGTCCTCGACGACATCACCCTCGATGTCGCGCCCGGCGAGTTCGTCACCCTCCTGGGAGCCTCCGGCTGCGGCAAGTCGACGCTGCTCAACCTGGTCGCGGGCCTGGACCGGCCGAGCGCGGGCGCCATCAGCACCGACGGCCGTCCCGCGCTGATGTTCCAGGAGCACGCCCTGTTCCCGTGGCTGACCGCGGGCAAGAACATCGAACTCGCGCTGAAACTGCGCGGGGTGCCCAAGCCCGAGCGGCGCGCCGAGGCCGACCGGCTGCTCGGACTGGTCCGACTGCAGGAGGCGTTCGGCAAGCGGGTGCACGAACTCTCCGGCGGTATGCGGCAGCGGGTCGCACTGGCGCGGGCGTTGGCGCAGGACAGCAAGCTGCTGCTGATGGACGAGCCGTTCGCGTCACTGGACGCGATCACCCGGGACGTGCTGCACGATGAACTGACCCGGATCTGGCGCGAGACCGGCGTGTCGGTGCTGTTCGTGACGCACAACGTCCGCGAGGCGGTACGGCTGGCGCAGCGGGTCGTGCTGCTGTCCTCGCGGCCCGGGCGCATCGCCCGGGAGTGGACGGTCGGCATTCCGCATCCGCGCCGCATCGAGGACAGCGCGGTGGCCGAGCTGTCCGTCGAGATCACCGAAGAACTGCGTGGGGAGATCCGCCGCCATGGCCAGCACTGAGACCACCGCCAAGGAGGCGAGCGACCTCGCCGGACTCGAAGCCGGCCTGGACGCCCTGGACGCCGTCCAGACCAGCCGCACCTCCGTCCGTGAAACGCTCACCAGCAAGGTGCTGCCGCCGGTCACGGCCGTCGCACTGGTGCTGTTGGTGTGGCAGGCGCTGGTGTGGATAGAGGTCGCCCCCGCCTACAAGCTCCCTTCGCCCTCCGCTGTCTGGGACGAGGTCCACGCCGCCTGGCTGCAGGGCACGCTCCTGGACTACATCTGGACCAGCGTCTCGCGCGGTCTGCTCGGCTTCCTGCTCGCCCTCGCCATCGGCACCCCGCTCGGTCTGCTGGTCGCCCGGGTGAAGTTCGTGCGGGCGGCGATCGGTCCCATCCTGTCCGGCCTGCAGTCCCTGCCGTCGGTGGCCTGGGTGCCGCCGGCCGTCATCTGGCTGGGCCTGAACGACTCGATGATGTACGCCGTGATCCTGCTCGGTGCGGTCCCCTCCATCGCCAACGGTCTGGTCTCGGGCATCGACCAGATCCCGCCGCTGTTCCTGCGCGCGGGACGGACGATGGGCGCGACGGGGCTGCGTGGTGCCTGGCACATCGTCATGCCCGCGTCGCTGCCCGGTTATCTGGCGGGTCTGAAGCAGGGCTGGGCGTTCTCCTGGCGCTCGCTGATGGCCGCCGAGATCATCGCCTCCTCCCCCGACCTCGGGGTGGGGCTGGGCCAGTTGCTGGAGAACGGACGCAACAACGCCAGCATGTCCCAGGTGTTCCTGGCCATCTTCCTGATCCTGCTCGTCGGCATTGCCATCGACCTGCTGCTCTTCAGCCCGCTGGAACGGCGGGTGCTGCGCAGCCGCGGCCTGCTGGTGAAGAGCTGATCCGCACCTCAGGTCAGCGGCTTCTCCAGGACGGCTTTGCGGTGACTGAACGTCTCGAGGGAGTAGCGGCCGTGGTAGTTGCCCGTGCCGCTCTCCCCCACCCCGCCGAACGGCAGGTCGGACACGGTGAGATGGGCCAGCGGGAGACCGAGGCCGAGGCCGCCGGACGACGTCTCGACGGCGATGCGCCGACGTGTGTCGTCCGACTCGGTGAAGACGTACAGGGCGAGCGGCTTGTCGCGGTCGTTGATGAAGCCGATGGCCTCGTCCAGGCCGGGGACGGTGACGATCGGCAGGACCGGACCGAAGATCTCCTCGCTCATCACCGGCGAGGCGGGGTCGACGTCGGCCAGCACGGTCGGCGCGAGGTACTTCGACGCGCGGTCACCCGAGCCGCCCAGGACCACCCGCCCCGAGTCGAGCAGCCCGCTCAGCCGGTCGAAGTGCCGTTCGTTGACGATGCGGCCGTACTCGGGCGAGGCCGCCGGGTCGGTGCCGTACAGCGACTCCACCGCGCGGACGAGCTCGGGCTCCAGCGCGGCGGCGGTGGCCGGGTCGGTGAGGACGTAGTCGGGGGCCACGCAGGTCTGCCCCGCGTTGAGGAACTTGCCCGCCGCCAGCCGGTCGGCGACGACCTTCAGGTCCGCGTCCCGGTCGACGAACGCCGGTGACTTGCCGCCGAGTTCGAGCGTGACCGGGGTCAGGTGCTCGGCCGCCGCACGCATCACGATGCGGCCGACCGTGCCGTTGCCCGTGTAGAAGATGTGGTCGAAGCGCTCGGCCAGCAGGGCCGTGGTCTCGGGAACTCCGCCCTCCACGACCGCCACCGCCTCCGGGTCCAGGTGGGTGCGCAGCAGCCGGGCCAGCACCGCCGAGGTCGCCGGGGCCAGCTCGCTGGGCTTGGCCACGACCGCGTTGCCCGCGGCGAGGGCGCCGAGGAGCGGGGTCAGCAGGAGTTGCGCCGGGTAGTTCCAGGGGGCGATGACGAGGACGACGCCGAGCGGGTCGTACTGCGTCCAGGCGCGCGCGTCGGCGCCGAGGTGGTCCGGGACGGGGGCGGGCTCGGGGCGCAGCCAGTCGTCGAGGTGAGCGAGGGTGTGGTCGATTTCGCGGACGGTGAAGCCGATCTCGGTGCGCTGGGCCTCCGTGGCGCTTTTGCCGAGGTCGGCGTGGAGGGCCGCGGCCAGTTCCGGGGTGTTCTCGGTGAGCATCGCGCGCAGATTGCGCAGTTGCGTGACGCGCCACTCGACGGGCTTGGTGCGGCCGGTGCTGAAGGCGGCGCGCAGGCGCGCCACGGTGTCGGCGGGGTGGTTCACGGTGCCTCACTGGGGATCGACGCATTGATGCATAGACCAACCATTCGGGCACGCGATCCATTCCCGTGCCCGCTCACCACCTCTCACCTCTACACATAAAGCCTGAATAAGAGCAGACTGTAGGAAAGCGGCGCTTATCCGCATACCGCACCAGACGCGGTCGGGCCTAGTCGAAGGAGACGAGTGATGGCCAACGTCTCGCCCACCAGAGGTGACATCACCAGCCACCCTGATGCACCCGAGATGCGGGATCGGTACGCCCGCATGCTCGGCGGTCGTGATGTGGCGCTTGTGGACGGACCGGTGTTCCTGCTCGGTCTGTACTGCGCCGTATCCCCCTGGGTCGTCCACTTCACGACCAGCCAGCCGAACCTCGTTCCGCACAACCTGGTCATGGGCATCGCGATCGGCCTCCTGGCCCTCGGCTTCACCCGCGCCCCGGAACGCATGTACGGCCTGAGCTGGGCCATGTGCGCGCTGGGCATCTGGATGATCGTCTCGCCGTGGATCGTCGGGGAAAGCCCGGACGCGGGCGTCGTGTGGAACAACATCATCATCGGCGCCCTGGCATTGATCCTCGGCCTGGTATGCGCCGGTACGGCGGCGAAGAGCGTCCCCCGGCCGTAGAGCCACGAAGTGAGGAACGAGAGACAGAAGGAGGACGCGCCGGCCGGTCCGTGACGACACGGGCCGGCCGGCGCTCTGCGTCCGCGGTCAGTTCCCCGGCACCAGCCAGGGCTCCTGCGGCAGCGCACTGCCCGTCTCCAGCAGCGACTTGAGGTTGGACAGCACGGCCGGCCAGCCCAGGGACACATCCGCCAGGTCGCGCTCGGTGCGCAGGTCCTCGTGGGTCACGGTCAGGCGCACGATGTCACCGTGCTGCCGGATGTCGAAGGTGACGCGGGAGGACCGGTCCGCATGCCCCTCGTTCTCCGGCTCGGTCCAAGTGGTGACGAGCCGGACCGGGCGCTCGCTCTCCACCACGGTGCCGACCACGTCGGCGACGCCGGAGCCGTCGGTGCGGACGTGCTCCCAGCGGGAGCCGCGCTGCCAGTCGGAGACATTGCTGTGGCCCCAGTAGGCGGCGGTGAGGTCGGCGTCGGTGAGGGCGTCCCAGACCTTCTCGGGCGTGCTCTCGATGTAGGTGACGTAGACGAAGGTCGGCTTGTCGGTCATGGCTTCCTCGGCTTGTCGCTTGACGGCACCGAGCACGCGCAGGCGCGGGCGCTCGAACTTGTCGATCCATCGCTCCTGGATCTCGTGGAGCGGGACCGGGTTGAGGTAGTGCAGCTTCTCCCTCCCCCGCCGCACCGTGCTGATCAGGTTGGCCGCCTCCAGGACGGCCAGGTGCTGCGTCACGGCCTGGCGCGTCATCTCGACACGCGCGCACAGCTCGCCGAGCGTCTGGCCGTTCTCCTCGTGCAGCCGGTCGAGAAGCCGCCTGCGGGTGTCGTCGGCCAGAGCCTTGAACGCCTTGTCCATGAGGGAGTCACTCTCCGATCGCACACTCACAGTTATGCAGGCAATTACTTGCATGTCAAGCTGCGCCCCGGAACGCTCAGCCGAGTTCCCCGCGGTGGTCCGCCACCCAGTCGTAAGCCGCCCGCACCTGCTCCACCACACCCCGGTCACGGAGGGCGACCATGGCCCCCTCTCCTCGCTCGGCCCCGGCCGCGATGCCCCGCAGGCACCGGTCCTGCCACCACAGCACGGTGTCGATCAGGCCGCCGAGGTCACCCTCGCCGTACGTCTCGCGGACGAGCCGGATCCGCCGGGCGGCCCCGGCCACGTCGGTCACACCCGGGCCGAGGTCGAGGTACTGCCAGCAGACATGGGCGACGTCGTGCACGCGCTCCCCGGGCGCGGCGAGGTCCCAGTCGATGAAGGCCCTCGGCCGTCCAGTGCCGTCGTACACGGTGTTCTTCGGCGCGAGGTCGTTGTGGCAGACCACGTCCCGGTCGCCGGCCAGGGGCGTGCCGTGGGTCAGGTCGTGGAACTCCCGGACCAGCCGGACGGTCCGCACCAGGGCTTCGTCCGCACGGGCCGCGGCCCGCTCCTCGGGGCTCACCGCGGCGCGCCCCTCGATGAAGTCGAGAACCTCCCGCCCCTCCTCGTCGGTGCCGAGGAAGCGCGGGGCGCCCGGCCACCGGTGGCGTTCGAAGAGGGCGAGCAGGTCGCGCACGTACGCCGATCCCGGTGACGGCTCGCGCCGGACCGTCGCTCCCACGCGTACGGCCTTGCTGACCGCCCCGCCATGCAGCGCGTGTTCCTTCATCCGCCCGAGTATCGCCGGTGGCCGGCCGGAACGGTTGCCGCCTCGGTCGTGGGCGTTCCGGGCCGCCGGGTCCGGTGCCGGGCCCGCTGCCGGTCAGCACCGGCCGAGCCATTCGGCGTACCAGGCCACCGTGGCGTCGATCGTTTCGGCCAGGGGGGTCGGCGTCGCGCCGAAGGCCCGCTCGAAGGCCGAGGAGTCCATGATCTGGGGCTCGGTGTGCTGGTAGAACATCTCCGCGTACTCGGCCATGAACTCCGCGTCGAAGGGGCCGAAGGGGCGGGCTTCGGGCACGGGCACGACGGTCAGCGGACTGCCCGCCCGCTTCTCGATCATGGTGAGGACCTCGCGGGTGGTGACGGCGGGCGCGGTGGGCAGATGCCAGACACGGCCGTCGCCTTCGGGCCGCTCGCCGAGGGTCGCGAGGCCGGCGGCCACGTCCTCGATGCTCGTGTAGCTGTGCGGCAGGTCGATGTCACCGAGCCCGGGCACCTCCCCGCCGGTGAGCGCGGCCGGGAACACGGCACCGCCGAGGGTGGAGCTGATCACCCCCGGGCCGACGAAGTCGGCCGACCGGCCGAGGACGACACGGGCGCGGCCCTCGCGGTGGGCGGCGAGGTACTTCTCGTCGAGTTCGGCGCGCATCCGCCCCTTGCGGGTGGTGGCCCGCCACGGCGAGTCCTCGGTCATCACCGCTCCGCCGGTCTCGCCGTACGGGTACAGCGTGTCCAGCACCACCAGGCGGGCGCCGACGGCCTCGACGGCGGCCAGGACGGCCTCCTGGATCCGGGGCATCACCTCGACCTGGAGGTGATAGCCGACGTTGACGCAGTGGTAGGCCACCGCGGCTCCGTCCACGGCGGCCCGGGCGCCCTCGGCGGTGGACACATCGGCGGCGAACCGCTCGACACCGTCGAGCGCGGGCCCCTCCCCCTTGCGGTCGACGAGCCGCACCGGGTGACCGCGGCGGACCAGTTCCCGGGCGAGCGCGGTTCCGGCGGGGCCGGAGCCGAGGACGACGTGCAGAGGGCGTGCAGTGGCAGTCACGGCTGACCCCTTGTCGAAAGTTAGTTACTGACTCCTTTGTTAGAGACTATAACCATCACGACAGGGTCTGGCAACGGCGGCCGGACGTAGGGTGCGAGGCAAGATCACCCGCGCGAGAAAGGTCGTACGCCATGGCCGTGAAGGACTCCGAACTGCCGCACCTGCGCCGCTGTGTGGAGCTGGCGGCCGAGGCGCTGGACGCCGGGGACGAGCCGTTCGGTTCGGTGCTCGTCGGGGCGGACGGCTCGGTGCTCGCCGAGGACCACAACCGAGTGGCCTCCGGCGACCGCACCCGCCACCCCGAGTTCGAACTGGCCCGCTGGTCGGCGGCGCACCTCACCCCCGGGGAGCGGGCGGCGGCCACCGTCTACACCTCCGGCGAGCACTGCCCCATGTGCGCGGCCGCCCACGCCTGGGTGGGACTGGGCCGCATCGTCTACGTCGCCTCCAGCGAGCAGCTCGGCTCCTGGCTGACCGAGCTGGGCGTGCCCGCCCCGCCGGTGCGCACGCTGCCGGTCCACGAGGTCGCGCCCGGCGTGACCGTCGAGGGCCCGGTGCCCGAGCTGGTGGACGAGGTGCGCGCGTTGCACGTCCGCTTCCACCGCCGACAGGGCTGACCAGGGGCGCTCGCCCGCCGAGATGCAGGGCCGGAGCCACGCTGCCTACGATCGGGAAAGGCCTTCGGCCGGATGGACGGCCGGGCCCCTCCCACGTGGAGGCGGATGCCCTTGCAGCCGGCTCAGCGGCCGATGGCCGCACTGTTGACGCTGGTCGCGGTCGCCACCGTCGTCTATCTGACGGTCCCCGCCGCGCTCACCCCCCTGTGGGCCGTGATCGGTCTGATGGGGGTGGCCGCCGTCCTCATCGGTGTCCACCTCCACCGCCCCGCTCACCGCTGGCCCTGGTGGGCGCTCGCGGCCGGTCTGCTCACCTTCATCGCCGGGGACACCTACTACAACGCGATGGAGGCCTACTTCGACGCCTCCAACCCCTTCCCCTCCCCCGCCGACGCCTGCTACCTCGCCACCTACCCGCTCTTCGCCATCGGCCTGTCCGGCCTGGTCCACTACCGCTGGGCCGGCCGCGACCTGCCGAGCCTGCTGGACGCGCTGATCCTCACCGCGGGTCTGGCCCTGCCGGTGTGGGTGTACCTGGTGCAGCCGCTCACCGAGCTGGAGGGGCTGACCTGGCAGCAGCGGGCGATCAGCATCGCCTATCCGCTCGGTGACGTGCTCGTCCTCGCCCTGCTGGTCCGACTGCTCGCCCCGACCCCGCTCAAAGGACCCAACCGGTCGGTACAGCTCCTGGTCATCGGCACCCTCACGCTGCTCTGCTTCGACATCGCCTACGGCATCCTCCAGCTCAACGGGACGTGGCAGACCGGCACGCTGCTCGACGCCGGGTGGATCCTCTTCTACACGGCGTGGGGCCTGGCCGCCCTGCACCCGGCCATGGTGGAACTGACCGCCTCCGTGCCCACCCGGGAGTCCCTGCTGCCGCCCGCTCGCCGGTTGCTGATCCTGGCGCTGGCGACACTGATCGCACCGGCGATCCTGCTCCACGAGGCGGTGCGCGACGCCGCCCATGACGCCGCCGTGATCGCCGCCTTCTCGGCCGTCATGTTCCTGCTGGTCATCCTGCGCCTGGCCGTCATGGTCGTGGCTCATCGCCGGGCCGTGGCCCGGGAACTCGCGCTGCGCGGCGCGGCCGCCTCCCTGGTCTCGGCGGCGCACCGGCAGGACGTCAACCGCGCCTGCCAGGCGGCCGTGACCACCCTCCTCGGGCCCGACGTGCACCATCGCACCCTGGTGCTGCCGCCCGAGGAGGTCACGGACCCGGCGCTGCGCAAGGCCCACATGACGGCTCCCGACGCCCTTGGGCCCTCGCTCACCGCCGAGCTGGGTGATCTGCCCTCGGTGCTGGTCTGTCCCATGACCCCGCCCGACCGGCCACCCGGCGATGCCGCGAGCGTGCTGCTGGTGGCCGGGCCCGCCCGCCCGCTCGCCGAGACCCGCGGTTCCCTGGAGATCCTCGCCTCGCACGCGGGGCTCGCCGTGGAGCGGGTGATGCTGCGCCAGGAGGTCGTGCGCCGGGAGAGCGAGGCGTACTTCCGCACGCTGGTGCGCAACACCTCGGACGTCATCCTGATCGTCGAGGACGACAACACGATCCGGTACGCGAGCCCGTCCGCCGGCTCCGTGTTCGGCACCTCCGACCTGGCCGGCAGCTCGCTGCCGGAGCTGGTGGAGCCCCGGGACCGGACCCGGGCGGCCCGGGCGCTGGCGTCCGTGCGGGACGCGCAGTCCCACGCCGGGCACGACCACTGGTGGGTGCGCCGCCGCGACGGACATGTCGAGGTGGAGGTGCGGTGCACCGACTTCCGCGAGGAGGCCACCGTGGGCGGCCTGGTCGTCACCCTGCGGGACGTGACCGAGCAGCGGCGGCTCCAGCACGAGCTCACCCAGCGCGCCTTCCACGACTCGCTGACCGGGCTGCCGAACCGGACGCTGCTGCTGGAGCGAACCGAGCGCGCCCTCCTGCGCGGTCGCCGCGAGTCGGCGCTGACCTGTCTGCTCTTCATCGACCTCGACGACTTCAAGCAGGTCAACGACACGCTCGGGCACTCCACGGGCGACCGGCTGCTGGAAGCCGTCGGCACCCGGCTCTCCCGCACCCTGCGCCGCAGCGACACCGCGGCCCGGCTCGGCGGCGACGAGTTCGCCGTACTGATGGAGGACGCGCGGGAGCCGCTGGACGCGGAACTGCTCGCGGCCCAGGTCATCCAGGCGCTGTCCCGGCCGATCGCGCTGGCCGAGGAGACGGTGACGGTGTCCGCCAGCGTCGGTGTGGCCACCGCGCGGGACAGCACGGACGCGGAGGAGCTGCTGCGCCACGCCGACCTCGCGCTGTACGCCGCGAAGGCGGCGGGAAAGCGGCAGTGGCGGCGCTTCCAGCAACTGCTGCACACCCGCATGGTCGAGCGGCACGATCTGCAGAGCCGGCTCGCCCGGGCCGTGGCCGACGAGGATTTCACGCTGCGCTACCAGCCGGTGGTGGACATCAGCGTGGGCCAGGTCGTCGGCTTCGAGGCGCTGGTGCGCTGGCCGAGGGCGCCCCAACCGCCCGTGCAGCCGGAGCAGTTCATCACCCTGGCCGAGGAGACCGGACACATCGGCGAGCTCGGCGCGTGGGTGCTGGAGAACGCCGTCCGCGACGCCGCGGGCCTGCAGAAGCTGTCGCCGCGCGACGGATCGCCGTTCATCAGCGTCAACGTCTCCGCCCGGCAGTTCCGCGACCACGCGTTCCTGGACCAGGTCGGGCAGGCCCTGCGCACCCCCGGCCTCACGCCGGGCTCGCTCCAGCTGGAGCTGACCGAGACGGTGCTGCTGCGGCAGGACGCCCAGATCCAGTCGGTGCTGCACGCGCTCAAGGAACTGGGGGTGCGCATCGCGGTCGACGACTTCGGCACCGGGTTCTCCTCGCTGCGCTATCTGCGGGACTTCCCCATCGACGTACTGAAGATCGACAAGTCCTTCATCGACGGCATCACCCGCGACGCCCAGCAGGTCGCGCTGGTCGAGGGCATCGTGCGCCTCGCCGACACCCTCGGCCTCCAGGTGATCGCCGAGGGCATCGAGCACCCGGCCCAGCGGGACCTGCTGGCCGGCATGGGCTGCCGGCTCGGGCAGGGCTATCTGTTCGCCCGCCCGATGTCGTTCGAACAGACCGAGCGGGTCCTGCGGCAGCGCGGCGGGAAAGCCACGCCACCGACCCCCGCCCCGGCCGCACCGACCAGCCGCTGGGCGGACCTGGACCGGCTGCGCCGCACCAGCCCCATGAGCGACGCGGTCCTGGACGAGGTACGCGGACGCCACATCCGCTGCGGCGACCACTGGCTGATCGACTTCGCCTCGTGCAACTACCTCGGCTTCGACTGGGACCCGGAGATCGTCGCGCAGGTCGAACCCGCCGTACGCCACTGGGGCACCCATCCGAGCTGGTCCCGCCTGCTGGGCAGCCCCCGGCTGTACCCCGACATCGAGGAACGGCTCAGCGGCCTCATCGGCGCACCCGACACGCTGCTGCTGCCGACGCTGACCCTGATCCACAGCTCGGTCATCCCCGTCCTCGCCGACCAGGGCCAGGTCTTCGTGGAGGCCACCGCCCACCGCACGGTCTACGACGGCTGCCTGGTCGCCCGCGGGCAGGGCGCCACCCTGCACCGCTTCCACGCCGACCGCCCCGGCGAACTGGAGGCGATGCTGGCCTCGGCGCCGGCGGGCGCGCCCCGGCTGGTGTGCCTGGACGGCGTCGACAGCATGACCGGCAACATCTGCGACCTGCCCACTCTTGCCGCCGTGTGCCGCACGCACGGCGCCACGCTGTACGTCGACGACGCGCACGGCTTCGGTGTGATCGGGGAACGCCGCCCGGACGAGCCGTGTCCGTACGGCTCCCGCGGCAACAGCGTGGTGCGGCACACCGGGGAGTCGTACGACGACATCGTGCTGGTCGCCGGGTTCTCCAAGGCGTACTCGTCGCTGCTGGCCTTCGTCGCGCTGCCGACCGAGCTGAAGAACCGCCTGAAGACGGCCGCGGCGCCCTATCTGTACTCGGGTCCCTCTCCTACGGCGTCCCTGGCCACCGCGCTGGCCGGACTCGACGTCAACGACCGCCGCGGTGACGCGCTGCGCGCCGACCTGCATCGCAAGACGGCCCGCGTCCTGGACCGTCTGGCGACGCTGGGGGTGCGCACCCTCAACCGCGACGGGCTGCCGATCGTGGAGGTCCCGCTGGCCGATCCGAACGACCTGGACGCGGTGGGGCGGTTCCTGTGGGACGAGGGCATCTATGTGACGCTCGCCGCCCATCCGCTCGTGCCGCGCGACCGGGTGGGGTTCCGCGTCCAGGTCACGGCGCTCAACTCGGACGACGACATCGACCGGCTCAACGCCACCCTGACCCGGCTGGCCGGACGCTACCCGCTGCGCACGCGCGGAGCGCGGGCCGAGGCACAGGGACCGGTGCGGCCATGACGACACACAACGACGACGTGGACTGGAACCGCTGGCCGGTCGCGGACTACCTCGCCGAGAACTACCGGGAGGTGCACCCCTCGGACGCGGCGGTCATCGCCCACCACTCTGCGTTCTACCGGCGGCTGGCACCCGGATCGGTGGCCCGCTCGGTGGAGTTCGGGGCGGGACCGAACCTGTATCCGCTGATGCTCGCCGCCGCCGTGAGCCGCCGGATCGAGGCCGTGGAGGCGGGAGCCTCGAACATCGCCTATCTGGAGCGGCAGATCCTGTGCGGCCCGGAGGCCAGCTGGCTGCCGTTCCACGCCCTGTGCAGACGGCTCAACCCGGCGGTGCCGGCCACCCCGGCGCAGGCGCTGGCCCAGGTGTACGTGGTGCACGCGGACGTCCGTGACCTGCCGCCGGACACCTACGGTCTGGCGTCCATGCACTTCGTCGCCGAGGGCGCCACCGAGGACTTCGCGGAGTTCACCGCGTTCTGCCGGACCTTCGTGCGCTGTGTCGCCCCGGGCGGATACCTGGTGGCGGCGTTCATGGAGAACATGCCGACGTACCGGATCGGACCGGCCTCGCGCTGGCCCGGCTGCCCGATCGACCCGGACCGGGTCACGGAGGTGTTCACGCCCCTGACCCGGGAGCTCACCGTCACCCGCATCGACTCGGACCCGACGCTCCCGGACTACGGCGACTCCGGGATGGTGCTGCTGACGGGGGTGGCGCGCTGAGCGCGGCGACGGCCCCACCGGTCGCGCGACCGGTGGGACCTCGCCTGCCTGGCGTCAGCGGGTCGTCCGGGCGCGGGAGCGCCGGTAGAGGACGGCGCCACCGAGGACGAGGGCGGCGCCGGCCGCCGCCGCGGGGACGGTGTGGTCCGCCCCGGTGCGGGCGAGCGCGGCGCCGGGGCGGTCCTGGACGTGCTCCGCGGGCTTGGGACCCGGCTGGGCGCGGGGCGGCGCGGGCGGCCGGGGCGCCGGTTCCGCGGGGCGTTCGGGTCGTACGGGGCGGCCGGAGGAGTTCTCCGACTCGTTGCCGGCGGCCGCGTTGCCGAGGCCGACCACGTTCACGCTGTTGCCGCTCACGTTCACCGGGAGCTGGACCGGCAGCTGCACGCCGTTGCCGGAGACCACACCGGGCGAATCCTTTCCGCCGCCCCGCGCGGACGCCCCGCCCCCAGCGGACGCCCCGCCGGGCGCGCCGCGCTCGTCCCCCGCGCTCCGGTCGGCGCACGTGTTGCCCGCGGCCGGGTTGAGCAGTCCCACCACGTTCACGGTGTTCCCGCACACGTTCACCGGGACGTGCACCGGGAGCTGGACGGTGTTGCCGGAGATCAGTCCGGGCGAGCCGACCGCGGCGCCGTCGGCCCCGGAGTCGGCCTGCGCGGGCATCGTCAGGGCCATCGCACCGGACACGGCGGCGACGGCGATCACACCGTTTCGGGTAACCCGTCTCATAGGTTCCCTGCCTTCCAGACATGGATGCGGGCACTCACCCGCACCGGATAAAACGCGGGCGAACCATCGGAGTTATGGCTAATCGGCCTTTCACCCCATCGAGCGTCAGGTTTATCGAACTAGCGGCAAAAGCTGTTGTATGGGATTCAGTGATACGTATGCGCATGCAAGAGGCGGCGGGAAGAGCCCGGGAAGCGGCCCCTCGCGGGCGCTGTCGCTCGTCCGGAGGCGGAGCCCCGGAGGGCCGCTTATCGTGATCGAGGGCGCCGGATCCCGGTCCGCCGACGGGCGTCCCTGGAGGCATCGATGCTGGGCAAGCTGCCGAAACGGCCCGCCCTGCGGCACTGCGCCGTCATCTCGGCCGTAGGGCTCACCGTGCTGGGCCTGGGACTGCCCGCGGTGGACGGTGACGATCCCGGTCTGGCGCGGTTCTACCGCCAGAAGGTGGCGTGGGGGAAGTGCCAGGGCATGGAGGCGCCCAAGGACCTCCAGTGCGGCAAGATCACGGTCCCCCTCGACTACGCCGACCCGGCGGCCGGGACGCTCGACCTGGCGCTGGCCCGCTACCGGGCCACGGGCAAGGCGCGCGGCTCGGTGCTGCTGAACTTCGGCGGGCCCGGGGGTGCGGGCGTCGACCAGCTCGCCTACGGCGGCAAGGACTTCATGGGCCTGACCGACGAGTACGACGTGGTGACCTTCGACCCGCGCGGTGTGGGCCGGTCCTCGCCGGTCAGCTGCGGCGACGGCGCCGAGGCGACCGCCGACTCGTCGGACGACAGCGCCGAACTCGACGCCGATCCGCAGGCGGTGCTGGAGGAGATCCGCGCCACGGCCGCCGCGTGCGCCGAGCACTCCGGGCCCGTGCTGCCCCACATAGGCACCGTGAACGCCTCCCGGGACCTGGACGTGATGCGCGAAGCCGTCGGCGACAAGAAGCTCAACTACCTCGGCTTCTCCTACGGCACCCGGCTCGGCGCGGTCTATGCGAAGCAGTTCCCCGACAAGGTGGGCCGCATGGTGCTCGACGGCGTGGACACCCTCACCGAGCCGCTCACCGAACAGGGCGTGGCGGGCGCCGAGGGACAGCAGAAGGCACTGGACGAGTTCGTCACCTGGTGCACCCAGGACATCGGCTGCCCCTTCGGGCAGGATCCGCGCACCGCGCGCAAGGAGGTCGAGCGGCTCGTGGAGTCGCTGGACGAGGATCCCGTGCCGACGGACTTCGGGGACGAGTTCACCGGCCAGGACCTGGTGGGCGCCATCGGGCAGGCCCTGTACAGCGAGGACCTGTGGCCGTCGCTGCAACGCGCCCTGACCTCCCTGGTGGAGGACGGCGACACCAGCGGCGTGGTGGGCTTCGCCTCCGGCGGCCTGACCGTGCCCGGCCGCAACGGCGACGGCGACCACAGCGGTCTGGTGGACACGGAGGACGTCCCCCTGGACAACCTCCCGGCGGCGCTGATGGCGATCAACTGCGCGGACGATCCCGACCGGCCCAGCGCCAAGGACATCACCCGCAATCTCGACCGGCTGCGCGCCGAGTACGAGCGGGCTTCCCCGGTGTTCGGCCGCTACCGGCTCACCGAGGTCCTGATGTGCTACGGCCGCCCCAAGGGCACCGACTTCATCCGCGAGAAGGTCAAGGATCTGGACGGCCCGAAGATGCTCCTGGTCGGCACCCGGGGCGACCCGGCGACGCCGTACCGCTGGACCGTGCAGACGGCACGCCGCCTCGGCTCCTCGGCCGTGGTCCTGGACAACCGCGACGGCGGCCACACCGGGTACGCCTCCTCCAAGTGCGTGCACGAGAAGGTGGACGCGTTCCTGCTGTACGGCTCCCTGCCGCCGAACGGCAGTTCCTGCGGGCCGGGGCAGGACGACTGAGGCGGCCCGGTCAGTCCTCCGCGTACGCGATCCGGTGCAGGGCGGCCGCGGTCCGGCCGAAGCCGTCGTCGCCGAGCAGGTCCCGCAGTTCGGCGTTGAAGCGGTCGATCTCGGGGCGGGCGGCGCCCAGGGCGGCGGTGCCGGCGTCGGTCAACTCCAGGACCACGGCCCGGTGTTCGCTGGGATGCGCCCGCTTGGCGAGGAGCCCGGCCGTGGTCAGCCGGGTCACGAGACCCGTGACGGCCGACTCCCGCAGGCCGAGCGAGCGCGCCAGCTGCTGCTGGGTGACGCCCGGTTGGTCCTCGACGGCGAACAGGGCGCCGAGCTGGGCGGTGGTGACCCCGGCGGCCGCCACACAGCGCCGGTCGGCGGTGGTGCGCAGCCGGTGCGCCGCTCGCTGCAACAGGAAGTAGAGGCGCTGATCAGGCTCGGGCATGGCCCGATCTTGACAGAGCCAGCAGGCCCGCGCCACCCTCACTTCACTACTGAAGTGAGGTTTTCATGAGCGACTCCCTGGACCTGGCGTCGGCCAGGAAGGTACTGGCCGCGCAGCCCTTCAGCGCCCTGCTCGGGGCCCGCCTGACAGCGTTCGGCAAGGGCGCGGCGACCCTGGAACTGGACATCCGCGGCGAGCTCCTCCAGCAGTTCGGCTACGTCCACGGCGGTGTGCTCGGCTATGCCGCGGACAACGCGTCGGCCTTCGCCGCGGGAACCGTGGCCGGCCCGCGCCTGACCACGTCCGGGCTCACGATCGACTTCCTGCGTCCCGCCAGGGGCGAACTCCTGCGCGCCCGTGCGGAGGTGGTCCGCGCGGGCCGTACCCGTGTCGTGTGCCGCTGCGATCTGATCACCGTCGACGGCCAGGGCACGGAGACACTCTGCGCGGTGTCCCAGGGCGCCATCGCGGTGACCTGACCGGGCCGTCACCGGCGCGCCGGAGCCGACCTCGGCGTACGACGGATTCGCCCCCCATGCCCCATTCGCGAATCAGACCTATCGTGCTGTCATGGAGCATGCACTGAGCCCCGCCACACTCGCCGAGCTGCGCCGCCCGCGTCCCTACCCCGCGGTGTCCGTCCTGACCCCGACGCACCGCAGGGAGCCCGACAACGCCCAGGACGCGGTCCGGCTTCGCAATGTCGTGGCCGACGCCAAGAAGCAGCTGGAAACGGACCCCGCGGTCAGCCGGGAACGGCGGATCGACGTCGTCCGGCAGCTGGAGGAAGCGCTCGCCGAGGTCGACCTGACGCACGCCGAGGACGGTCTCGCGATCTTCGCCGCGCCGGGTGAGCACCAGGTGTGGTCACTGGCCCGCCCGGTGCCCGAACGCGTGGTCCTCTCGGACACCTTCCTGACCCGCAACCTCGTCTCGGCGCAGGCCGCCGAGCGGCCGTTCTGGGTGCTCTCGGTCTCCGCCGACCGGGTCACGCTGTGGAGCGGCGGCACCGACCGGGTCGTGGAGGAACACGCCGGCGGCTTCCCGCTCACCCGGAGTACGGACAACTTCGACGCCGAGCGCCAGGAGCGGATCGGCGACCTGTCGAGCACCTTCCGCGACGAGGGCACCCGGCACTTCCTGCGGGAGGCCGACACCGCCGTCGGCAGGCTGCTGCGCCACGATCCGCGCCCGCTGTACGTCACGGGCGAGACCGCGGCACTGTCCCTGCTCGACGAGGTCGGCAGCGCCACCCGCGACGCCGTCCACGTCCGGCACGGCGGTCTCTCCCACGCCACCCCGGACACGGTGTGGCAGGCGGTACGGCCCGTGGTCGCGGCCGACGGCCGCAAGACCGTCGACCAGGTGGCCCGGGAGCTGGAGACGGCCAGGGGCCGCAAGGCGTACGCGGCCGGCCTGGACGAGGTCTGGCAGAGCGCCCGCGAGGGCCGGGTCCGGCTGCTGGCGGTCGAGGAGAACTACCGTGCCACCGTCCGCGACGACGCCGGCGACCACCTGATCCCGGCCGAGAGCGGCGACCTCGACGCCCGCGAGGACATCGTGGACGAGATCGTCGAGCAGTGCCTGGAGACCGGCGCCGACGTCCGCTTCGTGCCGGACGGCACCCTGCAGGACGCCGCCGGGATCGCGGGCGTCCTGCGCTACTGAGCCGGGTCAGACGCTCCCGAAGAGCGCGCTGAGCCCTTCGTCCACGGCCGACCCGATGTCCTCCTGGCCGACGGCGACGACCGCGCAGCTGCGCGCCAGGAAGCGGCGCAGCGCCGCGCTGTCGAACTGCAGCAGGGCCAGCCCGTACGGCGAGTGGAACTCCAGTACCGTACGGGCCGGACCGCACGGCCAGATGTGCACGTCCCCGGCTCCGGCCGGGCCGTGCAGCCCCTCCGCCAGCAGCGAGCGGGCGAAGGTCCAGGTGACGCCCTCCCCGTCGAGGGAGACCTCGGACGGGAAGTCGATGTGCACGGCCAGCGGGTCGGTCGACCTGTACCGGAGCGTGGCGGGAGCGGGCACCACCTCCTCGTCGGCGGTGATGAGACGAGCGCGAACGGGCTGCTCCAAGGTGACGTCCATAACGATCTCCCCCGTGATCGATGAGGTCGGACCGGCGAAAAGCCGGTATGTCTTTAGGACCTCGCAGCCGCCCTTCGCATTACGCCCGAGCCGGATCCCCTCGGGTGACCTGCGTCACGCCCCGACGGAGCATTCTCGCCTTACCCGTACGAAGCCACCCGAAGCCCCCGCGTCAGCGGCAGAAGCCTTCGAACACGCTGTCGTCGAACACGGGGATGGGCATGCGATCGTCGGGCCGACACACCGTCAAACCACGTACTCCGTCTACGACTTGGCTTGGGAAAGCAGTACGCCATGGACATGGCCTGACCGCCCCGTGAAGACACTGGCATATGCCAGAAGCACCACCGCGTCGGGTGTTGCCAAATCCCTTACAGCGCATCGCGGGCTGTGCAACAGTCGTAACGGTCCCTCCGTCAATCTGGTCGTACCGTCCCCTTCACCGGAGTGCGTCATGCCGTCCCATCTCTCCGCGGACCGCCCAGCCGCCCAGCCGCCCGGACGCGGCTCGGTCGACGCGCTGATCACGCAGGCGCGACGCCTCAAGGGCGACGTGGACGCGGTGCGGCGGGACACGCCCGGCGACGGTTCGGACCCGCAGGAACGCTGGCAGCGAGCCCTGTGCGACCTGGCCCTCACCCAACTCGACGACCTCGACGCCCACTTGGCCCAGCTGCGGGAGGGACCGCCGCCGGCGCCCCCCGCACCGGAGACACCCGCGGCCGCCGAGTCCGCGCCGCCCGCCCCGCCCGGCGAGTCACTGCTCAGCCGGGTCGGCAGCGCGGAGTGGAACCTCCTGACGGACGAGGCCAGTTGGTCCGGCGAGCTGTACCAGATCCTGGGCCGGGACGCCGCCGCTCCTCCGCTCACCCTGGACGAACTGCCCTCCCTGGTCCTCGACGAGGACCGGCCGCGGCTGACCGCGATGGTCACCGACTGCCTCGTCGACGCCAAGCCGATCGACGGGGAGTTCCGCATCGTCCGCCCGGGCGGTGAGGTACGGACCGTTCACATGATGGGCGAGCCCGTGCTCGACGCCGACGGCAGCACCGCCTCGATGTGGGCCGTGCTGCGGGACGTCAGCGAACTGCGCCGCAGCCAGCGCGAGGTGAGCGAGACCCGTGACTCGCTCCAGCGCCAGCAGCACCGCGCGCAGACCGAGCACCGGCTGGCGGTCGAGTTGCAGGAGGCTGTGCTGCCGCCGTGGCGCGGCTCCCTGCGACTCCCGCACGAGGGCCCGGAAACCCTGGACCTCGCGGCCCGTCACCTGCCGTCCACAGGCGGCTCGCCGATCGGCGGCGACTGGTACGACGCGCTCGAACTACCGGGCGGCGCGACACTGCTGAGCGTCGGCGGCCTCACCGGCCAGGGCGTGGCCGCGGCCTCGGGCATGGCGACCCTGCTGGGTGCCGTGCGCGGCATGGCGATGGCCGGCACCGCGCCGGGCCAGCTGATGTCCTGGCTCAACCAGTTGCTCGATGCCACTGTCCAGCCCGCCCTCGGCAGCGCGGTCTGCTGCCGCTACCGGCCCGCCACCCGCACCCTGGTCTGGGCCCAGGCGGGACACCCCGCCCCGCTGCTGTTCCGCGGCGGGACGGGGCGCCGACTGGCCGCGCCGGAGGGCGTGCTGCTGGGCGCGACGACCGGTGCCTCCTACGACCAGGCCGAAGTCACCCTGGACGCCGGCGACCTGCTGCTCCTGCACACCGATGGACTGGTGTCCGGGCAGGGCGGAACCGACACGTCGGACCGTCTCCTCGACCTGGCTCCGCGCTTCGACGCGGCGCACTCCGCACAGGACTGCGTGCGGATGGTGATGGAGGAGTTCGGCGGGACCCCACGCGCGGACGACGCCTGTGTGCTGGTCGCCAGGGTGATCTGAGCCGGGTGATGTGAGGCGGGATCGAGCGCACGGGTCCCCTGTGCCCGTGCGATCCTCTATGCCCGTGCGCTGCTGCCGCCCTTCGCCGGCTTGGGCAGGGCCACTCTGATCTCCTCCCGCAACTCGTTGATTTTCGGGTACCTGGAGTACTCGGCGGTCAGCCGGTACATCTGACGCAGCCGGTCCCATGTGCGGTGGGAGGAGTTGGATCCCATCGACATCAGGGCGAGACGGGCGTAGCGGTCGGCCTGTTCGGGGTCGTCGGCGATGAAGCAGGCGGAGGCCATGGACAGGAAGTCGAAGATCTTCGAGCGCTGCCGCCCGTCGACCCTCAGGGACAGGGCCTTCTCCGCGTAGTGCTGGGCGTGCACGGCCGCTTGGGGCTCGAACTCCGCCAGCGTGCGGTAGGCCAGGGCCTGCATGCCGTACAGGTCCTCCTCCTTGAAGGTCTGCATCCAGCTCGGGGGCGGCACATCGCCCTTGTCGGAGACGAACAGGTCCTCCGCCTGTCCGAGGGTGCGGCGCATCGCCTGGCCCTTGCCCATGGAGGCCTGAGCCCAGGCCTCGATGGTGTGGAGCATCGCCCGGGTCCGCGGCAGCACCTCGGCGCCGGAGCCGGACTGGGCGAGCTTCATCAGGTCCAGTGCGTCGTCGGGCCGGCCCAGGTGCACCATCTGGCGAGCCGCTCGGGAGAGCGCCTCCCCGGCACGGGGCCGGTCGCCGCCCTCACGGGCCGCGTGGGCGGCGATGACGAAGTACTTCTGTGCCGTGGGCTCCAGGCCGACGTCGTGCGACATCCAGCCCGCGAGCACGGCGAGATTGGCGGCGACGCCCCACAGGCGCCGCTGGAGGTGTTCCGGATGCCGGTAGGCGAGCATGCCGCCCACTTCGTTGAGCTGCCCCACCACCGCCTTGCGTTGCAGCCCGCCACCGCGGGCGGCGTCCCAGGCACGGAACACCTCTACGGAACGCTCCAGTTCCTCGATCTCCTGCGACCCGATGGGGGCGGCCTCGTAGCGGTCGAACCCAGCGGGGTCGGCGTGCAGGGGATCGTCGAATCGGGGAGCGTCGGCCTTGAGAGTCGGATCGGAGAGCAGCCAGTCGTGCATGGCGCTGCTGAGTGCGGATCCCGCGGCGAGCGCGGCACCCGCGCCCACCAAGCCGCGTCGGTTGAGCATGAGGTCCATTCCCGTGAATTCGGTGAGGACCGCAGCTGTCCGTTCGGGCGCCCACGGCACGCCGTCGGGATGTTCCACATTCCCGCCGCCCTGCCGTTTCCCTGCACGCCCGTGCCGGACCAGACCGAGGTCCTCGATGGTCACGACACGGCCGAGTCGCTCGGTGAACAGAGCCGCCAGCACCCGCGGTACCGGATCGCGCGGGATCTCTCCCATGTCGATCCAACGCCGCACCCGCGAGGTGTCGGTCGACAGCTGGGGGTGGCCCATGGCCGCCGCCTGCCGGTTGACCAGCCTCGCGAGCTCACCCTTGGACCAGCCGGCCAGGCCGAACAGGTCCGCGAGGCGGGAGTTGGGTTGTCCGTTCACGTCAAGCCCCCAGGTTCTCGGCTGAGTTGACAGTAGCCCGGGGAGAGTTGCCGGGCGACTATTCGCCAGGGTTCGCCAGGGTGCGCCAGATGGTGTGCCACTGGGCATCGGGTGTCAGGTAGGAACGCGCCACCCCGACCCGGTCGCCGCTCTGCAAAGGGCGCATTCCCCAGGGTGCATCCGTGCGGCCGGGCCGGGTAGTGCGTTTGCGCAAAGCAGGCAGTGAAGGCACACGAAGGGATCTGTTTCGCCCATGTACACAGCATCGTCCTCCGTGTCCGCCCCGCCCCGGACGCTGTACACCCGCCCGGCGGGCAGCGGCCCCTACCTCGACCCCGCCCGCTCGGGTACGGCCCCCGTCATCGGGACGGGCCGTACCCGCCGCGCGACGGGGCTCGGCACCCAACCCCTCAGCGGGAGACTCGACTTGTCCGGCCCTCAGGGCGCCCAGCTGCGTACGGCCATCGCGTCGGTGCACCGGATCTGCCCGGAGTTCGCTCCGGTCCAGGTCCTGCGCCGGAGCGGGCGGTCCGTGCTCCTCGTGGGGACGACAGGACGCAGCACGGCCGTCGCCAAGTGTTTAGTGGATCAATCACCGGTCTGGGCCGAGCGGATCAGGCACGAAATAGCCGCCTACCGCTCCTTCGTCCGGCACCGCCCCCCGGTGCGGGCGCCCCGGCTGATCGCGGCGGATCCGGACAACTGCACGCTGGTCATCGAGCGGATGCCAGGGCGCGTGGCGGCCCTTCAGCGGCACCCGTCCGAGGCCCCGCCCCGCGCGGATGTCAGGGCGGCCCTGGCGGCGATCTGCCGACTGAACGCCTGGCGGCCGCCGGCGGGCACCTTCGACGCCCCGCTGGACTACGCCTCGCGCATCTCCCGCTACCACGAACTGGGGCTGCTCACCGACCGGGACATGGGCGACCTGCAGAAGCTGCTGCACGGCATCGCGCACTCGGCGGGCCGGCAGGGCATGGGCCAGTTCTGCCACGGCGAGGCACTGCTGTCGAACATCCTGCTCTCACCGGCCGGTCCCGTCCTGGTGGACTGGGAGCATGCGGGCTGGTACCTCCCGGGCTACGACCTGGCCACCCTGTGGTCGGTCCTCGGGGACGCGCCGGGCGCCCGTCGGCAGATCAGCCAGATCGCCCAGTCGGCGGGTCCGGCCTCACGGGACGCGTTCCTGGTGAACCTGATGCTCGTACTGACCCGGGAGATCCGTACCTACGAGACGGCCGTGCAGCGTTCCATGCACGACCCCGCCCCGGCGGCACCGGGCACGGCCCAGCCGGGTGCCGTGCCGTCCGGCGAGGAACAACGCCTGCTGCTCAGGCGGCTGCACGACGACTGCCAGCTGGCCCGCCGGGCCGTACGCGCCGCGGTCGGCACGCGCTGAAGGGAACGGCGGGCCGCGGTGCGCCCTGAACGGGGACGCACCGCGGCTCTTCGTATGCCCGCCTCTTCGCCTGCTCCTGGGCATGATTGACGGATCGTCGGCAGGCCGGTAGCACGGACGCATGGCCCGGCCCCGCACGGCTCATCGCGCCCGACCGTCCCAGGAGGCTGCATTGCGACGATCCGTCACCGCCCTGAAGAAAGCCGCCGGTCCGCTGGCCTGCGCCGCCCTGGTGCTCCCGCTGCTCGGCGCGGCCCCTGCCCCGGCCCGGCCGCCCGCACCGCTTCTGCAGTCGGCGTTCTCCTCCGCCGCGAGCGAGTACGGCGTGCCGCGCAGTGTGCTGCTGGGCGTCTCCTATCTCCAGTCCCGTTGGGACACGCACGCCGGAGCGCCGAGTGTGACGGGCGGCTACGGCCCGATGCATCTGACCGACGCCCGGACCGCGCTGGCCGGCGCGGCCCATCACAGCGAGGGCGCGGAGGACGCCCGCGGCGACGAGGCCCGCGCCGCGCTCGTCCCCGAGGAACGGATTCCCGAGGCCGGTGAGATCCCGGCGCGGCTGCGGACGCTGCCCCGCGCGGCGGAGCTGACCGGTCTGAGCGCCGAACGGCTGCGCACGGACCCCGCCGCCAACGTGGCGGGCGGTGCCGCGCTGCTCGCCGCCGCCCAGCGGAGCCTGGGCGAACCGCTGAGCGCGGATCCGGCGGACTGGTACGGCGCAGTGGCCCTGTTCTCCGGCGCCGACGACCGCGCCACGGCGGCGGCGTACGCGAACGACGTCTACGACGTGATCCGCACCGGCGGCGAGCGCCGCACGGACGCCGGCCAGCAGGTCGTCCTGGCGGCCCGGCCGGACCTGGCGCCCGACACCCGCACCCTCCAGGCCGCGGGGCTGCGCGCCCCGGCCGCCGGGGACACGGAGTGCCCGGCGTCGGTGTCCTGCGAGTGGATCCCAGCGCCGTACGAGGAGTTCGGGGACGGCGACTACGGCAACCACGACCTGGGGAACCGCCCGGGGTCCCAGAGCATCGACTACATCGTCGTGCACGACACCGAAGGCGCCTGGGAGGGTGTGCTCAGGCTCGTCCAGGACCCGACCTACGTCTCCTGGAACTACTCCCTGCGCTCCACCGACGGCCATGTCGCCCAGCATCTGAAGGCGAAGGACGTCGGCTGGCACGCGGGCAACTGGTACGTCAACGCCAAGTCGATCGGCCTGGAGCACGAGGGGTTCCTGGCGAACCCGGACGCCTGGTACACGGAGGCGATGTACCGCTCCTCGGCCCGGCTGGTGAAGTACCTGGCCAAGAAGTACGACATCCCGCTGGACCGCCAGCACATCCTCGGCCATGACACGGTGCCGGGACCGACCGGCGCGACGATCAGGACCATGCACACCGACCCGGGCCCGTACTGGGACTGGCAGCACTACTTCGAGCTGCTCGACCGGCCGTTCGAAGCGACCGCCGGGAAGAGGGGCGGCATGGTGACGATCCGCCCGGACTACGCCACGCACCGCCCCGCGTACACGGGCTGCACGGCGGCGGGCGAGCCCTGCGCGCCCCACGGTTCGAGCGCGGTCCGGCTGCGCTCCGGGCCGGGGACGTCGTACCCCTTGATCAAGGACATCGGACTGGGGACGACCCCGTCCGCGGGGGTGAACGACCTGTCCTCCCGGGTCTCCACCGGGCAGCAGTACGCGGTCGCCGGGCGGGACGGGGACTGGACGGCGATCTGGTACCTGGGCCAGAAGGCCTGGTTCCACAACCCGGCGAAAAGGCCGACCGCCGTGCACGCGACGGGCCTGGTGGTGACCCCGAAGGACGGTCTGGAGGAGGTCCCGGTCTACGGGCGGGCCTATCCGGAAGCGTCCGCCTACCCGGAGGGAGTACCCGCCCAGCCGGTGTCGCCGCTGCCCTACCGGCTGCCGAAGGGCCAGAAGTACGTGGTCGGGGACAAGGTGCCCGGCCAGTACTACTACGCCGTCACCTTCGACGAGGCCGCGCACCGGGTGGTGACCGGGAAGGAGCTGTACTACGAGATCCAGTTCGGTCACCGGGTGGCGTTCGTGCGGGCCGCGGACGTCGAGGTCGGGTCCGCGGCCGAGTAGCGAGCCGCCCCTCAGCCCTGCTGGAACAGCTCCGCGGGGAGCGGCTTCAGCAGGGCGTAGAGGTCGTCGGTGATGGGGCGGTCCCAGGCGGCGATGGTCACCAGGACGTTGTCGCTGCGGTCGAACTGCACGCAGGAGATCCGGCTCTCCGACAGCTTCAGGCGGCGCACGATCAGGAGGTTGTCACCTTGCATCACCGGCACGTCCTCGGTGCCGACGACGGTGATCTCCTCGTCGTTCTCCAGCGCCAGCAGCAGCTGGGCGACCTCGAAGGGGATCTCTCCCTCGGCGATGTCACGGGCCGGGGAGCCCTCCGGCAGATTGCCGATGATCATTGCGGGACCGCGGCCGCCGAACAGGTCATAGCGCAGGAAGACGCCCTGGCAGCTGCCGTCGGGGGCGGGCAGCAGCCCGGCGCCCAGATTGCCGGGCCAGTCGCCCGGATCCATGGCCAGTACGTCGAAGTCGGGCCCGGCGGGCGTGGCGCTGCGGCGGCGGAGGAACGACATGCCGCCCATGCTACTTGGCCGTGCGCCCTCCTGGGCTGCCACCCGGTGCCGTCTGCCGGGTGCGGCACCGGCGTGGTCCGTCGCCCGGTTCCCCGCTCACCGAGCGGCGCTTTCGGTCCGCCCCGCGTCACTCCTCCGGCGGGGACGGGGGCACCACCGCGACCGGGCTCGCCGCGTGCAGCAGGACGGCCTGGGTGACGGAGCCGAGCAGCCGGGCCGGGGCCAGCAGGCGGCGCCGGTGGCGGCCGACGACGACCAGGTCCGCGTCCTTGGAGGCGGCGACGAGATGGCCGGCCGCGTCGCCCGGGGCCACGTACGGTTCGGCGGCGACGTCCGGGTAGCGGGCGGTGTGCGGTGCGAGGAAGCCCTCCACCAGGGCGCGGGTCTCGTTCTCGACGGCCCGGTCGTCGACGGGCGGGGGCACGATCTGGGCGGGGGCAGCCGTCCAGATCTGTACCGGGGACGGGTAGGCGGCCACCACCTGCAGACGGGCCTCGCGCCGGGCGGCCTCGGCGAAGGCGAAGCCGAGGACGGCCTCGTCGGAGCTGTCGACCTGGAGGCCGACCACGACTCTGGGCCCGGGTGCGGCCGGTGCGCCCTCGTGGACCTCGCGTCCGGGCCGGGGCACCACCACGACGGGGCACTCGGCGTCCCGGGCGGCGGCCATGCCGTTGGAGCCGAGGATCAGGCTGGCGAAGCCGCCCCGGCCCCGGGAGCCCAGCACCAGCAGCTGGGCGGTGGCGCCCAGTTCGGACAGTACGGCGCCGGGGGCGCCCTCCAGGGCGACGTACTCCGTGTCCGGCTGCTCCGGCACGGCGGCCAGGTGGGCGCGGACCTGGCCGAGGACCGGATCCTCCTCCGCCACGGGCGGTCCCGCGACGAGGACGTCGGCCTGCATCCAGGCCGCGTACTGCCGCACGTGGACCACGCGCAGCGGTGCCTGGCGGCGGCGGGCGGTGTCGAGGGCCCAGTCCAGGGCCCGCAGGCTGTCGTCCGAACCGTCGACCGCGGCGATGACCGGCAGGGTGCTCATGGGTTCCTCGCTTCCCGAGTACGACCGTCCCCCTCCCGGGTCAGCCTGGCTCAGGGGCCGGTCCCGGGAGGGTGGTGGAGGTCGCGTGTCCGGAAAAACGGGCGGAACACCCCCGGATCGGCTCGCCGGACGGGGTCCGGCGGGGGCGGCTCAGGTGAGGTCGAACTCTCCCTCCCGTGCGCCCGACACGAAGGCCCCCCACTCGGCGGGGGTGAAGATCAGCGAAGGGCTCTGTGGGCGGCCGCTGTTGCGCATCGCGATGAAACCCTCGACAAAGGCGATCTGAACGTCCCCCAGACCGCGACTGCTCGAGTGCCACTCGGCGCTGCTGAGGTCCAGCTCCGGCTTGTCCCAGCCCGTGAGCGGCTGCTGCTGGATGGTGCTCTCGGCCACGTCCGTGCTCCTCCCGGTTCGTCGTCCGCGGCCAGCCTAGCGATCGGTCCCGGGTGCCGACAGGCCACGTGAGGGGGACCCTTCGCGCAGCCCGCTCAGGAGTCGGGGGGCCGGGCTCCCACGAGCCACATGGAGAAGAACTGCGAGCCGCCGCCGTAGGCGTGTCCCAGTGCCCGCCGGGCGCCCGCCACCTGGTGCTCCCCGGCCTGTCCGCGCACCTGGAGCGCGGCCTCGGCGAACCGGATCATGCCGGAGGCGCCGATGGGGTTGGACGACAGGACCCCGCCCGACATGTTGACGGGAAGGTCGCCGTCCAGCTCGGTGACCCCCGCTTCGGTGAGCTTCCAGCCCTCGCCCTCGGCGGCGAAGCCGAGGTTCTCCAGCCACATCGGCTCGTACCAGGAGAACGGCACGTACATCTCGACGGCGTCGATGTCCCGGCGCGGATCGGCGATGCCGGCCTGCCGGTAGACATCGGCGGCGCAGTCCTTGCCGGCCTGCGGGGACACGGCGTCCTTGCCGGCGAACAGGGTGGGTTCGCTGCGCATCGCGCCGCCGTGCATCCAGGCGGGCGGCCGGGGCGCGCGGGCGGCTCCGGCGCGGTCGGTGAGGACCATGGCGCAGGCGCCGTCGGAGGAGGGGCAGGTCTCCGAGTAGCGGATGGGATCCCACAGCATGGGCGAGGCCTGGACCTTCTCCAGGGTGATGTCGTGCTCGTGGAGGTGGGCGTAGGGGTTCTTCAGGGCGTTGCGCCGGTCCTTGTAGGCGACGAGGGAGCCGACGGTGTCGGGGGCGCCGCTGCGGCGCATGTAGGCGCGCACGTGCGGGGCGAAGAAGCCGCCGGCGCCGGCGAGCAGGGGCTGCTGGAAGGGGATCGGCAGGGACAGGCCCCACATCGCGTTGGACTCGGACTGTTTCTCGAAGGCGCAGGTCAGTACCGTGCCGTGGACGCGGGAGGCGACGAGGTTCGCCGCGACGAGCGCGGTGGAGCCGCCGACCGAGCCGGCCGTGTGCACGCGCAGCATGGGTTTGCCCACCGCGCCGAGCGCGTCGGCGAGGTACAGCTCGGGCATCATGACGCCCTCGAAGAAGTCGGGTGCCTTGCCGATGACCACGGCGTCGATGTCGGCCCAGGTCAACTCGGCGTCGTCCAGGGCCCGTCGGGACGCCTCGCGCACCAGCCCGGCGATGGACACGTCCCGGCGCGCCGCCACGTGCTTGGTCTGGCCGATCCCGACGACGGCCACGGGTTCCTTGCTCATCGCGGATCCCCTTCCAGTACGGCGACCAGGTTCTGTTGCAGGCAGGGGCCGGAAGTGGCGTGGCCGAGGGCCCGCTCGGACTCGCCCCGGTGGATGCCGGCGGCGGCCTCTCCGATGCGGATCAGCCCGGCGGCCATGACCGGGTTCGCGGCGAGGGCGCCGCCGGAGGGGTTGACGCGCACGCTGTCGTCGAGCCGGAGCGCCTTGCGCAGGACGACCTCCTGGGCGGTGAAGGGCGCGTGCAGCTCGGCGGTGTCGACGGGCCGGGCGAAGGCGCCGGCCCGCTCGGCGGCGAGGCGGGTGGAGGGCGAGTCGGTGAGGTCGCGGACGCCGAGGGAGTGGGCCTCGATGCGGTGGTCGATCCCGCGGATCCAGGCGGGCCGCGCGCACAGGTCCCGGGCGCGGTTCCCGGCGGCGAGGATCACGGCGGCGGCGCCGTCGCCGATGGGCGGGCAGTCCCCGGTGCGCAGCGGGCGTACGAGGTAGTCGCCGTGCGGCACCGGACCCCGTAGCTGTGCGTGCGGGTTGCCGGTCGCCCGGCTGCGGGCGGCGATCGTCGCGAGCCGGGGTTCGTCCGTCTCGCCCGCGTCGATGAGGGCCTGGGCCTGGAGGGCGGCGAGGGCGACGGAGTCCGGCCACAGGGGGGCGACGTAGTACGGGTCGAG
Source organism: Streptomyces sp. YS415 (assembly GCF_023544665.1). GTDB lineage: Bacteria > Actinomycetota > Actinomycetes > Streptomycetales > Streptomycetaceae > Streptomyces. The sequence goes on from NZ_JAMJFL010000007.1 coordinate 48,662, forward strand.
CTGGCGGGTGAGGACGTCGCGGAGGGGGCCCGGGGAGGACTTGCCGTAGGAGTAGACGAGGGCGGTGTCCGCGTCGCCGGTGAGGAGTTTGATCCAGGCCTCATACAGGGCCCAGGCGCCGTCCATCTCGACGTGGGACTCGGAGATGGGGGGCCAGGCGCCCACCCCGTCGAGGGCGAGGGTGAAGGAGAAGGCGCGGCCCGCCAGGTAGTCGCTGGAGCCGGAGCAGGTGAAGCCGATGTCGGCGGTCTTGAGCCCGGTCCGGTCCAGGACCCGGTGCAGGACGGGCATCAGCATCTCGACCTCGGAGAGGTCGTCGCTGGTGCGCCGGTGGTCGGTCTGGGCGAAGGCGACGACGGCGATCTCGCGGGTCACAGCAGCTCCCGGTAGGTGTCGTAGTCCGCGTCGGGTTCGCCGGTGGGCCGGTAGTGGTCGGGGTAGCGGGAGCCCTCGGTCCATACCGGTTCCACCCGCAGTCCCATGCGGACCTGGTCGTAGGGGATGCCGGCGATCCGGCCGTGCAGGGCGAGCCCGGCGCCGTCCAGGGCGATGTGCGCGTAGACGTAGGGGACGTCGATGTCGAGGTTCTTGGCCTTGATGTTGACGATGCAGAAGGTGGTGACGGTGCCGTGCGGACCCACGTCGACCTGCTCGGTGGTGGCGACCCCGCAGGTGGGGCAGGCGCCCCGGGGCGGGACGTACACCTTGTGGCAGGAGGGGCAGCGTTCGCCGACGTTGCGGTGGTCGGCGAGGGCGTTGATGTAGGCGGTCTGCGCCCGGCCGGGCGCGTAGGTGTAGTCGAGCCGGGCGGGGGCGACGATGCCGGTGACCATGTCCTCGAACCGGCCGGTGTGACGGCCGGGCCGGGCGGGGTCGCCGTCGTACGGCTCGAAGCAGGCGATGTCGGTGATGGCGCCGGTGCGGCCCTCGGCCCAGCGGACGCGGACGCGCAGGCCGGTGCGGACGGCGTCGGGGCCGGGGGCGTCGAGGGCGTGCAGGAGGGCGGTGTCGGCGCCGTCGAGGCGGACCAGGACCCAGGCGAAGGGGGTGTCCAGGGGCTGGCCGCGGCGGGGTTCGTGGTTCCAGGCCCAGGTGGTGACGGTGCCGGTGGGGGCCACCTCGACGAGGTCGCGGATCTCCTCGGCGGTGACCGGGTCGTACTCGACGGGCGGGACGAGGGTGCGGCCGTCGGTGGTGCGCACGCCGAGGACGACGCGTTCGCGCAGGCCGGTGAGGAAGGCGCTCTGGACGGGGCCGAGGGAGCGGGTGAAGGGGAACTCGACGACGAGGGGGGCTTTGAGGACTTCGGGCACGGGAGCTCCTCAGGCGCGCTTGTAGTGGGGCGGTCGCTTCTCCGCGAAGGCGCGGGCGCCCTCCTTGGCGTCGGCGGTGTCGAAGACGGGCCAGCCGCGCTTGAGTTCGGCGGCGAGGCCCTCGGTCTCGGTCAGCTCGGCGGCCTCGTACACCGACGCCTTGACGGCCTCGACGGCGAGCGGGCCGCAGGCGTTGATCTGTTCGGCGATCTCCAGGGCCTTGTCGAGGGCCGTGCCGTCGGGGACGACGTGGCCGATCAGGCCGATGCCGGCGGCCTCCTGGGCGCTGTAGGGGCGGCCGGTGAGCAGCATCTCCAGGGCGTGGGTTCGCGGGATCTGGCGTGGCAGCCGGACCGTCGAGCCGCCGATCGGGAACAGGCCCCGCCGGACCTCGAAGAGGCCGAAGGTCGCGGATGCGCCGGCGACGCGGATGTCGGTGCCCTGGAGGATCTCGGTGCCGCCGGCCACGCAGTACCCCTCGACCGCGGCGATCACCGGTTTGCGGGGGCGATGGTGGCGCAGCATGGCCTTCCAGTGCAGGTCGGGGTCGGCGGTGAGCCGGTCCCGGTACTGATCGCCCGCCATCCTTCCGCCCGCCAGGGCCTTGAGGTCCATGCCCGCGCAGAACGCGCCGCCCGCGCCGGTCAGCACGATCGAGCGGACGGTGTCGTCCTCGTCGGCCTCGATCCAGCCGTCGTGCAGACCGACGAGCATGGGCAGCGAGAGCGCGTTCCTGGCCTCGGGCCGGTTCAGTGTGAGCACGAGTGTGGCGCCCTCGCGCCGCACGGTGAGGTGTTCGGTTCCGCTCATCGCCCGTCTCCCCTCATGGCCCGTCTCCCCTCGGGAGAACGAGAACAGGTTGCAGGAGTCGGAGGAGCACTTCAAGAGTTTTCTGACAGACAGTCAGATTTGTTGTGCGCGCAGTCTTCACAGTCATGCCGCCCTTTGCTCTGATGACCGGCAACCGAGGGACAGCGAGGTCAGGAGGAGCGGTGGAGTACAACCTTGCCGACCTGTTCGAGTCGGTCGTGGACGTGGTGCCGGACCGCGAGGCGCTGGTGTACCTCGACCATCCGGGCACGGGCGCGGAGCGCCGGCTGACGTACGCCGGGCTGGACGCGGCGGCCAACCGGATCGGGCACCATCTGCTGGACAGCGGGATCCGCCCCGGCGAGCACCTCGGACTGCATCTCTACAACGGCGTCGAGTACCTCCAGACGGTGCTGGGCTGTCTGAAGGCCCGGATCGTGCCGGTCAACGTCAACTACCGCTACGTGGCCGAGGAGTTGGCCTACCTCTACCGGGACGCCGATCTGGCGGCGGTCGTCTTCGACGCCGAGTTCGAGGACCGTGTGGCGGCGGCCCGGCCGCGGGCCGAACGGCTCCGGCACCTGGTGCGGGTGGGGGACGGCACCACGGGCATCGCCTTCGCCGAGGCGGAGGCCGGAGGCTCGCCGGAGCGGGGGTTCCCGGCGCGGTCGGGCGACGACCGGTTCATCATCTACACCGGCGGCACCACCGGGATGCCCAAGGGCGTCATGTGGCGTCAGGAGGACCTGTTCTTCGCGGGGCTCGGCGGCGGGGCGCCGACCGGTGAGCCGGTGAAGACGCCCGAGGAACTCGCCGAGCGGGTCGCCGCGGGCGGGTCCGGGATCACCTTCTTCCCCGCTCCCCCGCTGATGCACGGCACCTCCACGCTCACCGCGTTCATCGGCTTCAACTTCGGTCAACGCGTCGTGCTGCACCGCCGGTTCGTGCCCGAGGAGGCGCTGCGCACGATCGAGAAGGAGAAGGTCACCAGCGTGTCGCTGGTCGGCGACGCCATGCTGCGGCCGCTCATCGACGCGCTCGGCGGGCCGCTGAAGGGCACCGACTGCTCGTCGCTGTTCAGCGTGTCGTCGTCCGGGGCGATCATGTCGGAGACCGTGCGCCGGCAGTTCCTGGACCTGGTGCCGAACGTGATGCTGCTGAACAACTTCGGCTCCTCGGAGTCCGGCTTCAACGGCACGGCCACAGACGACTCCGGTCCCGGGCGCGGCTTCCGCATCCGCGTCAACTCCCGTACCCGGGTGGTCGATCCGGCCACGCGCGAGCCGGTCGGGGTCGGCGAGGTGGGGCGGGTCGCGCAGTGCGGACACGTACCGCTCGGCTACTACAACGACCCCGCGAAGACCGCGGAGACCTTCTTCGAGAAGGACGGGCAGCGGTGGGTGCTGCTCGGGGACATGGCGACCGTCGACGAGGACGGTGTGGTGACCGTCCTCGGCCGCGGTTCGCAGTGCATCAACACCGGCGGCGAGAAGGTGTACCCGGAGGAGGTGGAGCAGGCGCTCAAGTCCCATCCGGACGTGTACGACGCACTGGTCGCCGGGGTCCCGGACGCCAGGTGGGGCCACCATGTGGCGGCCGTCGTGCAGCTGCGCGCGGGCGCGGGCAGGCCCTCCCTGGAGGACATCCAGAGCCACTGCCGTTCCCACCTCGCCGGATACAAGATCCCCCGGCAACTGGTGGTCACGGACGCCATCCGCCGTTCGCCGAGCGGCAAGGCGGACTACCGGTGGGCACGGGAGGTGGCCGCGGCGGCGCAGGGGTAGGACGGACCGGCCTCTCCGCCGCGGCGGCGCAGGGATGGGACGGACCTGCCGCTCCGGTTCCATGTGCCGCACATGCCGACCTGCCGGAAAGCTGGGATTCTGTTGAAAGGAACACAGACCATGTCCTGACGGATGGTGGTGGTCGGCATGGCCGCGGTCGAACCGAGCGCGCCGGCGGTCACGCCGAGCGCGGGCGCCCATCCGCTGGGCGCCCCCCGGCTGCCCGGGCGGTTCGCCATCCCGGCCAGACCCGCCACCTTCCAGCACCGCGGGCGTCTGCGACGCCATCTCGACCTGGGCCGGACGACGCCGCTGACCATGGTCAACGGAGCGGCGGGGGCGGGCAAGACCCTGCTGGTCGCCGACTGGGCCGCGAGCCTGGACGAACCGGTCGTCTGGCTCACCGCCGACGCGGGGCAGACCCCCGGGCTGTTCTGGGCGTGTGTGCTGGAGGCCCTGCACCACCAGGGGCTGGTCGACCCCGCCGAGGTGGGCTTCCCTGCCGACGCGCACCGCGTGGACCGCAAGCTGCTGGCCCGGCTCGGCTTCGGCCTCGCGGCCCGGCGGCGACCCGTGGTCGTCGTGCTCGACGAATACGACCGGGTGACCGGCCCCGTCGTCAGCGAGCAGGTGGAGTTCGTCCTCCAGAACGCCGGGCCGGGCCTGCGCCTGGTGCTCGTCACTCGCACCGAGCCCCTGCTGCCCCTGCACCGGCACCGCGCGGCCGGGACCCTCACGGAGATCCGCAACGCCGAACTGGCCTTCACACCCGAGGAGGCGGTCGGCCTGCTCTCCCTGCACGGTCTCGAGCTGTCCGTGGACGCCGCCGGGGCGCTGGTGGAGCGGACCGGGGGCTGGGCGGCGGGCCTGCGGCTGTGTGCCCTGGCCGCGCAGGAGGCCGACGACGCCGAGGTCTACCTCAAGGAGTTCGAGGCCGGCCAGAGCACGGTCGCCGACTATCTGCTCGACGAGGTCCTCAAGCGGCAGCCTGCCGAGACCCAGGATCTGCTGCTGCGCGTCAGCGTCCTGGAACGGTTCTCCCCCGCCCTGGCGAACGCCCTCACGGGCCGCCCCGACGCCGAAACCGTCCTGGACGGGCTGCGCCGCCAGAACGCCTTCGTCGAAGCGCTCGGGCACTCCTGGTACCGGCTGCACCCCCTGTTCGGCGAGATCCTGCGGGCCCACCTGGAGGTGACCCGGCCCGGTCTGCGCCCCCGCCTGCACCGCCGGGCGGCACAGTGGCTGCAGCACGCCGGATACCTTCCGGAGGCGCTGTGCCACGGTGCCGCCGCGGGCGACTGGGAGTTCACCGCCGGCGCCTTGGTCGACGACCTGGCCATCGGGCAGCTCTTCACGGGCCTGCGCGCCGATGGCCTGGCCGGGCTGTTCTCCCGTATGACCCCCGAGACAACGACCCCTGCCGCCGAACTCGTCCGGGCGGCCCTCGCCCTCACCCGCCACGACGTCGACCGCGCCCTGGTCCATCTGCACCACGCCGAGCGGACCCTGGCCGACGAGGCGTCCGACCCCGCCGCCGCCCAGCTCGGCTGCGCGCTCCTGGAAGCCCACGCGGCCCGGCTGACCGGCGCCCCGGCCCGGGCGGAGAAGGCGGCCCGGTCGGCCCGGACCCTCCACCCGCAGGTGCCCGCCCGGCTCCTCGAACAGCATCCCGAGCTCGACGCCCTGCTGCTGACCCACCTGGGCGCGACCCTGCTGTGGGCCGGACGGTTCCAGGAGGCGCGGGAGGCCCTGAACGCCGTCGTCGCGGGTCCCGCCGGCACCGCGACGGCACTGCCCCGGCAGGAGAGCCTGAGCCACCTCGCGCTCATCGACTACCTGGACGGCTGGCTCGACCGGGCCGAGAGCAAGGCGCTCGCCGCGCTCACCGAGACCGAACGGTACGGGCTGCCTCTCTCGGCAGGCTCGGCGGTGGGACACCTCGTCCGGGCCGCGGTGGCCGTCGAGCGCGATGAACTCGAGTCGGCGCAGCGCCTGCTCGACGAGACGGCCGCGCCCGCGCGGACGGGGCCGGACGACCCGGTGACTGCCGCGACCCGTGCCCTGGTCACGGCCCGGCTGCGCCTCGCGCAAGGGGATCCGCCCGCCGCCGTCGCCGCGGCCCGGCCCACCGTCCGCGCCGAAGCGGTCTCCCCCTGGGAGCAGGGCCATGCCGCCGCCCTCGCCTGCGCCGCGCAGCTGGCCGAGGGACACCCCGAGGCGGCCGTCCACGTGCTGCTCGATGCGCCGGACGGGCCGGCCGCCTGCACGGTGGATGCCGCACGGGCCCTGCTCGCGGCGGGACACCCCGGCCCGGCGATCGACCTGCTCGACGCCCTGCCCCCCGACGAGGGGGCCGGTCCCGCCGTCACCGTGCCGGCGCTGCTGCTGCGCGCCCGGGCCTGCGACCTGGCAGGGGACCCGGAGACCGCGCGGCGCCTGGTCACCCGGGCGCTGCTGGACGCCCGCGGTGAGCGGCTGCGCAGGCCGTTCCTGGACGCCGGGCCCTGGGTCCTGCGGATGCTCGGCGCCGGCGGGCCGGAGGCACTGGCCGAGGGCTGGCTGCTGCGGGGCCGGAACGTGGCCGAGGCGAGCGGCCCGCTCGTCGTGGAGGAACTCAGCGCCCGCGAGCACGACGTCCTGGTGCGGCTCGCGCAGATGATGTCCACCGAGGAGATCGCCGCGGACCTCTTCGTCTCCGTGAACACGGTCAAGACCCATCTGAAGGGCGTCTTCCGCAAGCTGGCCGTGAACCGGCGCACCGACGCGGTACGGCGGGCCCGGCAGCTGGGGCTGATGTGACCGTTGCCTCCCCCGTGGCGGGTGAGGCGCGGCGCGGACGTGTCCGGTGACATGGAGGAGGCGGCCGCGCAGCCGAGGCCGCTGCCCGGCCGCCCCCACCGGCGTCCCGGGCCGAGTTCTGCGAGGTGGCTCCGTGGCGCATTGGCGGCCTCTGATGGTGCTCGGCACGGCCCAGTTCCTGATGGTCCTGGACACCTCCGTCATGAACGTCTCGATCAGTCAGCTGGTCGAGGACTTCGACACCGAGGTCACGGCCATCCAGGGCGTCATCACGCTGTACGCGCTGATGATGGCCGCGTTCATGGCCGTGGGCGCCAAACTCGGCGACATCCTGGGACGCCGCAAACTGTTCCTGCTGGGGCTGACGGTCTACGGCGTCGGATCGGGCCTCACCGCGGTGGCACCGACCCTGGGCGTACTGGCGCTCGGCTGGTCGGTCATCGAAGGGCTCGGCGCGGCCATGGTGCTGCCGGCCATGGCCGCGCTGGTCGCGGAGACCTACCGGGACCGGGAGCGCGCCGTCGCCTACGGCGTCATCGGCGGGCTCGCCGGTGCGGGCATCGCGGTGGGCCCGCTGCTGGGCGGCTGGGTGACGACGTATCTCTCCTGGCGGCTGGTCTTCGCCGGTGAGGTCGTGCTCGTCGTGGCCATGCTGCTGTGCCGCGGGATGATCAAGGAGGCTCCCCGGACGGGTCCCCGGCCCAGGATGGACGCCGTGGGCGCGGCACTGTCCGCGAGCGGCCTCGCGCTCGGCGTCCTGGCCGTGCTGCAGAGCGGTACCTGGGGCTGGGTCGAGCCCAGGAACCCGCCGTTCACGGTGTTCGGCTTCGCTCCGACGATGTTCGTCATCGGGGCCTCGGCCCTCGTCCTGGCCGCCTTCGTCCGCTGGGAGCACCGGCGCGCCGCACAGCGCCGGGATCCGCTGGTGCACCTGGCTTTGCTGGAGCGGCCCGCCCTGCGGGCCGGGTTGCTGACCATGCTCAGCCAGAACCTCATCCTGCTCGGACTGTTCTTCGCCATCCCGCTCTATCTCCAGGTGGTCCAGGGCTTCGACGCCTTCGAGACCGGGCTGCGGCTGCTGCCGGTCTCGGTCACCATGCTCGTCGCCTCCCTGGGCGCCTCCCGGTTCGCGCGCCAGGTCGCGCCGCGCACGCTCGTCCGGGTGGCACTGCTGACCCTGGCGGCGGCCATCGTCTGGCTGCTGGCCACCATCGATCCGAAGATCGACGACGCCCAGTTCGCCGCAGCCATGGCCCTGTTGGGCCTCGGCATGGGTCTGCTGGTCTCGCAGCTCGGCAACGTCGTCCAGTCCGGTGCCACCGAGGAGGAGCGCAGCGAGGTCGGCGGGCTGCAGTACACCGCCCAGAACCTGGGGTCGGCGCTGGGGACCGCTCTGATCGGGTCGCTGCTGATCGGTGCGCTGGCGCACGCCTTCACCGGCCACGTCGAGGACGACCAGCGGTTGTCGGAGCAGGCACGGCAGCAGACGAGCGTCGCCCTGGAGGCCGGGGTCTCCTTCGTCCCCACCGATCAGGTGCGCACCGCGGCCGAGCGGGCAGGGCTGCCGCCCGCCGAAGTGGACGCCGTCGTCGACTCCTACGCCTCGGCGCAGCTGAAGGGCCTGAAGGCGGCCATCCTCGCGGCCGGCGGGATCACCCTGGCCAGCTTCCTCATCACCCCCGCGCTGCCGGGGCGCACCGCTTCCGCACGGCAGCCGGAGACAGTTCGATGAGGCGGCCGGGGCAGGCCGGGGCGGAGCAGCGGGCCCGCGCCGATTTCACCGGAGGCGTCTACGGATCACTGCTCGCCGCCTCCGTCATCCTCGGCGCCGGTTCCCTCGGCGACTTCCCCCGGGCGGAGCTGATCGCGCTGCTGTTGCTGACGGGAACGGTGTTCTGGCTCGCGCACGTGCACGCCAAGCTGTTCGGGGAACGGTTGGCGGACCGGGCCCTGAACCGCCGGGAAGTGCTGGGCGTGTGCCGCGAGGAATGGCCCATCCTGCGGGCCGTCCTGCCTCCCGTCCTCGCCATCGCCCTCTCCCCGCTGCTCCGTCTGGACATGCGGGGCACCATCTGGCTGGCCCTCTGCGTCGCCGTGGTGGGGCAGGTGGGCTGGTCGGTGCGAGGGGCCCGGCAGGCCGGAGCCTCCACCCGGCTGGTGATCGTCACCGCGTCGATCAATCTGCTGCTCGGTCTGCTGATCATCGCCGTCAAGCTCTTCGTGAAGCACTGAGGCGCCTTCGTCCGGTATCACCTGTGCCGGGTGAGGACGAGGGGCGCCGGGGACCTGAGTATCGAGGTGCGGGGTCCCAGTACGCCCGCTCCACGCCTCCTGCGGGAGAACGGCCATGCGCTATGAGATCCGCGTCGACGGGCAGATGTCGGACACGCTCGTCCAGTCCTTCCCGGAGCTGGACCATGTGGTGATGGCCGGGCAGACCATCCTGTTCGGCCCGGTGGTCGACGAGGCGCATCTCTACGGCCTGGTGGCCCGCTGCCAATCCCTGGGCCTGCGGATCGTGGAGATGCGCCGGCAGCCCGAGTGAGGCGGTCGGCGCGGCTCACAGAGCCCGGGCGGTGACCCGGCCGGAGTGGACGGCCGCGACCAGAGTCTCGAAGTCCCGCTCGTTCTGGTCCGCGTAGCTCTGGGCGAAATCGGTGAGGGCGCGTTCGAAGCGGTCGCTCTTACCGAGGTAGGCCGAGATGGCGACGGGGTCGCCGGAGCGGGCGTGCGCGCGGGCCAGGGAGGACCCGCACACCTCGGCGAAGAGATCGAGCAGCCGCGGCCCCATGGTGTCGGGATGTGCGATGCCCTTCCAGTCCCGCAGCTGCCGTACGTAGAAGTCCCGCCCTCGGCCGTCGAGGCCGACCACATGCGTCCAGCCCAGGAAGATGTCGCCGGCGGTCTGCATGAGCCGCTGCCCGCTGACCACCCGGCGGCCCTGGTTGCCGTAGTCGTCGCCGCCCGTGTGGGGCGCGAGGACCGACCGCTGGGCCTCCTTGGCCTGGAGCAGCAGGGGATCGTCGTCGTCCCTGCCGAGCAGGAGCATGATCCAGCAGCGGGTGCCGACACTGCCGACGCCGACCACCTTGCGGGCCATGTCGACCAGCCGGAAGTGGTTCATCAGGTGGCGTCGCTCGGCGGGCAGGCTGCTCGTGTACTGCTCCACCAGCGCCACCAGTTCCCTCTCCTGCCCGCCCGCGCCCGGGTCGGCGAGATCGGCGAGGGGAGTGATCAGCGGGGGGTCCGGCGCGATCCGGCGTCCTTCGGGGGTGCTCCGGGTCAGCTGGTCGAAGGCTTGCATGTACGTGCGGCCGCGGGCCTTCGCCGTGGCGTGCGCGATGCGCCGCCTGGCCTTCTTGTCCATGGCCGAGGCCAGCAGTTCCCTCATCCGGTCGGCGTCGTCCTGGGCGTACCAGATGTCCAGGGTGCGCATCCCGGCGAACTCCCGCATCCGCAGCCGGTAGGCCCGTACGCAGGCCTGTACCGCGCTGTCCTGCTCCGCGGCCGTGAAGCCGTTGGCGCGCGCGGCGATGACGAAGCTGGCGGCCAGTCGTTTGACGTCCCATTCGAAGGGCCCGGCCAGGGTCTCGTCGAAGTCGTTGATGTCGAAGACCAGATGGCGCTCCGGCGAGGCCAGCAGCCGGAAGTTCAGCAGATGGGCGTCTCCGCAGAGCTGCACGGTGAGCCCGGTGTTCGCAGCGGCGCCGAGGTCCCGCGCCATGATGGCCGCCGCGCCGCGGTAGAAGCGGAACGGCGACTCGGTCATGCGGCCGTAGCGGATCGGCACCAGCTCCGTCAGCCGGGTGGCCGACTGGGCCTCGATCACGTCGACCGGATCGGGGCGCCACATGTTCGGTTCGAACCGGGCCTGGGCCGTGCGCGGCACGCGGGAGCGCGCCTTCTTGCCGAGGGCCGCCCGTTCGCCGGCTGTCAAGAAGCTCCTCGAGGTCATGACCGCCTCCTGGTTCGCGCCGCGTGCCCGATCCACTGTTGCCGCCGCCGGGTGCGCCGGGATCACCCTTGACGGGTGATCCGGTCCGAGGCCGGACGCGCGACGCTGGGCCCGTGCGAACTCCGCACATCCGTCCCGTCGGGGCGAGGAGGAGTCATGACCGAATCTCCTGCGGCGGCACAGCCGCCCGGGACCGGGCAGCCACCCGGCGGGCCGGTCCCCGGCGACCCCGAGGACGTCCTCGGCCGCCTCGGCAGCTCCTGGACCTGGATGCTGGGCGCGGCCCTGGCCACCTTGGTGCCCGGCATCCTGCTGCTCGTCTGGCCGGACGCCACCTTGCAGGTCGTCGCCGTCCTTTTCGGCCTGTACCTGCTGGTGACGGGCGGCTTCCGGTTCGTGGCGGTCTTCGGGCAGGAACGCGGCGAGCGGGTCCCCGGACTGCTGATCGCGGTGCTGTACGTGCTGGCCGGCGTGCTGTGCATGCGGAACCCGCTGCAGACCATCGCCGCCCTGTCCTTGATCGTCGGCATCGTGTGGCTGGTGTCCGGGCTCCTGACGGCCTACGCGGCCCTCGCCACGCGCGGTCTGCCGCACCGGGGAGTCGTCCTCGGTGCCGCACTGCTCGCCATCGTGGCGGGCATCGTCGTGCTGGCCCTGCCGAGTGAGTCGGCGGTGGCCCTGACCAGGCTGCTGGGCCTGTGGCTGGTGCTGCTCGGCGTGATGGAGCTCGCGGTCGCCCTCGCCTGGCGGTCGGCCGCCCGCCGGGTCACCCCCGGAGGGTGAAGCGGTGCCGCCCTCGCCGTACGCACGCTGACAACGAACAACGACTGTCGGGCCTCGGCCCGGACGGAGGCGACGACATGAACTCAGCGATGTACCTCGCGTACGACTTCCCCCTGCTGGGGGCGTTCTGGGCGATGCTCTGGTTCTTCCTGTGGATCCTGTGGTTCGTCCTGCTCTTCAGGATCATCGTGGACATCTTCCGCGACGACGCGATGAGCGGCTGGGCCAAGGCGGGCTGGCTCGCCTTCGTGATCCTGCTGCCCTTCCTCGGCGTGTTCGTCTACGTGATCGCCCGGGGCAAGAACATGGGACGCAGGGAGATCGCGCAGGCACGCGCGCAGCAGGAGGCGTTCGACTCCTACGTCCGGGAGACGGCGTCCGCCGGCGGCCACCCCAGCAGCGCCGACGAACTGGCCAAGCTGTCGCGGCTGAAGGAGAGCGGCCACATCACGGAGGAAGAGTTCCAGCGGGCCAAGCAGCTGATCTTCACCGACTACGGCCCCGTCGGCGCCCGCAAGCAGCCGGCCTCCGCCACTCCCCCCACCGTCGGCTGAGACCGGACGCACGACACGAGAGGCAAGCGGCATGGCTACGACACAGAGCGCACGTCCCCCCACGGCGAAGCAGACCTGGGCCGAGGGCCTGACAGCCTTCGCCGCCGTGATGCTGATGATCGCCGGCGTGCTGGCCATCACGCGGGGCATCATGGCGATCGCCGAGGACGACGTCTTCGTCTCCACCCCCGACTACATCTTCCAGTTCGACCTGACCAGCTGGGGCTGGATCCATCTGATCCTGGGCGCGATCGCCGTGATCGTCGCCCTCGGCCTGTTCTCCGAGGCGACCTGGGCCCGCGTCTCGGGCGTGGCGATCGGCGCGCTCGTCATCATCGCCAACTTCCTGTCCCTGCCGTACTACCCGGTGTGGTCGGTCGTGCTGATCGGGGTGTCCACGCTCATCATCTGGGCGCTGTGCGTGGAGCGGCCCGGCCGCTCCCTCCCCTGACCTACACGACAACGACGCCCCCTGACCTGCCCGGCACCCGCGTACCGTGTGCGTTCGACCGGCTTTTCCTGTGAACGCAGGACGACAGCCGGCCGTACGCATGGTGACGGGACGCAGGGAAGGGATCGCGGGTGTCGCAAGTCACGGGTCAACTGCCGGACGCCGAAACGGAGGACGACGAGGCCGAGGGCACGCGCCCCGGGCCGCGTGGATGGCGGCAACGGCATCCACGGGCGGCCCGGGGCGTCACCGTGACGACCACCGTGCTGGCGGCGGCCCTTGTCCTGTTCGCGCTCCTGCTGCCCAACCGCGTCGAACGGCTGTCGTTCGGCGCGTTCCTGCGCATCCCCGCCGAGGGGATCCTCCTCGCCGGGCTGCTGCTCTCGCTGCCGCCGCGGCCACGGCGGATCACGGCGATCGCCACGGGCGCGCTCCTCGGTGTGCTGACCGTCCTGAAGTTCCTGGACATGGGCTTCCACCAGGTCCTGGCCCGCCCCTTCGACCTGGTCCTGGACTGGATCCTGCTCGACGACGCGACGGACTTCCTGCGGGAGTCGTTCGGACGGACGGGCCAAGTGCTGGCCGTGACAGGGGTGTTGGTACTCCTCGTGATCATCCTGATCGCGACGACGCTGGCCGCCGTACGACTGACCGACCTGATGGTCCGTCACCGCCCGGTCGCCGCCCGTACGACGCTGATTCTCGGCACCGCGTGGATCACCTGCGTCACGCTGGGCGTGCAGGTCGCCGAGGTGCCCGTCGCCTCGAAGATCAACGCCGATTACGTCGACAACCGCGTCGAGCAGGTCCGGGCGGGGCTGCGGGACGCGGAGGTGTTCGAGAAGCAGGCGGCCGTCGACGCCTTCGCGGACACCCCGCCGGACCGGTTGCTGACCGGACTGCGCGGCAAGGACGTGCTGTTCACCTTCGTCGAGAGCTACGGCCGGGTCGCCATCGACGACCCGGCGATGGCAGGACAGATCGACACGGTGCTCGACGAGGGCACCGACAGGCTGGAGAACGCCGGATTCGCCTCGCGCAGCGCCTGGCTCCGGTCCCCGGTGACGGGTGCGGGCAGCTGGCTCGCGCACTCCACCTTCCTGTCCGGACTGTGGATCAAGAACCAGCAGCGGTACCGGAGTCTGACCACCAGCGACCGCGCGACGCTGGGCAGCTACTTCCGCAAGACCGGCGCGTGGCGCACCGTGGGCATCGTGCCCGGCGTGCGCAGGGCCTGGCCGGAGGGGAAGTTCTTCGCCCTGGACCAGATCTACGACTCCGAGCAGCTCGGCTACCACGGCCCCTACTTCAGCTGGACGCCCGTGCCGGACCAGTTCAGCCTGGAGGCGTTCGAGCGGCTCGAGCACGGCAGGAAGGACCGCGAGCCGATCATGGCCGAGATCATCCTGGCCTCCAGCCACAACCCCTGGGCACCGGTGGCCCGCATGATCGACTGGGAGGACCTCGGCGACGGCTCGGTCTTCCACCGGATCAAGGAGGAGGGCAAGGACCCCAAGGAGGTCTGGAAGAACCCCGACAGCGTCCGCGCCGAGTACGCCAACGCCATCGAGTACTCGCTGCGCAGCCTCGTCGAGTACGTCGAGCGCTACGGCGACGACGACACGGTCCTGGTCTTCCTCGGCGACCACCAGCCGGTGCCGACGGTCACCGCGGGCAGCCGCAGCAAGGACGTCCCCGTGACGATCGTCGCCCGCGACCCGAAGGTCCTGGACCGGATCTCCGACTGGGGCTGGACGGACGGCCTCAAGCCGGCCGACGACGCCCCGCAGTGGGGCATGCACACGTTCCGGGACCGGTTCCTGACGGCGTACGGTCCGCGAACGGCTCCGGGACGCTGACGGTTCCGCATCCGGGGCGGCGCCCTACGACCGAGCCGCCCCGTCCAGGAACCCTCCGACGCACCGCGCGAACCACTTCGGGTCGTCCAGCCACGGGAAGTGGCCGGCGCCGGGCTGGACCGCCGCCTCGGCGTGCGGGAAGACGTCCGCGGTGCGGTGGGCCAGGGCGGGGTTCGGGGCGCCGTCGAGCTCGCCGGCCAGGACGAGGACGGGCGCGGGCAGACGGGAGAGGGCGGCCCGGGTGGCGGGTGGGTCGTAGGCACCCTCGGAGCCGAACACCTCGGCGGCCTCGTCGTTGCACTCCTCGTCCGCGCGGGCGTCGTGCTCCTGGGCGGCCCGGTCCCAGCGGCCGTAGAAGAAGGGCAAGAGTTCGGGTGTGAAGTCCCCGGTGCCGTTGAGCCAGTTCTCCAGGGCCGGGAACGCCTCCTCGAACCACGGCTCCCCCTTGCGCAGCCGCGCGGCCGCGAGGCGGTCCTCGGGCGCCGCCGGGGTGCCGAGGGCCCATGGGTTGGGGGTGACCAGCAGCAGCCGCCGGATCCGCTCCGGGTGGCGGGCCGCGTAGAGCATGGCGAGGCTGCCGCCCGCGGAGTGGCCCATCAGGTCGATCCGGTCCAGGCCCAGGTGGGCCCGGAGCGCCTCCACGTCGTCCACGAGCCGGTCGCAGCGGTACGTCGCCGGATCCGCCGGGACGTCCGAGTCCCCGGTGCCGCGCAGATCGAGCCGGACGACCTGTCGCCCGGCGGTCAGTCCGCCCAGGTCACCGAGGTAGGAGGAGGCGCGCATCGGCCCGCCGGGCAGGACGAGGAGCGGTTCGCCCTCGCCTTGCCGGTGATACGCGAGGCGGGTTCCGTCGGAGGCGGTGAGGATCGGCACGGCGTCGATCCTAGGAGCCGGCGAACCGGTCCCGCAGCTCCCTTTTGAGGATCTTGCCGCTGGCGTTGCGGGGCAGCGTGTCCACGAAGACGACCCGCTTGGGCGCCTTGAAGTGCGCGAGCTTCTCCCGGGCGTGGTCGATCAGTTCGGCCTCGGTGACCTCGCCGCGCCGGACGACGACGGCGGTGACCGCCTCGATCCACCGCTCGTCGGGCAGCCCTACCACCGCGACCTCGGCCACCGCCGGGTGCGTGTAGAGCGCGTCCTCGACCTGGCGCGAAGCGACCAGCACCCCACCGGAGTTGATGACGTCCTTCACCCGGTCGACGATCGTGAAGTAGCCCTGGGCGTCCTTCACCGCCAGGTCCCCGGAGTGGAACCAGCCGTGGCGGAAGGCCTCGGCGGTCTCCTCGGGCTTGTCCCAGTACCCCTCGCACAGCTGCGGGGAGCGGTAGACGATCTCGCCGGACGTGCCGTCGGGCACGTCCTTGCCGTCCTCGTCGACCACGCGCGCGTCGACGAAGAGCACCGGCCGGCCGCAGGAATCCATCCGCCCGTCGTGCTCGTCGGGGGCGAGGACGGTCGCCAGCGGGCCGATCTCGCTCTGGCCGAAGCAGTTGTAGAAGGCCAGCTCCGGCAGCCGCTCACGCAGCCGCTCCAGCACGGGCACCGGCATGATCGAGGCGCCGTAATACGCCTTGCGCAGACCGCCGAGGTCGCGGGTGCCGAAGTCGGGGCGGTTGGCCAGGCCGATCCAGACCGTGGGCGGCGCGAACAGGCTGTCCACGCGGCCGGCTTCGATCAGGTCGAAGAGCCGGTCGCCGTCGGGCGCGTCCAGGATGATGTTGCGGGCACCGACCGCGAGATACGGCAGCAGGAAGACGTGCATCTGCGCCGAGTGGTACAGCGGCAGGGAGTGCGCGGGCCGGTCCCCGGCGCCCAGGTCGAGCGCGGTGATGGCGCTCAGGTACTCGTGCACCAGGGCCCGGTGCGTCATCATCGCGCCCTTGGGCAGGTCGGTCGTCCCGGAGGTGTACAGCAGCTGCACCAGGTCCTCGCTGCGCGGCTCGGGGCCGTCGTGGGCGGGGGCCGAGGCCAGCAGGTCCAGCAGGGACCCTTCGGCGTCACGCAGGGTCAACGTCCGTACGCCGTCGGGCAGTCGGTCCGCCAGGTCCGGGTCGGTGAGGACGAGCGTGCTGCCGGACTGTCCGACCAGATAGGCCAGGTCGTCGCCGGTGAGGTTCTGGTTGACCGGCACATGGACCAGCCCCGCGCGGGCGCAGGCGAGGAAGCCGAGGAGATAGGCGTCGGAGTTGTGGCCGTAGGCGCCGACCCGGTCGCCGGGTGCGAGGCCCTGGTCGAGCAGGACGCTCGCCGCGCGGGAGACCGCCGCGTCGAACTCCTCGTACGTCCATGTCCGGTCGCGGTACTCCACCGCGACGCGTGCCGGGGTGCGGCGGGCGCTGCGCCGCAGCACCCCGTCGACCGTGCTGCCGTGTCCGGGCGTCATGACAGGTGATCCTCGGCCCCCGCCGAAAGGAGGTCAAGACACCCGGCGTCCGGCACGTTCCATGGACACATACCGGTTGGTACGCTCAACCGCCCCTTCCCCCGAAGATGTTGGGAGGCTCGATGCGCATCCGCCCGAGACGGCTCGCCGTCGCGGCCCTGGCCCTGCTCACCGCCACGGCCACACTGCCGGCGGCCGCGGCCGACCGTCAGGACCGGCGTGACCACCCTTCGCACGGCGGCCTGTCGGCCGTGATCCGCTACACCGAGTACGGCATTCCGCACATTCTCGCGAAGGATTACGCGAACCTCGGTTTCGGCACCGGATGGGCGCAGGCCGCCGACCAGGTGTGCACGCTCGCCGACGGTTTCGTGACCGTGCGCGGCGAGCGCTCCCGCTTCTTCGGCCCCGACGCGGCGACCGATTCCTCGCTGTCCTCGGCGACCAGGAACCTCTCCAGCGACCTGTACTTCCGTGGCGTACGGGAGGCGAAGACGGTCGAGAAGCTCCTCGCCGAACCGGCGCCGCGCGGGCCCAGCCGTCAGGTGGAGGAGATGATGCGGGGCTTCGCGGCCGGGTACAACGCCTGGCTGCGGCAGAACCGGATCACCGATCCGGCGTGCAAGGACGCCGCGTGGGTGCGCCCGGTCACCACGCTCGACGTGGCCACGCGCGGTTTCGCCCTGTCGGTGCTGGGCGGTCAGGGCCGGGCGGTGGACGGCATCACGGCCGCGCAGCCGCCGACGGGCACGGCGGCACCGGCACCCGGCGCCGAGGACACCGCCCGCGCCGCGCGGGAGCTCCTCGCCGCCGACACCGCCGACATGGGCTCCAACGCCGTCGCCTTCGGCGGCGCCACGACCGCGAACGGCCGCGGGCTGCTGCTGGGCAACCCGCACTACCCGTGGCAGGGCGGCCGCCGCTTCTGGCAGTCGCAGCAGACCATTCCGGGCGAGCTGAACGTGGCGGGCGGTTCGCTGCTCGGCAGCGCGACGATCTCCATAGGCCACAACGCCCACGTGGCCTGGAGCCACACCGTCGCGACCGGTGTGCCGCTCAACCTGCACCAGTTGACGCTGGATCCGGCGGATCCGACGGTGTACCTCGTCGACGGGAAGCCGGAGCGCATGACCGAGCGCACGGTCACGGTGGCGGTCAAGGACGGCGCCCCGGTGACGCGGACGCAGTGGTGGACGCGGTACGGGCCGGTCGTCACCTCGCTCGGCGCCGCGCTGCCACTGCCGTGGACGGCCTCGACGGCGTACGCCGTCAACGACCCCAACGCCGTCAACCTGCGCGGCTCCGACACCGCGCTCGGCTTCAGCAAGTCCCGCGGCACCGCGGACATCCTGGGCACCTTGCGGCGCACCCAGGGTCTGCCCTGGGTGAACACCATCGCCGCGGACTCCTCCGGCCACACGCTCTTCACCCAGTCGCAGGTGCTCCCCCGGATCACCGACGAACTGGCGCAGAGCTGCTCCACCCCGCTCGGCAAGGTCACCTACCCCTCCTCGGGTCTTGCGATCCTCGACGGCTCGCGCGGCGCCTGCGCCCTCGGCGCCGACCCCGACGCCCGGCAGCCGGGGATCTTCGGACCCGCGAAGCTGCCGACGCTCACGGACGCGCCGTACGCGGAGAACTCCAACGACAGCGCCTGGCTGTCCAACGCGGACCGCCCGCTGACGGGCTATGAGCGGGTCTTCGGCACGATCGGCACGCAGCGCTCGATGCGGACGCGTGGCGCGATCGAGGACGTCACGGCGCTGGCGGACCGCGGCAAGCTGACCGTGCGCGAGCTTCAGGACCAGCAGTTCGCCAACCGGGCGCCCGCTGGCGACCTGGCCGCGAAGGACGCGGCGGCGGCCTGTGCGGCCCTGCCCGGCGGCACGGGAACGGGGAGTGACGGCAAGGCGGTTGACGTCTCGGCCGCCTGCGCGGTGCTGGCTGCCTGGGACCGCACCACGGACGCCGGGAGCCGGGGCGCCCTGCTCTTCGACCGCTTCTGGCGCAAGCTGACGGCCACGGTCCCGTCGGCCCAGCTGTGGAAGGTGCCGTTCTCGGCGTCCGACCCGGTGTCCACCCCGAACACCCTCAACACAGCGGCACCGGGCTTCGCCACGGCCCTGGCGGACGCGGTCGCCGAGCTCCGCGCGGCGGGCGTCGCGCTGGACTCCCCCCTCGGGGACCACCAGTTCGTCGTACGGCACGGCCAGCGCATCCCCGTCCCCGGCGGCACCGAGTCCCTGGGCATCTGGAACAAGATCGAGCCGGTGTGGGACCCGGCGAAGGGCGGCTACACGGAGGTGTCGACCGGCTCCAGCTACATCCAGGCGGT
The DNA here is from genome assembly GCF_023544665.1 of Streptomyces sp. YS415. Taxonomy (GTDB): domain Bacteria; phylum Actinomycetota; class Actinomycetes; order Streptomycetales; family Streptomycetaceae; genus Streptomyces. The sequence goes on from NZ_JAMJFL010000007.1 coordinate 67,688, forward strand.
CGGCTGGAACGGCACCCGCTGCCCGGTGGCCCGCACGCTGCTGTCCTACTCCCAGTCCTCGAACCCGAACTCGCCGCACTTCAGCGACCAGACGAAGCTGTTCTCGGCCGAGAAGTGGGTGACGTCCCGCTTCTGCGAGAAGGACATCCTGACGTCGCCGGAGCTGCGGTGGGTGGTGGCACGGGAACGCCGGTGACGGTGCCTGACCGCACCCGGCCGTAAAGTGAGCCGCCGCAGTACCGCTTGGGCGGGGCTGCGGCGATTCGCCGTCCCGTGGAAGGCGGCGACCGCCGACCACGTGGACTTCAGGTTCCTCGGAGAGAATTGAACATCTCGTTGTCACGCACTTGCCCTACACATCGGGTGTCCCGCCTCGCCGCATGCGCCGCGGTGTCGTCGGCCCTCCTGCTCACGTCGTGCACGGCCTCCGGCAGTGGGGAGGACACCGCTGACCCGCGGCCGACGTCGACTGCGGCCGGGCCGTCGGAGCGGGAACTCACCGAGCGGGCGCAAGCGGCCATCGCCGCTGTCCGTGGCGGGACGATGGTCGAGGCCGGCGTGGAGCGGGTCAGGGACGGCATCCATACCGAGCCCGGGCTCAGCGAGGGCAAGGACTATCGGCTCACCCTGGTGTGTGTCGGCACTGGCACCGCGCGGCTGGCGTTCGTGCCCGCGCGGGCTGCTGCGGAGGCGTCGGTGCCATGCGATGAGTCAGTGGTGCGGCAGCGGATCACCGGTGGTGAGTTCGTTCGGATCGACGTGGTCGGCGCCGAAGGAGCAACCGGCGTGGTCGCTTGGCAGATCGACGCCCTGTGAGCCGGGCAGGTGAGTGTCCGGCTCGCGGCTGGGGCATCACACCGCCCGTGTCCGCCCCTCCCAGTACGGGTCCCGCAGTCTGCGCTTGTACAGCTTGCCGTTCGGGTCGCGGGGCATGTCCGGGGTGAAGTCGATGGACTTGGGGCGTTTGTAGGCGGCGAGGCGGTCGGCGCAGTGGGTGAGGAGGGTCGCGGCGAGGTCGGGGCCGGGTTCGTGGCCCGGGGCCGGTTCGATCACCGCCTTGACCTCCTCGCCCCAGTCGTCGTGCGGTACGCCGAAGACGGCCGCGTCCGCGACGGCGGGGTGGGCGAGGAGGGCTGACTCGATTTCGGCCGGGTAGATGTTCACCCCGCCGGAGATGATCATGTCGATCTTGCGGTCGCGGAGGAAGAGGTAGCCGTCCTCGTCCAGGTAGCCGAGGTCTCCCACCGTGAAGAAGTCGCCGATGCGGTTCTTCCTCGTCTTCTGTTCGTCCTTGTGGTAGGCGAAGCCTCCGGTGGTCATCTTCATGTAGACGGTGCCCAGTTCGCCCGGTGGGAGGCGGTTGCCGTCGTCGTCGAAGACGGCCAGTTCGCTGATGGGCCAGGCCTTGCCCACGGTGCCGGGCTTCTTCAGCCAGTCCTCCGCCGTGGCGAAGGCGCCGCCGCCCTCGCTGGCCGCGTAGTACTCCTCCACGCAGTGCCCCCACCAGTCGATCATCGCCCGTTTCACATGGTCGGGGCAGGGGGCGGCGCCGTGGATGGCGTGCCGCATCGCGGAGACGTCGTAGCGGGCCCTCACCGGGTCGGGCAGGGCCAGCAGGCGGTGGAACTGGGTGGGCACCATGTGGGTGTGCGTGCACCGGTGGGTGTCCATCAGGCGGAGCATCTCCTCCGGGGTCCACTTGTCCATCAGCACCAGCCGGTGGCCGATGTGCAGGGACGCGCCCGCGAACTGCAGGACCGCCGTGTGGTACAGCGGGGAGCAGACGAGGTGCACATTGCCGTCGTAGGGCTTGATGCCGAAGATGCCGAGGAAGCCGCCGAGGTAGGCCTCCTCGGGGAGCTTGCCGGGCAGGGGGCGGCGGATGCCGCGCGGGCGTCCGGTGGTGCCCGAGGTGTAGTTCATGACCCAGCCGAGGGTGCGGTCGGCGGGCGGTGAGTCCGGTCGGCCGTCGAGGAGTTCGGCGTACGGCCGGAATCCCTCGACCGTGCCGACGGCGTACCGGTGGGTGGCCGGGAGCCCGGCCTCGTCGGCGGCCCGGCGGACGGGTCCGGCGAACCGTTCGTGGGCGATCAGCACCTTGGCGCCGGAGTCGGCGACGATCCAGGCGATCTCCGGGCCCACGAAGTGGTGGTTGACCGGCACGAGGTAGAACCCGGCCTGGCTGGCGGCGAGATACGCGGTGAGTAAGGCGACGCCGTTCGGCAGGACGACCGCGAAGGCGTCACCGCGTTCGAGCCCCGCGACCCGCAGGCCGTGGACGAGGCGGTTGGCGTCGGAGTGCAGTCGTCCCGCGGTCCACTCCTCGCCGTCCGGGGCGACGAGAACCGTGCGGTCGGGGTCCTGGGTCGCCTGGGCCCAGAAGCCCACGGGCGGTGTGCCGGTCACTGGCCGCTCCTTCCGGCGATGCGGTTGATGCGGTCCACCGCCCGTTCGAAACCCCGGGTGAGGTCGTCGAAGACGGTCTGGACGCTGCGTTCGCTGTTCATCCGGCCGACGATCTGGCCGACGGGCGTGCCGAGCAGCGGTTCGACCTCGTACCGCTGGATGCGGGAGACCGCGTCGGCCACGAGGAGCCCTTGGAGGGGCATCGGGAGGGTGCCGGGTCCGGCCGGGTCGTCCCAGGCGTCGGTCCATTCGGTGCGCAGCTGGCGGGCCGGTTTGCCGGTGAGGGCGCGGGAGCGGACGGTGTCCCCGGAGCCCGCGGCGAGGAGCTTGCGGGTCAGCGCCCGCGAGTGCAGGTCGGCCTCCGTGGTGGTCAGCCACAGGGAGCCCAGCCATACGCCCTGGGCGCCGAGGGCGAGTGCCGCGGCGGCCTGCTCCCCGCTGCCGATTCCGCCGGCGGCCAGCACGGGCAGCGGGGCGACGGCCTCGACGACCTCGGGGGTGAGCACCATGGAGGCGATCTCGCCGGTGTGGCCGCCGGCCTCGTAGCCCTGGGCGACCACGATGTCGATGCCCGCCTCCTGGTGCTTGCGGGCGTGCCGGGCGCTGCCCGCGAGGGCGGCGACGAGGACGTCCTGGTCGTGGGCGCGGTCCACGACGTCCGCGGGCGGTGAGCCGAGGGCGTTGGCGAGCAGGGCGATCGGGTAGTCGAAGGCGACGTCGAGCTGGGTGCGGGCGACCTGCTCCATCCAGCCGGTGATCCGCCAGCCGGACGCCTCTCCGTCGGCGAGTTCGGGCACCCCGTACTTGGCGAGGGTGTCCTGGACGAACGCGCGGTGCTCCTCCGGGATCATCGCCTCGACGTCGGCCTCCGTGACGCCTTCCACCTTCTTCGCGGGCATGACGACGTCCAGCCCGTAGGGCTTGCCGTCGACGTGCTCCTCTATCCAGTCCAGGTCGCGTTTGAGCTCGTCGGGGGCGGTGTAGCGGACCGCGCCGAGCACTCCGAAGCCGCCGGCCCGGCTGATGGCCGCGGCGACGGCGGGGAACGGCGTGAACCCGAAGACGGCGTGCTCGACTCCCAGCTGGTTGCTCAGCTCCGTCTGCATGGGCGCAGGATGCCGGAGTCCTCCGGAGGACGGAAGAGGTTTCCTGATGGTCTGTCAGATTTATTGCGCCGAACGCCTGGTTGACACGACCCCCGTCTGACACGAAAGTTTCAGCGCGCACGGTGATCCCGGAAAGATACTTTCAGGCGGCCCCGCGGGAGGAACCCGATGACCGACGACCGACACGGCCTGACCCGGCGTCAGCTGGCCCGAAGAGCAGTGGCGCTGGGCGGCGCCCTGGCCCTCGCTCCCTTCCCCGCGGGCCCGGCGGCCGCGTCGACCGGCCGCAGCACCCTGCGGTACGGCTCGGCCGAGCGGGCCGGACTCCTCCCCGCCCACCTCCGTCAACTCGTCGCCGACGCCAGGGCGTTCCTCGACCCCTCCCCCAAGCACCCCTGGTACGCGGGCGCCGTGCTGCTCGCCGGGCGGGGCGGCACCGTGGCATTGCACGAGCCGATCGGGATGGCGGTGCGCTACTCCGCGTACGACGAGAAGACCGACACCGGCGTCGAGTTCCCGCCCGACCGGCAGATCCCGATGGCCGAGGACACCGTCTTCGACCTCGCCTCGGTGTCCAAGCTGTTCACCTCGATGCTCGCCGTGCAGCAGATCGAGCGGGGCGCGCTGGAGCTGGAGGCGAAGGTGGCCTCCTACCTGCCGGAGTTCGGAGCGGCGGGCAAGAGCGGGATGACCGTCCGGCACCTGCTCACCCACACCTCGGGCTTCCGCGCCTGGATCCCGCTCTACAACGCGCCCACCCACGAGGACAAGCTCCGGCTCATCTGGAACGAGACCCCGCTGAACCCGCCGGGCACCCGCTACCTCTACTCCGACCTGAACCTCATCTCGCTCCAGCTGGTCCTGGAGGAGATCACCGGCCGCCCGCTGGACGTCCTGCTCCACGAGGACATCACCGGACCGCTCGGCATGGACGGCACCCGCTACAACCCGCCCGCCTCCTGGAAGCCCCGGATCGCCGCCACGGAGGACGCCCGCAAGCCCTGGTCGGGGCTCGACCGGGGGCTGGTGTGGGGCGAGGTGCACGACGAGAACGCCTTCGGCCTCGGCGGGGTCGCCGGGCACGCGGGCGTCTTCTCCTGCGCCTGGGACCTGGCGGTGCTCGGCCGGACGCTGCTCAACGGCGGCACGTACGGCAGGACGCGGATCCTCGAACCGGAGTCGGTGGAGCTGATGTTCACCGACTTCAACACCGCCTTCCCCGGCGACGAGCACGGGCTCGGCTTCGAGCTCTACCAGCACTGGTACATGGGCGCGATGGCCACGCCGCGCACCGCGGGCCACACCGGGTTCACCGGCACCTCGCTGGTCCTCGACCCGACGACCGACTCGTTCCTGGTGGTACTCGGCAACTCGGTCCATCCCGTGCGCAGTTGGCGTTCCGGCTCCGCGCCCCGGGTGGCCGCCGCCAACAACCTGGCGCGGGCCGTCCCGGTCCGCCCGCGTCATGGCCGTACCGCCTGGTTCTCCGGCATGGCGGCCTCGGCCACCGCCACCCTGGCGCTGCCCGCGCTGGACACCTCGGCGGGCGGGGCCCGGCTGCGCTGCGCCCTGTGGTGGGACACCGAGCCGCAGGCGGACGTCCTCGTGCTGGAGGCCAGCGAGGACGGCGGGACGACCTGGCGGCCGGTGCCGTTCACCACCGCCCGCCCCGGCGGGGAGCCGCAGGAGCGTCCGGCGGGTACGGTCACCGGCTGGTCGGGCCGCGTCTGGCACCGCCTGGCGGCGGACCTCCCGGCCGCGCGGCAGCTCGCCCTGCGCTGGCGGTACGCCACGGACCGGCTGTACGTGGGCCGGGGCGCTTATGTGGACGGACTGCGGGTCGCGGACCCGGACGGGGTCCTGTTCGACGAGGCGCGCCCGGCGGACGCGGCCCGCATCACGGCAGCCGGCTGGACGGCCTCGCAGGACTGACGGGCCTGCAGACGCCGTCTCAGCCCTCCCACACCTCCGGACCGCCGCCCTGCCAGTCGATCAGCGAGGACTGCACCACGTCCATCTCGTCCCAGTCCTGCAGCCCGGCCTCCTGGAGGAACGCCGTCACGTCGAGCAGCCGGTAGGCGATCCCGACGTACCGGCCGTCGATGCGGACGCGCCGGCCGCCGTCCGCGGTGGGCGGGAGGACTGCGACGGGGTGATCGGTGGCCATGAGGCCAGCGTGCGGGCAGGGCGGCCGGGGCGCACCATGTGCTGCTCCGATCGCCGGGTGCACGGGCACCCCGGCCGCATCGACCGCCTCGGTACGGCGGCCCGACGCTCAGGCGCGCTCCTGCTCCAGGACCGCCATCGCCGCGTTGTGTCCGGGCACCCCGCTCACTCCCCCGCCGCGCACCGCGCCCGCTCCGCAGAGCAGGACGTTCGGATGCTCCGTCTCCACGCCCCAGCGGCCGGTGCCGTCCTGGGCGTGCGGCCAGGACAGGTCGCGGTGGAAGATGTTGCCGCCCGGCAGGCGCAGGTCGCGTTCCAGGTCGAGCGGGGTCTTCGCCTCGATGCAGGGCCGCCCCTGCGCATCCGTCGCGAGCAGGTCGACGAGCGGTTCGGCCAGATGTGCGTCGAGCTGCGCCAGCGTCGACTTGAGCAGCTTGTCGCGTACGGCGTCGTTGTCGCCCGCGAAGAGCCGGGCCGGGGTGTGCAGGCCGAAGAGGGTGAGCGTCTGGTAGCCGCGGTCGACGAGGTCCGGGCCGAGGATCGTCGGGTCGGTGAGGGAGTGGCAGTAGATCTCCGAGGGCGGGGCGGCGGGCAGGTCACCCGCGGCGGCCTGGGCGTGGGCGGCGGCCAGCTGCTCGTAGCCCTCGGCGATGTGGAAGGTCCCGGAGAACGCCTCACGCGGGTCGACGGAGCTGTCCCTGAGCCTGGGCAGCCGCTTGAGCAGCATGTTCACCTTGAGCTGGGCGCCTTCCGCGGGCTCGGGGAGGGTGCCACCGGTCAACTCGGCCAGGTCGCGCGGGGAGGCGTTGACCAGGACGTGCCGGGCGGCGACGACGCCCTCCCCTTCGGCGGTGCGGTACCTGACCTCGGCGGTTGCGCCGTCCGTGTCGATGCGTACGGCCTCGTGGCCGGTGGCGAGGACGGCGCCGGCCGCACGCGCCGTCGTCGCGAGGGCGTCGGTCAGGGCGCCCATGCCGCCGACGGGCACGTCCCAGGCGCCGGTGCCGCCGCCGATGACGTGGTAGAGGAAGCAGCGGTTCTGCTTCAGGGACGCGTCGTGAGCGTCGGCGAAGGTGCCGATCAGGGCATCGGTGAGGACGACGCCCCGCACCAGGTCGTCCGAGAAGCGGTCCTCGATCGCGGCGCCGATGGGCTCCTCGAACAGGATCCGCCAGGCCTCCTCGTCGTCCACCCGGCGGCGCAGCTCCTCGCGCGTGGGCAGCGGTTCGGTGAGCGTGGGGAAGACCCGCTTGGCGACCTCGCCGGTCAGGCCGTAGAAGCGCTGCCAGGCGGCGTACTCGCGCCCGTCGCCGGTGAGCTTGGCGAACGCCTCCCGGGTGCGCCGCTCGCCACCGCCGACCAGCAGGCCGGTGGCCCCTCCGGCGCGTTCGGCGGGGGTGTAGGAGGAGATGGTGCGGGCGCGGACCCGGAAGGTGAGACCGAGGTCCCGCACGATCTTCTTGGGCAGCAGGCTGACCAGGTACGAGTAGCGGGACAGCCGTGCGTCGACGCCCGCGAAGGGACGGGTGGAGACGGCGGCGCCGCCGGTGCGGTCCAACCGCTCCAGCACCAGCACGGACCGGCCGGCCCGGGCCAGGTAGGCGGCGGCGACCAGGCCGTTGTGCCCTCCTCCGACGATGACGGCGTCGTACGCGCGATGTCCCGGGTGTCCCTCGTGTGCAGGCATGGTTCTTGGTAACACGAGGTGATCTAGGTCGGCCAGGGCTGCGCGGCGGCGGGACCGGGTCAGTGGCCGCCGGTCGTCCCCCGCTGCCGCAGCGCCGCGACCTGGCGGTACAGCTCGGCGGCCTCGGCCGTCCGGCCGAGTTGTTCCAGGCAGTGGGCCTCGTCGTTGCGGCCGGCGAGGGTGTCGGGGTGGGCGGGGCCCAGGACGCGTTCGCGGGCCGCCGCCACCTTGCGGTACTCGGTGAGCGCGTCGGCCCATCGGCCCAGCCAGCCGAGGCCGACGGCGACCTCGCGGCGGCTGACGAGGGTGTCCGGATGGTCGGGGCCGAGGACCCGCTCGCGGATCGCGCACACGTCCCGGGACTCGGCGAGGGCCTCCTCCCAGTGGCCGAGCCGGCCGAGGTTGACGCCGAGGCCGTGACGGGCGCGCAGGGTCTCGGGATGGGTGGGCCCGTGCACCCGGGTCCGGTCGGCGATCAGCTCGCGGTACAGCTGGCGGGCTTCCGCGCTGCGGCCGAGCCGGCCGAGGCTGATCCCGACCTCGTAGCGGGCGGCGAGGGTGTCGGCGTGGTCGGGTCCGAGCGCCTGGGCGCGGGCCCCGGCGACCTCCCGGTAGGTGTGCAGGGCCTCCGCCCAGCGGCCCAGCCGGCCGAGCGCATAGGCCACTTCGTAGCGGGTGACCAGGGTTTCCGGATGGTCGGGGCCGAGCACCCGGGCGCGGGCCGCGGCCACCTCGCGAGCCATGCGGTACGAGTCCTCCAGGCGGCCGAGGCGGCTGAGGTTGAAGGCCAGGTTGTGGCGGCAGCGCAGGGTGTCGGGGTGCTCCGCGCCCATGGTCCGCTCGCGGGCGGCGAGCACCGAGTTGTACACCTGGTGGGCGTCGAAGTGGCGGCCCAGCTGGCCCAGCACGTAGGCCATCTCCTGGCGGGCGGCGAGCGTTTCGGGGTGGTCCGGGCCGAGGGCGAGGCTTCTTTCGCGGGCGACGTGCTTGTACTCGCGCAGGGCGTCGGCCGCGCGGCCGGTGCGGCTGAGGGTGAAGGCGACCTCGTAGCGGCTGGCGAGGGTGTCGGGGTGCTCGGGTCCGAGCAGGTGCTCGCGCTCGGCGGCGACCGCCCGGTGCACCTCCCCGGCCTCCGCCCAGCGGCCGAGCCGGCCGAGGCTGAGCCCGGCGTTGTGCCGGCCGGCCAGCGCGGTGAGCACCGCCGGGTCGGGGGCGGGCGGGTCGTCGGGGGCGGGGTCCGGCCGGCCCGGGAGGGGGCGCGGGATCCACTCGCCGGTGAGTCCGGCTCCGGCGTCCGGGGGCGTGGTGCGCAGTCCGGCGCCGGTGGCCTTGTGGCCGGTGGTCATGCCCTGGGTCCAGGACGGCAGCCGGACCTCGCGGCCGGTCGGCTCGGGCGGCCGGAGCGCGGGGCGCGGGCTGAGCACGGTCGGTACGTACGTCGGCGTGCCCCGGCCCAGGACGATGCGGCGGCCCACCTCGCGCGCGTCGCGCGGCCGGTCCTCGGGGCGTTTGGCCAGCAGGTCCAGGACGATCTTCTCCATGAACCCGGGCAGGTCGGGGCGGTGTTCGCGGGGCGGACGCGGCGGGGTGTCGCGGTGTCCGACGAGGACCGCCCAGGCGTCGTCGAGGTCGAAGGGCGGTGCGCCGGTGGCGATCTCGTAGAGCACGCAGCCCAGTGAGTACAGGTCGCTGCGCTGGTCGACCTCCGAACCGCCGATCTGCTCGGGGGACATGTAGTGCGGGGTGCCCATGGCGATGCCGGTGCCGGTGAGCCGGGAGGTGAAGCCGATGTCGGCGCCGAGGCGGGCGATGCCGAAGTCGCAGATCTTCACGGTGCCTTCGGTCAGGCGCACGATGTTGGCGGGCTTCAGGTCGCGGTGCACGATGCCCTGCAGGTGGGTGTAGGCGAGGGCCGCGGTGACCTGGTCGGCGATGTCCACGACGGCGGGCACGGGCAGCGGACGGTGCTCGTTGTCCTCCAGCAGCTGGCTGAGGTTGCGGCCCTCCAGCAGTTCCATGACGAGGTAGAGGACGCCGTCGGACTCGCCGAAGTCGTGGACGACGGTGACGCCGCGGTGCTGGAGGGCCGCGGCCACCCGGGCCTCCCGGCGGAACCGCTCCCGCAGCACGCGCGTGAACTGCTGGTCGTGGTGCGGGCCGGGAGGTTTGAGGCACTTCACGGCGACCTGGCGGCCGAGCGACTCGTCGCGCGCCCGCCACACCTCGCCCATGCCGCCGCGCCCGATCAGGTCCAGCAGCCGGTACCGGCCCTGGATCAGCCTGCTCTCCCCCATCTCCCGCGCCCGCCCCCGTCGCTGTGGTCCCCCGCCGGCCCCTGGCCCGTCCAGTATGGCGAGCCGTCGTCCGAGTTTGTACGGTGCCGAGCGGGGGGTCGGTGCGTCAGCGCCGCACGCGGGGCATGCCCAGGCCGATCCAGGAGATGATCTCCCGCTGGATCTCGTTGTTGCCGCCGCCGAAGGTGAAGATGACGGCGGAGCGGTAGCCGCGCTCCAGTTCGCCGTGGAGGACGGCGCCCGCCGAGCCCTCCTTCAGGGCGCCGGGTACGGCGACGATCTCCATCAGCCAGGCGTAGGCGTCGCGGCGCGCCTCGGAGCCGTAGACCTTGACTGCGGAGGCGTCCTGCGGGGTGAGGGTGGCGTCCTGGACGGCCTGCACCATCTGCCAGTTGAGGAGCTTCAGGGCGTCCAGGCGGACATGGGTCTGCGCGAGCCGGCGGCGCACCCAGGGCAGGTCGATCACGCGGCTGCCGTCGGCGAGCTTGGTCTCCGCCGCCCAGCGCTGGACGTCGTGCAGGGCGCGGATCGCCATGGTGCCGTGGGCGGCGAGGGTGACGCGCTCGTGGTTGAGCTGGTTGGTGATCAGCCGCCAGCCCTGGTTCTCGGCGCCGACGCGTCGGGAGACCGCGACGCGGACGTTCTCGTAGTAACTGGCGGTGGTGTCGTGCCCGGCGAGGGTGTTGATCAGGGTGCAGGAGTAGCCGGGGTCACCGGTCGGCACGAGGAGCATGGTGATGCCCTTGTGCGGCGGGGCGGCCGGGTCGGTGCGCACGGCGAGCCACACCCAGTCCGCGGTGTCGCCGTTGGTCGTCCAGATCTTCTGCCCGTTGACCACGTACTCGTCGCCGTCGCGCACCGCGCGGGTGCGCAGCGAGGCGAGGTCGGTGCCGGCGTCGGGTTCGCTGTAGCCGATCGCGAAGTCGAGTTCGCCGGAGAGGATCCGCGGCAGGAAGTACGTCTTCTGCTCCTCGGTGCCGAACTGCATGATCGTCGGGCCGACGGTGTTCAGCGCCATCAGGGGCAGCGGTACGCCCGCCTGGGCGGCCTCGTCGAAGAAGATGAACTGGTCCATCGCGCCCAGGCCGCGGCCGCCGTACTCCTCGGGCCAGCCCACGCCGAGCCAGCCATCGGCGCCGAGGCGCCGGATGGTGTCGCGGTAGAAGCGTTTCCGGGCGGCGGGGTCCGCGTGGCGGGCGTGGGCCGTGTCCGGCACCAGCGCGGCGAAGTAGGCGCGCAGCTCGGTGCGCAGCCGTTGCTGCTCGGGCGTGTGGTCGAGATGCACGGCGCCTCCAGGGTTCCCCTCGGCCGGTCCTGACGGCGCACACCGTAGAACGTGTTACAGAAATTGGGAATGCCGGGGAACACCTCACATGCGACACGCCTGAGCCGACGTACGACACACCTGTGCCGACGTGCGTCTCACCTACGCGTACAGGCGTCTCACGTCAGCGTCTCCAGGAAGTCCGTGCACGCCTGGGCGCACTCGCGGCACGCCTTGGCGGCGTCCTCCGCGCCCAGCCGGCCGTCGAAGACCTGCGCGGTCTCCAGGCACACCGTGCGGCACCATTCCAGCTGGACGCGGACACCCTCCTCGTCCGTGACGCCTTGCTCGGACAGCACGCGACACGTCGCGTCGCACACCTCCGCGCACATGATGCCCTTACGCCGTACGAGTTCTTCTTCCGCCGTCCCGTCCGGTTCCGCCAGGCTGGCGCGCAGCGCACAGGCCCGCGCACACTCGGTGCACGCCTGGGCGCACGCGAAGCGGTCCTCCAGGTACTGGAAGAGCTCCTGTTGCGAAGTAGTCGAGGTCACAGGGTGCGGGTAGCCGCCGCTCGGGAGGTCAAACCCGGTTCGCCCGGAGCACGAGGGGTACTCGCGAGGTCATGAATACGACCTCTTGGGACCTGGCCGCCGAGAGCGGCGCCGTCGGAATCGGACTGATCGTCGCAGGCGTGGTCGTCGTGGCGCTGCTCCTGGGCGCCTTTGTGCTGGGCTCCCGGATCAGGCGCCGGGAGCCCGGGCCGCCGAGCCCGGAGGAGCAGCCGCGACTGCCTGCCGATGGCCCCGTGCGCGAGGTGCGGGAGAGCCGGGAGCCGGACGAGGTGCCCCGCAGCGACCACCGCGTCACCCCGCACGAGATGCCCGGGCACGGCAACATGCCCTCCCGCCCGACCTCGGGGCAGGAGCGGCCGCGCTGGAACGAGGGCAGCGGCGGCTCCTTCGGCAGCGGCGGCCCGGGTGGCACCTGACACCCCTCGGCGCGAGAAACACCTAGGGAAGTGAGCACGATGACCGACCCCGCCCGCAACACCCTGCCGCTGCCCGACTACGACCACCTGCCCCTGGGCAGCCTGGAGAGCCGCGTACGGTCGCTGTCGGCGGACGAGGTGGAGAAGCTGCTGGCGTACGAGCGTTCGCACGCCGACCGCCTCCCCGTGACGCAGGTGCTGGGCACCCGTCTGGAGCAGCTGCAGACCGGGTCCGAGCCCACGTCCGGTGACCCCGGCGCGGTACGCCCGGAGCAGACCACGGGCCACGCCGGCTCCCCCGTCTCACCGGCGACCTCGCCCCAGCCCTTCAGCCCGCCGCCGCACGGCACCCCGGACCAGCGGGGCAACAGGTAACGCTCCGCCTCTCCCGGACACCGGGGCTGCGCGGTACACCTCCCCTTCAGGGCCCCTCGGCTCTGAGGGGGAGGCCGTTTGTTCAGTCGTCTGTTCAGGCGTTCCAGGTCCACTCCGCGACCTCGGGCATGTCACTGCCGTGCTCGCGGATCCAGGCGTGGTGGCGGGTGCGGGCGTCGGCCATGGTCTGGCGTACGGCCGCGGCGCGCACCGCGAGGCCGGGGACGCGGTCGATGACGTCCATGACCAGGCGGTAGCGGTCGAGGTCGTTGCGGACGACCATGTCGAACGGCGTGGTCGTGGTGCCGGACTCCTTGTAGCCGCGGACGTGCAGGTGCTGGTGGCCGTTGCGGCGGTAGGCCAGGCGGTGGATCAGCCAGGGATAGCCGTGGTAGGCGAAGATCACCGGCTTGTCGGCGGTGAACAGGCCGTCGTACTCGTAGTCGTTCATGCCGTGCGGGTGCTCCGCACTGGGCATCAGCCGGGCGATGTCGACGACGTTGACCACGCGCACCGCGAGCCGGGGCAGATGGCGGCGCAGCAGCTGGGCGGCGGCCAGTACCTCCTGGGTGGGCACGTCGCCGGCGCAGGCGAGGACCACGTCGGGCTCGCCGCCGTTCTCGCTGCCCGCCCAGTCCCAGATGCCGGCGCCGCGTGCGCAGTGGGCGCGGGCTTCGTCCATCGACAGCCAGTCGAAGCAGGGCTGCTTGCCGGCGACGATGACGTTGACGTAGTCGCGGCTGCGCAGCGCGTGATCGGCCACCGAGAGCAGGGTGTTGGTGTCCGGCGGGAGGTAGACCCGCACGACTTCGGGGCTCTTGTTGAGGACGTGGTCGACGAAGCCGGGGTCCTGGTGCGAGAAGCCGTTGTGGTCCTGGCGCCACACATGGGACGTCAGCAGGTAGTTGAGGGAGGCGATGGGCGCCCGCCAGGACAGCTCCCGCGAGGTCTTCAGCCACTTGATGTGCTGGTTGACCATGGAGTCGACGATGTGCACGAACGCCTCGTAGCAGGAGAACAGCCCGTGCCTGCCCGTCAGCAGGTATCCCTCCAGCCAGCCCTGGCAGGTGTGCTCGGAGAGGATCTCCAGGACCCGGCCGTGCCGGTCGAGGTGCTCGTCGACCGGGAGCATGCCGGCCTGCCAGGCCTTGCCGCTGCTCTCGAAGACGGCCTGGAGCCGGTTGGAGGCGGTCTCGTCCGGGCCTACGACCCGGAAGTTCCGGCGGTCCGCGGTGTCCTTCATGATCTGGGCGAGGAGATCGCCGAGGATCCGGGTGGGTTCGTTCAGGGTGGTGCCGGGCTTGTCGACGGGGACGGCGAACCGGTCGAGGGAGTCGATCGGCAGCTCGCGCACCAGCAGGCCGCCGTTGGCGTGCGGGGTGGAGCCCAGTCGGCGGGTGCCCTCGGGCAGGCAGGCCAGGACGTCCGGGGCGGGCCGCCCGTCGTCGTCGAACAGTTCTTCGGGCCGGTACGAGCGCAGCCACTGCTCCAGCTGGCGCAGGTGCTCGGGGTTCTCGCGGACGCCGGAGAGCGGGACCTGGTGGGCGCGCCAGGTGCCCTCGACAGGGACCCCGTCGACCTCGGCGGGCCCGGTCCAGCCCTTGGGGGTGCGCAGCACGATGACCGGCCACCGCAGGCGCTCGGTCGCCCCGTCCTCTCGGGCGCCGCGCTGGATCCCGGCGATGCGGTCCAGGGCGGTGTCGAAGGCCTGGGCCATGGCGCGGTGCACGGCGGCGGGGTCGTCGCCGGAGACGTACAGCGGATCATGGCCGTAGCCGCGCAGCAGTTCGTCGAGTTCCGGCTCGGGCAGCCGGGCGAGCACGGTGGGGTTGGCGATCTTGTAGCCGTTCAGGTGCAGGATCGGCAGGACGGCCCCGTCGTGGACCGGGTCGAGGAACTTGTTGGAGTGCCAGGAGGCGGCCAGCGGGCCGGTCTCCGCCTCGCCGTCACCGATCACGCAGGCGACGACCAGGCCGGGGTTGTCGAAGGCGGCGCCGTAGGCGTGGGAGAGCGCGTAGCCGAGCTCGCCGCCCTCGTGGAGGGAGCCGGGGGTCTCCGGCGCCACATGGCTGGGCACCCCGCCGGGGAAGGAAAACTGCCGGAACAGCCGGCGCATGCCCTCCGCGTCCCGGCCGATGTCGGGGTAGGTCTCGCTGTAGCTCCCCTCCAGCCAGGAGTTGGCGACCACGGACGGCCCGCCGTGTCCGGGCCCCCACACGCACAGCGCGTCCAGGTCGCGGGCCTTGATGACCCGGTTCAGGTGGGTGTACACGAGATTCAGGCCGGGCGAGGTGCCCCAGTGCCCGAGCAGACGTGGCTTGATGTGCTCGGCGCTCAGCGGCTCGCGCAGCAGCGGGTTGGCGAGCAGGTAGATCTGTCCGGCGGCCAGATAGTTGGCCGCGCGCCAGTGGGCGTCCAGGGTGCGCAGCTCGTCGTCGGTCAGTACGGTGCTGTTCTGGTGTTCGACCGTGGACATACGGTGACTCCTGGGTCATCGACAGGGTGACGGGCGGTGGGAGGCGGCATGGCCGGCGACAAGGCGAAGAAGCTGCCGCGCAAGACGTACGAGAAGGAACTGCTGCGCCTGCAGACCGAGTTGGTGCAGTTGCAGGAGTGGGTGCGTGCCCAGGGCGCCCGTCTTGTCGTCATCTTCGAGGGACGGGACGCGGCGGGCAAGGGCGGCACCATCAAACGAGTCACGGAGCACCTCAACCCGCGCGTGGCGCGGATCGCGGCCCTGCCCAGGCCGACCGAGCGGCAGCGCAGCCAGTGGTACTTCCAGCGGTACGTCGAGCAGCTCCCCGCCGCCGGGGAGATCGTGCTGTTCGACCGCAGCTGGTACAACCGGGCCGGGGTCGAGCATGTGATGGGCTTCTGCACCAAGGCGGAGTACCAGATCTTCCTCAGGCAATGCCCCATTTTCGAGCGGATGCTCGTGGAGGACGGAATCCTGCTGCGCAAGTACTGGTTCTCGGTCAGTGA
Source organism: Streptomyces sp. YS415 (assembly GCF_023544665.1). Classification (GTDB taxonomy): domain Bacteria; phylum Actinomycetota; class Actinomycetes; order Streptomycetales; family Streptomycetaceae; genus Streptomyces. The sequence goes on from NZ_JAMJFL010000007.1 coordinate 82,959, forward strand.
CGAGGAGCAGCAGGAGCGCTTCCGGCGCCGGCTGGAGGATCCGCTGCGGCGCTGGAAGCTGTCGCCGATGGACCTGGAGTCGATCACCCACTGGGAGGACTACTCCCGAGCCAAGGACGAGATGCTGGTCCACACCGACATCATCGAGGCGCCTTGGTTCGTCGTGGAGAGCGACGACAAGCGCCGCGCCCGGCTGAACATGATCGCCCACCTGCTGGACTCGGTCCCCTACCGGGACGTACCGCCCCAGGTCCTCGAACTCCCCGAGCGGCCACCGTCGACCGGCTACGAGCGCCCGCCGCGCGATCTGCAGAACTACGTGCCGGACCACGCGGCGAACCTGTGACCGGGCGCGTGGCCCGGTCACCTACGGCGCCGGGTGCTGTACCGCGGCACGGACGACGGCGACCGGGCAGTCCGCGTGGTGCAGGACGGCCTGGCTGACCGAGCCGAGCAGCAGCCCGGTGAAGCCGCCCCGGCCGCGCGCCCCGACCACGACGAGCCCGGCGTCCGTACTGGCCTCGATCAGCGTGTGCCGGACCCGGCCGCGCACGAGGCGGCGCCGCACCTCGACGTCCGGGTACTTCGCGCGCGGCCCGACGAGCGCTTCGGCGAGCACCCGCTCCTCCTCGGCGCGCAGCCGGTCCTCGTCGTAGGTGACGAAGGGCGGATCGCCCGGGGCCTCGTAGACCCGGTCGGTGCGGGTGCTCCAGACATGCAGCGCCACCAGGTCCGTCCCGTGCAGCGCGGCGTGCGCGAAGGCGAACTCGACGGCGGGCTCGGCATGGGGCGAGCCGTCCACGGCCAGCAGGACCGGCCCCGCGGGATCCGGGCGGCCGCGCACGACCAGGACCGGGCAGCCGGCGTGGGCGGCCAGGTGCGCGGCTGTGGACCCGAGCAGCAGGCTGCCGAAGCGGCTCCGGCCCCGGCTGCCGACGACCGCCAGGGACGCGGTCCGCGTCTCCAGCTCCAGCACCATCACCGGCTCGCCGACCACGGTCTCGCGGGAGATCTCCAGATGCGGTGCGGCCGTGCGAGCACGCCGTTCCGCCTCGGCGAGGGTGTCGTCGACCAGTTCGCGCACTCCGGCGCTCGCCTGACTCCAGGGCGGCACGTGGACCGACTGCCCCCCGAAGGCGTGCACCAGCCGCAGCGCCACGCCGCGCACGGCGGCCTCGCGTGCGGCGACCCCGACCGCGGTCAGGCTCGGTTCCGAGCCGTCCACGCCCACGACGACAGGACCGTTCATCACCGGCCTCCTCTCTCAGTCCGGCAACTTCAGCCGTGTCGACTCCCCCGGTTTCAGGACGACCGTGCGGTCCGGCAGCCGTAGGTCGATCGGGGGCGCGTCGGAGAACGGAACGGAGATGTCCAGATGTCCGTGCTCCAGGTGCAGCCGCACGCCCCAGTGGCCCTGATAACGCAGGCCGAAGCCGTACGCGGAGAGCTCCGGCAGCGGCACCGGGTCGAGCCACAGCGCTCCATCGCGGGTCTCCAGACCCGTCAGCCCGCGCTGCACCAGGTCGAGGGTGCCCGCCATGGCACCGAGGTGGATGCCCTCACCGGTGGTCCCGCCCTGCACGTCCGCGATGTCGCCCTGCAGTGCCTCCTGGCAGAACGTCCACGCCTCCGCGCGGCGGGCCCGGGCCAGCACCCAGCCGTGGACCAGACCGCTGAGGGTGGAGCCGTGGCTGGTGCGGTGCAGGTAGTAGTCGACGGTACGGTGCCAGGTCTCGTCGTCGAGCGGGACGCCCAGCCGGTCGAACAGGCCCCGCAGTTCGGCCGGGGCGAAGAGGTAGCCGAGCATCAGCACGTCGGCCTGCTTGGAGGCCTGGTAGCGGTTGACGGTGTCGCCCTCCGCCTCCAGGATCCGGTCCAGACGGCGGATGTCGCCGTACCGCCGGCGGTATTCGTTCCAGGGCAGCTCGGCGAGCTCGCCGTAGCCGTCGAACTGGCTGATGACACCGGAGTGGAAGGGCACGTACAGCGTCCGCGAGACCTCATGCCACAGTTCCAATTCGGTCACGTCCAGGCCCGTGCGTTCGGCGAGTTCGCGGCGCCTCGGTTCCGGCAGGGCGTCGATCAGCTCCAGGGCGCGCATGAGCACCCAGGCGGCCGTGACGTTGGTGTAGGCGTTGTCGTCGAGGCCGGGGACGCTCGCGCCGGGGTAGGCGTCGTGGTACTCGTCGGGGCCGACCACACCCGTGATGCGGTACCGGCCGAGCCCGTCGTCGTACTCGGCGGCGTCCGCCCAGAAGCGGGCGATCTGGAGCATCATCTCGGCGCCCTTGGTGTGCCGGAACTCCATGTCGCCGCTGGCCTCGCAGTACTGCCAGACGTTGTACGCGATGGCCGAACCGACGTGGTACTGCAGATGCGAGTGGTCGGGCAGCCAGCGCCCCGAGCGCGGGTTGAGATGCAGCTGCTGGGTCTCCTCGCGGCCGTCGCTGCCGCTCTGCCACGGGAACAGGGCGCCCCGCCGGCCGACGGCCCGCGCCGAGGTGCAGGCCTTTTCCAGGCGGCGGTGGCGGTAACGCAGCAGGGCCCGGGAGACCTCGGGGAAGTGCAGGTTGAGGAACGGCAGCACGAACAGCTCGTCCCAGAAGACGTGCCCGCGGTAGGCCTCGCCGTGCAGTCCCCGGGCGGGCACGCCCACGTCGAGGTCGGCGGTGTGCGGGGAGAGCGTCTGCAGCACATGGAACAGGTGCAGCCGCAGAATGCGGCCCGACTCCCCGGCGACCTCCAGGGCGGCCCGGCGCCAGAGCTGGTCCCAGACCGTGCAGTGCGAGGTGAGCAGGTCGTCGAAGCCGGGCGCACGCCCGACCCGGTCGACGGCGGCGTGCAGCGGATCGCTGATGGCCGGGTCGCGCGAGGTGTACAGGGCGATGACCTTGTCGACAGTGCGGGCGCGGCCGTCGGCGAGCGCCAGGACGGTGTGCTGGGTGGTGCGCCGGTTCTTGTTGCGGACGGTGACCAGCCCGTCGGAGGTCAGCCGGGCCGCCATGCCGATGCGGACGTCCGAGGTGCGAGTGCGGCAGCGCAGCCACACGGTCTCCGGGGTGGCGGTGCCCGCCTGCACATGGATGAGGTGGTGGCCGTCCAGGTCGCGGTAGCGCGGTACGCCCGCGTTGGTGACGCCGCCGTCGAGGGACGCCTCGACCTCCAGCTCGCCGGAGAACCCCTCGGCGGTGAACTCGGTGCGCAGCGCGGCCAGATGCGGGTCCGCCATGTGCACGATCCGCTGCTGGTGGACCGCAAGGACGCGTCCTGCGCCCAGGTCGTAGCGGGTGCGCCGCTCCAGCATCCCGGAAGCCAGGAGCAGCCCCATGCGGTGCTCCACCAGCGGGGCGGTGTCGGGCGTCAGCCAGGGCCCGCCGCGCAGCCGGAAGCGCAGGGGCAGCCAGTTGGGGACGTTGACCATGTCCTCGTTCTCGACCTGGCGTCCCGCCACATCGGAGGTGAGCCGGTTGTAGCAGCCCGCGACATACGTGCCCGGGTAGTGGATGTCGTCGGCCGTGCACTCCGGCAGCGCGCCCCGGGTGGCGAAGTAGCCGTTGCCCAGGGTGCACAGGGACTCGCGCAGCCGTTCGTCCGTGGGCTCGTAGCCCTCGTACTCCCAGGTCCATCCCGTCACGTCGACTCCTCACCGAGCAGTTCCGCGAGATCTCGTACGACGATGTCGGCACCGTGGCGGCGCAGTCTGTCCGCCGAGTCCCCCGAGGCGGCCCGGTCCACGCCCACCACCAGGGCGAATCCGCCCCGCTTGCCCGCCTCCACCCCCGCCAGGGCGTCCTCCACGACGGCGGCGCGGTCGGCGCGGACGCCGAGCCGGTCTGCGGCGGTGCGGAACAGGTCGGGCTCGGGCTTGCCCGGCAGGCCGAGGCGGGCCGCCTCGCCACCGTCCACCAGGACGTCGAACAGGTCGCGCACACCGGCTCGGGTGAGCAGTTCACCGGCGTGCCGGGAGGCCGAGGCCGCCGCCACGGGGAGTCCCGCCCGGCGCAGGGCGCGCACCAGGCGCACGGTGCCGGGAAAGGCCTCCACGCCGTGCTCGCGCAGGCGCCGGGTGAACAGTTCCTCCTTGGCGGCGGCGACGGCCCGCACGGTGTCGTCCGAGGTCTCGACGGCGCGGGAGGCGAGGAAGGCGGCGGCGCCGTCGAGGCGGGACCTGCCGTCCACGAACCGCAGGTAGTCGTCCTGGACGTCGAACGGCCGTCGCTGCTCGGGATCCTCGGGCGGATGCGCCTCCAGGAAGGCGTCGAAGGCCTCCTTCCAGGCCGCCGCGTGCACCCGCGCGGAGTCGGTGATCACACCGTCGGTGTCGAAGACGACGGCTCGGACGTCGGTCAGCGAGGGGGCGAGGCGCTCCATGGTCACTCCGGCTGGGGTACGACGGCGACGGGGCGGGCGGCACGGTGGGGCAAGGCGGGTCCGGCCCGGCGCGGGAGGAGGGCGGAGGCGCCGGGGCAGGTGAGGCCGGGCCAGGGACCGGGAGCGCCGGACCGTCCGCCGGCGACCACCACCAGGGGCAGCTCCATGGCGCCCACCGCCTTTCCGTCGGCCGCGGCGCGATGCCGCGCCGCTCCGACTCCACGGTCGCACGGGTGCCCGGGAAACCGCAGGCGGGCAAGTCGACCCCCGCGCACGCGGTGATGCACGAGTTCTGTGCAGGAGCGGCACACAGGCTGCACCCGGCCTCTGGAAAGGCTCGCTACGGTTCTGGCCGATCGATCCCCCGTGCGAACGCCGAGTCAGAAAGACCGCGGATGGACTACTGCTCCACATGCCGTCGGCATCTCAACGGTGCCCTGGTGTGCCCCGGGTGCGGCGCCTACGCCCCGGACATCGCTCCCCCGATGGCGCCGGGACCCGCGGCGGCCCGCTCCGACAGCACCTGGCCCGACGTGGAACCCCCCGCGGAGGAACAGCCCCCGCACGAGGAGCCGGCGGCCCTGCCCGACCCGCCCTCGGGCCGGGCCGCGCTTCGGCGCCGGCGGGCCCGCTGGAAGAAGAACCAGCGCAAGGCCGTGGTGGCCACCGCGGTCGCGCTGGTCGGCGGCGGGCTGACCTTCGCCTCGCTGGGCCAGCAGTCCGGGGACCGCGCTCAGGCGGCCACGGCGCCCGACACCACCGCCATGGGCACCGGCGAGGAGCAGGCCGATGAGCCGGCCCAAGCCGCGTCGGCACCGCCCGACACGCGCCGTCCCCGGCCCGGCACCCCCTCCGCCCGGCCCTCGGCCGCCACGCATCCGCGCGAGCAAGCCGTCGCCACCGTCCCGGCCACGTCCCAGCCGGCTCCCGCGTCCACCGCCGCCACGGCGCCACCGGCCGCCCAGTCCCAGCCACTCCCCGCCGTCACCGACACGGCTCCCCGGCCGACGGCCACGCCGACACCCCCGGCCACCGAGGCGGGCACACCGGCACCGGCGCCCCCTTCGCCCTCGGCGACCTCGCCCTCGGGACTCTGCCTGCTGGTGCTGTGCATCGATTGATCCGGCAGTGCGGGCAGTCCCGCCTCACTGCTCGGCAGGCGACACCGGAGCCTGACACTCCAGCCAGGCCCCTCCGCCCTTGAGGGTGCTCACCTCAAGCGCACCATCGAGCTGTCGGTACCGCCCGTCGCCGTCGACTGATCGGGGCGACCACCGTGTGAGCGGTGCGATGCGCGGTAACGAGAGGGGCGAGGAGGTGCGGACCCATGGACGGCACCGAGGACACGAGGAAGCGGATGTGGCGGTGGCGGACCAACCCGCTGCGCCGACGTGAGGACATCGTCGAGGCGTGGATCGTGCTTGCCGTCTGGGTCGTCGTCGCCGTGGGCGGCACGCTCGCCGGCCTGGTGACGGCCCGCACGGCCGACGCGGAGTTCGCCCGGCAGCGCGGTGAACGGCATCCCGTACGGGCCGTGCTGCAGGCCGACGTCCCCCGCGCCACCTCGGCGTCCCAGACGACCAACGGGCAGGCAGAGGCCCGGATTCGCTGGACGGACGACAACGGCACCAGCCGATCCGGCGAGACCCTGGTCATACGAGGGCAGAAGGCCGGCGCCGAAGTCGTCGTCTGGGTGGACCGCCGAGGCGACCTGGCCGGCGAGCCACTGAGCCGCACGGAGGCGGCCGTGCAGGCCGGCGTCCTGGGTATGGCCGCCGCGCTCGCCCTGACGGGCGTGGTGGTCGGCGCCGGCGCCGCTGCCAAGTGGCGGCTCGACCGGCGGCGGATCGAAGGGTGGGGGCGCGAGTGGGAGTCGGTGGGGCCCGAGTGGGGCCGCCAGACCAGCTGACCAGGCGCGCGGATCAGCCGTTGCGGTACAGGCCCGTCAGCAGTTCGACCGCCGCCTGCGTCGCCGGGTGCGGGTCCTCCCGCCACCAGCCGAGGCGTACGGCGATGGGCTCGGCGTCACGCACCGGGCGGTAGACCACGCCGGGGCGCGGGTACTGGTTGGCGGTCGCCTCGGCGGTCATGCCGACGCAGCGGCCGGTGGCGATCACGGTGAGCCAGTCGTCGACGTCGTGGGTCTCCTCCGTCGCCGGGCGGGCGTCCGGAGGCCACAGCTCCGCCGTGGTGGTACCCGTGCGCCGGTCGACGAGGAGGGTGCGCCCGCCCAGATCGGCGAGCCGGACCGAACGGCGGCGGGCCAGCGGATCGTCGGCGGCCACCGCGCACAGCCGCCGCTCCAGACCGACGATCGCGGAGTCGAACCTGCGGTCGTCCAGCGCCCTGCGCACGACCGCCAGGTCCGAGGCACCCTCCGCGAGACCGGCGGTGGCCGAGTTGACGCGCACCAGCTGGAGGTCGGTTCCGGGGTGCGCGACGGCCCAGCGGCGCAGAAACGGCGGGGTGTGCCGGCCGAGCGCCGCCCAGGCGTAGCCGATCCGCAGCCGGGCGTGGCCGGAGGTGGCCTCGCGGACCAGGTCGTCGACCTCCCCGAGCACGCGGCGGGCGTGCGCCAGCACCCGCAGTCCCGTGCCCGTGGGGGTCACCTCCCGCGAGGTCCGGCGCAACAGCCGCACTCCCAGGGCGCGTTCCAGGGAGGCGAGGGTGCGGGACACGGCCGCCTGGGAGACGCCGAGCGCCAGGGCGGCGTCGGTGAAGCTGCCCTCGTCGACGATGGCGACCAGGCAGCGCAGCTGACGGAGCTCCACATCCATGACTCAAGCGTATAGATGCCTCGGCGTACGCATTTTGCGCATACGGCGGTGAGCTCCACGCTGTCCGCATGCCCACCGCCTCCGCCGCCGAAGCAGCCGAAGCCGCCCTCCCCCGGGCCGGGTCCGCACCCGGCAGGCTCGCCGGCGTGGCCACCATGGTCGCCAGCGGGCTGTCGAACCAGACCGGTGCCGCGATCGGTTCGCTCGCCTTTCCCGTCCTGGGCCCCCTCGGGGTAGTGGCAGTACGTCAGTACGTCGCCGCCCTGGTGCTGCTGGCCGTCGCCAGGCCCCGGCTGCGTGCGTTCACCCGGCACCAGTGGTGGCCGGTCGTCCTGCTGGCGGTGGTGTTCGGCACCATGAACCTGTCGCTGTACACCGCCATCGACCGGATCGGTCTGGGGCTGGCGGTGACCTTGGAGTTCCTGGGCCCGCTCGCCATCGCACTGGCCTCCTCCCGGCGGCGGGTGGACGCGCTGTGCGCGGTGATCGCCGCGGCCGGGGTGATCGCGCTGATGCGTCCGGGGCCCTCCGCCGACTACGCCGGCCTGGGCCTGGGCCTGCTGGCCGCCGTCTGCTGGGCGTCGTACATCCTGCTCAACCGCACCGTGGGGCAGCGCCTGCCCGGCGCGCAGGGGGCAGCCGCCGCGGCCACCCTGTCCGCCCTGCTGTTCCTGCCCGTCGGGATCGTCCTCGTCGTACGGCAGCCGCCCACGGCCACGGCCGTCGCCTGCGCCGTGGCCGCCGGGGTGCTGTCGTCGGCCGTGCCCTATCTCGCGGACCTGCTCACCCTGCGCCGGGTTCCGGCACGGGCGTTCGGGCTGTTCATGAGCGTCAACCCGGTGCTCGCCGCGCTCGTCGGCCTGGTCGGGCTCGGGCAGGGCCTCGGCCGGGCGGAGTGGGCGAGCATCGGGGCGATCGTGGCCGCGAACGCGCTGAGCATCCTGACCTCGCCCGCGCCTCAGGTGGAGGCCTGATCGCTGTCCTTGTGCGCGCCCCAGCCGTGCCAGCGCTCGACCTCGATCCAGGCGCTCGTGCGGGGGCGGACCCGGTCCGGATAGGGCTTGCCGGTGTAGTGCGAGGCGATCCGGTCGATGTCCGCGAGCCCTTCGTCGCCGTACGTCTCGATGACGCGTCCGATGAGGGTGACGTGCGTGTACCAGTCCTCGCCGTCGAGCACGGTGAGCGTCACGCGCGGGTCGCGGCGCAGGTGTTTCAGGCGTACGCGGCCGTCGTCCAGGCTGATCAGGACGCGGCCGTCCTGCCACAGGTACCAGGTGGGCGTGGAGACGGGCGTGCCGTCGGAGCGCAGGGTGGCCATCACGGCCGGGTTGGGGCGGCGCAGCAGTTCCTGTGCCTCGTCGGGCAGCGGGGGCTTGGACATCCTGGTTCCTCCTCGGTTCGGTGCGGTCAGCTCTGCTCGTCGACGGCGTCGGCGATCCGGTGCTCGTCGAAGCTGGCGAAGTAGGCCGCGGCCATGTCCTCGTCGCCGTGGCCGAGGGCGGCGGCCCGCTCCAGGCGGGCGGCGCCCGCCTCGGCCACGTCCAGCCGTACCCCGCCCCGCTCGCCCGCCTCGACGATCAGCCGGGCGTCCTTGGCGGCGGTGGACACCGCGAACTGCGCCGGGGACAGCCGGTCCTCGATGATCAGCCCCGCCTTGGCCCGCAGGTACCCCATGTCCAGCGGGCCACCCTCGATCAGGTCGAAGAACCTGCGCGGGTCCACGTCGAGGGCACGGGCCAGGGCGAGCGTCTCCCCCGCCGCCGCGGTGGCCGCGATGACCCAGCTGTTCGCGACCAGCTTCAGCCGGGTCGCGGTCCCGGCCGCGCCGTCCTCACCGGTCCACACCGTGCGGGCACCGACGGCCTCGAACACCGGCGTGACCTTGTCCCGGCCGTCGGCGGGCCCGGCCGCCAGCACGGTGAGCTGTCCCGCCTCGGCGGGCCCGCGGGTGCCGAGCACGGGGGCGTCGTAGAAGGCCAGCCGGTGCTCACCGGCGAGGTCGGCCAGGGCGGGGAGGGCGTCAAGGCCGACGGTGGTGGACTGCACCCAGGCCGTGCCGGGGCGCAGGACGGGCGCGGCCCGGCGCATCACGTCCAGGGCGGCGGGACCGTCGTGCAGGACCGTCAGGACGACATCGGCGTCCTGGGCGGCCTCGGCGGGGGTGCCGGCGACGGACGCGCCGTCGGAGGTGAGCGGTTCGGCCTTGGCGCGGGTGCGGTTCCAGACGCGGACGGTGTGTCCGGCCCGGGCGAGATTGCGGGCCATCGCGGCCCCCATGATCCCGGTGCCCAGCACCGCGACGGTGAGCCTGTCGGTCATGGCGTTCGCCTTCCTGTCTCTCGCCGAGCTGTGACCCCTGGTTTCACCCGGGTGTCCATCCGTACCCGGTCACCGGGAAGATCCCCCACCGGTCAGGCGTGCGGCCCATCGAGCCGTTCCGGCAGCCCGCGTCGGCCCGGCAGGCGCCGTTCAGCCCCGCAGCACCAGGTCGAGGAGGCCGGGGAAGCGGGCGTCGAACTCCTCTCGGCGCAGCCGGTTCACCCGCTTCGGCCCCTCGTCCCGCTGCTCGACCAGGCCGGCGCCCCGCAGGACCGAGAAGTGGTGGCTGAGCGCGGCCTTGCCGACCGGCACGTCGAAGCTGCCGCAACTGCGCGTCCAGTCGGGGGAGTTCGCCAGCTCACGGATGAGCTGCATGCGCACCGGGTCGGCGACCGCGGACAGCGCGGTCTGCACCGGGACGTCCTCGGGATCCGTGTGCACCGGTGCGGCGCGATGACTGCCGCCCGCCGCCTGGTCCGCCATGTTCCGCTCCCCGCGCCGCTTGCCGAGTGTTCGATCCGTATCTTACAGTCCCACTGTTCGCTTCCAATCGAACAGTCAGATCGACCCGTCACGGAGTCGACACGTCACAGAAGGGCCGATCCGTCATGCGCGCAGTCGAGTTCCAGGAGTACGGCGGCCCAGAAGTGCTGAAGGTCGTGGAGACCGGCGTCCCGGAACCGGGGCCGGGCCGGGTGACCGTCGAGGCCGCCTATGCCGGGGTGAACTTCGCGGACCTCAAGGCGCGCACCGAGGGGTACCGGGTGGCCGCGCTGCCCTTCCGTCCGGGCCTGGAGGTCTCCGGGCGGATCAGGGCCGTCGGCGAGGGCGTCGAGGGCCTGCGGCCGGGGCAGGAGGTCGCCGCCCTCGTCGACGGCGGCGCCTACGCCGAGGTGGTCGTCGCCGACGCGGCGGCCGTCTTCCCGCTCCCCGAGGGCATGGACCTGCGGACGGCGGCCACGCTCCCCACGGTCGTGCCGACGGCGTACGCCCTCGTGCACGAGGTGGGCCGGCTGCGCGCCGGGGAGAGCGTGCTGGTGCACGGCGCGGCGGGCGGCATCGGCACCGTGGCCGGGCAGCTGGCCCGCGCGGCGGGCGCCGGGGCGGTGTACGGCGTCACCTCCTCGGCGGACAAGGCCGAGTACGCCCGCCGGCACGGCTACGACACGGTGTTCACCGCCGAGACCTTCCCCGAGGACGTCCGCCGCGCCACCGGCGGCCGGGGCGTGGACCTGCTCCTCGACCCGGTCGGCGGGGACACCCTGCGCCGCGGCCTGGACGCGCTGGCCGTCTACGGACGCCTGGTGTCCTTCGGCAACGCGAGCGGATCGCAGCCGTGGCAGGCCGGCCCGCCCGAGCTCTACGCCCAGGGCCGCTCGGTGGCGGGCTTCTCCGTCCTGGCCCTCGCCCGGTCGGCACCGGAGGCGCTGCGCGCGCTCGCCGAGCGGGCCTTCCGCACGGTCACCGACGGCACCGTGCGGCTGCCGGTCACCGCGGAGTTCCCGCTGTCGGACGCGGCCGGGGCGCACCGGCTGATGGGGAGCCGTACGTCCACGGGCAAGCTGGTGCTGCGGGTGGCCGGCTGAGCCGGGCCGCCCCACGCGCCGACGGGTCCTCCCCCGCACGTGACCTTCCCCGCCACAAGGTCGATACTGCCGACAGCGGTCCGGAAGCTGTCTGCCCACCTCACCAGGAGGCACCCATGAGGATGCTCATCAACGTCCCGGAGACCGTCGTCACCGACGCGCTGCGCGGTATGGCGGCCGCCCATCCAGAACTGACCGTTGATGTCGAGAACCGGGTGATCGTACGGCGGGACGCCCCGGTGCCCGGAAAGGTCGCCCTGGTCTCCGGCGGCGGTTCGGGGCACGAGCCGCTGCACGGCGGGTTCGTGGGGCCCGGGATGCTGTCGGCGGCCTGTCCGGGCGAGGTGTTCACCTCTCCGGTGCCCGACCAGATGGTGCGGGCCGCGGCGGCCGTGGACAGTGGCGCGGGCGTGCTGTTCATCGTGAAGAACTACACCGGCGACGTCCTCAACTTCGACATGGCGGCCGAACTCGCCGAGGACGAGGGCATCCAGGTGGCGAAGGTGCTCGTCGACGACGACGTGGCGGTCACCGACAGCCTCTACACCGCCGGACGCCGCGGCACCGGCGCGACCCTGTTCGTGGAGAAGATCGCGGGCGCGGCGGCCGAGGAGGGCATGCCGCTGGAGCGGGTGGAGGCGATCGCCCGTCAGGTCGACGAGAACTCCCGTAGCTTCGGCGTGGCGCTCAGCGCCTGCACCACCCCCGCCAAGGGCAGCCCCACCTTCGATCTGCCCCCCGGTGAGCTGGAGCTCGGCATCGGCATCCACGGTGAGCCGGGGCGGGAGCGGCGGCCGATGATGACCTCGGGGGAGATCGCCGACTTCGCGGTGCACGCGATCCTGGAGGACATGGCCCCGCGCAACCCCGTCCTGGTCCTGGTCAACGGCATGGGCGCGACCCCGCTGCTGGAGCTGTACGGCTTCAGCGCCGAGGTGCAGCGGGTGCTCGCCGCCCGCGGGGTGGCCGTGGCCCGCACCCTCGTCGGCAACTACGTCACGTCCCTCGACATGGCCGGCGCCTCGGTCACCCTGTGCCAGATCGACGAGGAGCTGCTGCGCCTGTGGGACGCGCCGGTGAAGACGGCCGGGCTGCGCTGGGGCATGTGAGCGGGCGGCGCCCGGGTGTCAACGTACCTACCACGCAAGGAGATCCCGTGCTCGACGCCGATTTCTTCCGCCGCTGGATGACCGCCACCGCCGCGTCCGTCGCCCGCGAGGCGGAACACCTCACCGCCCTCGACTCGCCGATCGGGGACGCCGACCACGGCAGCAATCTGGTGCGCGGGTTCCACGCCGTGACCGCGGTCCTGGACAAGGAGTCCCCGGACACGCCCGGCGCGGTGCTGATCCTCGCCGGACGGCAGCTGATCTCCACGGTGGGCGGCGCCTCGGGGCCGCTGTACGGGACGCTGCTGCGGCGCACCGGCAAGGAGCTCGGGGAGGCGGCCGAGGTCGACGAGACCCGGTTCGCGGAGGCCTTCCGGGCCGGGGTGGACGCGGTGATGACGCTCGGGGGTGCCGCGCCGGGCGACAAGACGATGATCGACGCTCTGGTGCCGGCCGTGGACGCGCTCGGTGACGGTTTCGCCGCCGCGCGGGCCGCCGCCGAGGAGGGGGCACAGGCCACGACGCCGCTGCAGGCGCGCAAGGGGCGGGCGAGTTATCTCGGCGAGCGCAGCATCGGGCACCAGGATCCCGGTGCCACCTCGTCGGCCCTGCTCGTCGCGGCGCTGGCGGAGGCGAACGGTGAGTGACGACAAGCGGGTCGGGATCGTGCTGGTGTCGCACAGCGCCGAGGTGGCCGCGTCGGTGGCCGAGCTGGCCAAGAGCCTCGCGGGCGGCGGGACCTCGGTGCCGGTGGCCCCTGCGGGCGGTACCGAGGACGGTGGCCTCGGCACCAGTTCCGAGCTGATCGCGGCGGCTGCCGCGGCCGTCGACCGGGGCGCCGGGGTGGCCGTCCTCACCGACCTCGGCAGCGCGGTGCTGACCGTCAAGGCGCTGCTCGCCGAGGGCGACGAACTCCCGGACGGCACGCGCCTGGTGGACGCGCCCTTCGTCGAGGGCGCGATCGCCGCGGTCGTCACGGCGGCGGCCGGCGCGGACCTCGCGGCGGTACAGGCGGCCGCGGAGGAGGCGTACAGCTACCGCAAGGTGTGACCGACGGGGCGGCCCGGGCCTGGCCTAGGCGATGCCGCGGGCGGCCACCTCCAGGGCCGTCCGCAGGGCCGCCTCCAGCTCGGCCCTCGTCGCCGTCGCGTCGGGGGCCGCGTCCACGGTGTGCCAGGCGTGGTGCTCCACGGCCGCCCGCAGGGCCGCGTTGAACATCGCCGCCTGGATCACCGGGCGCAGGTCGTCGGCGGGCAGTCCGGCCCGCTCGGCGAGCGCCCGCGCGAAGGCCGGCTCGGCCTCGTCGTAGGTCTGGAGCCAGACGGCGCGCAGTGCCGGTTCGGTGCGGGTGAGCCGGACCAGCGCGCCGACGGTGTCGTGGGCGGGGTCCGGGTCGGCCGGGAAGCTGCCGTCGAGGATCCGCTCCAGGGGCGCCCCGGTACGCCAGTTCCGCAGCGACTCGGCGATCATCTCGATCCCGGCCGAGAACAGCGGCCGTACGCAGCTCTCCTTGCTCGGGAAGTAGCGCCACACCGTCCGCGCCGAGACACCGACCGCCTGCCCGATCTGCTCCCCGGTGGTCGCCGTCACCCCCTGGGCGACGAACAGGCCGACCGCGGCCCGGGCGATCTCCAGCCGGATCTCGGCCTTGCGCTCCTCGGTCAGCGGCGGTCGCCCCGTACGGGTGCGGGCTGCGGTCATGTCTGCCTCCGGTCCGGTGATCGCTCCCCGGGATTCTCCACCACGACCACGGCCTACTTTATGTCACTGACAGACATTAAGTCGGTAGGGTGGGCGCGCACGGGGCGCTCGGCCCCGGCGCAGGGAGGGAGCAGTACATGACCGAGGGACGCGGCGTCATCGTCACCGGAGCGGGTTCGGGCATCGGCCGGGCCACGGCGCTGGCCTTCGCCGCGCAGGGCGACCGGGTGCTGGTGGCGGATCTCAACGCCGAGGGCGCCCTGGCCGTCGTCGCACAGATCGAGGGGGCGGGCGGCACCGCGGTCGCCGTCACGGGCGACCTGAGCGAGGGGGCGGTCGTGGACGCCGTGGTGGCCACCGCCGTGGAGCGGTTCGGCGGGGTGGACGTGCTGGTCAACAACGCCGGGATCATGGACCGCATGTCGGCGGTCGCCGATGTGAGCGACGCGGAGTGGGAGCGGGTCATCCGGGTCAACCTCACCGCCCCGTTCCAGCTCACCCGGGCCGTGCTGCCGCACATGCTCGCGGCGGGCAAGGGCGTGATCGTGAACACGGCCTCCGAGGCGGGCCTCAGGGGCAGCGCGGCGGGCGCCGCGTACACGGCCTCCAAGCACGGCATGGTGGGCCTGACGAAGAACCTCGCGGTGATGTACCGGGGCAAGGGGATCCGCGCCAACGCCATCGCGCCCGGAGGCACCGAGACCGGCATCGTCGTCGACGCCGAGCCGGGAGCCCACGGGCCGGCGACGCTCGGCCCGCACTTCGTCAACGTCGGCCGGCTGGCCCGGCCCGAGGAGCAGGCCGCGGCCATCGTGTTCCTTGCCTCGGACGCGGCGAGCAACGTCAACGGCGTGGTACTGCCCGTGGACGACGGCTGGTCGGCGGTCTGATCCGGGCCCTCAGCGCCCGCGCGCGAACATGCGCGCCAGGCGCTCCCCCACCGCCACGGCGGCCTCGCGGTCCTCGATCGGGTCCACCCGGGTGTCCTTGAAGACGATGTAGGTGACCCCGGAGTCCGTGCCGCCGCCGTGCGGGTCGGCAGGGATGCCGAGGGCCTCGGCGGCGGCGTAGGAGGCCTCGCCGATGATGTCGCGCGGCCCCACGTCGCCGACGACCGCGTACCGCACCCGGTCCCGGTGCACGAGGGCGACCACCGAGCCGCCGCGGATCCCGTGGTCCCGGTAGTCCCAGACACGGCTCGGACCCGGCACGACGACGTACGGGAGGCGTTCGGCGTCCAGGTAGCGGCCGTCGGACTGGGTGAAGGCGGTGGCGTCACTGAACCAGGGGTCGGTACGGCTGTTGCAGCGGCGGCCAGGGCGGCCGTCGCAGTCGATGTCCAGGTCGGCCTTCCAGAAGACGGCCTCCCGGGTTGCGCACACGGGGACCGTCGGGGACCGGCCGTCGTCCGTGCGGTAGCGCCCGCGGGAGACCTGGGCGCACCGGCGCGCCTTGGCCAGCAGTTCGGCGGCGCGGACGCCCCCCTGGGGCCCCATCGCGGGACGCACCGCGGGGCGCACCGCCGGCCGCTCCTCAGCGCGCGGCGGGGCGGCGGTGGGCAGGGCGGTGGGCAGGGCGGTCGGGGCGAGCAGGGCGGCGCTCGCCGCGGCCAGCGTCAGCGACTGGACACGCACGATAAGGAACCCTCTCCGGGGGGACACTGACGGACACTCGGCCCAATCTGGTACCTGGCCGATCGGGCGGCCACCATTCAGGGGCCAGACGGGGTGCCCGGGCACCTCGTCCGGCGGGGGGACCGACTCTCCGGCAGCGGCCGGGAGTCCGAGCCCGTATCGGCCCGTCCTCCCGGCCGCGCACGGCCGGCGCGGGATCAGCGACGACAGCGGTCCGCGCCACCGGCGTGAACTCCCGCATCCCCCTGGGAAGTTCAGCCGTCGAGAGGTCAGCATACGTAACCGCCGCGAACGGTCACCCCGCACCGCCCTCTTGATGTGATCGCGTCAGCCGCGCCATATTGGTCCGGACCATTGCCGCGCCGGGCCGTGAGGTTCCGCGCGGCCCGGGTTCCCCCACGGGAGGCTCAGCCGTGCGACGCGTTCCGGTTCCCGCCCGCCCGCACCGACTCGCCCTGTTCTGCGGCGCCCTCGCCCTGGTCGCCTCCTGCGGCGGCCAGGGACAGGCGCAGCAGGTCCCGCTGCCCGGCGCCCCGAGGGGCGTCACGGCCGAGGCGGGCAGCGCGACCAGCGTGCACGTGATGTGGAACGCGGTGGCGTCGGGCCGGGGCATCGACGGCTACGAGGTGTATCGCGGCCCCACCAAGGTCAAGGACGTGCCGGGTGACGAACACATGGTGGATGTCACCCGGCTCCGCCCCTCGACCGCGTACACCTTCACCGTGCGCGCCCGGGACGCCGACGGCCGGCTCGGACCGCCCAGCGAGAAGGTGCGCGCGACGACTCCCGCCGCTGCCGCCGCGGACCGCTCGGCCCCGAGCGCGCCGGGCGCCCTCCGCGGCCGCGCGGTGGGCAGCCGGGCCGTCCAGCTGTCCTGGTCACCGTCGAAGGACGACCGCGGGGTGGTGTCGTACGACATCCATCAGGGCGATACGAAGATCCACAGCGTGGGCGGGAACCAGACCGCGGCCGTGGTGACCGGACTGCGGCCGGGCACCCGCTACACCTTCACCGTCCGCGCCCGGGACGCCGCCGACAACCGCTCCCCGGCGGGCACGCCCGTCCGCCTGACCACGCCCGGCACCGACGACGGCCGCGGCACCGCACCGGCCGGCTTCCGCGCCACGAGCCACCGTGACAAGGGCGACGGGGCCTACTACATCGACCTGAGCTGGGTCCCGCCGCGCGCCGACGGCCGGGTCACGGAGTACCAGGTCCACCTGGACGGGAAGCCCGCCACCTCCGTGGCGTTCGGCGGCGACGAACCGCTCGAGAAGGCCACCTACAGCTTCTACGCGGGTGAGGAGGCGGGCGTGCGCCACCGGGTGCGGCTGCGGGCGCGGCTGCCCGACGGGACGTGGGGCGGCT
This sequence comes from Streptomyces sp. YS415, assembly GCF_023544665.1. Taxonomy (GTDB): domain Bacteria; phylum Actinomycetota; class Actinomycetes; order Streptomycetales; family Streptomycetaceae; genus Streptomyces. Next base: position 99,824 of record NZ_JAMJFL010000007.1, read on the forward strand.
TCTCGGGGGAGCGGACGGTCATCACGGGCGCCGCGGCCCGGTGAGGGGCCCGGCCATGGGCCGGACGGTGGACCGCGTCACCTGCCCGGGTGCGGTCCGCATGCGCGCCGGGCCGGGGGGACGTTGGCTGACCTCGAGGCAGCACGGGCCTTTCCCGACCCCTCGGCGGCGCAAGGGATGTACCGCCAACCGTGCCGCTGGAGGGCAGTCCACATGCGCAACTCATCGCCCATTGTCCGCTCGGGGCTGACCGTGGCGGCCGTCGCCGCGCTTCCGCTCGCCCTGACCGCCCCGACGGCCACCGCCCAGTCCGGGATCTCCGTCAGCACCAGCGGCAACACGGTCTCGGTCAGCACCAGCACGTGCAGCCAGACCAGCCCCACCGGCAGCTGGGGCACCGCTTCCCTGCTCACCAGCAGCCAGGCGAACTTCGCCCAGGGCCGCCAGGTGGCGCTCTCGGGCACGACCAGCCAGCAGTCCGCCGCCTGGTCGAACGTCAGCCCGGGCACGTACACCGTGGTCGTGCAGTGCGCGTTCAACAACCAGACGGCGGGCACCCAGGCCGTCGTCGTCTCCACGACCCCCACGCCCACCGTCTCCCCGACGGCCTCCCCGTCCCGCGGAGTCATGGGCGGTGTGGGCGGCGGCACCGAGGACTACGGCACGCTGACACTCGTCGCGGGCGGCGGGCTGCTGGCGGTCGGCGCCGCGGCGACCGTCTGGTTCCTGCGCCGCCGCGCCAAGCCCTACCGGCTCTGAGACTCCGCGCCGGGCAGCTCCGCGAACTCCGCCAGGGCGTGGGTGAGCCACTGGGTCCAGAAGGTCTCCAGATCGATGCCCGCCCGCAGCACCAGATGGCGCAGCCGGTCCTCGGGGCCGTCCTTGCCGGGCGGGAAGTCGCGCTTCTCGATCTCCCGGTACTCGGCCAGCTGCCGGGTGTGCAGGTCGAGATGGCGGCGCAGATCGGCCGCGATGCCCTCGGTGCCGACCACGGCCGCCGCGCGCAGCCGCAGCAGCAGCGTGTCCCGGTGCGGCTTGGGGTCCTGGGCGGCGGCGCTCCAGCGGGCCAGTTCGGCGCGGCCCGCGGGCAGGACCTCGTAGCGCTTCTTCTGGCCGCGGGCGGGCTGCTCGGACGCGAGCGCGCGGATCAGCCCGTCCGCCTCCAGCTTTCCCAGCTCGCGATAGATCTGCTGATGCGTCGCCGACCAGAAGTAACCGATCGACTTGTCGAAGCGACGGGTCAGCTCCAGCCCCGAGGACGGCTTTTCGAGCAGGGCGGTGAGGATCGCGTGCGGGAGTGACATGACGTCATCCTAGGGACGGCCCGGAACAGCCCCTACAGGGCCGCCGCGACCTCCGTGCCCTGCTTGATGGCCCGCTTGGCGTCGAGCTCCGCGGCCACGTCCGCGCCGCCGATCAGGTGCACGCTGCGGCCGGCCGCCACCAGCTCCTGGTAGAGGTCGCGGCGCGGCTCCTGCCCGGTGCACAGCACGATGGTGTCGACCTCCAGCACCGTGCTCTCCTCGCCGACGGTCACATGCAGACCGGCGTCGTCGATCCGGTCGTAGCGCACGCCCGGGACCATGCGCACGCCGCGGTGCTTGAGCTCGGTGCGGTGGATCCAGCCGGTGGTCTTGCCGAGACCCGCGCCGACCTTGCTGGTCTTGCGCTGCAGCAGGTGGACGGTGCGCGGCGGGGCGGGCCGCTCGGGCGCCGCCAGACCGCCGGGGCCCTCGTACGCCATGTCGACGCCCCAGTGCCGGAAGTACGTCTCGGGGTCCTCGCTCGCCTTGTCGCCGCCGTCGGTGAGGAACTCCGCGACGTCGAAGCCGATGCCGCCCGCGCCGAGGATCGCGACCCGCTCCCCGACGGGCACCCGGTCGCGCAGGACGTCGAGGTAGCCGACGACGCTGGGGTGGTCGACGCCGGGGATGTCCGGGGTGCGCGGGGTGACGCCGGTGGCGACGACGACCTCGTCGAAGCCCTCCAGATCGGCTGCCCCGACGGGCGTGTTCAGCCGTACGTCGACACCGTGCGCGTCGAGCTGGTGGCGGAAGTAGCGCAGGGTCTCGTCGAACTCCTGCTTGCCGGGGACCTGGCGGGCGACGTTGAGCTGGCCGCCGATCTCGCTGCCGGCGTCGAACAGGGTGACCTCGTGGCCGCGCTCGGCGGCCGACACCGCGCAGGCGAGACCGGCCGGGCCCGCCCCCACGACCGCGACCCGCTTGCGCAGCCGGGTCGGGGCCAGCACCAGCTCCGTCTCGTGGCAGGCGCGCGGGTTGACCAGGCAGGAGGTGATCTTGCCGCTGAAGGTGTGGTCGAGGCAGGCCTGGTTGCAGCCGATGCAGGTGTTGATGGCCTCGGGCCGGCCCTCGGCGGCCTTGTTCACGAACTCCGGGTCGGCGAGCATCGGACGGGCCATCGAGACCATGTCCGCGCAGCCGTCGGCGAGCAGTTCCTCGGCGAGCTCGGGGGTGTTGATGCGGTTGGTGGTCACCAGCGGGACCGACACCTCGCCCATGAGCCGCTTGGTGACCCAGGTGTACGCGCCGCGCGGCACGGAGGTGGCGATGGTGGGGATCCGGGCCTCGTGCCAGCCGATGCCGGTGTTGATGAGCGTCGCCCCGGCGGCCTCCACGGCCTTGGCGAGGGTGATCACCTCGTCGAGCGTGGAGCCGCCCGGGATCAGGTCCAGCATGGAGAGCCGGTACACGATGATGAAGTCCTCGCCGACGGCCTCGCGGACCCGGCGCACGATCTCTACCGGGAACCGCATGCGGTTCTCGTACGAGCCGCCCCAGCGGTCGGTGCGGTGGTTGGTCGGGGCGGCGATGAACTCGTTGATGAGGTAGCCCTCGGAGCCCATGATCTCGACGCCGTCGTACCCGGCCCGCCGGGCGAGCCGGGCGGTGCGGGCGTAGTCCTCGATGGTCCGCTCGATGTCGGCGTCGGTCAGCTCGCGCGGCGGGAAGGGGCTGATCGGGGCCTGCAGCGGGCTCGGCGCGACCAGGTCCTGGTGGTAGGCGTAGCGGCCGAAGTGCAGGATCTGCATCGCGATCCGGCCGCCCTCGCGGTGCACGGCCCCGGTGATGACCCGGTGCTGCTCGGCCTCCGCCTCGGTGGTGAGCTTCGCGCCGCCCTCGTAGGGGCGTCCCTCGTCGTTGGGCGCGATGCCGCCGGTGACGATCAGGCCCACCCCGCCGCGGGCCCGCTCCGCGTAGAAGGCGGCCATGCGCTCGAAGCCGTGCTCGGCCTCTTCCAGGCCCACGTGCATGGAGCCCATGAGGACACGGTTGGGCAGGGTGGTGAAGCCCAGGTCGAGCGGGTTCAGCAGATGCGGGTAACGGCTCATCGGGCCCCTCCGTGCGCGGCGTCGTCACCCCTGTTGTAGAGGACCGCGCACGGCTTATGCAACTAGTTGCACAAAAGAAGAGACCCAGGTCACCGGCTTTCCAGCCGCACGTGCAGCTCACGCTCCTGGTCACCGGAGGTGGTGCTCAGGTCATGCACCGTGAACAGGTCGTCCAAGGTGGTGCGGAAGCGCTCGATCGCCCAGTAGCCGCCCTGTACGTCCGCCTCGACGGACGAGGACAGCCGCCCTTCGGGCCGCTCGCCCGCGCGCGGGTCGGAGACGTCGAAGGTGCCCAGCCACACCGTCGGCCGACTCTCGTGCCAGTCCTGCGGTACGTCGTCGGAGCACCGGTCCGAGTCGAAGTGCGCGCACAGGGCGTCGAACACGATCCGGGCGTCCTCCTTGCTGCATCCGCTCAGCTCCACGGAGACGGATTCCGGGTGCGATTCCGGGTGCAGTCGCTCAGTGTCCATCGTGACTTGCTCCTCTCGAGGCCTTGCCGCGTCACAGCGCGGGTTCCCCCGCGACACCGTGTCGCACTCCCAGAAAACCACCACATTCCGGGATGCACAGCCCCGAGAAGGCCCGGGGCACCCGCGGGCGAGGCGGTAAGTCCTGCTGGTCGTGGTCGTCCCCCGCACCTCGTCCTCCGAGACGGTGGCCGTCCTCGTGGCGCTCACCCGGACGCCCGCCGCCGTGTTGAGGGATGGTGGAGATGAGCGACGCGAGAGGTCGCGGAGACGGTTGAGCGCGGTACAACTGGGAGAGTCGGCACGGGGGCGGCGTGTCGCGCGAAGGGCGAAGGCGGTGCGTGGGATGACTGCAGCCGGATCTCCCGTGGCCCGGGGCGACGAGCCCGCGCGCGCCCCTACGCCGCCCCTGGCCGGGGGTGACGAGCCGGTGCCGGATGACGAGCCGGACCGCGCCCCCACCCCACCCACTCCCTACGGCGACGAAGCCGGGCACGCTCCAGCGCCGCCTCCGGCCGGAGCTGACGAGGCCATGCACGCCCCCGGGGCACCCGCGGCCGAGAACCACGCATCGGTGCCCGGCAACGAAGCCGTGCACTCCCCCACGCCACCCCCGGCCCGAGGTGACGAGGCCACGCAGCGCCCCGGAGCACCCGCGGCCGAGAACCACGCATCGGTGCCCGGCAACGAAGCCGTGCACTCCCCCACGCCGCCCCCGGCCCGGGATGGTGAGCCGGTGCGGGGGCCTGTGCGGCCCACCGGGCTGCTCGATGTGCTGGGCGTGGCCTCCGTCGTCCTGGACACCGAGGGCCGGATCGTGCTGTGGAGCCCCCAGGCCGAGGAGCTCTTCGGCTACTCCGCGCAGGAGGCGCTGGGCCGGTCCGCCGCGCGGTTGATGATCCACGAACAGCACTTCGACCTGGTGGTGAAGCTGTTCGCCGATGTCCTGGAGACCGGCGAGAGCTGGGCCGGGGCCTTCCCGATCCGGCACAAGGACGGCAGCACCCGGCTGGTGGAGTTCCGCAACCAGCGGCTGCTGGACGACCGGGGCGACGTGTACGCGCTCGGCCTGGCCGCCGACCAGTCGACCGTGCGGCGGCTGGAGCGGGACGTCGCGCTCTCCACCCGGATGGTGGCGCAGTCGCCGACCGGTCTCGCCGTCCTCGACACCGACCTGCGGTTCGTCTCCGTCAATCCCGCGCTGGAGCGGATCAACGGCATACCGGCCGAGGAGCACCTGGGCCGTACCGTCCCCGAGGTCCTGCCCGATCTGGACACCGACGCCCTGGAGTCCGCGGTGCGGCGGGTGCTGGAGAGCGGGGCGGCGCTGGTCGATCAGGCGCTCGTCGGACGCACTCCGGCCGATCCGGACGAGGAGCACGCCTGGTCGGTGTCGCTGTACCGGCTCGAGGACGCGCTCGGCACCGTGCTGGGCGCGGTCTGCATGGTCGTGGACGTCACCGAGCAGCACCGGGCGCAGGTCGAGGCCGAGGCGGCCCGCCGGCGCCTGGCGGTGATCGCCGACGCGTCCGCCCGTATCGGCACGACACTGGATCTTGACCGCACGGCGAGCGAACTGGCCGATGTCGCCGTGCCCGAACTCGCCGACATCGCGGCCGTGGATCTGCTGGAGGCGGTGGTGGAGGGCAGGCGCAGCATCCTCGGCCCCACCGAGCCGGCCGTGATCCGCGCCCTGGCCGTCAAGGCGGAGCATCCGTCGGAGGCGCTGGAGGCCGCCGATCCGCCCGGGCAGATCGCGCGGTACGCCTCCGACCGGCTGGTCACGGAGTGCGTGCGCACCGGCAGCCCGGTGATGCTGGCCGAGGTCGGGCCCGCGGACCTGCCCCGCATCGCCCGTTCACCCGAGGCCGCCGAGCAGCTGGCCCGCGCGGGGGTGCACTCCTATCTGGCCGTGCCGCTGATCGCCCGCGGGGAGGTGCTGGGCTCCCTCGACCTGAAGCGGATGACCAACCCCCTGCCCTTCGGGGACGACGATCTGCTGCTGGCCCGGGAGTTGGCGGCCCGCGCGGCCGTGCAGATCGACAACGCCCGCTGGTACCAGAACGCCCGCAACACCGCCCTCACTCTCCAGCGCAGTCTGCTGCCGAGCCATCCGCCGAGGACGGGCGGTCTGGAGGTCGCCTCCCGCTACCAGCCCGCGGGCGCCACGGCGGAGGTCGGCGGCGACTGGTTCGACGTGATCCCGCTGGACGGCGGCAAGACCGCGCTGGTCGTCGGTGACGTGATGGGCAGCGGGGTGAGCGCCGCCGCCACCATGGGCCGGCTGCGGACCGCGACCAACACCCTCGCCTCCCTCGACCTCGACCCGGCCCGGCTGCTGGAACACCTGGACCGGACCACGGAGGGCCTGGACCACTCCATCGCCACCTGTGTGTACGCGGTCCACGACCCGGGGCTGCGGCAATGCAGGATCGCCAACGCCGGGCATCTGCCCCCGGTCCGGCTGCGCGACGGCCACGCCCCGGAGCTGCTCGAACTCCCCACCGGGGCACCGCTCGGAGTGGGCGGAGTGGCCTTCTCCACCACCACCGTGACGCTGGAGCCCGGCGACCGGCTGGTGTTCTACACCGACGGCCTCGTCGAGACCCGCCGGCACCCGCTGGACGAACGCCTCGACGCGCTGCTGCACCTCCTCGACGGCCCCGACCGCCCGCTGGAGGAGGTCTGCGACCTCCTGCTGCGCACACTGCACCAGCCCGACAACTCCGACGACGTCGCCCTGCTCATCGCGCGGGTGGTGCGGCCGGGTTAAACCCCGGACAGGCCGGTTCGGCAAGGGCGGTGGCGCCGCTCACGGCGGGGAGGACCGCGTCCCTCCCTTCCGGTGCGTGGGGCCACGGACGCGCCGGCCGGCGCGAAGGGACCGTACCGACCACGACCTGGGCGTACCGCTCCTCGCACACCGCCGGGCGGGCTGTCAGGCCGCCGCGGGTGAAGGCCTCGACGGCGGCCGCGGTCTGGCGCTCGCTGGTCTCGACGAGCAGACAGCCGCCCGGCGCCAGCCAGCGCGCCGCCTCGCCGGCGACCCTGCGCAGCAGGTCCAGCCCGTCGGCCCCGCCGTCGAGGGCGGTCAGCGGCTCGTGGTCGCGAGCTTCGGCGGGCAGGAGGGCGACCTCGCCGGTGGGTACGTAGGGGACGTTGGCGGCGAGGATGTCGACCCGGCCGCGCAGGGCCGCGGGCAGCGCCCCGAACAGGTCACCGGCGTGCACCTGACCGCCGTACGCGGCGACGTTGCGGCGGGCGCAGCGCACCGCGGCCCGGTCGATGTCGGCGGCGTGCAGTTCGACCGGGCCCAGCGCCGCGGCGAGGGCGGCGCCGACGGCGCCCGAGCCGCAGCACAGGTCCACCACCACCCGGGCGTCCGGGACCTGGGCCAGGGCCTGCTCGACCAGGAACTCGGTACGGCGGCGGGGGACGAAGACCCCGGGCTCGACGACGATGCGCAGTCCGCGGAACTCGGCCCAGCCGAGGACGAGTTCGAGGGGATGGCCGGCCGCCCGCCGGTCCACCAGGGCGGCGAGTTCGGCGTCCGAGGCGGCGGCGCTCAACAGCAGCCGCGCCTCGTCCTCGGCGAAGACACAGCCCGCGGCGCGCAGCGCGGCGACCACGGCGTCACGGGAGAGGGAAGGGGAAGTCAAGGGGGGCCTTTCGGGATCCGAAGGGCGCTCCTCGAGTCACCGGCGAGCGGCGACGGCACCGACGCGCGGGGAGAGCACCCGACCTGACACTGCGGTAATGGGTCTCACCCCCTCGGTGCGACACGTCCGGGACGCTCCGCGGACGGCGGTCAGCTTATCCAGTGATCACCGCCGATGTCTGCCGAGTTGTACTCTGCAACCATGAGTACGAGGGACGTTCCGGACCCGGCCGTGGAGACCATCCAGCGCGAGATGACGGCTTTCGCCCGCCGCGCCCGGGCCTCGGCCGGACGTATGCACCCCGAGCTGTCGCTGGTCTCGTACACCCTGCTCGGCCATCTGGAGGAGAGCGGCGGCTGCCGGGCCACCGACCTCGCGGCGCACTACGCCCTGGACAAGTCCACGGTGAGCCGCCAGGTGGCAGGCCTGGAGCGCGACGGGCTCATCGGGCGGAGCCTCGATCCGGACGACCACCGGGTGCAGGTGCTGCACCTGACGGACGCGGGGCGGCGGCTCCTCGCCCAGGTCACCGAGCGGCGGCGGGAGGTCGTGCGGGAGCGGCTGGCCGACTGGCCGGACGAGGATCTGCGGCGGTTCGCCGGGTACCTGGTGCGCTACAACGCCGGTTAGGCCACCGGTTCCAGCAGGTCGCCGGGGACGCGGGTGCCGAGGAAGACGGTGCTGCGGCGCAGCCGGAAGCCCAGGGTCTCGTACAGCCGGATCGCGCCCGTGTTGTCCGCGGCCGCCTGCAGGAAGGGCTTCTCGCCGCGCTCCTGGATGCCGTGGGCGACGGCGAGCACCAGCCGTCCGGCCAGGCCCTGGCCCCGGACGGCGGGGTCGGTGCACACCGCGCTGATCTCCGTCCAGCCCGGCGGCCGCAGCCGCTCCCCCGCCATGGCGACCAGCTTGCCGTCCCGGCGTATGCCCAGGTAAGTGCCGAGTTCGAGGGTGCGGGCCCGGAACGGTCCCGGACGGGTGCGGGCGACCAGGTCGAGCATCTCGGGCACGTCGGCCGGGCCGAGGCGGACCGCCTCCGGGTCCGGCGCGCCGGCCACGTCCGGGCCGACGAGCTGCACGCCCTCGGCGCGGAAGACGGTCTCCCAGCCCTCGGGCGCCGGACCCCGGAAGCCGATCAGCAGGGCCTCGTTGCCGGGACCGGCGAGGGCGGCGATGTCGGCCCAGTCGGCGGGCTCCGGGTCCTCGGGAACCGCCACCCAGGGCGCCACCTCGGCGGGGTAGCGCAGGACCCGGCCCCGCTGCTCGGCCAGCGGGGCCTGCGGGCCGGTCAGCGCGGCCCAGGCCGGGTTGTCGAGGACCTGCTCGTACGCCTCGGACATCTGCTCCCTCTCTCCTGTGCCGCCACGGAAACCTTCGCCGCCACAGAAACCAATCAAGATCGGCGGACGGCTATTCCCGCCCCGTCGGACCAGTACGGTTGAATGAGCAACGTACTGATCACGGCCGTCGCGCACGGCGGTCTGGAGGCACCACCCGCATGAACGTCACCCGAGGCTTCACCGGACGCCCGCGCGTCCCCGACCCCGGACTGCCACCCGGCCAGTACGACGCCGGCGACGACTGGCCCGTCCTGTCCGCCGAGGTCACACCGGATCTCGCGGCCGCCGAGTGGACGTTCCGCGTCGACGGTCTGGTCGAGCGGCCCCGCACCTGGAACTGGGACGAGGCGCACGCGCTGCCCGGGTCGGTGTACGAGGGCGCCATCCACTGTGTGACGAGCTGGTCGAAGTTCGGGGTGCGGTTCGGGGGCGTCTCCCTGGACGCCTTCCTGAGTGCGGTCCGGCCCCATGCCTCCGCCACCCATGCCGTGGCCTACTCGCACACCGGGTACACCACGAACCTCCCGCTCGCGGACCTCACCGGCGGACGCGCCTGGATCGCCTGGGAGTACGACGGGCAACCGCTCGCCCCGGAGCACGGCGGACCGGCACGGCTGCTGGTGCCGCATCTGTACTTCTGGAAGAGCGCCAAGTGGATCGCGGGCCTGCGCATCCTCGACCACGACGAGCCGGGCTTCTGGGAGCAGAACGGCTACCACGAGCGGGGCAACCCGTGGGAGGAGCAGCGGTACTCCGGTGACTGAGACCTTCACTCCCCCGCCCCGCTTCGCCGTGCCCGGCCGCATCGCGGTGAACCAGGAGACGGCGACGGCGTGGCAGACCGCCACTGTCGCCGAGATCCGGCGCGAGACCCCGCACGCGGCCACCGTCCGGCTCGCGGTGCCCGCCTGGGCGGGACATGTGCCCGGCCAGCATCTGATGCTGCGGCTGACCGCCGAGGACGGTTACGCGGCCCAGCGCCACTACTCGATCGCGTCCGCGCCCGACGACTCCGGGCACATCGAGCTGACCCTGGACCATGTCGAGGGCGGCGAGGTCTCCGGCTGGTTCCACACCGTCGCCCGGCCCGGCGACCGGGTCGAGGTGCGCGGCCCGGTCAGCGGCTTCTTCGCCTGGCCCGGGGACCGGCCGGCGCTGCTGATCGGCGCCGGATCCGGGGTCGTCCCGCTGATGTCGATGGTCCGCCACCACCGTGCGCGCGGCCTGGACATGCCGCTGCGGCTGCTGGTGTCGGCGCGCAGCCCCGAGGAGCTGATCTACGCGCGGGAGTACGGCGCCGAGACGACGCCCGTGTTCACGCGCAGCGCACCCGACGGTGTGCCGGTCGGCCGTCTGTCGGCCGCGCACGTGGCGCCGCTCCTGGCCCAGCGGCCGCCCGGCGGGTGGGAGGCCTATGTGTGCGGCTCCAACGGGTTCGCCGAGCACGCCTCGCGGCTGCTCGTGGAGGCGGGCCAGCCGGTCGACCGGATCCGCATCGAACGCTTCGGCTGACTTCCGCGCGCGTGTGCGGGTACCCGGCCGATGTGAAGACACAAGCGCCCGGCCGGCGCCGGCGGGACAACCCGCTGCGGCGCCGGTCCGATGTGGTGGAGGCGTGGGCGGTCGCGGTGGTGGCCGTCCTGGTGTTCGTGGCCGCGCCGTCGGCCGGGGTGGCGGCGGGCTGGTGGGCCCATGACGACGCCCGGGCCACGGCGGCGGCCCAGCATGCCGACCGCCACCGGATCCGCGCCGAGGTCACCGGGCGGGACCCGGGATCCCTCCCCACCGTGCAGAGCACCGGGCGCAAGCAGCGGGTGACGGTGCGCTGGACCGGCCTGGACGGCACACGTCGCACGGACACGGCCCTGGTCCCGGCCGGCACGCACCCCGGTGACCGGGTCGACGTGTGGCTCGACTCCGCGGGCCGCAGCGTCCCGCCGCCGACGACCGAGGCGACGGTCTGGCAGCACACCGTGACGATCGGCGTCTGCGCGACGGCCGCGGCGGCGAGCCTGGCCCTCCTCGGCCACGCCCTGTTCCGCCGCGCCTCGATCGCGCGGCGGCTCACGGAGTGGGAGCGCGAGTGGGCCCGGATCGAGCCGCAGTGGAGCCGACGGGACGCCTGACCGCGGGCCGACGCCGCGGTGACCCGACCACCGGGGACCGCGGCCCCGCCCTCGGCGACCTTCCGCCCGGCAGGCACGACCGTCAACTCGCCCTCGCTGACCAGCGCTTCCGCCCCTGCGACGGGGCCGTCGAGGGACGTGCCAGGGCGTCGGCGCCGGACGCGTACCCGGGGATTGATCTGGCGAAAGGTCCGATCACCGCCGTACCGTGTGATCATCCGCAAGCCCTCCTCCCCGAAGGCGGTCATTCATGGCCCTGTTCGACCTTCCGCTCGACGAACTGCGTGAGTACCGCAGTGATTCCGTCGCGCCCGAGGACTTCGACTCCTTCTGGTCCAAGACGCTCCAGGAGGCCCGCGCGCACGATCTGGACGCCCGCTTCGAGCCGGTCGACACCGGACTGGCCACGGTGACGGTGTACGACGTGACCTTCGCCGGATTCGGCGGTCATCCGGTGAAGGGCTGGCTGACGCTGCCCGCGGCGGCGCAGGAGCCGGTGCCGCTGGTGGTGGAGTTCGTCGGGTACGGGGGCGGGCGCGGGCTGCCGCACGAGCATCTGCTGTGGGCGTCCACGGGCCGGGCGCACTTCGTGATGGACACCCGCGGCCAGGGCAGCGCCTGGGGCGGTGGCGGCGGTACGGCGGACCCGGTGGGCGGCGCCCCGGCGTACCCCGGATTCATGACGCGCGGTGTCGACGCGCCCGAGAACTACTACTACCGGCGGGTCTTCACCGACGCGGTGCGGGCGGTGGAGGCGGCCCGTTCGCATCCGCTGACGGATGCCTCGCGGACCGTGGCGCTGGGCGCCAGCCAGGGCGGCGGGATCACGATCGCGGTGGGCGGTCTGGTGCCGGACCTGACGGCCGTCGCCCCGGACGTGCCGTTCCTGTGCGACTACCCCCGCGCGGCGACGCTGACCGACCGTCACCCGTACCGCGAGATAGGCCTCTACCTCAAGACGCACCGCGGCCGCGGCGAGGACGTGCTGCGCACGCTCTCCTACTTCGACGGCGTCCACTTCGCGGCCCGCGGCACGGCCCCGGCCCTGTTCTCGGCCGCCCTGGAGGACCAGACCTGTCCGCCCTCGACCGTCTTCGCGGCCTACAACTCCTGGGCGCACGAGAACAAGGCGATCGAGGTGTACGAGTTCAACGACCACGAGGGCGGCGGGCCGTACCACGATGCGGCCAAGATGCGCTGGCTGCGGTCGTACGCCTGAGGCGTGGGGCGGTCCGTGGGCCGGTTTCGGCCGAACCGGCCCGACGGCCTTCCCTGCTGGTTTAGACCAATGGTAGATCTGGTGGCGCAATGAGTCGGCACGGCTACGGCACGTCACCAACAGGAGGGCGCGGCATGGCCCGCACCACCCCGCACGACCACTCGCCCACCGAGGCACAGCCCCTCTACTGGCGGATCGCGACGCAATTGCTCGGCGAGCTGCGCGACGGCACGATCCCGCCCGGCGAACGGCTGCCCGGCGAGCGGCACTTGGCGCGGCACTTCGGGGTCAGCAGGGAGACCGTACGGCAGGCGCTGGAGGTGCTGCGGCACGACGGCCTGGTCGCCACCGACCGGCGCGGCAGCCACGCCACCCTGCCCGGCCTGCCGGTCGAGAATCCGGCGGCGCTCACCTTCCCGGTCGGTGCCCGGGCGGCCGATCCGGGCGCCGCCGACCGCGCGACGGTGACCTGGGAGACTCCCCCGCCCGGCCATGCCGAGGCCCTGGGCCTCGCCCCGCACCGCCGGACCCTCGTGCACCGCTACGAGTCCGCGGACGCCGACGGGGGCGGCCGCCGTACGGCCGTCACGTCGTTCTCCGCCGTGGCGCTGGCCGAGGTCGAGGAACTGGCCCGCTACCGGGACCGCGCGGACGGCTCCACCTCGGCCCAACTGCGCCGCACCTACGACTGGATGCGCAAGGCGGGCCTGACCCTGCACCACCGGGACTCCATCACCCCGCTCCCGGGCGCCCCGTCGGTACGGGTCACGCGCCGCGTGCACGACCAGTACGCCCGTCCGCTGGAGATCACCGAACTGGTCGTGGACGCCCCGCAGGACGCGCTGGTCTACGAGTTCACGCTGCCGGCGGCCGTCTGAGCGGGGCCGCCCTCGAGCCGGCGCGCCACGATCATCCGGACCCTGGGGCTCCCGTCCGGCCGCCGGCCGAACCCGGGCAGGGGTTCCAGGGTCACGGAGAATCCGGCGCGCTCCAGCTCCGGGCGCACCTCGCCCAGCCGGAACGCCCGGTAGTACATGACGAACGGCGGGCGCCACACGGCGTTGCGGACCCGCATGACCGCGTCGAAGCCCAGCAGCATCCAGTACGCCCGCGATCCGGGCCGGGGCGGGGCGACGACCGGGAAGACGAACGCCCCGCCGGGCCGCAGGACGGAGTGCACCTGCGCGAACAGGCCGGGCAGCTCGCGCGGCAGGAAGTGCCCGAACGCGCCGAAACTCACCGCGAGATCGAAGGCGGGCGCGAACGGCAGGGCGCGGGCGTCCGCGCGGACATGGGACACCGGCGGCCCGCCGGCCGGGCGGGTGCGCTCGCGGGCGACCGTGAGCATGCCCGCGCTGAAGTCGAGCCCGACGACGCCGCGTCGGCACACGCGCGTGAGCACGTCGATCCCGGCACCGGTGCCGCAGCACAGGTCGAGCCCGGTGTCGAAGGGTCCCTTCCGCTCCAGTGCCGCGGCGACGGCGTCGAGCACCGAGTCGGGAGTGCGGAAGGGGGTGTGGTCGAACTTCGGGGCGAGCAGGTCGTAGCCGCGTTCGACGGACGACAGCGCCTGGACGGCGAGTTCGCGCAGGGAGGGGCCTTCGGGGCTGAACATCCGCGTCAGCCTAGAGGAGCCCGCTGCTTCAGCACGGCGAGAACGCGCTCGCACCAGCCCAGGTTCGCGCGCTCGTAGTCGATACCGGCGAGCAGGGTGAGATACGGCCCGACGCGGTCGCTCCCCCGCAGGTACTCCGCCTCGGTCCGCCCGGCCAGCAGCCGCTCGCGCACCCGCTCGTAGCGGGCGAGTTTGCCCTTCGACCAGCTCATCCGCTCCTCGATCAGCGCGCGGGCGGGGCCGGGGTCCGAGTCGTCCATTGCCTGGATCTTGATCATGAGTTCGTCGCGCAGGGCCGCCGGACGGCGTACCGGCTCGGCGGCGAAAGAGCCCAGTTCCTCCCGGCCCGCCTCGGTCAGCGTGAACATCCTTTTGTTGGGCCGCCGTTCCTGCTGCACCACCCGGGCCTCGATCAGACCGTCCTGCGTCAGGCGCTCCAGCTCCCGGTAGAGCTGCTGGGGCGTCGAGGCCCAGAAGTTGGCGAACGACACGTCGAACACCTTGGACAGCTCGTATCCCGACGCCTCCCCCTCCATGAGGGCGGCCAGGACGGCGTACTTCAGCGACATGTGGACAACGCTAGCAGGGGGTGATTAATCTCTTCCGCACCTACTCAAAAAGTTGACTATGGAGGCCGCGATGAAGGCGTTCCGCGAGGCGATCGAGGCATGGGACCTCGACGCCGCCGAGGCACTGCTGGCCGAGGACGTCGTCTTCACCAGCCCGGTGGTGTTCAAGCCGTACCCCGGCAAGGCGCTCACGGCCGCGATCCTGCGCGGGGTGGCGCGGGTCTTCGAGGACTTCCGCTACATCCGGGAGATCGACGACGCGGGCGGCCGGGACCACGCGCTGGTCTTCACCGCCCGGGTGGGCGACCGGGAGATCCAGGGCTGCGACTTCCTCCACGTCAACGAGGACGGCCTGATCGACGAGTTCACCGTCATGGTCCGCCCCCTGTCGGCCGCCCAGGCGCTCCAGGCCGCCATGGCCGCGCAGTTCGAGCAGATCGCCGAGGACGCGGAGGCCCGTTCCGCCTGAGTCCCCGGCCCCTTGGCCGACCGACGTCCGTGACGCCCTCGCCGTCCGCCACGCGCGGAACAGACGAGGGCGTCACCGCGTTGACCCAAGCAGGAGTGACCATCCGGCGGCCCGCCCGGCCGCACCTCCCCTGCTCCACGGAACCCTCGCCACGCGCCGAACCGGCGTGGTACCGTCCTGTCAGCACTTGTGTACGCCCCGTCTCGGGCGCCGGTGCCAGTTCTCCTTCAGCCAGCCGGTTCGTACCGGCTTCCTCACCACCTCGTGACCAGCGGTTCCGTCGTACCCGAGGTGCTGTTTCCCGCCGCGCGGAGGCGCTTGTCCGCCCCGTTCTCGCGGCATCCCCCTTCCTTGCATGTCTCATGCCGTACGTCCGCGAGAGGACACCCACCATGACCACCACACTCGAACCCCCCGTCCAGAAGACCACCCCCCAGACCGTCACCGGTGTGCTCGACATCGACTCCGGCGGGAAGGGGCACCTGCGCGCCGCCGGCCTGCTGGCCGCCGCCGGCGACCTCCAGGTCTCCCCCGCCCTGATCCGCCGCCACGGCCTGCGCAAGGGCGACCTCGTCGAAGGCGTACGAGGCGACCGGCGGACCCTCGCCGAGGTCGCCCGCCTCAACGGCCGCGCACCCGAACGCGACCGCCGGCGCTTCGGCGACCTGACGCCGCTGCACCCGAGCGAGCGGATCCGCCTGGAACACCCGGCGGCCGGGCTCACCGGACGCGTCGCCGACCTGATCGCGCCCGTCGGCAAGGGCCAGCGCGGGCTGATCGTGGCCCCGCCCAGGACCGGCAAGACGGTCCTGCTCCAGCAGATCGCCGCCGCGGTCGCCGGCAACCACCCCGAGGCCCGCCTGATGGTGGTGCTGCTCGACGAACGCCCCGAGGAAGTCACCGACATGCGGCGCTCCGTGCGCGGCGAGGTGTACGCCTCGACGTTCGACCGGGCGCCCAGGGAGCACATCGCGCTCGCCGAACTCGTCATCGAACGGGCCAAGCGGCTCGTCGAGGCGGGCGAGGACGTGGTGATCCTGCTCGACTCGCTGACCCGGCTGTGCCGGGCGCACAACAACGCGGCCGCCGCCGGTGGCCGCACCCTCAGCGGGGGCGTCGACGCCTCCGCGCTGATCGGTCCGAAGCGCTTCTTCGGCGCCGCCCGCGCAACCGAGGAGGGCGGCTCGCTGACGATCCTCGCCACCGCCCTGGTCGAGACCGGCTCACGGGCCGACGACTACTTCTTCGAGGAGCTCAAGAGCACCGGCAACATGGAGCTGCGCCTCAGCCGCGACCTCGCCTTCCGCCGTGTCTTCCCGGCCGTCGACCTCAACCCCTCCGGCACCCGCCGCGAGGAACTGCTGCTGACCCCGGCCGAGTTGACCGCCGTGCGCGGCCTGCGCCGGGCCCTGCAGGGCAAGGACGCGCTGGACACCCTCCTCCAGCGGATGCGCGAGACACCCGACAACGCCACCTTCCTGCGCCGGATCCAGCCAACGCTGCCCGCGGGTCCCGCCTGACCGACCGGGAGCGCAAGCGTGCGGCATCCGGGTGCTCGCGGGCGACGCTCCGTCCGGGCAGCGCGGTGTGTCGCCGAGCACTTCCTACGTTGATCATATGAAGATCGGATTCTCTTACCGGGTGAGCGTCTCGGCCTGCGCGCTCTGCGTGGCGGGCCTGTGGGGGCTCGCACCCACCGCGGCGGCCGAGCGGGGTGACCCGGGGCCCGGTGGGACGGAGCGGACGCGGGTGGCGCAGGTGCCGCAGGCGTCGTTGCTGCGACGTGCCGGTACGCACGTGCGGCCGCGGGCGGGGGCGCCCGGGGTGCCCCGGGTCTCCGCACTGTCGTGGGTGGTCGCCGACGCCCGTACCGGCGAGGTGCTCGCCGCGCACGACGCGCACCGCAGGCTGCCGCCCGCCAGCACCCTCAAGGCGCTCTTCGCCCTCACGGTGCTGCCCGCCCTGCCCGGCGGGATCCGGCACACCGTCGACGAGGAGGAACTGGCGGGCGTCGGCGCGGGCAGCAGCATGGTCGGGGTCGCCGAGGGACGCACCTACCGGGTCTCCGATCTGTGGAACGGGGTGTTCCTCAACTCCGGCAACGACGCCGTGCACGTCCTGGCACGGCTCAACGGCGGCTGGCGCGCCACCGCCGCCCGGATGCAGGCCAAGGCCCGGGCGCTCGGCGCCCTCGACACCCGGGTGCTGTCGCCGGACGGCTACGACACCCCGGGCCAGGTGTCCTCGGCCTACGACCTCGCGGTGTTCGGCCGGGCCGGGCTGCGCAACAAGGACTTCGCACGGTACTGCGCCACCGTCGAGGCCAGGTTCCCGGGCCGCGGCGGATGGTCGTACCCCATCCGCAACACCAACCGGCTGCTGACCGGTGCCGACGGGGTCGCCCCCTACCCCGGCCTGATCGGCGTCAAGAACGGTTACACCAGCCGGGCCGGCCACACGCTGGTCACCGCCGCCCGCCAGGGGGACCGGACCCTCGTCGTCACGGTGATGAACCCTCAGCGGGGCGGCGCACGGGCCGTCTACGAGGAGGCGCGAGCGCTGTTGGACTGGGGGTTCGCCGCGGCGGGGCGGGTCGATCCGGTCGGCTCGCTGGACGCGCTGCGGGCCAGGCCCCGGCCGGGGCCCGAACCGGTGTCCGAGCCGGTGTCCGAGCCGGTGTCCGAGCCGGTGTCCGCGGCAGCCGTCACGGCGCCGGCGGACGAGGGGCCCGGCTGGGCCGAGGCCGGGCTGGTGGCGGCTGCCGCCGCGCTCGGCGCCGGACTCGTCTCGGTCGTGCTGCGGCTCGGGACGGGCCGCCCGGCGGGGAGCTGACCCACCGGCAGCCACAGCAGCAGACCGAGCGTGATCCAGACGTAGGCGTTGGAGCCGAGGAACCCGTCGATGCCGGAGGGGTCGCCGGACCACAGCCACACCACGCTGGTGCACAGCACCGCGTACAGGGCGCCCGCGGTGCGCGGATGCCCGGCGCGGATCAGCACGGCGAACGAGGGCAGCAGCCACACCAGATGGTGCACCCAGGTGACGGGACTGATCAGACACGCCGTCAGGCCCGTCAGGGCGAAGGCCGTGATCCACTCCTCCGCGGCGACCGCCCGGCTCGCCCGCCACGCCCACACGCCCAGCACCAGCAGCACGGCGACCGCCCACACAGCGCGGTCCGGTTCGCCGAGCCGGGCCAGGACACCCTGGAGGGACTGGTTGGAGACGTACTCCGGGCGGCCGATACGGGTGGTGTCCCACAGGGCCCGGGTCCAGTAGAAGCGGGAGGCGTCCGGGGTCACCCAGGCCGCCAGGGCCGTCGCGCCGAGGGCCACGGCCGTGGCCACCCCGGCCGCCCGCCGGCGGCGGGCCAGCAGGAGCAGGCCGATGAAGACGGCGGGCGTGAGCTTGATCGCGGCGGCCAGGCCGATGCCGTAACCCGCCCGGCGTTCCCGGCCGGTGGCGAGGAGCCAGGCGTCGGTCAGCACCAGGGCGAGCAGCACCACGTTGACCTGGCCGAAGCTGAACGTGTCGCGCAGCGGCTCGAACACGGCGAGGGCGCACAGGCCGAGGACGCAGCCGAACCAGCCGGGGCGCCGCCAGTCCCGGCCGGCCAGGACGCGCACGACCACGGCCAGCGCGGCCAGGTTGAGCAGCAGGGCGACGACGACGGCGGCGGGCAGCTCCAGCAGCGCCATGGGCAGCATGACCACGGCGGCGAACGGCGGGTAGGTGAAGCCGTACGTCGTGCCGGGGACCAGGTAGTCGTAGATGCGTCCGCCGTGGTGGACCCAGCTGTCCACGGTGCCGTGGTAGACGCGCAGGTCGAACCAGTCGCGCAGCAGCGGCACCGTGGCGGTGAACACCGTCACGGCCGCGACGAGGAGCAGCGCGAGCGGCAGCCGTCCGCGGCCGGTGCGGGGCAGTCTCATGCGGTACGCCCCCAGGCCGGCGCGAGTTCCGCCTGGTGGGCCTGGAACAGCACGACCAGCGCGAGCACCCCGCCGGAGACGGCCAGCACCAGCTGGCCGGCGTCCGCCGGGCCCCCGCTGGGCAGGGTGGCGAGCGCCAGGACGCCCGTCACGGTGGCCACCCGGTGCCGCACCGAGGCGCTGGGCGCCGCGGCGGCGATGAGGAACAGGCCCCACAGGGCGTACCAGGGGCGGATCGCGGGACCGAAGGCGGCCACGGCGGCGAGGCTCAGGCCGAGCGCGTACACCGGGCGCGGTCCCAGGCGCAGCCAGATGACCGCGACGGCGACCACGGCCGCGGTGGCTCCGAGCGCGTGCCACGCGGGCACGGCCAGGGGTGCCAGGTCGCTGCCGAGCCCTTCCAGCAGGGCGCGGGTGGCGCGGCCGAGGAGGCTGGTGAGCGCCCAGTTGTGCGGCGACACGGGGGTGTCGAGCGCGCCGATCCAGCCGTATCCGGTCCCGGCGACGGCGGTCGCGGCGACCGTCGTGGCGGCGGTGGCCGCCGCGGTCGTCACCGCGGCCCGCACCGGCGGGCGGCCGGTCCGCACCTGGAGGACGACGACCGCGGCCAGGCCGAGCACCGCGGGCGCCTTGACCAGGGCGGCCAGGGTGACGAGTACGGCGCCCAGGACCGGCCACCGGCCGAGCGCGGCGACCAGGCCGAGCCCGAGCAGGCCGAGCATGACGGCGTCGTTGTGCGCGCCGGCGACCAGGTGCAGCAGGACCAGCGGGTTGAGCGCGCCGAGCCACAGCGCGGCGGCCGGATCGGCGCCGCTGTGCCGGGCGAGGCGCGGCAGCGCGGCCGCCATCAGGGCCACCCCGAGCAGAGCGACGAGCCTCATCCCGAAGAGCCCCGCGGGCAGTTCACCGCTGGTCAGCGCGGACAGCGCGGCGGCCAGGGCGAGGAAGACCGGACCGTACGGCGCTCCCGTGTGCTGCCAGAGCGGGGCCACCTCGTCGGCGAGGGGACCGCCGAGCCGGGACGGCCCGTGGGCGTAGACGTCGATGTGGGCGTCCACCATGGCGCCCTGCGCGAGATAGCTGTACACGTCCCGGCTGAACAGCGGCGGGGCGAGCAGCAGCGGGGCCGCCCACACGGCGAGGGTGACCAGCAGGGCGCGCGGTCCGGGCGGTCCGTCGCCGAGCAGGAGACGGCCCAGCAGGGCCCAGGCCGCTATCAGCAGGACGACGCCGAAGTACACGCCGATCAGGCCGAGGGCGGCCTCGGCGGAGGTCGGCGCGAGGAGGTCCCGGACGGGCAGTGCTCCTGCGGTGCCACCGCCTGCCGCGAGGATGGCGGTACCGGCCAGTCCGAGCACCTGGCAGCGGCGGAGATCGACGGGAAGGGCCATGGCCAACACTCGGTCAGCGTGGCAACGCCGGATGGCCGGAACTCGACGCGGTTCCCTCCGGTGGGAAGCCGACGTGTGTCCGGCGCGTGGCAGCCTGGCCACCGACCGGAGGAGGCGGCACATGGCCGAGGTCCTGGAACTCGTCCGCTACCCCGTCAAGGGCTGCGCGGGCACGTCGGTGGGCGACACGCTCCTCACCCCGGCGGGGCTGGCGCACGACCGCAGCTTCATGGTCATCGGCGAGGACGGTGTCTACCGCACCCAGCGCCGCCATCCGCGCCTCGCCCTGATCCGGCCCGCCCTCGCCGCCGACGGCTGGATGCCCGGCACGTCCGGCTACGCCGACAGCAGCGCCGTGCACCTGCTGACCCGGTCCTCCCTCGCCCTGCTCGACCAGCGGCTGGCCGAGCCCCTGCCGATGAGCCGCTTCCGGCCGAACATCGTCGTCGGCGGCGACGGCTGGGCGGCCGAGCCCCATGCCGAGGACCGCGCGCGCCGCATCACGATCGACGGGGCCGAACTCGGCTACGCCAAGCTCGCGGTGCGCTGCGCGGTCACCCTCGTCGACCAGGAGACCGGCACGCGACAGGGCAAGGAACCGCTGCGCACGCTTGCGAGCTACCGGCGCGCGGCCCCGCTCACAGGAAGCGGGAGCTGGGCACCGGGCCCGAGGACGGCAGGTGGGCGCGGTCGCCCTGGAGCCAGGTGTCGCGTACGGCCGTCACGAACGCGGTGAGCCGTTCGTCCGGGTCCGCCGGTGACTCGCCGTCGCCCTCGTCCGGGGCCGGGTCGGCGGCGACGATGTCCGCGGCGATCTCGGCCTCGGGGCGGGCGTCGGCGGGGGTACGCTCCACTCCGCCGTCCTCCGTCTGCCGGAGCACGCCGTCCCAGGGGGCCGTCGCGGACTGGTGGAGCAGGGTGACGCTGTCCGCGGTGACGGCCGGGGCGTCGGTCCAGCAACTGGCGTGCTCGTACAGGATCTGGCCGGGAGTCCGCTCGAAGAGCCCACCGATGACCTCGGGGCTCACCTCGTTCAGGTCGTAGGCCACGACCACGGTGTCCGCCCGCTCGGGGTCGAAGGGCCCCGCCGGAAGTCCGAGCACCTCGGCCGCTGCCAGGCCCAGGATCCGGCTGCCGCGGTCGGGCAGCAGGGACACGGACGTGGGCCGTGCCCCGGCGGCGGCCAGCACCGCCTTCAGCCGCAGCAGACCGTGCAGGCACTGGTCGTAGGAGTCCTGGAGCCAGGCGTACCGCCCGCTCATGCCCGCGCCGAAGCCGTACGGGGACAGGGTGCCGAGGACGGTGCCGCCCAGGACGTACTGCCAGCCCCGCAGATCCGTGCGGTCCAGCGCGCCGGCCGCCTCCGCGCTCGCCGCGCGCTCCAGCATGCGGCGCTGACGGGTCTGCGTGGGCAGCCACTGCTGGTCCTCCGGGTCCGGAAGCAGCGCCTGCTGACGGCGCGCCAGGGGGAGGTCGCCGGACATGAGGGCGTTGTGGACGAGGAGATAGCGGTCTGGCCAGTCGTCGAGGATGTCCTCGTGCGCGGCCAGTACCTGTACGGCCTCGCCGTGCCGCTCCTCGCGCTCGTAGGCGGAGACCAGCTCGCGCAGTGCCGCCTTGGAGCCCGGCAGCAGGCGCAGGGCCTCGCGCAGGGCGGGTATCGCCAGGTAGGCGACGCCGCGCTCCACGCACGCGTACCCGAAGTCGTAGAGCTCCTGCGGGCGGTCGGGACGGGAGGCGAGGGCGTCGGCCGCTTGCCGCAGGTCGTCGAAGCCGGTGGAACCGGCCGCCCGGGCGACCACGAGGGCCAGCTCGTCGAGGGGCAGGTCGTCCGTGCCGGACCGCAGGTGGCGCAGGGCGCCGGGGATGTCCCCGGCGTCCAGGGCGTCCCAGGCCTTGAGGAGTTCGGGGGACTTCGGGCGACGGGGCTTGCGCGAGAACATGGGGGTGATCCTCACCCGGGGCGGGGCCCGGCCTCAACCGGATTAGGCGTCGCCCGTGCGCTCAGCGGTTCAGGCCCAGCTCGCCCGCGCGCATCCCGGCCTGGAACCGGGAACCGGCGTCGAGGGTGTCGAGCAGTCCGGCGACCCGGCGGCGGTAGGTGCGCAGGGACATGCCGAGTTCGCGCGCCGCCGTCGCGTCGTTGACGCCCGAGCCGAGCGCGCGCAGAACCGTCCGGCTCCCCTCGTCGAGCAGGGGCCGCTCCGTGCGCAGGAACTCCTCGAGACCGGTGGCGGCCTGCCAGGCGGCCTCGTACAGCGCGCGGACGCCGCCGACCAGGGTGGGCGCGCTGGTCACGGTGTACTCACGGCCGCCGGGGGCGCTCGCCCCGGCGAGGATCGCGTACTGCCGGTCGATGATGATCGTCTCGTGCGGCAGAGCGGCGCCCGCGATCCGCACTTCGCCGCCCCGGGCGACGATCTCCCCCAGGTGCGCGCGGCTGTCCTCGTCCGCCAGCGCGGCGGGGCTGTACAGCTTGCGGACCCGCCGGATGCCGCTGCGCCGGACCCGGTCCCCGGCCGCCTGCCGGGAGCCGCGGTGGGGCCAGGTGTCGAGGTCGCGGGCGGCGCAGACGAACTCCTCGCGGACCGCGGCGAACAGATGCGCGGTGCGGGCGAGCAGTTCCAGGTCGCCGCGGATCGTCACGGTCTCTGCCACGCGTGCATTCTGCCCCATGGCAGCAAGCTGCCATGGGCTCGCAACCCGAACTCCCCGCGCACCAGGCTGGGTTCATGAGCGATGACTTCCGCCTCGGCGGCGACCTGCTGATCAACCGGATGGGCTTCGGGGCCATGCGCCTGCCCACGAACAGTTTCCACGGCCCGGCTCGCGATCCCGGTACCGGCCGGGCGGTCCTGCGCCGAGCCGTCGAACTCGGCGTCAACCACATCGACACCGCCGCCTTCTACACCAGCGGCGACGGCACGGTACGGGCCAACACCCTGATCCGCGAGGCCCTGCACCCCTACCCCGCCGGTCTGGTCATCGCGACCAAGGTCGGCCCGGTCTTCACCGCCGACGGGGGCGTGGCCGCAGCGACCGACCCCGGGGCCCTGCGAGCACAGGTCGAGGAGAATCTCGCCGAACTCGGCCTGGACCGCCTCGATCTGGTCTATCTGCGGATCGGCGGCGTCGCCTCCCCGCCGCACGGTGAGTCGATCGCCGCGCGCTTCACGGTGCTGGCCGCGCTGCGGGAGGAGGGGCTGATCCGCCACCTGGGCCTGAGCCATGTGGACGCCGCCCATCTCACCGAGGCCCGGGACATCGCACCCGTCGCCGCGGTCCAGAACCACTTCCACGCCGCCGAGGGCGACGACATCGAGGTGCTGGCCGCCTGCGAGCGCGCGGGCATCGCCTATGTGCCGTTCTTCCCTCTGGGCGGCGGCATGAGCGACCTCGACGGGGAGCGCATGACCGAGGTCACCGGCCGGCACGGGGCCACGGTTGCGCAGATCGCCCTGGCCCTGCTGCTCGCCCGCTCCCCCGTCACCCTGGCCATTCCCGGCACCGGCTCCCTCGCCCACCTGGAGGAGAACACCGCCGCCGGCTCGATCGTGCTCACCGAGGAGGACCTGGCCGACCTGGCCGCGGAGCGGACCGCGCCGGTCAGAACACCGACAGACCGGTCAGCGTCGTGAAGCGGTCCAGGGCGGCCACGCCCGCCACCGAGTTGCCGCGCTCGTCGAGGCCCGGACTCCATACGCACAGCGTGCAGCGCCCGGGCACGACGGCGATGATGCCGCCGCCCACCCCGCTCTTGCCGGGCAGGCCCACGCGGTAGGCGAAGTCGCCCGCCGCGTCGTACGTGCCGCAGGTCAGCATCACCGCGTTGACCTGCTTGGCCTGGCTGCGGGTCAGCAGCCGGGAGCCGTCGGCACGGACGCCGTGCCGGGCGAGGAAGCCGGCGGCCAGGGCGAGGTCGGCGCAGGAGGCGCGGATCGAGCACTGGCGGAAGTACTGGTCGAGCAGGACCGGCACCGGGTTGTCGATGTTGCCGTAGGAGGCCATGAAGTGGGCCAGGGCGGCGTTGCGGTCGCCGTGCGCGGCCTCGGAGGCGGCCACCTCGGTGTCGAAGTCCAGCGTCGGGTCGCCGCTCTCCGCGCGCAGGAAGGCCAGGAGTTCGCCCGCCGCGTCGCCGGTACGGGTCTGGAGGCGGTCGGTGACGACGAGGGCGCCGGCGTTGATGAACGGGTTGCGCGGGATGCCGTTCTCGTACTCCAGCTGCACCAGCGAGTTGAAGGGGTTGCCGGAGGGCTCGCGGCCGACGTGCTCCCACAGTTCGTCGCCCTCGCGGGCCAGGTCCAGGGCGAGGGTGAAGACCTTGGTGATGGACTGGGTGGAGAAGGGCCGGCGCCACTCCCCCACCCCGTACACCGTGCCGTCGAGCCCGGCGACGGCCATTCCGAAGCTGCGCGGGTCGCAGGCCGCGAGCGCCGGGATGTAGTCGGCGGCGCGGCCGCGGCCCGGGGTGCGCCCGATCTCGTCGGCGATGCGCTCCAGGACCGGCTGGAAGGTCTGGGACGAGGGTGCAACGCTCATGATCACCATTGTGCCTCCGGGCCGGTCGGCGAGGGGGGGCGGCCGTCAGCCGGCCGCGGCGGGCACGAGACGCTCCCCAGGGGCGTGGGGAGCCGCGCGATCGACCGCGCACCGCCCGTTCCCGCACGCCGCAGGGACGACGCTCACCCCTACGCGCACGGCGCCACGGCGACCGGCTCCAGCGACTGCACCGGCCGCACACACCCCACCGCCCGGCCACCGCCGAGCAGCGCCTCACCCTGGAACTCGCCCAGCAGCGACGGATCGACCCCGGCCCGCGCGAGCGCCGCCGCGGCCACCGGAATCCGCGCCCGGTTCGCCCCGTCGGAGATCTTCACGGCAACGGCCCGCCCATCGGGCAGCGCAGCGACCTGCACGCCCTCGAAGCCGTCCTTCGCCAGCAGCCCCGGCACGGCCCGCATCAGCGCCGCCACGTCCCGCCCGGTGCCGGAGGCCATCTCCGCGTGCTCGCGCATCGCGTCGGCGACCCGCGCCTCGGGCGTGCCCGGCGCGGCGGTCGTGATCCGGGCCGCGGCCCGGGCCAGCCCGTGCAGCGAGACGGAGAACAGCGGTGCCCCGCAGCCGTCCACCGTCACCTGCGCGACGCGCTGCCCCGTGAGGTCCTCGACGGCCTCGGCGATCGCCCGCTGCAGCGGGTGCCCGGGGTCGAGGTACCCCTCCAGCGGCCATCCGTTGACCCGGCAGGTGTACAGCATCGCCGCGTGCTTGCCGGAGCAGTTCTGGGCGAGCCGCGACGGCAGCCGCCCCTCTCGCACCCAGGCGTCCCGGACCACCGGGTCGAACGGCAGGTCCGGCACGTTGCGCAGGTCGCTCTCGCCGACACCGGCCAGTTCCAGGATCCGGCGGGTCCCGGCGAGGTGCCGCTCCTCGCCCGAGTGGCTGGCCGCAGCGAGCGAGAGCAGCTCCCCGTCGAGCGGCAGGCCGGCGCGGACCATGGCGACGGCCTGCACGGGCTTGAGGGCCGAGCGCGGATAGAAGGCGGCCTCTATGTCGCCGAGCTGGACCCGGACCGTGCCCCCGGCGTCGAGCACGACGACGGAGCCGTAGTGGATCCCTTCCACGACTCCGCCGCGTATGAGGTGGGCGACGGGGGCGTGCAGGGGTTCGCGCAGGAGGGGCGCGTCGGGGAGGGAGGTGCTGTGCATCGGTGCCTGATTCGTGAGGGGGTGGGCGGGGGCGCGGTTCACGCGTCGGCCTGTCGGGATGCCGGGCGCGCCGGGCGCACGATGTCGGTGAGGGTGGTCGCGACGCGGTGAAGGTGGTGCGCCATGGCCTCGGTGGCGTCCTGCTCGGAACCGGCGATCAGTGCCTCGACGATCGCCCGGTGTTCGCGGTTGGACTGCTCGCGGCGGCCGCCCAGTTCGTTGAGGAAGGCCGACTGGCGGGCCAGGGCGTCCCGGATCTCCTCGATGACCCGGCGGAAGACCGGGTTCTGGGCGGCCTCGGCCACGGCGAGGTGGAAGAGGGTGTCCATGGCGACCCACGCGGTGGTGTCCGTCTCGCGTTCCATGCGGTCGAGCAGATGGGCCAGGTGGTCGAGGTTCTCCGGGGTGCGGCGCCGGGCCGCGTACCCGGCGACCGGGATCTCGACGTGCCGGCGCACCTCCAGCAGATCGCTGGCCGCGTAGTCGCCGAAGGTCGGGTCCTCGACCGTGGAGGCGACGACGAAGGTGCCCTTGCCGGTCTTGGAGACGGTCAGGCCCATGGTCTGCAGCGCCCGGAGGGCCTCGCGCAGCACGGGGCGGCTGATCTCCAGGGTGCGGCACAGCTCCGCCTCGGAGGGGAGCTTGTCGCCCACGGCGTACTCGCCGCGTTCGATGGCGGCGCGCAGATGCGCGAGCACCGCCTCCATGGCGCTGATGCGCCGGGGAGGCTGTCCGGCTGTCCGGCTGTCTGACAGGTTCACGGGAGTGATGGTCCGGATGCCGGAGGGTGCTGTCAAGACAGGCCCTACTCCCGCCGGGGTCGCTTGCGGTTCACCGCCGGGCTAGCCCCACAGCGCCCCGGCCAGCCATACGCCCGCGAAGGCGGCCCCGAGCCCCGCGGCCACGCTCCCCACGACGTTGCCGAAGGCGGTGAGCCCGGCCCCTGTCCCGGCCAGCCGCAGGGTCTCGTAGGAGAAGGTCGAGTACGTGGTCAGCGCCCCGCACAGACCGGTGCCGAGCAGCAGCCGGACGTCGGGGCTCGCGGCGCCGGTGAGCAGGCCGAGGACCAGGCAGCCGGTGATGTTGACCGCGAAGGTGCCCCAGGGGAACACCGACTCGCAGCGGGACCGCACCGCGCGGTCGGTGAGGTAGCGCAGCGGGGCACCGACCATGGCGCCCGCGACGACGAGCAGCCAGTTCACGAGCGCTCACCTTCGGTACCGCCGCCATGGTCCTTCCGCTGCAGGACGCGGCGGGTCGTCGCCGCGGCGAGCCAGACCGCCGTGAGGGCCGTGAGGAGGGTCGCGGCGAGGTAGACCAGGCCCGTGCCGGGGTGGCCGGAGTCGACCAGCTGCTGGATGTCGACGGCGTACGTGGAGAAGGTGGTGAAGCCGCCGAGGACGCCGGTGGCGAAGAAGGGGCGTAGCAGGCGTGGGGCGGCCCACGCCTCGGTGATGATCACCATGAACGCGCCGATCACGGCGCAGCCGAGAACATTGGTCCAGAAGGTCGCCCAGGGGAAGCCGCCGGGCTGGAGGGGCCACGCCAGGGAGAGGGCGTAGCGGCCGGTGGCCCCGAGGGCGCCGCCGAGGGCGACCGCGGCGACGACAGGCGCCTGGCCGCGCAGCACGGGCGGTCTCGGGTTGCGGGCGGCCCGCGGCTCGGTGTCCGAGGCTGACATGGTCGTACGTCTCCTGCCGGGACGGCCCGGTGCGGGCCGGTCAACAGGGTAACGCCGGGCTCATTTCGCGGCGGGCGGCTCGCACAGGGCGATCCCGCGCTCCCACAGGCTGCCCAGGACGAGGTGGCCCGCGGCCTCGCAGACGCTGGTCACCATGCGGAAGCGGGAGTGGCGGCGGGCCAGGTGGTGGCGGATCGCGCCGGTGTCGTCGACGGCGAGGACGCCGATCGTGCCGGTGGGGCGGAAGGGGGCGCGCACGGCGACCCGGGCGGCGGCGCGGCGGACGGCGGGCGTGGTGCGGTGCAGCAGGTCGAGGGGTGGCACGCGCGGGCCGGCGAGGGCGACCCAGAGGGGGCCGCCGGGGGTGCCGCGCCAGAGGTTGTCGGGCATGCCGGGAAGGTGCTCGACGAAGGGTTCGGCGCGGCCCGCACTCGGTCCGGTGAGCCAGTAGCGGGTGAGGCGGCAGGCGCCGGTCTCGGCGACGACCAGGAAGGATTCGTCGGCGCTCGGGGCGAGGCCGTTGGCGAACTGGAGTCCGTCCAGGAGGACTTCGGGGTTGTCCGCGCCGGGCGCCAGGCGCAGCAGGCGGCCGGTGCCGGTGTGTTCGGCCAGGTCGCCGATCCAGTGCTGCAAGGGGTACCGGCGGCTGGAGACGGTGAAGCAGACGCTGCCGTCGGACAGCGCGACGGCATTGCTGGCGAAGCGCAGCCGCTCCCCCGCCACCGAGTCGGCGAGGATGCGGACGGTGCCGTCGGTGAGGTCGACGCGGAGCAGTCCCCGCTCGGCGTCGCACACCAGCAGTGTCTCGTCGGTGAGCAGGTCGAGGCCGAGCGGGCGGCCGCCGGTCTCGGCGAGCACGCGGACGCGGACCGGGCCGGGATCCGCCAGCCCGTCGAGCCGCAGGATGCGGCCGTCCTCGACGCCGGTGAGGACCCGGCCGTGGGAGTCGGCGACCACGTCCTCGGGGCCCCGGCCACCGATCGCGACGTACCGGTGCGGGACGAGCGTGCGGGGACGGTTCATGCGCTCCCTCTACCAGCCCTTCTCGAAGATGCGCGCGACCTCGGCGATCCGCACCTCGTCGCGCCGGTAGTAGGTGCGCCGCCGGATCCGCCGGGTGCGCAGCAGGCCGACGCAGGCGAGCAGGCTCAGATGGGTGTCGGCGACCGTGCGGGCCACCCCGAGCTTGTGGGCGACGGCGTCGGAGGTGACGCCGTCCTCGACGAGGTCGCCGTACGGCTGGGGCGGGAAGTGCGCGGCCGGATCCTTCAGCCACTCCAGGATGTCCAGGCGCCTCGTGCTCACCGGTGTCCTCAACATCATGATCCCTCCGTCCGGTCCTCCTCGTAGCGCGTGTTCCCCACTGTCCCGCAGTCGATGCCGACATGTCCGGCACTCTCCGCGCAATGGCCGGTAGCGAACTGCCGTGCGATCCCGGGGCGTTCGCGCTGGTACGAGAGAGGCCCGGCCGCGCGTTCCCGCGGCCGGGCCCCGTCTGTCCCCGGCGGGGTCAGCGGTGGCTGAACCAGGCCATCGCCGGCAGGGCCCTGTCGTTGTAGCCGAACAGGGCCTGGTTCTCCCAGCCGTTGCCGGAGGAGGCGTCGGTGGGGTCCCAGCCGTTGCCGGTGACCGCGGTCCAGGTCGACTCCCAGTAGAAGACGCCGAGTCCGCGGCCGTTCGGGACGGCCTCCACGATGCTCGCGATGTCGTTCATCCAGCGGGTCTGGCCGGCCGGGGTGGCCGGGTAGCCGGGGACCAGTTCGCTGTCGAGGTCGATGATGTTCTCGTGCGTGTCCTCGCTGTCCAGGCGGAAGGGGTAGGCCGTCTCGGCGACGAAGACCGGCTTGCCGTACCGCGTGGCCGCGTCGTCCAGGGTGGTCTGGAAGTCGTGCAGCGGGCCGTGCCAGTAGCCGTAGTAGGAGAGGCCGATGACGTCGAACTTCACGCCGTTGGCGACGGCGTTGTCGAACCACCAGCGGGTGCCGGAGAGGTCACCGCCCTTGGCGAGGTGCAGCGCCACCTGGGTGGAGGAGCTGACCGCCTTGACCGCGTCGTGGCCGGAGTTGAGGAGCCCGGCGAGCTGCGGCCAGTTGCTGGTGGAGCCCTCGGACCAGAGCATGCCGCCGTTGATCTCGTTGCCCACCTGGACCATGTCGGCGGTGGTGCCCTGCGCCTTCAGCGCGTTCAGGACGTCGTACGTGTGCTGGTACACGTCCGTCTTGAGCCGGCTGTAGGAGTGTCCCGCCCAGGCGGCCGGCTTGCTCTGGGCGCCCGGGTCGGCCCAGGTGTCCGAGTAGTGGAAGTCCACCAGCAGCTTCATGCCCTGCGCCTTGACGCGCTTGGCCAGGGCGAGGACCCGGGCCTTGTTGTTGAAGCCGTCGGCCGGGTTCACCCAGACCTTGACGCGGGCGTAGTTCTGTCCGGCGGACTTGAGCACGGCCAGGGGGTCGGCGATCGCGCCGGAGCCGGTGCGGTAGGTGCCGCCGAGCGCCTCGCTCTTGGGGATCGAGGAGACGTCGGAGCCCTTGATGGACGTGCCGGAGGTGCCGGAGGCGAAGGTCAGGTCGTCGACGTTGATCCAGTTGCCCGCGTTGGCGTCGCTGGTGATGCTGATCGTGCACTGGTTGGTGGTGACGCTGACCGGCACCACGATGCGGATCCAGCCGCTCGCCGAGACCGGCAGGTCGGTGCGCTGTTCGGCGCCGCCGCAGTTCTTGAGCGCTATGAAGGCGGAGTTCTGCCCGCCGCCGGAGCGGACCCAGGCGGTGAGCTTGTAGGTGCCGTTGGTGAGGCCGGACAGGTACTGGTAGGTCTCCACCTTGTAGGCGGAGGTCGCATAGTGGCTCAGCCGGTAGGCCCCGTCGTGGCCTCCGGACTCCGTGAAGGAGGCCGCGGTCGAGCCGTACTCGGACCAGCCGGACGGGGTGGCGGTGCCCGCGCCGTCGGACTCGAAGCCGCCGTTGGTGAGCGTGCTCGCCGCGTGGGCGGTCTGGGCGGGGAGGGCGGTGAGGGCGAGCCCGGCCGCGAGCGGCAGCAGCAGGGCCCTTAGGGTGCGTCTGGGATGGAACATCGTCGTCCGTCGTCCCTTCGACGTGGATGGGGATGGGGGTTCCCTCGCCCGGGATCAGCGGGCGGGGGCGCCCCTCCGCCTGGGGCCATCGTGGCACGCGGGGCGGAGGGGAGTCGGTTTCAGCCGTCGAGCCGGACCACCCGGACGGTTCCGGCGGGCACGGCGAGGCGTCCCGCGGCTCGTTCGCCGGTGAGCAGTTCGGTGCCGTGCGCCTCCAGCGGCACCTTGGCGTCCGACGGGCTGTGGTTGATCGCGAACAGGTAGCTGCCCGACTCGCCGGTGCGGCGCACCACCTCGACGTCATGCGGCAGGTCGGCGCGCGGGGCGATCCGCGCGTCCTCGGCGGCCCGGCCGAGCAGCGCGTCCAGACCGTGCGCGTCGAGACGGGTGGACACGTACCAGGCGGTGCCCTCGCCGAGCCGGTGCCGGGTGACCGCGGGGCGGCCCGCGGTGAGTCCGTCGGCGTACGTCCACACCGTCTCGGCCCCGTCCGGCACCACGAACTCGCTCCACACGTCGCCGGTGAGCTCGGTGCCGCCGGGGCCGGTGACACGGAGCGTGTCGCCCTTGAGCAGCGGCGAGAACTCCTCGACGGTCAGGCCCAGGACGTCCCGCAGCGGTCCGGGGTAGCCGCCCTCGTGCACGGCGTCGTGCTCGTCGACGATGCCGGAGAAGTACGACACGACGAGGGTGCCGCCGTTCTCGACGTACTGCGTGAGGTTGCGCCCGGCCGCCTCCGTCAGCAGGTAGAGGGCGGGGACGACGACCAGCGGGTAGGCCGACAGGTCGGCCTCCGGGTGGGCGAAGTCGACCGTGAGGTGGCGGTCGTAGAGGGCCTCGTAGAAAGCGTCGGCGCGTTCGCGCGCGTCGTGGTCCTCGCTGGGGCGCCAGTCGAGGTTCTGCGCCCACCAGGAGTGCCAGTCCCACAGGACGGCCACGTCGGCCTGCGTCCGGGTGCCCCGGATCGCGCTCAGCGAGTCCAGGGACGCGCCGAGTTCGACGACCTCCCGCCAGACACGGGTGCCGGTGCCGCCGTGCGGGACCATCGCCGAGTGGAACTTCTCGGCGCCGCGCCGGGACTGACGCCACTGGAAGAACATGGCGCCCTCGGAGCCGCGCGCCACATGGGCGAGGGAGTTGCGGGCCATCTGGCCGGGGGCCTTGGCGGGGTTGCGGGGCTGCCAGTTGACCCCCGAGGTGGAGTGCTCCAGCAGGATCCAGGGTGCTCCCCCGGCCACCGAGCGGGTGAGGTCGGCGGCCATGGCGAGGTTGACGTGGGTGCGGCGGCCGTCGGTGATCAGGTAGTGGTCGTTGGTGACGATGTCGACCTCGCGGCCCCAGGCCCAGTAGTCGATCGAGTCGCACTGGCTCAGGGCGGTCATGAAGTTGGTCGTCACCGGGACGCCGGGGCTCAGGCGGTGCAGGATGTCCCGCTCCATCCGGAAGTTCTCGCGCAGGGTGGCGTCGGCGAAGCGGCGGTAGTCCAGCGCCTGGGCCGGGTTGCCGACGGTCGGTGTGGTGCGCGGCGGGTTGATCTGCGCGAAGCCGGTGTAGCGCTGGCCCCAGAAGGCGGTGCCCCACGCCTCGTTCACCGCTTCGACGGTGCCGTACGTCGTCTCCAGCCAGCGGCGGAAGTGGGCGGCGCAGGAGTCGCAGTAGCAGGCCGAGACGGGGACGCCGTACTCGTTGTGCACGTGCCACATCGCCAGGGCCGGGTGGTCGGCGTAGCGCTCGGCGAGGCGGGTGGTGATGTTCGCCGCGGCGGCGCGGTAGTCGGTGTTGCTGGGGCAGATGGCGCCGCGGGAGCCGAACTCGTAGCGCACGCCGTCGGCGGTCACCGGCAGCGCCTCGGGGTGCTCCCGGTAGAACCAGACCGGCGGGACGACGGTGGGGGTGCCGAGGTCGACGCGGATGCCGTGGGCGTGCAGCAGGTCGAGCAGGCGGTCCAGCCAGCCGAAGTCGTAACGCCCGCGCTCGGGTTCCAGCAGCGCCCAGGAGAAGATCCCGGCGCTCACCATGGTGACGCCGGCCTCGCGCATCAGCCGGACGTCCTCCTGCCAGACGCTCTCCGGCCACTGCTCGGGGTTGTAGTCCCCACCGAAGGCGAGCCTGGCGAGGCCCTTGGGGGTGGTCTCCGGCATGGAATCTCTCCCGGGTAATCGATCATTTGGGAACGTGCACACACACCCTCGGTGGTGCGAGCCCAACATAACCGCACAGCAACAACCATTGACAAGTGTCCGGGATGTTTCTCTACTGTGAACGCTCACAGAAGCATGGCAGGTTCTCGCAGCGGGCGGGAACCCCAGGTCAGGGGAGAGATCCATGCCCATCACGAAGCGCAGCGGGCTCAGCCGAATCACCGCTTCCACGGTCGCTGTCGTCCTCGGCGCCACCGCCCTCGCCGCGTGCGGCTCGTCCGACGACGACACCGAGGCCCAATCCGGTCCGGTCTCGCTCACGTACTGGACCTGGACGCCCGGCATGGACAAGGTCGTCGACCTGTGGAACAGCGGCCCGGGCAAGAAGGACCAGATCAAGGTCACGGTGAAGAAGCAGGCGTCCGGCGACACGCTGGTCACCAAGATCCTCACCGCGCACAAGGCCGGCAAGGCGCCCGACCTGGTCCAGGCCGAGTACCAGGCGCTCCCCACCCTGGTCAGCAATGACGCGCTCGCGGACATCTCGGGGGACACCGGCGAGGCGAAGACCAAGTTCGCCGACGGCGTCTGGCAGCAGACCACGCTGGGCACG
The DNA here is from genome assembly GCF_023544665.1 of Streptomyces sp. YS415. Classification (GTDB taxonomy): domain Bacteria; phylum Actinomycetota; class Actinomycetes; order Streptomycetales; family Streptomycetaceae; genus Streptomyces. Next base: position 133,173 of record NZ_JAMJFL010000007.1, read on the forward strand.
GACGCGGTCTACGCGATACCCCAGGACATCGGCCCGATGATGTTCTACTACCGCGAGGACCTGTTCAAGAAGTACGAGCTGACGGTCCCCAGGACCTGGGACGAGTTCGCCGAGACCGCCCGCAAGCTGAAGAAGGCGTCCCCCGGCACCGACCTCACCACCTTCTCCGCCAACGACTCCGGTCTCTTCGCGGGACTGGCCCAGCAGGCCGGCGCCCGGTGGTGGACCACCGAGGGCCAGACCTGGAAGGTCGGCATCAACGACGCGGCGACCCGGAAGGTGGCCGGCTTCTGGGGCGACCTCGTCAAGGAGGGCGCCATCGACAACCAGCCGATGTACACCCCGGCCTGGAACAAGGCGCTCAACACCGGCAAGCAGATCGCCTGGGTCTCCGCCGTGTGGGCCCCCGGCACGCTGACCACCGCCGCGCCCGACACCAAGGGCAAGTGGGCCATGGCCCCGCTCCCCCAGTGGTCCGAGGGCGAGAACGTCACCGGCAGCTGGGGCGGCTCCTCCACCGCCGTCACCACGGACTCCGACCACCGGGCCGCCGCCGCGAAGTTCGCCGCCTGGCTGAACACCGACGACGCCGCCCTCCAGGCACTGGCCAAGGAGAGCGGCATCTACCCCGCCGCCACCAACGCCCAGACGTCCGGCGCCTTCACCAGCCCGCCGGAGTACTTCTCGAACCAGGACGACTTCTACACGCAGGCCGCCGAGATCGCGAAGAGCACCGCTCCGTCCGCCTGGGGCCCGAACGTGAACGTCGCCTACACGACCTTCAAGGACGCGTTCGGCGCCGCCGCCAAGAACAAGTCGGACTTCGTCGCCGCCCTGAACACCATGCAGGACGACACCGTGGCCGACATGAAGAAGCAGGGCTTCGAGGTCTCCGAGTGACCAGCGCCCGCCGGACGTCGTACGGGGTCAAGGGGGCCCCGTACGCCCTCCCGTCTCCCACCACCACCCTCAAACGAGCGCGAAGCGCGCCCTACTTTTTCCTCCTCCCCGCGACGATTCTCTTCCTGCTCTTCTTCGCGCTGCCCATCGGCTACGCGGTCTGGCTCAGCTTCCGCAAGGTGCAGGTCTCCGGGCTCGGTCTCGGGGCCGGCGCCCGCTCGGAGGTGTGGGCCGGCCTGGAGAACTACACGGACGCCCTCACCGACAGCGAACTGGTCGACGGCGCGCTGCGCGTGCTCGGTTACGGCTGCATCGTGGTGCCGGTGATGCTGGGCCTCGCCCTGCTGTTCGCGCTGATGCTCGACTCCGACAAGGTGCGGCTGGCCCCCTTCACCCGGCTCGCGATCTTCCTGCCGTACGCCATCCCCGGCGTGGTGGCTGCGCTGCTGTGGGGCTTTCTGTACCTGCCGGACGTCAGCCCCTTCTACTTCGTGCTCGACCGGCTGGGGCTGCCGCAGCCGGACCTGCTGGACGGCGGTCCGCTCTATCTCGCCCTGTCGAACATCGCGGTATGGGGCGGCACCGGCTTCAACATGATCGTCATCTACACCGCGCTCCGGTCGATCCCGGCCGAGGTGTACGAGGCGGCCAGGCTGGACGGCGCCACCCCGACCCAGATCGCGCTGCGGATCAAGATCCCGATGGTGGCGCCGTCACTGGTGCTGACCTTCTTCTTCTCGATCATCGCCACGCTCCAGGTGTTCAACGAGCCGACCACCCTCAAACCGCTCACCAACTCCGTGTCCACCACCTGGAGTCCGCTGATGAAGGTCTACCAGGACGCCTTCGGCAAGGGCGACATCTACGCGGCCGCCGCCCAGGCCGTGATCATCGCCCTCGCCACGCTGGTGCTCTCCTTCGGCTTCCTGCGGGCCGCGAACCGTCGTCAGAAGCAGGAGGCAGCACGATGAGTTCCCTTGCCGTCCGCAAGGCCCAGCCGGCGGCCGGGACCACCCCCGGCACCGCCCAGGGCCCTCCCCCTGCCTCCGGCGGGGGGACCCCCATGCGCCGCCGCATCGCCCTGCTGCCCACCGTCACGCTGCTCATCGGCGCGCTGTACTGCCTGCTGCCCGTCGCCTGGGTGGTCGTCGCCGCCACCAAGTCCGGCAGCGAACTGTTCTCCACCTTCACCTTCCTGCCGGGCACCGGCTTCACCGAGAACCTCAGCGACCTCAACGCCTACCGCGACGGCCTGTACTGGACGTGGATGGGCAACTCCGCCCTCTACGCCGGTCTCGGCGCCCTGCTCTCCACGGTCGTGTCGGCGTTCAGCGGCTACGCGCTGGCCGTCTACCGCTTCCGCGGCCGCGAGACGCTCTTCAACGTCCTGCTCGCGGGCGTGCTGATGCCGCCGGTGATCCTCGCCGTCCCGCAGTACCTGCTGCTGGCGGAGGTCGACCTCACCGACTCCTACCTGTCGGTGCTGCTCCCGCTGATCCTCTCGCCGTACGGCGTGTACCTCTCCCGCATCTACGCGGCCGCCGCCGTGCCCGCCGACGTGATCGAGGCCGGGCGCATGGACGGCGCGAGCGAGTGGCACATCTTCACCCGGGTCGCGCTGCCGATGATGGTGCCCGGTCTGGTGACGGTCTTCCTGTTCCAGTTCGTGGCCGTGTGGAACAACTTCCTGCTGCCGTACATCATGCTGAGCGACGACGAGAAGTTCCCGATCACGCTCGGTCTGTACACGTTGCTCGAACAGGGCGCCAACACCCCCGCGCTGTACACCCTGGTGATCACCGGGGCGCTGCTCGCGGTGCTGCCGCTCATCCTGCTCTTCCTGGTCATCCAGCGGTTCTGGAGCCTCGATCTGCTCTCCGGAGCCGTAAAGTCATGACCATGAGCAACACGGGGGCGCGGCGCAGACCGCCGACGATCCACGACGTGGCGCGCGAGGCCGGCGTCTCACGGGGCACCGTCTCGCGCGTCCTCAACGGCGGGCACTACGTCAGCCCCGCGGCCCAGGAAGCGGTCAACGCCGCGATCCGCAAGACGGGTTACGTCGTCAACCGGCACGCCCGCTCCCTGATAACCGGTCGGTCGGACTCGGTCGGCTTCCTGCTGACCGAGCCGCAGGAGCGGTTCTTCGAGGACCCCAACTTCAATGTTCTGCTGCGCGGTTGCACTCAGGCGCTGGCCGCGCACGACATTCCGCTGCTGCTGATGCTGGCCGGCACCGAGGACGAACGGCGCCGCATCACGCGTTACATCACCGCGGGTCATGTCGACGGGGTGCTGCTGGTCTCCAGCCACTCCGGCGACCCGGTCGCCGAGCAGCTGCGCAAGGCCGGAGTGCCGCTGGTGGCCTGCGGCAAGCCGATCGGGCTCGCCTCCAAGGTGAGCTATGTGGCGGCGGACGACCGGGACGGCGCCCGCGACATGGTGCGCCATCTGCTCTCGCTCGGCCGGCGCCGCATCGGCGTGGTCACCGGTCCGCCGGACACCCCCGGCGGAGTCGAGCGGCTGGCCGGCTACCAGGAGGTGCTCACCGAGGCGGGCGTCGGCATCGACGAGCGGCTGATCGTCTCCGGTGACTACAGCCGGGCCAGCGGCGAGGCGGGGGCCGACCGGCTGCTCGCGCAGGCGCCGGACATGGACGCGGTGTTCGTCGCCTCCGACCTGATGGCCCAGGGCGTGCTGACGGCCCTGGAGCGGGCCGGGCGCCGGGTCCCGCAGGACGTCGCGGTCGGCGGCTTCGACGACTCCCCGGCCGCTCTCGCGGCCCGCCCCGAGCTGACCACCATCCGCCAGCCCTGGGACCGCATCAGCGCGGAGATGGTCCGGGTGCTGCTGGCCCAGATCGGGGGCGAGGACCCGGCGGCGGTGATCCTCCCCACCGAGCTGGTCAAGCGCGAGTCGACGTGACACCGGCTCGCCCTTCCCCCACCCGGCCGGCCCACTCGGTCAGGATCGGAGAAGCCGCGGACGGCTCCCCCGCCCTAGCGTGAAACCACCGACGGACCCCGTCGGAAACCGTCTCACGCAAGGAGTACGCCATGACCGCCGGTGTTCGCACGATCATCTACCCCGTGAAGGACCTTGCCCGGGCGAAGGCCGTGTTCGGCGCCCTGCTCGGTGTGGAGCCGTACTCGGACGAGCCGTACTACGTCGGCTACAAGGATGCCGGCCAGGATGTCGGCCTCGACCCCAACGGCCACGCCAAGGGCATGACGGGTCCGGTGCCGTACTGGCACGTCGACGACATCCGGGCCGCGCTCGCGGGCCTGCTGGCGGCCGGCGCCGAGGTGCTCCAGGACGTGCAGGAGGTCGGGGCCGGCCGGCAGATCGCCTTCGTGAAGGACGCGGACGGCAATCTGATCGGGCTGCTCCAGGACCCGGGCGAGTGACCGCGGGCACCGTCACACCCGCAGTAGTTGTAAATTAAACAACTGGTCGTGTCGGTGCTACCGTGCAGATATGGCAGCCAGAACGGCCGGGAATGGGCTTGAGGAACGGTGGCGGGACATCCTGTCGGTGCACGCGCGCACGATGTGCGAGATCGACCGCGTGCTGCACCCCCACGGGCTGGGCGCGAGCGACTTCGAAGTGCTCGACATCCTCGCCACCGCCTCGCCCGAGGAGGGTGACCACTGCCGGGTGCAGAACCTGGTGGGACAGGTGCATCTCAGCCAGAGCGCCCTGTCCCGGCTCATCGGCAGACTGGAGAAGGACGGCCTGGTGCAGCGCTCGGTCTGCGCCGAGGACCGGCGCGGGGTCTGGGTTACCCTCACCCCCAAGGGCCGTCAGGTGCACGCCGAGGTGCTGCCGCTCCAGCGGGACGTGCTGGCCCGCATGCTCCACGGCTGACCCCGGACCCGGCAGGCCGTTCGACCTCCCGGTCCCCTGGGCATCATGACTCCCACAACCCTGTGAGGGGACGGGGAGACGCCGACGTGTCCGTGGACGACGACAGTTCCGCCGAGTTCGTCACGTACTCGACGCGCTCGGTGGAGGAGAGCCACGACGCGATAGCGACCCACTACTACGACCTTCGTCTGGACGTGGCCGGTCCCGCCGCGCAGTTCCGTACCACCCTCGGCGTAGTCGACCTGGGCCCGCTGGTCGTGGGCGAGGTCTCGTTCGGCACCGGGGTGCGGATGAGCTTCGGCGAACCGGGCGTCTACCACGTGGCCGTCCCGCTCGAGGGCGGCTTCGGCCTCCGCCAGGGCGGCGGCGACACCCTGGTCACCGGCCCGCGGCGGGCCCTCTTCTTCGATCCCGGGTACGGCATCCGCATCGACGACTGGTCGCCCGACTGCCACGCCCTGACCGTGAAGCTCGACAAGGCGTCCGTCCTGCACGGCCTGGAAGCCCTGCTCGGCAGACCGGTGCGCCGGCCGCCGCGCTTCGAGCCGTACATCGACGTGACCCGGGGCGCCGGCCGCAGCTGGTCCCAGCTGGTGCGCTGGTTCCTGCTGGACAAGGAGGTCCCGCACGGCCTGCTGCGCCGCCCCCTGATCCGCGGACGACTGCAGCAGGCCCTGCTCGAAGGGCTGTTGCTGGCCGCCGACCACTCCTACCGGGCCGAGCTCGACGGCCCGGCGCCCCCGATGCGGCCGGCCGCCGTGAAACGGGTCATGGACGCCGTACAGGAACGGCCCGCGGAGCCGTACGACGCCGCGCGGCTCGCGGCCATCGCCCAGGTGAGTGTGCGCACGCTGCAGGAGGCGTTCCGCAAGCATGTCGGGGTGCCGCCGATGACCTACGTCGCCGAGGTGCGGCTGGACCGGGTGCACGGGCAGCTCAGGGTGTCCGCGCCCGGCTCGACGACCGTGGCGGACGTGGCCTACCACTGGGGCTTCGCGCATCTCGGCCGGTTCGCGCGGCGCTACCGGGAGCGGTTCGGGGAGAGTCCCTCGCAGACCCTGCGGGCCCCCGGCTGAGCCCGCCCGGGCCGACCTCCGCGTTTTGCGGACAGGCGCCGCGCAAGACGGAGCGACGCGGCCCCGGGACGGCCCTATCGTCAGGGGGTCGGCGATCGTGACGCGCGGACCGAGCGGAGTCGGTGCCACTCGGTCCCGCGCGAGCGCATCGCCGGGACGGCCCGGCCGCTCCCCCACCGACGCTTGGTGGCCGGGCTCGCCCCGGCGCGCGGCTCAGTACCTGGCCAGCAGCGTGCGGACGCCCTCGGAGGTCAGCGTGAGGGGATGCGGGGAGCCGGCGTCGATCGTGAGGGACAGGTCGTCGGCGGGCCACTGCGCGGCGAGCGCGCCCAGCGGCACCAGCCGGTAGCGGCCGACGAACGGCAGCAGCTCGGCCATCGCGGGCTCCGAGGTGAACACCGGCACCACGGGATCACCGTCCGGCTGCTCCAGCACGGGCAACGCGACGGCGGCCGGGTCGGAGGCGTCCTCCTCACTGGCGTCGTCCGGCACGGGCACCAGCACCTCGCTGCCCGCGAGCGTGTCCAGCGCCGCGGTGTCCTCATGGTTGGCGGTCAGGGCGTCGAGCGCCTGACGGGCCGGGGTGGCGGTGTAGCGGTCGGCGGGTGTCTCCATGACGAATCCCCTGGTAGCGGCGGCGGTCGTGGGGGCCGCGTACCCGATCCGGAAGGGAGCATTCATCGGCCGGGACGCAAGGGGCGGCCCGTGCCGGAAAGCCGCGCGAGTTCTTTCGTGATGTACCGCAACCATTCCCGCAAGTCGGTTGTCTCCTCTGATACCACAACCACGCACCCGTCGGGGGACGCAATGCGAAGAAGCAGAACAACCTGGGTCACACTCGCCGCCGTCGCCGCCCTGGGAGTGCCGGCGCTGCCCGCCGCCACCGCCTCGGCCGCCACCGCGCAGTCCACCGTCTGCCCGACCGGCTGGGGCAGCATCGCCAAGGTCCGGTCCACCTCCACCGCGACACCGGTCGAGAACATCCGCACCGGCCGTCACGCCTGCTACGACCGCATGGTCGTCGATCTGCCGGGCGCGGGCACGGCCGGGCTCGGCTACTCGGTCCGGTATGTCGACCGGCTGTACCAGGACGGCTCGGGCCGTCACATACCCGTCGCCGGAGGTGCCGTCCTGGAGGTCAGGGTGGCCGCGCCCGCCTACGACCCCGAGACCGGCGCCCCCACCTATCCGGGCCGGGTGAGCAGGCCCCTGCCGGGGGTCGACATCGCCGGCTACCGCACCTTCCGGGACACACGGTTCGCCGGCAGTTTCGAAGGGGAGACGCTCGTCGGGCTCGGGGTTCGCGCGCGGCTGCCGTTCCGGGTGCAGGTGCTGACCGACCGGATCGTCCTGGACGTCGCCCACAACTGGACCGGCGCCCGCTGAGCGGGAGGGGCCCTCACCGGGAGCCCCGACCGCCCTCCACCAGCCCGGCCAGCCTGGCCAGGGCCATCCGCGTGCCCGTCTCGTTCTCCGCGGCGGGCACCGCGTCGGGCAACCCCTCGTGCACCACGAGGACGTCCGTGCCGCCGTCGTCCGCGTCGCTGAGCGTCGTGGTCATCGTCATCGTGCCGCGCAGCGCGGGATCCGGGGCCTCGAACTCGAGCACCTCCACCACCCGCTCGTCGGGCACCAGCTCGGCGAAGTGCCCGTGGTAGGTGTCGGTGTCCGCCGCCGTCTTCCCGGCCCCGGTCGGCACGTCATAGGTAAGCGAGACCCGGAACCCGCCCCCCACCCGGGCCTCGAAGACATGGACGCGCGCCGTCATCCCGTCCGGCACCCGCCAGCGGCCGACCGCGTCCGCGTCCAGGAGCGCCCGGTACACCTCAGCGCGCGGTGCGTTCACATGCCGGGAGACCCGTGTGGTGTGCATGACCCGAACCTAGCGCTCAGGCGCGGGCCACCTCCAGCACCGCCTTGCCCCGGATCCGCCGCCCCCGCAGTTCCTCGGCGGCCTCGGTGAAGCGCTCCCAGGAGCCCTGCCAGCCGATCTCGACGCCCAGCGCGCCCTGCGCGGCCAGCTCCGTGAGCTCGGTCAGATCGGCGCCCGCGGCACCCTCGTTCACGAAGGAGGTGAGCGACTTCGCCGGGCCGACGGTCGCGTACGGCGGGAACACGGCGGGTTCCCCCGAGGTCCAGCCGACGCTCTGCAGGCTGCCGCGCGGGGCGAGCAGGTTCCAGGCGGCGACCAGCTGCGGGCCGCCGACGCTGTCGATGACGATGTCCACGGGCCGGTCGAGTCCGTCGAGACCGACCAGCACCTCGTCCGCGCCGGCCTCGGCCAGCCCGGCGCCCCGGGCCGCCGAGCCCACCGAGGCGATGACGTGGGCGCCGGCCCGTGCCGCGAGCTGGACGGCGAACCGGCCGACCCCGCCCGAGGCCCCGGTGACCAGCACCCGCTTGTCCGGCCCGAGTCCCGCCGCCCGCAGCGAGCGCAGGGCGGCGATCCCGGCCACCGGCAACCCGACCGCCCGGGCCGGGTCCAGGGTGCCGGGCACCACGGCGAGCGCGGCCACATCGACGGCGACGCGCTGTGCGAACGCGCCCGGTGTCATCGCCACGACCCGGGCACCGGCCGCGGGACCGCTCCCGTCGGCGGCGGCCACGGCCACCACCCCGGCGGCGTCCGACCCCAGCACCGCGCCCTCGGGGACGCGCCCGGAGCGGGCGTCGTTGAGGTCCCCGTAGTTGAGCGAGACATGGGAGACGTCCACCAGCACCTGCCCCGGCCCGGCTACCGGCTCGGGCACCTCACCGAGGCGAACGGCCCAGGGGGCGGAGGGGTCGACGACCAGAGCACGGACGGACATGGCAACTCCCGTATCTTCACGACGCATTACCGCCATCATGATCGAACGGGCCGTCGGGCGGGGGAAGTCGGGCACGTCAGTACGCGTCTGCCTGCCAGTGGCCGGACGGGGCGCCCCGGTTGCCTCGCCCGACCGGGGCGCCCCGCCGCCTAGGCCGCCGCGCGCCCCGCCTTCAGTGCCGCCGCGACCTCCACGCTACGGCGGGCCTGGTGCCGGGCGGCCTGCAGCTGGACGTCGCCCGGCGCGCCGGCACCGGCCACGTGGGAGGTGCCGTAGGGGTTGCCGGACTGGAACTGGATCGGGTCGGTGTAGCCGGGGGGCACGATGATGCCGCCCCAGTGGTAGAAGGTGTTGCCCAGGGCGAGAAGGGTGGACTCCTGGCCGCCGTGGGCGGTGTTGGAGGCGGTGAAGGCCGAGTACACCTTGCCCGCGAGCTTGCCCTGGAACCACAGGGGCCCGGTCGTCTCCATGAACGCCCTGAGCTGGCTGGCCGGGTTGCCGAAGCGAGTGGGGGTGCCGAAGAGCACCACGTCGGCCCACTCCAGGTCGTCGTGGCCGGCCTGGGGGACATCGGCGGTGTCCTCGAGGTGCTGGACCCACTCCTGCCTGAGGTTGATCACCTCCTGCGGAGTCGTCTCCGCGACCTTGCGCAGGCGCACCTGCGCGCCGGCCTTCTCCGCACCCTCGACCGCCGCCTGAGCCAGCGCGTGCACGTTGCCCGTGGCGCTGTAGTAGATGATCGAGACATTCACGGATTCCGACATCGGTTGCCTTCCTTGGTCACCTGGCTAGTGTTCCGTTCATCCGGTACGACGACGCAGCCCCGCGAAATGTGAGGCGGGCGACCGCCTCACACTCCAGGGCCCTGTGTCGTCGGACCGAACGGGGGCGGAGCGACCGAGGGAGTCGGCGACACCATGAACAACGCATCCGGGACCGACGCGTCCGGACCCGAGCACATCCGGCCCGACGATCCGGGCCTGAGCGCGATCATGAGCGAGCGGCGGCAGCTGCTCGGTCTCACCTACCGGCTGCTCGGCTCGCTCACCGAGGGCGAGGACGTCGTCCAGGAGACGTACACCCGCTGGTACGCCATGTCCGCGCGGGAGCGGGAGGCCGTCGAGTCGCCCGGCGCCTGGCTGACGACCGTCGCCAGCCGTATCTGTCTGGACCTGCTCGGCTCGGCCCGAGCCAGGCGGGAGCGCTACGTCGGTGAGTGGGTGCCGGAGCCGCTGCCCGCGGACACGCAGTGGGTCAGCGGGCGGTGGGGCGGCGGCGGTGCGGTCGACCCGGCCGACCGGGTCACCCTGGACGAGTCGATCAACATGGCGTTCCTGGTCGTGCTGGAGCTGATGACCCCGGCCGAGCGCGTGGCGTTCATCCTGCACGACGTCTTCCGGTACTCCTTCGCCGAGGTGGCCGCGATCGTCGGCCGCAGCGAGCCGGCGTGCCGGCAGCTGGCCTCGTCGGCGCGCCGTCGTATCCGCGCCTCGCAGTCCGCCGCGGCGCCGGCGGCCCGGCGCGCCGACATGGTGCGGGCCTTCAAGGCGGCCTGGGAGGCCAAGGACATCGACGCCCTGATCGGGCTGCTGGCCCCAGACGCCACCGCGACCGGCGACGGCGGCGGGCTCGTCCAGGCGGTGCTGCGCCCCATCGAGGGGGCCGGGCAGATCGCGGCGTTCTTCGCCGGGCGGATGGACGCGGTGCCGGATCTGAGGCTTGCCGAGAGCACCGTCAACGGGCAGCCCGGCCTGGTCGCCGAGGTGGACGGGGTGCCGGTGTCGGTGCTGGCGTTCGACGTCGCCGACGACCGGATCAGGCAGATCTGGTCGGTGCTCAACCCCGACAAGCTCCGCCTGTGGCGGGAGAGTTGACCTTCACCGAGCCGGGTCGCCGCCTTTCTGGGCCATGAGCAGGTACTCGTGCGAGCGGTTGGTGCGCATCGGGTCGTCGTCGTCCTTGACCGGCCAGTCGTAGAGGTGGACGCGCTCGTCCCCGAGGGTCAGATGGCGGCCGAGCACGCGGGCGGCGTCCCAGGCCAGCGGGACGAACCGGTCACCGATCCGCCGGTTCTGGACGGCGACGACGGCGTAGGCGCCCGGCCGCATCACCCCCGCGACGGCCGCGAAGGCCTCGTCGAGCGCCGCCAGATAGGCGTCGTAGTCGCGCAGCGCGTACATCTGGCCCGGGTCGGGGTCGTCCAGGTCGAGGGCGGTGCCGAAGTACGGCAGGTCGCACAGGACGAGGTCCACGCTGCCGGGGTCGAGCGGCGGCTTGCGGGCGTCGCCGCAGAGCATGCGCTGGTCCGGCCAGCGGGCGACGCGTCGTCGCGCCTCCTCGGCGCGGTCCGGGTTGATCTCGGTGCCGACCCCGAGCCGCCCCTCGGCGGCGCAGGCCACGAGGGTGGTGCCCCAGCCGGCGAAGGGATCGAAGACGAGATCGCCGGGCTCGGTCAACTCGGTGATCAGCGGGCGTAGTTGGCTGACCAGCCCGCTCTGTCCGGCGACCTCCTCCTGGGCGAACTCCGGGTCCTCCTCGCCGAGCACACGCCAACTGGACATCCCCATGGGGTCACGCAGCCTTTCCGGTGGGGCGGGTTTCGGGTACGGCCGGTCCGGGCCCGGGCGGCAGCGGGTGCACCGCGGCCTGCGGCAGCCGGCGTTCGAGGCGCAGGACGCCCATCGCGGAGCCCGCCACGCCCGCGGCGAGCAGGAGCCACATGCCGGTGGCCGACAGGGAGAGCAGGGCGGTGAGCACGGTCGGCGCGAGCGCGATGGGCACCGCCCAGGACAGCTGGTAGACGGCGAGGTGGCGGCCCCGGGTGTCCTCCGGCGCGGTCTGGGCGACCAGCGCGGATGCCGTGGCGCCGTGCAGCAGCTCGCCCGCGGTGAACAGGGCGGTCGCGGCGAACACTCCGGCGATCAGTGCCGCCCCGGTGGACAGCCCGCCGAGCACCGCGAAGGTGACGAAGGACAGCCCGAAGATGCCCGCGCCGAGTGCCACCGCGCGGGTTCTGCGGTACCCGATCAGGAGCCGGGTGACCGGGATCTGCAGCACGGCGATCCCCACCGTGTTGACCGCGTACACGATGCCCACCAGTGAGACGGGCGCGTCGAGTTCACTGGTGAGGTACACCGGCAGCGCCACGGACAGCACCATGTACGCGAAGGCCGTCGGGATGTTCAGCAGGGTCAGGCCCAGGAAGGGACGGTTGCGGGCCACCATCCGGTAGCCGCCCTTGCGCGAGACCCGGGCGCCCGCCGGCCGGGCCGGGGCCTGGGGACGGATCGTGCTCATCAGCCCGGCCGCGAGGAGATAGCCCGCGGCGGCGCCGAGGACGACGACGTAGAACCCGGAGTCGTCGAGCGCGAGGGCCGCGCCCGCGAGGAGGCCGCCGAGGCCCATCCCCGCGTTGCGCAGGCTGCGTTGCAGGGCGAGCAGCTTGTCCCGCTCGGCGCCCCGCACGATCTCCGCCACGAAGGACTGGATGGCCGGCGGGTAGGAGGTGTCGCCGAGGGCGACCGGCAGCACGACCGCGAACATGGCCAGACCGTTGTCGACAAAGGGATACATGCAGAAGGCCGAGGCCCGCAGTACGTATCCGCCCACCAGCACGGTGCGGGCGCTGAAGCGGTCGATGAGCACGCCGGCGACGGGATTGCTGATCAGGCCGATCACCGAGGCGGCCGTCACAATGGCGCCGACCTCGGTGAGCGGCAGACCGGTGACATGGTGGAAGTACAGCAGCGACAGCGGCAGGTACATGCCGCTGCCGGTCGCGTCGACGACCATGCCCGCCATGTACTTGAAGCGGACGGACGACAGGTACCGCCGCATCACGCCTCCTCCCCGCCCACCGGCACGATCTTCGTCTCGGCGACGATCCGGGCGCCCAGCGCCCGCAGCCTGCGCTCGCACTCGGCGCGGGTCGGGGCCGAACCCACCGTCGCCGTGAGGAAGTCAGCGGAGCCGCCGGCCGGGGGAATGACCTGTCCTTCCTCGGCGAAGAGCCAGAAGCCGCGCACCCATTCCTCGTCCGGCACGGAGGGCAGCGAGCGCACCAGCCCGGGCCGCTTCATCGTGAGCACCTGCCCCGCCATGCAGCGCGGCCGCAGCAGGCCCCGCTCGTCCACGGCGCCCTCGACCGCGGGCAGCGGGAGCCCCGCCTCGGCACGGGTCACCTGCACGGCGAGCTGGATCCCGAAGAGGATCTCGAAGACCTCCCGGATCTTGGCGCCGCCGGACCGGCCCGCGATCTCGCACAGCACCAGCCGGTCGTCGGGCGTGTGGAAGACCTCCGCGTGGAAGGCGTGCGTGCGCAGGCGGGAGCCCTCCGGCTTCAGCGCGGCAAGGGTCCGCTCGACCAGCGTCAGCAGCCGGGGCGTGAGCGGGTCGGCCACGTCCAGGGTCAGGTCGACGCGGGGGCCGGCATCGACGCCGAACGAGGCCAGGTCGTACTGGTACTGCGAGGGCCAGGCGGCCACCGTACGGCCGTCCACCACCAGCCCGTCGACATGGCACATCCGGCCGGGCACGTACGCCTCGATCAGCAGGTCGTCCCGCGGCCCGTCCCGGTAGGCGTCCGCGAGCCGCGCTTCCAGCTCGTCCGGGTCGGCGACGATGCGCAGGCCGATGGAGTTGTAGCCCTCGCGGTGCTTGAGGACCACCGGGAAGCCGTGCCGGGCGGCGAAGTCGCGGGCCTCCTGGGCGCTGCCCGGCACGGTGTGCGGGGCGACCTCGATACCGGCCTGCCGGGCCAGCTTCTTCATGAGGGCCTTGTCGCGGAACGGCCGGATGTCCGCGCTCCGGGGGCCGTCGAGCCCGAGGCGCTCGCGCAGCCGTGCGGCCAGGGCGACGTCCGCCTCGTGGTGGGCGATGACGTGCGTGATCCGGTGCCGCTCGGCGAGGGCGAGCGCGCGGGCGGGCACGGTCTCGTCGTCGAGGGTGCCGAAGAGGTCGAGGTGGGTGAAGTCGTGGTCGAGGGGGCCGGGGAGCTGTTCGCCGGCCGACTCGATCTTGTCGCGGGCGGCGAGGACGACGAGGTCGCCGGGGTACGGCGTGCGGTCGTCGAGGCCGGGCGCGTCGCCGCTCAGCCACCGGCGGTAGGGGAACGCGGCGAGAGGATTGCGGTGCAGGACGAGCACGCTCATGACCGCGTCACCGTCCCGTCGCCCACCGGGGCCGCCTGGGCCAGTCGGGGCCGTCCGTCGGGGTCCTTCAGCCGTACCTTCAGCACCGTCCCGACGAGTTCGGCGCCGCGCCGGATCGCCGCGGTGGTGTCCTTGCCGGTGACGGCGACCAGGCCGAGGCGGTCCCAGTTGTCCCGCAGGGGCCGTACCGTGTCCCCCGGCCGGGCGCTGATGCGCACCGCGAGCACATCGGCGAGGGCGCGCGCCTCCGCCACGCCGTCGACGGACTCCACGAGGTCGCCGGGCCGCCCGGTCACCGACCGCACGGCGGCTCCGCCGCGCGCCTGCGGCCGGTCGGGAAGCGCCTCGGCCAGGCCGAAGGGGGCCCCGAGGGCGAGCTTGACGGTGTCGATGCCGTAGACGCTGTGCACCAGGTCGGTGATGGCGTCACCGGCGATCCGGTTGTGGCTCTCGACGACCCGGGGCCCGCGGGCGCCGACCCGGAGCTCGGTGTGGCAGACGCCGTCCTTGATGCCGAGCCGGTCCAGGAAGGCGACGACGGCCGCCCGTACCCGCTCCTCGGCCGCCGTACCGAGCCGGGCGGGCACCGCGTGCCCCAGTTCGGCGAAGTGCCCGGGGTCGGTGAACTTCTCGGTGACGGCGATGACCACATGGCGGCCCCCGGAGCTGAAGGACTCCACGCTGTACTCGGGGCCGTCGAGGTACTCCTCCATCAGGAAGTCCTGGAGCAGCATCAGCGTCGAGACCCGGTCCGTCCTGGTGCCCGCCAGCCGGCGCACCCCGGCCCAGACGCGGTCGGCGTCGGCGGGGCCGTCGAGGCGGTGGACGCCGATGCTCGCGGTGGCGTCGGTCGGCTTGACGATGAAGGGGTAGCCGTGGCGCTCACCGAAGGCGTCCAGGTCGGCGCGCTCGCGCAGGGGCCGGGCGTGCACGGCGTCCGGGGCGTCGGCCAGGTGGGCGCGCATGACGGCCTTGTCGCGGAAGCGCCGGGTGACGTCGTAGCCGGTGCCGCCGAGACCGAACAGGTCGTTGACGCGGGCCGCGTTCTCCAGGCCCGGCTCGGTGATCGAGACGGCGGCGGTGAAGCCGGGGGTGTCGCGGAGCCGCCTGGCGACCGGTTCCACCAGGTCCCAGCGGGTGTAGTCGAGGACCTCCAGGTGGTCGGCGAGGCGCCGCTGTTCGGTGTTGACCTTGGTGGGGTGCTGCAGCAGCAGGACGTTGAGGCCCAGCTCCTTGGCCTTGGCGACGGTTTCGTCCGTGGCGCCGACGAGAAGCAGTGAACGCTCGGGAGTCATGGGTCGGTCGGGCTCCGTTCCGGTGGGCGGGGCTGGGCGTCCGTGCGCCTGTCAGTCCGACGAGACAGCGCGGCGAACTGTGAGGTGCGCACGCGCCGCGCGCCGCTCAGGACGCCGGGGCGTCCGACGCCTCGGTCACGTCCTGCGCCTCGGGCCACCAGCTGAGGTAGCGCTCCCCGGTGTCCGGGAAGACGGTCACGACGGTGGCGCCCGAGAGGTCGTACCGGCGCGCGAGTTCCAGGCAGCCGTGTGCGGCGGCGCCGGAGGAGACGCCGACGAGCAGTCCGGTGCCTGCCGCGAGGGCGCGGGTGGTGGCCGCGGCGTCCTCGTCGGTGACGGCGATCACCTCGTCGATGAGCGTGACGTCGGTGACGGGACTGGTGAATCCGCCGTTCAGACCGGGGATGCGGTGGGGTCCCG
Source organism: Streptomyces sp. YS415 (assembly GCF_023544665.1). Lineage (GTDB taxonomy): Bacteria > Actinomycetota > Actinomycetes > Streptomycetales > Streptomycetaceae > Streptomyces. The sequence goes on from NZ_JAMJFL010000007.1 coordinate 148,691, forward strand.
GCGCTCCGCCGGACAGCAGGGGCGAGCCGGCGGGCTCGACGGCCACGACGTGGAGCCGCGGGTTGTGCTCGCGCAGCCGGCGGGCGACGCCGGTCAGGGTGCCGCCGGTCCCGACGGCGCACACCAGGTGGTCGACGCGGCCGCCGCTGTCCCGCCAGATCTCCGGGCCCGTCGTCTCGTAGTGGGCCCGGACGTTGTCGGCGTTCGCGTGCTGCGCCGCGTACCAGGAGCCGGGGGTCTCGGCGTGCAGTTCCTCGGCGCGTTGCACGCAGCCGGCGAAGCCGAGGGTGTGGTCGGTGAGTTCGACGGCGGCGCCCAGCATGCGCAGGGTCAGCAGGCGCTCTTGGGAGGCGTTGTCGGGCAGCACGATGCGGCAGCCGTAGCCGCGGGCGGCGGCCAGCGCCGCCAGCGCGATGCCGGTGTTGCCGGAGGTGGACTCGATGATCGTCCCGCCGGGGCGCAGGGTGCCCGCCCGCTCGGCGGCGCGCAGCATGAACAGTGCGGCCCGGTCCTTGCTGCTGGACAGCGGATTCGCCGCCTCCAGCTTGGCCAGCACATGGGCGTCGTCGGGAAGCCCGGCCAGTCTCAGCCGCAGCATCGGGGTGTTGCCCACGAGTTCCTCGAGTGAGCTGACGACGCTGCCGGTCGACAAGTCGGTCACGGGCCCCTCCGGATCGGCTCTGCTCGATACACCTGCCGGGGGTTTCGGGCGGCCCCCTCCGCGAGCACATGCTGGCCCAGAATCCGGCGCTCCGGGTGCGCGCGGCCACGCGGCCCATGGTTCGGGTTGCCGCACTGCATCGACTGCGGGGGTCGCGCGCGCCGTCGGTCCTGGCGCGGATACGTACGTTCGTGCCGGAGGTCGAAGAGCCGTCCGAGTACGGGGGTACGTTGATGAAGAGCCAGGACGACGTCGGCGCATGCCTGCCTGACCTGCTGAGCGCTCGGGCCCGGGCCCGTCCGGGGGACATCGCCGTGGTGCACGAGGGCGAGTCGCTCACCTTCCGCGAACTGGCCGACCAGGCCGACGACGTGGCGCGATATCTGCACCATCTCGGCATCGCCGCGGACGACTGCGTGGGGCTCTTCGTCGACCCCTCGCTGGACCTGGTGATCGGCGCCTGGGGGGTGCTGCGGTCGGGCGGGGCCTACCTCCCGCTCTCGCCCGGCTATCCCGAGGAACGCATCCGCCATGTCACGCGGGACGCCCGGACGACCGTCGTCATCACCCAGGACCACCTGCGCGGCCGGCTCGCGGACGTCCTCGCCTGCGACGCCGTCGTCATCACCCTGGACGACGTCGTGGAGTTCAGGAAGCGCCGCTCCGGCGCGGACCCGGCGGAGCTGCCGGAGGGGCCGCGGCCCGGGGACCTGGCGTATGTCATCTACACCTCCGGCAGCACCGGGAAGCCGAAGGGCGTGGCGATCGAGCACCGCTCCCTGGCCCATCAGATGCGCTGGCTGGCCGACACGTTCGCGCTCGGCGCCGGCGCGACCGTGCTGCACAAGACCCCGATCAGTTTCGACGCCGCGCAGTGGGAGCTGCTCGCCGCCGCCTGCGGGAGCCGGGTCGTGGTCGGGTCCGGCGGCATCCACCGGGATCCGCAGCGCATCGTCGAGGCCGTCGTCCGGCACGAGGTGACCGCCCTCCAGTGTGTGCCCACCCTTCTTCAGGCCCTCGCCGACACGGACGGACTCGACCGCTGCACGTCGCTCACCCACCTCTTCAGCGGCGGCGAGGCCCTGTCCCGGGCGCTCGCGAAGAGGCTGACGCGGGCCCTGCCGGACACCGCGCTGGTCAACCTGTACGGCCCGACCGAGTGCACCATCAACACCTCGGCCCACCTCGTCGACCCCGCCACCCTCGACGAGGGCCCGGAGATGCTGCCGATCGGCAGGCCGGTGACGGGCCTGCGCTATCACATCCTGGACGCCGACGGCTGTCCCGTGGCGCCGGGCGAGACGGGTGAACTGCACATCAGCGGCGTGCAGGTGGCGCGCGGTTATCTGCACCGGCCGGAGCTCACCGCCGAGCGCTTCACGACCCCCGACGGCCGGGAACGGCTGTACCGGACCGGCGATCTGGCCCGCTGGAACCCCGACGGCACTGCCCAGTTCGCGGGCCGCGTCGACAACCAGGTCAAACTGCGCGGCTTCCGCATCGAGCTGGACGAGATACGCCTGGCCGTCGAGGCGCACGACTGGGTGCGCAACGCCGCCGTCCTGCTGCGCACCGACCCGCGCACCCGGGCCCAGCACCTCGTGGCGTGCGTCGAACTCAGCCCGCGCGAGGCGGCGTTGATGGACCAGGGCGAGTTCGGGGAGCACCATGTGTCGAAGGCTTCCCGGCTCCAGGTCAGGACCCAGCTGTCCGACCCGGGCGTCCGGGACGCGGCCGATCTGCGCGGCCGCCCCTCCGTGCGCCTGCCCGGCGCCACCGCAGCCCCCGAGGCACGGCGCCGGGCCTTCGCCCGCAAGACCTACCGCTTCTACGAGGGCGGCCCGCTGAAGGTCTCGGACCTGCTGTCGGCGATCGCCCGGCGCACCCCGGGAGCCGGATCGCGCCGCCCCGAGGAGCTGAGCCTGTCCGAACTCGGCGCGATCCTGCGCAACTTCGGGCAGCACCTCAGCGAGGAGCGGCTGCTGCCGAAGTACGCGTACGCCTCCCCGGGATCCCTGTACGCGGTGCAGCTCTACCTGGAGCTCAGCGGCGTCGAGGGCGTGGCGCCGGGCCACTACTACTACCACCCGGTCCGGCACGAGCTGGTGCTGATCCGCCGTACCGAGGAGGCGGCGGAGGCCCGGCACCGGGTGCACTTCGTCGGGCGCAGGTCGGCGATCGAGCCGGTGTACAAGAAGAACATCCAGGAGGTCCTGGAGATGGAGGCCGGGCACATGGCCGGCCTGTTCGACGAGGTGCTGCCCGCGCATGGGCTGGCCCTCGCCGAGGCCCCGTACGACACCGGCCTGCCCCGCCTGCTGGGCTGCGCCAAGGACGACATCGCCCTGGGCTCCTTCGAGCTGGTGCCGTGGACGGCGGAACCCGGGCACCGCGCGATCGACCTCTACGTGCAGTTCCCTCCGGGCAGTGAGGCCGGGCCGGCGAGCGGGCAGTACCTGTACCGGGACGGCGAACTGCGCCGGGTCAGCGACGCGTTGGTGCTCAAGCGGCATGTGATCGCCATCAACCAGGCCGCCTACGACCGCTCCGGCTTCGGCATCACCCTGGTCGGCCGGGCCGCCGAACAGGGCCGGGAGCGGCAGGGCTACCTGGACCTGGGCCGCGAACTGCAGCGCCTGATGACGAACGACGTCAACCTGGGTTTCATGCCCGCCGGGTACAGCTCCCGCAGCGGCGACGACCTGCCCGCCGCCCGACGCATGACGGCGATCCTGCGGACGGCCCGACGCCCCACCGGACCCTGCTACTTCTGCGTCGGCGGCACCGTCAGCGACGAACAGCTCCGCCACGAGGGCATGCACGAGGACCAGGTGCACATGAAGGGCCCGGAGGAGCTGATCGGGGACGATCTGGTCGCGTCCCTGCCCGAGTACATGCTCCCCAGCCGGATCCTGGTGCTGCCCGCGCTGCCGCACACCCCGAACGGCAAGCTCGACACCAAGGCCCTCGAAGCCTACGTCGACCGGACGGCGGCCCGGGCCCGTCCCGTGGTGGAGCCGCGCAACCGGGTCGAGGCACGGCTCGGGGATCTGTGGCGGACGGCCCTGCAGCGGGACTTCGTCTCCGTACACGACGACTTCTTCGGGCTCGGCGGGAACTCGCTGATCGCGGTCGGCCTGGTGAAGCGGATCAATGAGACCTTCGGCTGCGCCCTGCCGCTCCAGGTCCTGTTCGAGGCGCCCACGGTGGCGAGGCTGGCCGAGGCGGTGAGCGCGCGAGCCGCGGCGCCTGCCTCCCGGATCACTCCGCTGCGGTCCGAGGGCAGCGGGCCGCCGGTGTTCTGCTGGCCGGGGCTCGGCGGGGTCACCATAAACCTGCGGCTGCTCGCGGCCCGCGCGCCCGGCGGGCGGCCGGTCTACGGGGTCCAGGCGCACGGCGTCAACGAGGGCGAGTCGCCGTTGGCGTCCGTCGAGGAGATGGCGGCCGCCGATGTCGCGGCCCTGCGGGCCGTCCAGCCGCGCGGCCCCTACACGCTGTGGGGCTACTCCTTCGGTGCGCGGGTCGCGTTCGAGGCGGCATGGCAGCTGGAGCAGGCCGGGCACCAGGTGGAGCAGGTGATGCTGCTCGCCCCCGGATCGCCGCGGCTGGCCGGCGGTCCACGGCCCTCGCCGGTGGCCGACTTCGCCGATCCCGTCTTCACCACCCTCCTCTTCTCCGTCTTCGCCGGCACGGCCCGCGGCCCGGCCGTCGAGGAGTGCCTGCGCGAGTGCGGGGACGAGGAGAGCTTCGCCCGGTACGTCGAGCGGCGGTTCCCGCAGCTGGACAGCGGGTTGGTCCGCCGTGTGATCGCCGTGGTCCGGCGTACGTACGGCTTCACGCAGGACCCGGCCGCACGACGGGTGGCGGCGCCCGTCACGGTGTTCCGGGCCGGTGACGACGAACCCTCCTTCCTGGAACGCTCATCGGGGCTCACGGCGGCCCCGCCCACCCTCGTGCAGCTGGAGACCGACCACTACGGGGCGCTGCGCGAGCCGGGCGTCGACGAACTGGTCAAGGCGCTGCGGCGCGCCACCCCACGACCCGTGACCCCATGGACAAGGACAGCCTGATGCCTCACGTGACCATTCAGCACTTCCCGGCGGCCCTCACCGCCGAGCAGCGGTTCCGCCTCGTGGAGCAGCTGACAGCCGCCGTGCAGGAGGCGTTCGGGGTCGAGGAGCGGGTGGTCTCCATCGCCCTGGTCCCGGTACCGCCGGAGGACTGGGACGCACAGGTCTACCAACCTGAAATCGCGCGCCGGGGTGGGCAGTTGGCGAAGGAGCCGGGCTACTGAGCCACGCCGGTTCTAGAGTTTCGAGCCAGGATCACTGGGGTGAGCGCCTGATCGGTTGCGCCGTCCAGGGGCGTTCACCAAGGATCTGGGGGGACGGCAACCGCCGGGGTGCGGGGAGACGGGGGAAGGGATGACGTCATGAGCGCGGGCAGCGGGCAGACCCGGGACGCCCTGTCCCCCGCCGGGACACCGCTGGAGTCCCTGCTGCGGATCGCCGACACGCTCGGCAGCCTCGAGCGGTACGCCACCGAGACCGCGGGCCACCTGCTGCTGGTGGAGGGCGCCGCCACCGGGGCCTCCGGCCGCATCCGGTACATCGACGGCCCGGAGACCGTCCAGGACACGATCGGCGACGCCCTGTTGCGGGCGAAGCGGGAGATCCTCACGGCCCAGCCGGACGAACCCGGCCCCGGAGCCGCGCTGGACCTGCTGCACGCGGCGGTCCGCGACCCGCTGGCCCGCGGAGTCGCGCTGCGGACGCTCTTCCAGCACAGCGCCCGCTTCTCCGAGCCCACGAAGAAATACGTGCAGCAGGTCATGGCCCAGGGCGACGTGGCGGTGCGCACCCTCCCGGAGTTCTTCGACCGGCTGATCCTGATCGACGGCGAGACCGCCTTCATACCCGGCGGCGAACACCCCCACAGCGCGGCCCTGATCCGGGACGGCGCCGTCGCCGCGTTCCTGCGGGGAGTGTTCGAGAAGGCCTGGGTGCGGGCCGAGCGGTTCCCCTTCCGCCCGGTGCGGGCGGCGGACGCGGCGCGCGAGGTCGTACCCGACGTCCGCCAGGCCATCAAGGCGCTGCTGGTGGAGGGCCGTTCCGACAAGGCGATCGCGCGCCGCCTCGGCATGAGCCTGCGGTCCGTGCAAGGACACATCGCGTCCCTGCGCGAGCAGTACGGCGCCCAGCACCGCTTTCAACTCGGGTACCGGATGGCGCACGGCGAGATTATCGGCTCAGGAAATGGGTGTACGCCCCGCACCACTTCGTAACCCGACCTTGACACCGAACTGTTCGATTAACATACTCAAGCCTGACATGGCCGACGTGGAATTATTCGCGACATCATTCGACGCCCCCTCGGAATTCATCCGATGGACCGAAGCGCAACCAACCAAAATGCATGGAATTGCACCCCCTTTGGCTGAATTCCGAGCGCTGGGCCCATTGGAAGCAACGGTCGCCGGACGGCCGGTGGACCTCGGGGCGCCGAAACAGCGCAAGTTGGTCGCTCTGCTCGTCAGCCGCCTCGGCCAGCCGGTACCGGTGGACGTGATGCTGGAAGCCCTGTGGGCCGGCAGCCCGCCGCCGTCCGCGATGACGTCCCTGCAGTCCTACGTCGCCAATCTGCGCAGGGCGCTGGAACCGGGCCGGGCGCCGCGCACCCCGACGCGGGTCCTGCACACCAACGACCGCGGCTATCTGCTCGACGCTCACGTCGTCGAGGTGGACGTCCACCTCTTCGAGCGGCGCGCCAAGGCGGGCTGGCAGGCCTGGAACCGGGGCGACCCGCAGGAGGCGTTGAGCGAGTTCGAGGCCGCGCTGGCCCTGTGGCGCGGCGAGGCCTACACGGAGGTGTCGCACTCCGTCCATGTGGCGGCCGAGGTGGCGCGGCTCGGGGAGTTACGGCTGTCGGCCGTCGAGGGCCGCTGCGCCGCGCTGCTGGCGGTGGGGGCCCACGAGGTCGCGGTCGCCGAGCTGGAGGCCTTCATGCAGGCCCATCCCCTGCGCGAGTACGGCTGTGAGCTGCTGAGCCTGGCGCTGTACCGGGCCGGCCGGCAGGCCGACGCCCTGGCCGTGCTGCGGACCAACCAGCGCCGGCTGGGCGACGAGCTGGGCATCGATCCGCGGCCGGCGCTGCAGCACCTCGAACGCGAGATCCTCAGCCACGCCCCGGCACTGGACTGGCGCCCGCCGCCCGCCGCCCCGGCCCCGGCCCCGGCCCCGGCAGCGCCGCGCAGGCCCCCGGCAGCGGCCAGGGTCCCCGCGCCGCGGCCGCGACCCGTGTCGGAGACGGACGAGGAGATCTTCGTCGGTCGTGAGGAGGCGCTGCGGCACCTGGCCTCGGTGTGCGCCGAGGCCGCGCGCGGACGCGGGCAGGTGGTGACGGTGTCCGGTGAACCGGGTGTCGGGAAGACCGCGCTGCTCCGGCGCTTCGCCCAACGGGGCACCACCGCGCCGGTGTTGTGGGGCGCCTGTCCCGGGCACGTGCCCACTCCGCCGCTGTGGCCCTGGCAGCAGGTGCTGGGGACGGCGGGCACGCACCTTCCGCGCCGCCCGGTCCCGGCTCCCGTGGCGGAGGTGCTCGACGGGCGGACGCCGCAGCCGCCGGACGGCGCCGACGCGGACCTGGCCACCTTGCGGCGGTTCGAAGCGATCGTGCACTACCTGACCGGGGCCTCGCACGCCCGGCCACTGGTGATCGTGCTCGATCACCTCCACCGCGCCGACCCCGGCTCACTGCGGCTGCTGGCCCACCTCGCCGAGTCGGTGCGCACCAGCCGTCTGCTGGTGGCGGTGGCCTACCGCTCCGACGAGGCGGCGGCCATGGCCGAGACCTCGGCCGCGCTGGCCCGCGCGGAGATGACCCAGGTGGAGCTGCCCGGCCTGACCACCGGGGAGACCCGCGCCCTGGTCAACGCGATGCTCCGCCGGGAGGTGGGCGGCGCCGCCGCCGAGGAGCTGCGGTACCGCAGTGGCGGCAATCCGTTCTACCTGCGCGAGCTCATCAAGGTCGGCGACGGCGAGGAGGGACGGGTCCGGGCGTCGGCGGTGCCGGCTCCGGCCCGTGAGGTGGTGCTGGCGCGCGTCGCGCAAGTGGGCCCCGTCGCGGCGGAGTTGCTGTCGGTCGCCTCCGTCGCCGGCCGCGCCTTCGCCGTCGACGTCGTCGCGGAGGCCGCCTCGCTGGAGATCGAGGCGGCACTGAAAGCCGTCGACGCGCTCGAGGCGGCCGGGCTGATCGGCGAGGACCCGCAACGGCTGGGCTGGTACTCCTTCACCCACGCCCTGACCGCCGAGGTGCTGTACCAGAGCATCGGACGCCTGCGCCGGGCCCATCTGCTGCGCCGGATCCGGGCCGCGGCCGTACCGCCGCGCACGGCGACATGATTCGGCCTGCCCGCACCCGTCCCCTGCCGTCCGGGGAATCCGAGCGGGAGTCCGGCGCGCCTTGAGGCCGGCTCGGCGGCAGCGCGGGCTCCACTCCGGCCCGCGATCCGCCCGCTGACGGGCCGGAGCGCCGGAACACCGGGAAAGTGCCTCGTCGGCCGCTCGGGCGGTTTGCCCGAAGGGTCACGGGTCGCCCCCGCGCGCCGGTCCGCGCCCAGTCCACGCCAAGTCGGCGCCAAGCCGGTCGACAGTCCGGCCCAAGTCGCATGGACAACACTGGTCGGCGTACGCACCGGAATGATCCGGCCAAGCCAGACACCGTGCGGGCGCCGCCCCGTCGACCGTTGCCGAGCGACCGCTCCCCTGCCCGGGGTTGCCCTCCCCCTCGACGCACGCGACCTCGCGTCGGCATTCCACCGGGCCGGGGTCGAAGGCGCCTCGCGTTCCGGTCACGGGACGAACCACCGGAGAAGGATTCGACGACGTACGGGGGAGAAGATGAAGTTCCAGGTCCTGGGCACGTTGTGCGCCGAGATCGACGGGAAGTCGATCGTGCCGACGGCCGGCAAGCCCCGGCAGATGCTGTCCCTGCTCGCCCTGTATCCGGGACGCGTGGTGCCCGTCTCCACGCTCATGGAGGAACTGTGGGGGAGCAAGCCACCACAGAGCGCGCTGGCGACCTTACAGACGTACATCCTGCAGCTGCGCCGGCGCCTGGGCAGCGCCATGGGGCCCGACACGCCCGCCAAGGAGGTGCTCGCCACCCGGCACGGCGGCTATGTGCTGGCGATCCCCTCCGACTGCGTCGACGTGCACGCCTACGAGCGCCGGGTCGCGGAGGGCCGTTCGGCGTTCGAGGCGGGCGACGACGCCGTCGCCGCCGACCGCTTCCGACAGGCGCTCACGCTGTGGCGGGGGCCGGCGCTGGTCGACGTACGGGTGGGGCCGGTCCTGAGGATCGAGGTCATGCGGCTGGAGGAGAGCCGTCTGGGGACCGTCGAGCGGCGGATCGACGCCGACCTGCGGCTCGGCCGGCACACCGAACTCATCCCGGAACTGACGGAGTTGACGGCCCGCTACCCGCAGCACGAAGGGCTGCACTCGCAGGCCATGGTGGCGCTGTACCGCTCGGGGCGGCAGGCGTCGGCCCTGGAGGTCTACCGCACGCTGCGCATCCGGCTGATCGAGGGCCTGGGCGTGGAGCCGTCCCCGCGGGTGCAGCGGCTGCACCAGGCGATGCTGGTGGTGGACCCCCAGCTGGACGTCGTCGCCGGACCGCGCCGCAGCTCCACGTTCGATCTCTACACCGCCTGACGGCCAAGGCCGCGGCCGGCGCCCCGGGCACCGGCCGCGGTACGCGTCGGCCCGCTCAGTCCCGCTTCACGGCGCAGATGACCACACGGTTGATGATGGCGTCCGCCGGGATGTCGGCGGGGTCCTTGGCGGTCACCTTCGTGACCTCGAACCCGCACTCCTCCAGCCAGCCGCGGTACGTGGACAGCTTCTGCAGGCCACCGCGCCCCACCACACAACCGAGGATGTAGGCCGGGAAGAAGTCCGCCTGGAGGTCGCCGGGGTCCGTGATGTCCTCCGGGTACACCGGCGCGAGGACGACGACCTGCCCGCCCGGCTCCAGCGCCCGGTGGGCGTTCCTGAGGATGGTGAGGACCTCGTCCTTGTCGTACATGTCCACGAAGTGCTTGAGCAGCACCACGTCGTAGCCGCCCGGGAGGGACTCCAGGACGTCACCGCCCACGAACGAGCACTGCTCCGCCACCCCGTGCTCCTCGAAGGTCCGCAGGCAGGCGGCCTCCAGGGCGGGCTGGTCGAAGGTGGTCACCCGCAGGCCGGGCGAGCCCTTCGACTGGCAGGTCATCACCGCCCCGAGGCCGTTGCCGCCCCGCGCGTCGAGGACCCGCGCCCCGGCCGGCACGTCGAAGCTGCGGAAGAACCAGGGATAGACACTGGCCGTCTCGTTCTGCGCCAGCGGCCCCCACGCGGCGCGCACCTCCGGGACCACGGCCGCCGCCTCGAACATCGTGCCCTCGAAGCCGTAGAGCTCCTTGAGGCCGACCGCACTGCCGGTCGAGAGGGACTCGGGCAGGTAGTACAGCTGCCGCATCATGCCCGTCTTGATCATGCCCATGAAGGTCAGGACCCGCTGGAGGTCGGCGTCCGGCACGTCCGCGAGCGCGGCGAGGGTGTAGCCGCCGGTGGTCTCGTCCCGGGCGACGAAACCCTCCTTCACCAGCAGGAGCAGCACCTGTTCCACGGCGTCGGGCTTCACGCCCGTGGCCGCGCCGAGCTCCGCCGCGCTCAGGCCGCCCTCCTTGCGCAGGGCGTCGACGAGGCCGAGCTCGAAGCAGGCGTACAGGGTCATGAACCGGGTCGGTCCCACCATGTACTCGCGCATCCGGGCCAGTACCGCTTCAGGGTTGGACACAGCAATCCCCTCGGATCGACCTGTGGGGCCAGGCCCCGCTCCAGTGCTGCTACCGAGTATCGGGAGCGGATCTGGAGCGCCGGTAGAGCGGTGCTGTGGCGCGGCCCCGCCTCGGGTCACCTGCCGTAGCGGCGGTCCCGGACGGCGTACGAACGCAGCGCGCGCAGCAGGTCTATTTCGCGGAAGGCCGGCCACAGGACCTCGACGAAGTGCACCTCGGCGTAGGCGGACTGCCAGAGCAGGAAGCCGGACAGCCGCTGCTCGCCGGAGGTGCGGATGATGAAGTCGGTGTCGGGGCCCGCCGGGGAGTAGAGGTTGTCGGAGATGTGCTGGAGATCGAAGTTCTCGGCCAGTTCGCGCGGGTCGCCGCCGGCGGAGATGTGCTTGTCGAAGGCGGAGCGCACCGCGTCGATGATCTCGCGGCGCCCGCCGTAGCCGACCGCCACGTCGACCTTGAGGCCGCCGCGGCCGGTGGTGCCCACGACGGCGTCCTTCAGGGACCGGGCGGTCTCCCCCGGCAGCAGGTCCAGCGCGCCGATGACGTCGATCCGCCAGTCCTCGTCGGCCGCGCAGATGCTCGCCACGGTCTCCTCGATGATCTCGAGCAGGGGCCCGAGTTCGGCCGGCGGCCGGTGCAGGTTGTCGTCGGACAGCATCCACAGCGTGACGTGCTCGATGTCGGCGGCGTCGCACCAGCGCAGGAAGTCGCCGACCTTCGCGCCGCCCACGCGGTAGCCCTCACGGACGTCGTCGTGCCCGGCACCGCGGGCCCAACGGCGGTTGCCGTCCAGCATGATGGCGACATGCCGTGGTCGTGGCTTGCCCTCCAGCTTGCGCGCCAGCCGCCTGACGTACAGGGCTTCCAATGCCGACCGAAGCGCCCTCAAGGCCACGTGCCATGTCCCTTCGTCCCCACCAACCGCCGATGGGGGCCACCGTATCCCCCGTCGGGGAGCTTCAGCCATCGACGCTGTTCAGGCGGCGGTGGCCGGGCGGGGAGGGGGTCGGGCCGGGCCGGGCTCAGGAGGTGCGGTAGGCGACGCGCCGGGCCATGTCGGCCAGTTCCGTGCGCCACACCTCGTCGAGGGGGGCGTCGGCGATGGCCTTGCGGCCCCGTTCGACGAGGCCGTCGATGTGCCGTTCGACGTCGCGCGGGACGCCCGTGTCCAGCAGGCGGCGGCGTACTTCGCCGGGGGTGTGGCCCGGTTCGGTGATCAGGGTGTGGATGTGCTCGTCGCGCTGCATGGCCCAGCCGAGCAGCAGGGTCATCTTGTGCTGGGTGAAGTCCAGGCCGGTGGGCTTGCCGGTGGCCGCGGTGTCACCGAAGGCGTCGAGCAGGTCGTCCCGGAGCTGGAACGCCTCGCCCACGGCCTCGCCGTATTCCTCGAAGGCAGCGGCCAGGTCGCCGCGGCCCGCCGCGCTCGCGCCCACCACGAGGGGCCGGTGGATGGTGTAGCGGCCGGACTTGATCCGGGCGATCAGCCGGGAGGTACGGGCGTCCGCGCAGAACTCGGCCGCCGCGTGCACGTCCATGTACTGGCCGATCATCACCTCGGAGCGCAGCCGGTGCCACTCCGGGAGCGCCGGGCTCGGCGCCTGCGCCATCAGCTCGTCGCTGTAGACGAGTGCCAGGTCGCCGACGAGCAGGGCCACCCCCTCGCCGTACCGGCGTGCCTCCCCCTGCCAGCCGCGGCCGGCGTGCAGCCGCGTGTACGTGGTGTGGACGGTGGGCAGGCCGCGCCGGGTGCCGGAGTCGTCCAGGACGTCGTCGTGGACGAGGGCGGACAGGTGCAGCATCTCCAGGGCGGCACCGGCCGCCACGATCCCGGGGTGGCCGGGGTCGCCGCCGGCGGCCAGGTACCCGGTGACGCAGAAGGCGGGCCGGATGCGCTTGCCGCCCGACGCGATCAGCTCGGACAGCGCGTCGATGGGGACGACCGTCCCCTCGTGCACCCCGGCCCACCGGCCGCGCTCGGCGTCGAGCAGGGAGCGCAGCCTGTCCTCGACCCGGCGGAGCAGGTCCGCGCGGAGGGCGACCGCCTCCTGGGCGGTACCGGTGCTGATGTCCGAAGTCACGGATGTCTCCTGGGGTTTTGTAGGTTCGAGAGTTCGTGGAGAGGGACGTCGGAGCGCGCCGCTCGGGACGAATCTGGAGTTTCCCTTTAGCGCCGATCGACCGCGGATACAGAACGTTGACACCCCGAACCGCCCCGTGGAAATCTCCCAGTGCGCCCGGGGCCGAATTCGAGATCTTCAGCCGCGACTTTCCGCTCTTCCCACGAGCCTTCGCCTCGCCCACGGCTGTGCAATCCACTGGGACGGTTCACGTCATTCAAGACGGCCGACGAACAACCCGCCTGTGAAAGGACTCGCATGGATTCTCACGCCTGCCCGAAGAATTCTCTCCAGGAACCAGGCGGGGCGACCGAAAGGGCCCTCGGTGCCTCGCGGGTACGGCAGTTGGAAGCCGATCTGCGCGCGCTGCCCGGCCTCTACCAGGAGAGTCTGCACCACGTCTTACCCACGTCGCGGCGGCCGCATCACACCCGGGTCTCGGGCAGCCGGAGCCGGGACCGCCTGAACATGAGCGCACTCGACGCCCGGCACACCGTCCTCGCCGTTCTGGAGTCGTGGGCCCAGTACGTCACCGACGAACTCGGCGGCGCTCCCCCCGCCCGCTCCGTGCCGGACCTCGCGCATTTCCTGCTGCGCCACCTCACCTGGCTCACCGGGCAGCCGCCCGCGGCCGATCTCGCGGACGAGATCGACGCGCTGCGGCGGGAATTGCTGCGCACGATCGACCCGGAGCCCGGCGAGCCCCAGGTGGTCACCCGTGAGTGCGTGGTGGCCGACTGCGCCGGACGGATCACGACGTCGCCGCGGCCGGCCGGTGACCGGACGAGCATCCGGTGCTCGGCGGGGCACACCTGGGAGATGCACGAGTGGATCACCCTGCGACCGCTCCTGGAGCGGCGGCCGAAGGCTGTCGGCGCATGACGAAACCGCCACGCGACCGGCTGGTGCCCACCAAGGTGGCCGCGCTCGCCGCGGGGGTGTCCGAAGCGACGATCCGCAAGTGGGTGAGCCGCGGCAAGATCACCCGCTACGGCTCACCGGGCCGCTCCGAGTTCGACATCGACGAACTCACGGAGATCGCCCTGCGGCGACAGCAGTAGATCCTGCCGTGCGAACCGGCCCGGCCGCGGGGCGGCTAGTCCTTCCACGGCCGGCCCGTCACGGGCAGTGACCGGGACAGGGCGCGGTCGACGAGCGGGCCCGCGGCGCCGGTGTAGGCCGCCGGGTCGAACAGGTCGGACGGCAGGGCGTCGGCGAGAGCGGCCGACGCCCTGCCGTCCTGCCGCAGCACCTCCGCCAACGGCTCGCCGGTGCTCGCCGAGCGGGCCGCCGCCTCGTTCAGCAGATCGCGGGCCTGGGCCTTGCCGAGGAGCGGGGCGAGTACGGCGGCGATCCGCTCGGAGACCATGCCGCCCCCCGTCATACCGGTGTTGGCGCGCATCCGCTCCGGATCGACGGACAGGTGGGAGACGAGCTCCACCGTCTGGTGCGCCGCGCCCCCGGCCAGCCGCAACAGGGCCCGCAGAGGCTCCCATTCGGCGTGCCAGGCACCGGCGGACCGTTCGTCCTCGCCGGGCAGACAGCCCAGTACGGTCGCGGCGAGCTGGGGCGCCTGCAGCGCGGCGGACCGGACGGCCGCGGCGAGCACGGGGTTGCGTTTGTGCGGCATCGCCGAGGACGCGCCCCGGCCGCTGGGCGACGGCTCGTGCACCTCCCCCACTTCGGTCCGGGTCAGCGACAGCACATCGACGGCGATCTTGCCGAGGGCTCCGCACACGAAGGCGGCGGCCGTGGCCGTGTCCACGACGGGCGTGCGCAGCACATGCCAGGGCAGCAGGGGGGCGGACAGGCCGAGTTCGGCGGCGAACGCGTCCGTCAGGTCCCGCACGTAGCCGGCGGGGTCGGCTCCGGGCGCGTGGGCGAGGTATCCGGCCAGGGTTCCTGCGGCGCCCCCGAGCTGGACGTCGGCGCTGAGCGCGTCGAGCTTGTGGACCGCGTCCAGGACGAGATGGCGCCAGCCCGCCGCCTTGAGCCCGAAGGTCGTGGGCACCGCGTGCAGGGCCAGGGTGCGGCCCGCGATCAGGGTGTCCCGGTGCTCCCTGGCGAGGGCGGCCAGCGCCTGCTCGACGTGTTCGAGGTCGGCGCGGATCAGCCGCACGGCCCGGCCGACCACCAGGACGGTCGCGGTGTCGAGGATGTCCTGGCTGGTCGAGCCCCGGTGCACGTACCGGGCCGCCTCCGGGTCCCGGTCCGCGACCAGCGCGGTGAACTCCCGTACCAGCGCCACCACGGGGTTGGCGGACTCGCGTGCCTGCCGGGCCAGGGCGGCCAGGTCGAGCCGGTCGGCCCTGGCGGCCTGCGTGATGACCTGTGCGGCGGCCACGGGCACCGTGCCGAGGCGGGCCTGCGCCCGGCTCAGGGCCGCCTCGGCGTCCAGCATGGCCTGGAGCCACGCCCCGTCGTGCAGCGCGGCCACGACGGGGGTGCCCGCCCAGACCGGGGACAGCAGACCGGCGTCGTAGGGGGGACCGGTGTCAATGAGCATGGGTGAGTCCTTGGTCGGTGGGGGCGTGCTGTCCGCCGCCGGGTGCCGGGTCCGTCCGGTCGGCGCAGGCGAGGGCCGCCCGGGCGATGGCGTCGGAATCGGTGAGGGTGACCGAGTTGACGCCGGGCCGGATGCCCGCGGCCGTCACCCAGTGCACCGACTCCGTGGGCACGCCGAACGCGAAGCGCCGCGGGTGGACCCGTCCCGCCGCGTCGATCAGGCGGAACGGCCGCCCGGTGACGGCGAGTCCGTCGCTCTCGTACGCGCCGCCGGAGCGGGTGCGGATGCGGTAGGCGGCGCACTGTCCGGTGGCGAGCAGATGGCGCAGCAGCCGGTCGCCGGTGCGGCGCAGGGTGATGTCGGGCAGGCGTGCCTCGACCAGGGCGTCCGCCCGGACCTCGGAGCCGGGCACGAGCGGGGAGTACGCGGTGTACCCGCTGCCGTCGACGGCCACCCGCAGGCCCGGCCCGATCACGTGCAGCACGCCGGCCTCGATCAGGGCGATCATCTCCTCGACGCGCCGGGCGGGCGGTCCGATGGAGAGGAACGCGTTGAGCGGGGTGTACCAGGCGTCCAGGTCGGCGCGGTACGACTCGCCGTGCAGTCCCCCGTGGTCGACGGCGAGCCGGACCTCGTTGCGCAGGTCGCGCAGGACGTCGAGGGCGGCCTTGAGGGGACCGCTGACATTGCCGCACCTGGCTTCGGCGACGTCCTGGCGCAGGTGGTCCAGAAGCCAGTCGGTGAAGTCCCGGCGGCCGGTGAACCGCCGGTCCCGGTACGGCCGGGCGAGCAGTTCCCAGTCCCAGCGGTACTTCTCGCTGATGCCGTACGCCGACAGCACGCCGTCCTTCTCCCGCTCCCCCGGTCCGGCCGCCAGGAAGTCGTCCTGGAGCTGGCGCGCCCTGGCGCTGTGCCCGCGTGAGGTGAGCAGGGTGCGGTAGTAGACGGCCTCGACCTCGCGGGAGATCAGGGGCCACAGATCCGTCCGGAAGTCGAGCCCGGAGCGGGCGTGGGTGCGGCGCAGCTCCGCCACCCGGTCGGCGGTGAGCAGCAGCGGCTCGTGCCGGCCGTGCGGGCCCTTCTCGTTGTCGCCCCGCGCCTGGTACGGGATCCCGCGCCGGGACCCGGCGTACAGGTGCGGCTCCCTGCCGCCGGGGTGGTACACGAGCCGTCCCTCGGCGCGGGAGAAGACGCCCCCGCGGCCGACGGTGAGCTCGGCCATGTGGTCGAAGAAGTTCAACCCGAGTCCGCGCAGCAGCACCCTGGTGCCCGGGGACAGCACGCCGAGGTCGACGTCGGCCGGGTTGGCGGGGGCGATGTGGATCAGTCCCGCCCGCCGCGAGCGGGCGCCGAACTCCCGCTCGGCGGTGCCGGGCCGGGCGGGCAGGTGGCCCTGGCAGAGGATCACGGCGTGCAGGCCCGCGAGGACGGTTCCGTCGTCGAGGACGATCCGCTGGAGGGTGGGGTCCTCGGCTTCCGGGTCGTCGTCGAGGGAGACCGCGAGGGCGGTGTGCGCGGTGACGCGCAGGCCCGGGGGCGCGCCTTCGAGAATGTGCCGGTACGCCCAGCGCAGGTACCGGCCGTAGAAGGCGCGGGTGGGATAGGTGTCCGGCCCCAACTGCCGTGCCTCGTCCAGGACGTGGGGCGGGCAGTCGTGGCGGAGGCGGCCGGCGAGGAGTGCCTCGGCCCACTCGTGGAGGCTGGGGCCGGGTTCCAGCGGGCCGCGCAGGTCCACGGAGGCGTCGGTGAACACCGATATCTGTCCGGCCACGGTGTTCATGAGCAGATGGCGTGACTGGTCGGTGCGCCACACCTTCCCGGCGCCCGGCGGGTAGGGGTCGACGACATGGACGTGGACCGTGCCGCCCTCGGGCCCCGAGCGGGCGTTGGCGCAGAGCCGCTCGATCACCGACAGGCCCCTCGGGCCGCTGCCGATCAGGCCCACCGTGCAGTGTGTCGCTGTCATGGTTCCTGCTTCCACCGGTGTCTTCACCACTCGACCAGCGCGAACCCCGCGGCCATGCCTCCGCCGAAACCGGCCAGGAGGATCAGGTCGCCGGTGCGCAAGGCCCCGGCGCGGGCGGCTTCCGCGAGGGTGATGGGGATGGAGGCGGCTCCGGTGTTGCCGTAGTGCGTCAGGGTGCGGTGCATGGTGGCCCTGGGCAGGGCCAGGGAGGCGAAGAGGGTGTCGAGGAGAACGCCGTTGGCCTGGTGCGGGACGAAGTGGCCGATGTCGTCGGGACCGACCCCGCTCTCGTGCAGGAACTGCTTGGTCAGCAGCGGCAGTCGCTCCTCGACGAAGCCGCGCACCGCCCGGCCGTCCATCCTGAAGTAGTGCAGTCCGGCGTCCAGGGAGGCTCGGTCGAGGGGTAGTCGACTGCCGCCGGCCGGCACCTCGATCAGGTCCGCCAGCTCGCCGAAGGTGTGCGTGGCGAGGGCGCGGACGCGGGCGCCCCGGCCCGGGCCCAGCACCATCGCCCCGGCGCCGTCGCCGAACAGCACGACCGTCCTGCGGTCGGCCGGGTCGAGGATGCGCGAGTACACGTCGGCGCCGATGACCAGGGCGTGTCCGCCCCTTCTGGCCAGCATGCCCTCGGCGGCGGCGAGCGCGAACACCTCGCCGGAGCAGACGGCGTTGACGTCGAAGGCCGCCGCGTCGACGGCGCCGAGCAGATGCTGCACCCGGGCGGCGGTGGGCGGCTGGGGCCGGTCGGGTGTGGAGGTGGCGACAACGATCACCGTCAGCCGGTCGGCGGTGATCCCGGCCGACCGCAGCGCGTCCCGCCCCGCGGCCGCGGCCAGGTCCGAGGTGGCCTGCCCGGGGGCGGCCCAGCGCCGTTCGCGGATGGCGGTCTTGCGGACCACCCAGGCGTCGTCGACGCCCGCCCCGGCTCCGGCCTCGTCATTGGAGACAACCCGGTCCGGCACATGAGCACCCGTACCGAGGACCCGGACTTCGGTCATGCGCCCGTCCTCCCCTCAATCGGTCTGGATACGGCACGGCCGGCTAGCGCGTCTCGTAGATCCGCTTGTGGTCGCGCACGGCCGCCAGCCGGAAGGGTCCGGTGGTCTCGGCGGGGGTGCGGTGGTCTCCGCCGTCGGCCGGGAAGGAGTGCTCGTGCAGGCCGCGGTAGCGGGCGTAGTCCACGGGGGTGCGCCGGTCGATCGCCGCGCGGTGCGCCTCGGTGCGCAGCCGGTCCCGGTATCCGGGGACGGCGGTGCCGGCGAAGAACTCGGCGACGCTGCCGGAGCCGTAGCTGAGGAAGCCGATGGCCTGTCCGGTCAGGTCGTCGGCCTGGTCGAGCAGGGCGGCCAGGGCCAGGTACACCGAGGCGGTGTAGCTGTTGCCGATGACGTTGTTGTAGGCGGTGGTCGGTCCGAGGTCCCGGGTGACGCGGTCCTCGTCGACGCCGTGTCCACAGTAGTTGAGGAGCTGGCGGTGGGCCTTGTACGCCATCTTCGTGAACGGCTGGTGGTAGCAGAACGCGGCGAACTCGTCGAGCCCGCGCCCGCCCTGCTCGGTGTAGTCCTTCCAGCTGCCCTGCACCGCCAGGAGGTAGGCGCCGATGGATTCCTGTCCGTCGACCAGGGCGGCCTCGCGGTAGTTCGGCCGCCAGAAGTCCATGACGTCGGCGGTGAACACCCCCGACGGCTCCTCGACGCGCACCAGCGCGGGGTCGGCACCGACCAGCATGGCCACGGCGGCGGCGCCCTGAGTGGCCTCACCGGGGCTGTCCAGCTCGTACTTGGAGACGTCCGTGGCGATCACCAGGACCCGCTGCGCCGGGTCGCGGCGCACCAGGCCGATGGCGAACTGGAGGGCGGCCGTCGCGGCGTAGCAGGCCTGCTTGAGTTCGACGACCCGGGTGGCCGAGGGCAGTCCGAGCAGGGTGTGGACGTAGATCCCGGCGGATTTCGCCTGGTCGATGGAGGATTCCGTGGCCAGGATGACGGTCCGGATCCCGTCGCTGCCGTGGCGTTCGACGATCGGGAGGGCGGCGGTCGCGGCCATGGTGACGATGTCCTCGTCGGCCGCGGGCACGCTCATCGACCGCTGGCCGATGCCGTGGTGGTACTTGCCGATGTCGGTGCCGTTGTGCTCGGCCAGCACGGTGTGCTCGAGGACGAACTCGGTGGTCGCGAAGGACAGATCGTGGATGCCTGTGGCGCGGTCGTCGGCCATGTCCTCAGACACCTGCTTTCGCTGTCTCGTGGGCGCGCTCCAACTGGACGTGGGCGCGCATCAGTTCGCCGGGGTTCGTCTGGGCGGCGAGCAGGGAGAGCTCACCGCAGAGCACCGTGGCCGCCGCGATCACGGCGAGGCGGCGGGCGTTCTCGCCGGGGGCGCGGTCGGCCAGGCAGCCGAGCCGGGCGAGGTTGGACTCCACGAAGTCGAGTCCCTTGCCGTTGCCGACCGAGCCCACGATCAGGTTGGGCAGGGTGCAGGCGAAGTAGAGGTCGCCGTCCCGGTCCTCGGCCATGACGACGCCCTGGGAGCCCTCGACGATGTTGGCCGCGTCCTGTCCGGTGGCCAGGTAGAAGCCGAGCAGCATGTTGGCGAAGTGGGCGTTGGCCGAGCGGATGCCGCCGGCGAGCAGGGTGCCGAGCAGGTTCTTGCGGATGTTCAGCTCGACGATCCCGGCGGCCGTGGTGCGCAGGACGCCCTCGACCACGTCGCGCGGGACGAGCAGTTCGGTGACCACGTTCTTGCCGCGGCCCAGGATGCCGTTGACCGCGGTGGCCTTCTTGTCGGTGCAGTAGTTCCCGGAGATCGATCCGTAGGCGATGCCCGGGATCGTCTTCAGCAGGTGTCCGAGCAGGGCGTCGGAGGCGAGCGTGGCCATGTTGTGGCCGGAGGCGTCGCCGGTGCTGAACTCGAACCGGATGAACAGCAGGTTGGCGTTGATCTCGTGGCGTACGCCGATCAGTTCGGCGTAGCGGCTGCCGGTGCGCACCACGTCGCGCAGTTCGTCGATGCGGGCGTCGATGGTCCGCGCGGCCGTGAGCGCCGTCTGCGCGTCCAGCGCCTCCACGAGCACCGAGCGGGTCATGCGCTCGTCGACGAGGGTGGCGACGATGCCCCGCTCGCAGAGCATGGAGACCTTCGCGCCCCGGCCCACGGAGGGCCACAGCGGTGACTCGTAGGTGGCGAGCGGGACCGGGGTCTCGGTGGTGGCCACGTTCCCCGAGATCCGCAGGGGGCCCACCCAGCGCATCGGGACCCCGGCGATCGCGTTGTCGGTCATGGTGTGTTTCCCGTCATCTGGTGGCGGACGTCAGGCTGCCGGAGCGGCGGGCGAGGGGCCGGGTGTCGATGCCCCGGTCGGCGCAGAAGTCGCGCAGCTCGCCGTGGATCAGCAGGTCGCAGTGGGTCAGGGCGGCGGGGGTGGGGGCGCCGAGCACGGTCTGGAGGGCGGCCAGGTGGTCCAGCCACGTCCGGATCCGGGCGATCAGTGCCGCCACTCCGTCGTCGAGGAGCGTGCGCAGGAAGGTGCCGGAGACGCCGACGCCGGACGCACCGAGCGCCAGCGCGCGGGCCACGTCGAGGGGGTGGCGCACCCCGCCGGAGGCGAGGACGGGGATCGGGGCGTCCTGCGCGTCCAGCAGGCAGGCGGCGGTGGACTGTCCCCAGCCGTCGAGGTAGGCGTAGTCGCCCAGTGGGCGGCGGCCGTTCTCGATGCGGGCGAAGTCGGTGCCGCCCCGGCCGCCGAGGTCGGCGATCCGGACGCCGAGGCCGTCCAGGAGGCGGACGGTCTCGCGGCTCAGCCCGAAGCCGACCTCCTTGACGATCACCGGGACGTCGACGCCGGCTGCGATCCGCTCGATCTGCGGGACCCAGGACGCGAACGAGCGGTCCCCTTCCGGCATCACGGTTTCCTGCACGGTGTTGAGGTGGATCTGCAGGGCGTCGGCCCGGAGCAGGTCGACGGCCCGGCGCGCCCGGTCGACGGAGGCCGTGGCGTTGACGTTGGCGATGACGAACCCGTCCGGGTTCTCCTCGCGCAGCACGCTGAACGTCCGCGCGCAGCCGGGGTCCTTGAAGTAGGCGCTCATGGACCCGGAGGCGATGGGCACGCCGGTCTCGCGGGCGGCGATGCCGAGGTCCCGGTTGATGGCGCCGGTCCGCTCGCTGCCGCCGGTCATGGCGTTGATGTACAGCGGCACCGGCCAGGTCAGGCCGGCGAAGGCGGTGGTGAGCGAGACGTCCGGCCGGTCGAGTCCGGCCAGGGCGTGGTGGACGAACGAGACCTCGTCGAACTGGTTGCGCCCGCTGTGCTGTTGCTGCTGCTCGACAGCGAGGCGGACATGGTCGTCCTTGCGTTCAGCGATCATGGCTGGTTTCCTTCCGCGGCGGGACGGATGGGCAGGGGCGTCACCCCGGCCGATGCCCACCGTTCACGCAGTCGGGCGATGTCCCGTGGGGCGCCGGCGTCCAGCAGCGCGATGCCGCAGTCGCCGCCGCCCGCGCCGGAGGGCTTGGCGGCGCCGCCGACGGCTTCGGCGGCTTCGCACAGCGCCGTCAGCCGGGGCGTGAAGACGCCGAGGGCGGCCTCGTCGTCCAGCAGCGCCAGCTCCCGGCGGGCCTGCCGGACACGGGCCATGAGCTCCGGTCCGTCGCCCCGCTGCAGTGCGTCGGCCGCCGCGTGCACGCAGTCGGTGGTGGCACGGACGAACCGCCGGTGGGCGGCGGTTCCGCGCCAGGGCCGCCGGTGCAGCCCGGACACCAGGGACGCCGTCGAGGCGGGGACTCCGGTCCAGCCGACCTCCAGGGACAGTCCTCGGGGCGGCGGCAGGGGCCGTACGCCGAATCCGGGCCAGGGTGCTCGCAGCGCCGCCTGGATGCCGTGGCGGCGGGCGAGATCGAGTACGGCGGCCCGGTCCGGGGCCCGGTAGGCGATCCAGCCGCCCCAGGTGCTGGCGGCGAGGTCGCCGCCGGAGCCCTTGGGGTCGAGCCGGGCGCCGGCGAGCAGGGCGAGCCGGAACCGTTCCTCGTCGGACAGGGTGAGCCGGCAGTACGCGGCGACGGCGGTGACCGTGGCCACGGTCACCGCGCCGCTGGACCCCAGGCCGTACTTGGTGCCGCGCTCGTGCAGGCCGCTGACGACGGACAGGCCGAACTCCGGCGCGCCGCGGCCGTGTTCGGCGAGCAGGCCGGCCACGGTCTCGACGGCGGAGAGCACATGGGCGAGTCCGGCGTGCGGGCCGAGCCGGCCCTCCCGCCAGCGCAGGCGCACACCGGCCGGGCCGAGGTCGGAGGTGACCTCGACGCCCGGCTCGGCCGGGTCGGTCACCGTGACGGTGACGTACCGGTCGACCGCGACGAGGATCGCGGGGTTTCCGGGCTCGACGACCGCGTACTCCCCCGCGATGAACAGCTTGCCCGGAGCGCTCCGGGCGATCACCGGCCACCCTCGCCCGACAGGCGCGCGCCGGGGCCCGGTCCGGCGATGTGCACCGAGCCGGCCGGGACGGCCGCCTGCACGGCCTCGGCGACACGGGCGGCGTCCGCACGGCGGCACAAAACCTTGACGTTGGGCCCGGCGTCCATGGTGGCGTAGGCCGGGACGCCGTCCCGGCGCAGCTCCAGGACGCTGTCGAGGACGGTCAGGGTGGCCGGCGCCAGATAGCGGACCGCCGGACGGGCCGCGAGCATGGTGGCGTGCATGCCGAGGGCGTTGCGTTCCGCGATCTGCCCGACCGCCTCGATGTCACCGGCGAGCAGTGCCGTCCGCATCTCGGCCAGGTCGGCCTTGCTGGAGGAAGCCCACGGCTCGTAGAGCGGGGAGGTGTCGACGGTGCGCCGCATGGCGGTGCGGCTGGAGACGGGCTTGGGGCCCGCGTCGACGACGGCGACCACCAGGGCCGGGTCGAGGTCTCCCGTGGGCACGGGTTCGGCGTAGGAGCCGAGGTCGGCCTCCTCCGCGGTGGCGGGTTCCGGCGGCCCGGCGTGCCACAGGGCGAAGCCCCCGAAGACCGACCGGGAGGCCGATCCGGAGCCGCGCCGGGCGAGCCGGGACAGAGCGGTGGCGTCGAGGCCGAGCCCGTACGCGGCCGCCGCGGCGACGGCGAGGGCGGCGAACCCGCTCGCGGACGAGGCGAGGCCGGCCCCGGTGGGGACGGTGTTCTCGCTGTCCACCACGGCCCGGTGCGTCGTCCCGGCCCGGGCCCGCACCAGATCCAGGAAGTCGACGACGCGGCGCAGCGCCTCGCCGTCGGCGGCCCGGCCGTCGAGGGTCACCACGTCCTGCCCGGCCTCGGGGGCGAGGCGGACGGAGGTGGTCGTGGGGAAGACGTCCAGGGTCATCGACAGGCTGTCGACGCGGGGCAGGACCAGGTGCTCGTCCCGCTTGCCCCAGTACTTGATCAGCGCGATGTTCGGGTGCGCGACGGCGGTGGCCCGTCGCGCGGTGGGCCGCTCCCGCGCGTCGAGGGGGGTGGGGAGGTCAGCGCGCATACTCGTCCGGCCCTCTCAGCGGTACGACCCAGGTCTGCACGGCACCCGCCGCGTACAGCTCCTGGATGACGTCCCCGGCCCGCTCCGCGCGCGTCAGGGCGAGGACGCAGCCGCCCAGGCCACCACCGGTGATCTTGGCTCCGAGGCCCCCCGCCGTGAGCGCGGCCTCCACCAGCGCGTCGATGCCGTTGGTGCTCAGTCCGGCCGCCCGCAGCAGGTCGTGGTAGTCCGTCAGCCGGGCGCCGAGCTCCTCCGGCCTGCCGTCCGCGAGGGCGTAGCGGGCCTCCTCGGTCAGCCGTGCGGCGCGGTCCACGAACCGCTCCTGCGCTCCGGCGTGCCGCGCGAATCCCTCCCGCAGCAGCTCGACCGCGTCCTTCGTACGGCCGACGACACCGCTGTCGGCGATGACGAGCAGGCCGTAGCAGCCGATGCTCAGTTCCTGCGCCTCGCCCTTGTGGAACAGCAGCGGTCCGGCGGCGCCCACCGTGCGTGCGTCGACGCCGCTGGAGCGGCCGTGGGCCATGTTCTCGGCCGTCTGGACGAGGTCGAACGTCTCGTTCTCCGTGACCTCGCGGTCGTAGAGGTCGGCGAGGGCGTGGACGACGGCGCGGGCGCAGGCCGCGCTGGAGCCGAGTCCGCGGCCGTGCGGGACGGCCCCGTCGACGGTCACCTCCAGATGCGGGCTGTCGTCCGCACCCGTGGTCGCCATGAACTCGGCGATCAGCCGGCGAAGCCCGTCGGAGGCCTGCGTGACCATCGGCCGGGACGGGGAGCCGGTCATCGTGAAGGACACCCCGCCCGGTCCGTCGGTCACCCGGGCGGTGGCCGTGACCGTCAGCTGCGGTACCGGAACGGCGAGCGCCGGAGCCCCGTAGACGACGGCGTGCTCCCCGATCAGAACGGCCTTGGCGTGGGCGCGGCCGGTGCCGACGGAACCGGCCCGGCGGTCGGTCGGCGCCCCCTCCGCCGACGTGGACAGAGTCACAGCACTCAACTCCCTTGTCGTTTCCGCGGTCAGCGGGGCTGGGGGACCATGAGCAGGCGGCGGGGATGGAGCGTGGTCTCCGGCGCGGTGCGGATCTGGTTGCCGGGCTCGGTGGCGAGCTTCCATTCCCGGGTCACCCCGTCGAGGATGACCTGCAGTTCCTGCCAGGCGAACATCTCCCCCACGCAACCCTTCGAGCCGATGCCGAAGGGGATGTAGGAGGCGTCGACCCTGCCGGGGTTGAGGGAGATCCAGCGGTCGGGGTCGAAGCGGTGCGGATCGGTGTAGCACTCGGGGTCCCGGTGCAGCAGGTACGAGCTGAACACGACGTTCGTGCCCGCGGGCAGCGCGTGGTCGCCGAGCGTGACGTCCGCGAGAGCCTTCCGGCAGGAGATCCACACCGGCGGATAAAGCCGCAGGATCTCCATCAGGAACCGCAGGGTGTAGCCGGGCGCGTCGTGCTCCTGGGCGGAACTGCCGCTGCGCATCAGGTCCTTGAGGAGCCGCTCCTCGGCCACGGGGTTCCTGGACAGCACGTACAGCGCCCAGGACATGACGGAAGCCGTGGTGACCGTGGCCGCGGTCATCGTCATGACCGCCTCCTCGCACACCTGCTCCGGGGTGAGGAGCGGCTTCCCCTCGTCGTCGCGGTCCGTGAGGAGGGCCGCGAGGTAACCACCGGTGCCCTCGGGCCGGTTCGGCAGGTCCGCGATGCAGGAGGCGAGCAGGTCCCGGAACTCCTTGCGCGCGTGGGACAACCGCCGGGACGCCCCCGGCCGCGCCGCCCGGGCCGCCGGCCTCCCGTACAGCGGCTTCCTGATCATTTCCCAGGCCAGGGCGGACAGCCGCTCGCTCAGCGCGGCCGTCGTCCCCGGGGCGAGTCCGGGGATGAGTGTGCTCACCGAGATCGTGCAGGTGATCCTGCACATCTCGGCCTGCACGTCCACGACTTCGCCGGAACGCCAGGCGCAGACGACGTCACGGACGATCTCGCGCATCGTGGGGACGTACTCGTCGACCTTCGCCGACCGCAGGAAGGGATGGGCCAGCCGCCGGTAGTGCCGGTGCATGGCCTCGTCCTCGGAGAGCATGCCGACCCGGCTGAGGTTCCTGGCCTTCCGGAAGAGTTCGCCCTTGCCGTAGTTCTTGCTGTCGCTCACCAATATCCTGCGGACCAGTACCGGGTCCCTGACGAATACGGCGTCGACCCCGTCGACGGTCAGGCGGCGCAGCCGGTGGCCTCTCAGGAGGCTCTCCATCCGGCTGAACCGGAATTCCGGAGCGCTCTGCTCATTCATCGCCGTCATGTCTTCTACACCTTGTCGCGCGCGGCGATGTAGGCGGCGTTGAGACGGCTGACGGGGCGCCAGCGGTAGTAGGACTGGAGCTTGTAGTACTCCTCGCCGGAGGACGTCACGGCGGCGTAGACCATCTTGGGGTCGTCGACGCCGTACGGAACGTTCTTGACGAAATGTTCGATCTTGGTGCCGAGCCGGGCGAAGTACGCCATCGGGTTGTCGGTCTTCACCCCGTAGGAGATGCGCTCGATGTCCGGGGAGTCCCAGTTGTGGGTGGTGTAGATGCCGAACGACTTCTCGCAGAAGGCGAACATCTGATCGCTCGGGCTCGGCAGGCCGAGGTCCCGGTGCATCGCGAGGACGGTGTCCTTCTCGTAGCACTCCGCGGGCGCCCGGAGGTAGGCGTTCATCGTGCGGCTGCGGTAGTCGATGCCGATGACGTCCACCTTGTCGGCCAGGCCGTAGCGGGTGAAGAAGTCGAGGTTCCCGGCCAGGCTCGGTGGCATCGACGGCAGACCGGTGAGCCGGTCCAGGGTCTCGTGCTCCCCCGCCGGGAAATACACCCAGATCTTCTTGAACCCGGTCGTGACCCCGAAGTCGATGCCGTAACTGTCGATGGGGCACAGCTGCTGGAGGTCCGGGAGCAGGCCCGCGATGGGGTGCTCCGGCTTTTCCATCAGCCCTTTTGCCAGGGCTACTTGGTATGGGTCGGTGTCCTTGGGCAGGGTGAAACGCGCGTCGAAATCTCCTTCGTGCCGTGCGTTGGTGGCCACCCGGAAAGCGATCACCGCCTGGGCGAGCTGCTCTTCGAACGCGGTCAGAATGGGCCGGACGACATCGCGTGAAGCGGTCACGTCCAGCAGGCCGGCTGACTTCTCGATGGCGGAGAGGAATCCCGCCACCGAGACATCGACTGCATCCGACATCATTGCTCCCAGGGGTTCGGTTGCGGATCCTGTGGTCCTTGCGCTCACGTGCGCCCGTCCTCGCGACCGGCCTCGCGCCGGTCCTTGAGCCGGTCCGCCAGCGCGAGGCGCTGCACCTTCAAGGTGCCGGTGCGCGGGAGTTCGGCCTCGGGGATCTGGACCGGGTCGGCCAGCTGCGGGAAGTCGGCGACGGCCGTGCGCCAGCGGGCGAGGTCGAGCGGCCGGTCGCCGTGGGTGCACAGCACCGGGACGGCCTCGGCGTCGGGGCCGTGCACCACCACCAGCTCGCTCAGTTCCGGCATCCTGTCGAGGACCAGGTCCTCCACCTCCAGGGAGCTGCGCACCCCGGGGATCATGTCGACCTCGCGGTCGAGCATGTGCAGACAGCCGAACCTGGTGAAGTAGCCGACGTCTCCGGTCGGCCACCAGTCGCCCTCGCGGTTGCTGTCGTAGCGGTCCTGCTCCCCGAAGTAGGTCTTGGCCAGACCCGGCCAGGAGACCTGGATGCGGCCGGGATTCCGCTCCGTCGGCCGGGTGCCGTCGCGGCTGACGACGCGGACCTTCGCCGAACCCAGGGGCATCTGCCAGCCGACGCAGCGGCCGTTGGCCTTGTGGGCGGAGTGCCGGAAGTAGGCGCGGCCGACGGCGGGGCCGACCTCGCTCTGCCCGTAGATCTGGAAGAACAGGGCGCCCGGCCGGTCGGACGACTTCAGCAGCCGGCTCATCGTCCGCGGGTGGATCGCGTCGAAGGTGCTGCTGAAGTACTTCACCGAGGCGAACGGCCTGCGCGGGTCCTCGGCCAGGCCCTCCCACGCCATCAGCGAGTTGGGCAGCGCCTCGATGAGCCCCGGCCGGTTCTCCAGGAGCAGTTCGGCGACCGCGTCGGGGTCCGACTCGTTCATGAGCAGCACCGGCATCTCCTTCAGGAGGGCCAGGGCCATCGCGGCGACGTTCCGGGAGTGCACGAAGGGGATGGCGATCGCCACGTTCTCCCGCTGCCGCATGAGCGAGAGCAGCCGCCACTGCGGCTTGAGCCGGATGCCCTGGGTGCGGGGCGTGTGCACGACCAGCTTGGGCACTCCGGTGGTGCCGGAGGTGTGGGTGATCACGGCGGCCTCGTCGATGGGCCGCACCACGGGCTTGACCCGCGGCGCCCCGGCGAGCGCCGACAGGGAGACGGCCCCCGTCCGCTCGCCGTGGACGACGATCACTTCCCGGGTGAGCTCGGCCAGGGGCAGCTCGGCGAGCGCGTCGAGCTTGTGCTCGTCGGTGAGCAGGTTCGGCCGGTCGACCCGCTGGAGCAGGGCACCGACCGTCAGCGCGTCCAGGCTGGGCGAGAGCAGCACGGGCACCGCGCCGATCCGGGACGCGGCACAGGCCAGCACCCACACATCGGCGTTCGCCTTCTTGTGGATCACCACGTGCGCGTCGGGCCGCACCCCGGCGGCCCACAGACGCGCCGCCAGGTCGTCGACGATGTCGGCGAGCCGAGCGGCCGTCAGGTTCCGGCCGGCCTCGGGCAGTACGTCCAGATCGTGGTCGAGCGTGAGGGGTGTCGTGCCGTTGACGGCCGCGGCCATGGCCGGCAGCAGGCCGATGTGCAGACCGCGCTTCTGGATCGATCGATAGGCCACGGAGCCCTGCATCGGGGCTGCCTCCTTCGGGGGCGTGGGTGGATGGCGTCGCTCAGCGGGCGAGGACCAAGGTGGCGGGCGGCGCCGAGTGGAAGGAGACGCTCGTGAAACCGGCCTTGGTCAGCCACTCCTGGTAGTCGCAGCGGCGCCAGGTGCTGCCCTGCTTGCTCTTGAGGAGCATTTCGGCGGCGAAGATCAGCGGGAAGGCCGGGCCGCCGCGGTCGTCGTCGACCACGTAGTCGTTGACGACGAGGGTGCCGCCGGGCCTGAGCGCCTGCCGGAGCCGGGTGAAGACCTCGACGTTGCTCTCCGGCCCCTCCTGGTGGGCGATGTGCGAGTACACCGCGACGTCGTACTGGGCGGTGCCGAAGTCGGTGCTGTGGAAGTCGCCGTCGACGGTGGTGAACCGGTCGGCCACGCCGCGCTCCGTCAGCAGCCGGCGGGCGATGGCGTTGATCGGCTCCCAGTCGAGCTGGGTGGCGCGGGCCGCGGGGTTGGCCTCCAGCCAGATGCCCGAGTAGACGCCCGAGCCGCCGCCCACGTCGAGGACGGAGATCTCACCGGCACCGGCCAAGCCGAGCAGGTCGGCCGCGAGTGTCGCGGCGGGTATCGACTGTGCGGCGATGGCCGTGACGATCCCTTCCCAGTGCGGGTTGTTGGCCACCTCCACCACCGACTTCGCCACCGGTCCCCCGACCCGGACCACCTCGGCGAGGTCGGCCAGGCTGCCCATGTGACTCAGCTTCAGCTTGGCGAAGCTGCTCAGCGAGGCGGGCTTGCCGTCGACGAGGTAGGCGGACGCCT
Source organism: Streptomyces sp. YS415 (assembly GCF_023544665.1). Lineage (GTDB taxonomy): Bacteria > Actinomycetota > Actinomycetes > Streptomycetales > Streptomycetaceae > Streptomyces. The sequence continues at coordinate 177,918 of NZ_JAMJFL010000007.1, forward strand.
CGGCGGTGTTGCGGTAGCGGCCGCCGGTCAGCTCGACCAGGCCCACGCTGACCAGCCCGTCGAGCAGGGTCTGCGCTCCCCGCTCGGAGATCCGGGCGCGGTCGGCGAGTTCGGCGGCGGTGTCCGCGCCGTTCTCCAGGTGGGTGAAGAGCGAGTGGGTCGCAGAGGCGGCGAGGATGCCGGTGGCCCAGTAGCCGTTGATCAGCCGCATGACGGTGTCGGGCGACGGCTGAGGGTTGGTCATGCTGCCCCTCCCAGGGTCCGGCCGGACGCCGACCGGAGCGCGCCGCGCAGCGCGCCGGCGACCCGTTCGACCTGGTCCGGGGTGAGTTCCGCGTGCATGGGGATGGCGAGGTTGCGGGCGAACAGGTCCGCCGAGACCGGGCACTTGTGATCCGAACGGAACACCGGCTGCAAGTGGGTCGCCCACGCGCCCTGCCCGCAGCCGATGCCCTGCCCGCGCAGTTCGGCGGCGACCGCCGAGCGGTCCACGCCCGCGTCCAGCGTCACGACGTACGACTGCCAGGCATGGGTGCGGTCCCCGGGCACGTGCGGCAGCGTCAGCAGCTCTTCACCGGCGAGGAGTTCGCCGTACCGGGCGGCGACGGCGTTGCGGCGGTCCAGGAGTTCGTCGACCCGGCTCAGTTGCACCTGAAGGATCGCCGCGGCGATGTCGGAGAGCTTGTAGTTGTAGCCGATCTCGGTGAACTCCGGGATGGGCAGGCCGACGACCTTGCCCAGGTCGAAGATGCTGCCGATGCCGAAGGAGGAGCGCAGCCGCGCGTCGGCCCCGATCTTCGGGTCCCGGGCGAGCAGTGCGCCGCCCTCACCGCTGGTGGCTCCCTTGCGTCCGTGGAAGGACAGACAGGCCACCTCGGCGAGCGCGCCCGCCTGGCGGCCCTGGTAGGTGGCGCCGACCGCGCAGGCGGCGTCCTCGACGACGAACAGGCCGTGGCGGTCGGCGATCGCCTGGAGTTCCGCGTAGTCGGCGGGGATGCCGAGCGTGTCGACCGCGATCACCCCGACCGTGCGGGGCGTGACGAGGTCGGCGACCGCCTGCGGGTCGACGGTGCCGGTGTCGGCGCGTACGTCGGCGAAGACCGGCACGGCGTCGACGTACCGCACCGCCTGCGCGGGCGCCGGGAAGGTGTAGTCGGCGACGATGACCTCGTCGCCCGGCTCGACGCCGAGCGCGAGGAGGGCCAGGTGGAGCGCGGCGCCGCAGTTGCTCACCGTGACGGCGTCCCCGAGGCCGTACATCTCGGCCAGCCGGGCCTCCAGCGCTTTGCCCTGCGGGCCCTGTCCGGCCGGCCAGCCGGACTCGAACACCTCGGCGACGGCGTCGAGTTCGCGCTCGCCGAGGCTGGCGTGGACGAGGGGGATCGGTTGCATCGCGGTCACCTCTCGCTCTGGCCGGGTATGCGGGCGGGCGTCGGCGGCTGGAAGCGCAGCGGGGTGATCTGGCCGACGTCGTAGCGCCGGCGCATCGCCTCCACGGCCGCGGGGTCCACAGCGGTGCCGCGCGACCAGATCTCGGCGATCTCCTCGAAGTACGCCTCGTGTTCGGGCGAGGGGTAGCTCTGGAAGAGCATCGTCACCGGCTTGTCCGTGGCGTTGCGGAACGCGTGCGGGGTGCCGGGCGGGACGAACATGCAGCTGCCCTCGGCGGCGCGGACGACCCGGTCGCCCTTGGGGGACTCCCAGTGGTGCCAGGTGTCGCCGGTGCGCTCGACCGGCTCGAAGCACAGCAGGTCGAGCTCGCCCTCGAGGACGTAGAAGAACTCCTGGGAGCGCTGGTGGACATGGGCGCCGACATCGAATCCGGGCGGCACGACCACCTCGAAGATCGATACGGAGGAGCCCATCTCCTGGGTGGCCTTGAAGGTCACCGACTGCGCCGGGGTGACCAGCTTTCGCCCGGCGCCGGCCGGGAGGATGAGGTCGGTCATGTGCTCCGCTTCCTGTGTGCGCTGCGTTCAGGCGAAGGTCTGCGGGACGCCGTCGGCCGCCCAGGTGCCCAGCGCCATCTCGGCGGTGATGCCGGGGCCGAACCCCGCGATCAGACCGGTGGCACCGGGGGCGGGGGGCTCCTCCTCGAACAGCCTTCGAGCGGCTTCGAGTACGACGGCGCTGGCGATGTTGCCGTACTCGTTGAGGGTCGACCAGCTGTGCCGGAACACCTCGCGGTCGACGTCGAGGAACTTCGCGAGGTCGTCGAGGATCCGCGGACCGCCGGCGTGAATGATGTAGAAGTCGAGCTTTCCGGCGTCCCAGCTGTGGTCCTTGGCCAGTTCGCGCAGGACCGGGGCGAGCGGCTCCATGGTGCCGGGCACCCGGCGGTCGAGCTGGAAGTGGAATCCGGTGTCCTTGACCGCGTACGAGATCCAGTCCTCGGTGTCCGGGATGAGGTAGGAGGCGTTGCGCTCCAGGTCGATGCCGACACCGCCCTCGCCCCGTACGACAGCGGCGGCGACCGCGTCGCCGAACAGGCCGTCGGAGAGCAGCGAGCCGATGTCGTCCGCGTCGGGCTGGTAGCAGAGCGAGCACAGTTCACAGGAGACGATCAGGACGTTGCTGCCGGGGTGGGCGGCGCAGAAGTCGTGGGCGCGGTTGATGGCCGCTCCGCCTGCCGCGCAGCCGAGTTGGGCGATGGGTATCTGCCGGGTGTCGGAGCGGAAGCCGAGGTTGTTGATGAGCCAGGCGGTCAGGGACGGCATCAGGAATCCGGTGCACGACACGTAGATGATCGCGTCGATGTCACGGGTCCTCAGGTCGGCGTTGGCCAGGGCCTGTTCGATGACCTGGGGGGTGCGCTTCTTGGACTCGACCTCGTAGATGCGGTTGCGCGCCTCGAAGCCCGGGTGGTGGAGCGTCTGCTCGATGGGCTGGACGAGGTGCCGCTTCTTGACCCCGGTGTTCCGGATCAGCCGCAGAGCCAGCGGGAGCTGGGGTTTGCCCGCGTGCGCTCTCGTCGCGAATTCCAGGGTCTCTTCCAGGGTGATGACGTGTTCGGGCGCGTTCATCGCCGGCTTGCATAGCCTCGGCATAGCGGGGATCCACTTCCTCTGAGTCTCGACAGCAAGGGCAGTGGAGCGGTGCGCTGATGGCGGATCAGCGAACTGAAGGAGGCCCGCCGAAGCGTCAGGCGGGCAGGAGCAACTCCCGGTCGCTGCCGGACAGCACCGGTCGCGGCCGCGATCGGCCGGGTCACGGGAGGAAGTGTTCGTGCGAAGTGCCGGTCAACTACCCGTGCAGACAGCGGAGTTGGGCTGTTTTCGGGCAGGGTGGGCGTGCGGAAATCGTGACACGGGAGGGGCGCCGACGCCAAGGCGGGTCGGGAGTGACTCAGGTCACATCGCGGCTCGGCGCCGGAATGTCACCGGTCGGCTGCCGCGACGTGTTCGCGCTCATCTCACCCTTTCCCGGTCCGTGCGCCGCGTGTGCGCCGAGTGCAGTTGCTCGACCGACACGCCGAGGTCGGACACCTCCATGCCGGCCCATGCCCTGATCCGCTCGGTGACCTCCCTGCGCACCGCGGCGCACTGCGCCCCGATGTCAGACGGGTAGCCGAGCTCGACGGTGATGTGCAGCCGTGCCTCGCCGAGCACGGCCTGCCGTCCGGCGGGCGACTCGGCGTTCCGTCCTGCACTGGTCGGTTCCGGCGCCCGCTGTACGGATGTGCTCACGTGCGGCGTCCGGCGGCGGGGTGGTACGTGGCCGGCGGACTCGGCGAACCGGCTCAGCGCCTCGCGCGCCACCTGGGCCGCGATCTTCGCGACGACCCGGTCGGTGACGGCAGTCGCCCCGCGCTCCCCGCGGGGGAAGCCCGGACGCTGATCGGCTTCCCCGCTCACCGCCGCCAGTCTTCCCGAGCCTGTCGCCGGTCGTCGCGGATCCGATCCTGCCGGTCCCGGCGGCGGACGAAGTCGCCCAGTTCGAGATCACCCTCCATGAACCGCCCGATGACAAGGCCGATGAGGCCCAGCACCAGCACCAGCAGAAGAGCCCAAAAGTCACCGAAATACGCGGCGAAACCCAGCGTCATTCCAGCCATCAAGCCCACCACGGCCCTGCTCATTTCGCGCTCCTTCACTCAAGCGGGCTGTCGGCCCGGCTACTGGATCCGCGGCCGCTCCTCCCCTTCGTCCTCCTCGTCGGGCAGCTTGACGTCGCTGACCATGATGTTGACTTCCACGACCTCCCGGCCCGCCATCCGCTCCACCGCGGAGATCACGTTCTCCCTCACGTCACCGGCCACGTCCGTGATCGAGACGCCGTAGTCGACGACGATCTCCAGGTCGATGGCCGCCTGCAGCTCTCCGACCTCGACACTGACCCCGCGCGTGACGGATTTGCCGCTGCCCGCGCCGGGCATCCGCTCCCGCACGGATCCCATCGAGCGGGCGAATCCGCTGCCCAGGGCATAGACCCCGCGTACGTCCTGTACCGCCATTCCGGCGATCTTCGCCACCACCACATCGGCGATGGTCGTCCGGCCGCGAGAGGCGGGCGCAGCGCCGAGCTTGACGCCGGTCTTCTCAGTCATCGGGATATTCCTCCCTCACGAGGCCACAGAGCACCTATTACTAGAATTGTATTCTTTTTAGTATCTTTTGCCTTTATACAGAGCGTTATTGCTGCTTCTCCGAGAGGAGCCCCGCAGCCGTGGAGAAGAAGGGCGATAGGCCGGCCAGCTCGACCTGGGCCGGCTGCTCCCGCTCGGCGGGCCCCACGACGGGGCGTGGATCACCGAGCAAGCGGCCGTCCAGGCCCCCGGGGGCGCACTGCTCTCGAGGTGCCCGGTGTCCCTCTGGAGTCCTTGCGCATCGGCTCGGCGCCACTCCAACCCCTGTCCGAGCCGGCCGTCCGTCCGCCGGCCACCAACCCCCGCCAGCCTCAAGCGCATCGTCGCCGCAAGCCCCCGTCATCAGCCTTGTACGCCGACGGCTCCCCGGTCCGGCGCGTCGGAGCGCCTCAGCGCGAGGGCAGCGATGTCGTCATCGAGCCTTCCGCCGCTGTGCCGAAGCAGATCCCGGTGCAGCTGGTCGAGCAGTCCGCGGGGCTGCTCCAGGCCCTGATCCTGCATCCAGTCCGGGAGCGGAAAGAACTGGCCGGCGTGGTCCCGGGCCTCCGACACGCCGTCCGTGTAGAGCAGCAACTGGTCACCCGGGGCGAAGCCGACGCTGTCGACCCAGTAGCGGTCACCGATAAGCGCTGCGAGGTTGAGGGGCGGGGAGGGGCTGGTGGGCTCCAGGACCCGGACCTTCCCGCAATGCGCGATCAGCGGCGGTGGATGTCCGCAGTTGAGAAGTCGCAGGCGGCCGCCGTCGGGCGGGATCTCGGCGAGGAGAGCGGTGGCAAAGTGCTCGGGCTGGTCGTGGGCGGGAAACACAGCACTGTGGCGCGTGACGGTGGTCTCCAAGCGATGGATGATGCCCTGCAGGTCGGGCTCGTCGTACGCGGCCTCCCTGAAACAACTGATCACCGCCGAGGCCACCCCCACTGCGGACAGGCCCTTGCCCCGTACATCGCCTATGAGCAGCCGGACCCCGTACGGTGTACCGATTGCTTCATAGAAGTCGCCGCCGATCCGGGCCTGCTCCTGAGCCGCCAGATACAGCGACTCGATCTCGACGTCCTCGATGCGGCGCGGCAGCGGGCGCAGCAGCACCTTCTGGGCCGCGTCGGCGACGAGCCGGACTTGGAAGAGTATTTCCTCTCGCTGAAGCCGGACATGACTCCCGTATGCAGCCGCCAAGGTGACCGCGACGATTGCGGCCGACGTGTACTGCGTCCCCAGATCGGTATAGAAGAAGCTGAGGACTGTCATGAGCAGGAGGCAGAACACCCCCAACAGGACCGTGGGCAGCACGGGCCACATCGCGGCGGCAAGGGCGGGCGCGGCGGGCAGAATGCGGCTGATGGCGATCTCCCTGGGTGTGGAGAACGCCAGGCCGGCGATGAGGACGGTCAGGACCACGGGTGACAGCCGGGCTGCTTCCCATCGGCCGCTGTAGGCGGGACGACGGCGCCTCAGCCGCGCAGGGGTGATCACAAAAGCATCATATCGACCAAAGCGGGCATCGGGCACGGAGAGAATCACGCACCGCATGCCGGCCTTCGCGGCGGACGGCCCTGTCCGGACGAGCCGACGACATGCAATGCATGCCGCCCGGACTCCCGATGTCGGCCAGGCAAGGATCAGGCAGGCCCTGGCCGCTGGGGATCACCAGTGTCAAAAGAGATCGCATGGCGAGTCGCTTCGCCCGTTTGCAGCACCTATCGGTCAAGCGTGCGATCGGCAAGAGCGCGCGGAGCGTGGCCGGGCAGGTGTTGATCTTCCAGGTGGCTCTCGTGGTGCTGCTGGTGACCTGCGGCATTTTCGCTCTCATCTGCAGTTCGAGCGGGATACCAACGCCGAGGCCAGGCGCCCGCTCCACGGCCGTGGCACAGACCTTCGCACACTCACCAGGCGTCCTGGCGGCATTGGAGACCCCGGATCCGAGCAAGATTCTCCAGCCGCTCACCGAGGCGGCGCGCCGGGCCGCCGACGTCGACTTCATCGTGGTCATGGACACCGAGGGAGACCGTCAACGGCCCGCTCGGGCAGGGCGGGCAGTGTGAAGCAGCCGATGTCGGCCAGGCCGTCCCGGCCGAGATGCCGGAGCACGCGGAAGCGCACGCGGTCGTCGCTGCAGGCACTCGTGAGGTGCTCGCTGTCACCCCATCCCGCACCTCTGCTTTCCGCGGGGCACCCACCCGTGGCCCGCTGCCCGTGTCACCGCCCCGACCTGCACCTACACTGGGCCCATAAGGGATGTTAGTGACAGACCGGAACCGCCGTGCGCTACCAGCGGATGCTCGTACCGGCCCTCGCCCTGGTCCTCGTCATGGTGCCCGCGATCTCCGCGCGGGCCCAGGGTGAGGAAGTCCCGCGCGGCCCGACGTTCGCCGCGCGCGCTCTGCAGGCGCTGATCGACGGTATCCAGTTCGGGGTGATCATCGCGATCACGTCGGTAGGGCTCTCGCTGATCTTCGGAACCATCCACCTGATCAACTTCGCGCACGGTGAGTTCGTGACGATCGGCGCCACCTTCGCGTTCTTCCTCAACGCCTCCGCCGCCGGTCCGGGCTGGCACCTGATACCCGCCGCCCTCGCCGCGGTGGTCTTCGGGGCCCTCCTGGGCGGGGCGGTCGAGCGCGGCATCTGGCGCCCGCTGCGGGCTCGGGGCACCGGGCTGATCAACATGTTCATCGTCACCATCGGGCTCTCGCTGCTGCTGCGCCACGTCGTACTCGTGCTGTACGGAACACGGCCCGCCTCCTACGCCCAGTACGACATCCAGAGCACGATCGGCATCGGACCGGCCGGCATCACCCCACGGGACCTCACCGTCACCCTGCTCGCCGTCCTGGTGCTGCTCGGCATCGCTGCGCTCCTGCAGAAGACGCGGATCGGCACGGCCGTCCGGGCCGTCTCCGCCAACCGTGACCTCGCGGAGGCGTCGGGCATCGACGTGCAGCGGGTGGTGCTGTTCGTGTGGATGCTCGGCGGTGGGCTGGCCGCGCTCGGCGGGGTCTTCTTCGGTCTGGTCGAGATCGTCACCTGGGACATGGGCTTCAAGCTCCTGCTGCTCATGTTCGCCGGTGTCATCCTGGGAGGGCTGGGCTCCGCCTACGGTGCCATGGTCGGCAGCCTCGTCATCGGCGTCGTCGCCCAGATGTCCACCCTGTGGTTCCCGGTCGACCTGCAGTACGCGTGGGCGCTGCTCGTCCTCATCGTCGTCCTCCTCGTCCGGCCACAGGGCATCCTCGGCCGGGCCGAACGCGTCGGGTGAGGGGGTGGCCATGGACTTCTCCGCCATCGTCTCCGACGCCCTGCGCTCGGGAATCGGCCCCATCGCCGCCATCTACGCGCTCGCCGCGATGGGGCTGAATCTGCACTTCGGCTACACGGGGCTCCTCAACTTCGGCCAGGTCGGATTCATGCTGGTCGGCGGCTACGGGCTCGCCATCACGGTGTCGACGTACGACGGCCCGATGTGGCTCGGCGTCCTGGGCGGAATCGCCTGCGCGATCGTGCTCGCCCTGCTCCTCGGCCTGCCCACCCTGCGGCTGCGCGCCGACTACCTCGCCATCACCACGATCGCGGCGAGCGAGGCGCTACGGCTGTTCTACCGCTCCAGCTGGGCCGAGCCGGTCACCGGCGGGGTGTTCGGGCTGCAGCGGTTCGCGAACGACTTCTACGCGCTCAGCCCCATCGAGCCCGGCACCTACGGCGTGTGGCTCGTGAAGTTCAGTTCCCGCGACCTCTGGGTGATGATCGTCGGATGGGCGCTGGTACTCGTGGTCGGAATTCTGCTCGCCCTGCTGATCCACAGCCCCTGGGGCCGTGTCATCCGGTCGATCCGTGATGACGAGGTCGCCGCGCGCAGCCTCGGCAAGAACGTCTACGCGTACAAGATGCAGAGCCTCGTGCTCGGTGGCGTCATCGGGGCGGTCGCGGGCATGATGCAGGCGATCCAGGTACAGTCCGTGAACCCGGACAACTACGATCCGGGCGTCACGTTCTTCCTGTACACGCTGCTCGTGCTCGGAGGCGCAGGGCGGATCCTCGGGCCGGTCGTCGGCTCGATCCTGTTCTGGTTCGTCCTCAGCTTCCTGGACAGCGCGCTGCGCCAGGCCATCGACGCCGAGTACCTCTCGCCGGACCTGATCAGCACCTCGGAGGTCGGCGCGGTGCGTTTCGCCCTGGTCGGGGTCGCCCTGATCCTGCTCGTCGCGTTCCGGCCGCAGGGCATCCTCGGCAGCCGGAAGGAGATGCTGCTCAGTGGCCGCTGACCGTGCCGCGTCCCACCCGGGCCGGCTCTCCGCGATCGATCCCGAGCCGGGGGTGCGCAAGCCCGATCCCCTGCTGGTCCTGGACCAGGTGACCCGCACCTTCGGCGGCCTCGTCGCCGTGCGGGTCGAGCACCTGGAGGTGCAGCGCGGGGCCATCACTGCGCTCATCGGGCCCAACGGCGCCGGCAAGACCACGTTGTTCAACGTGGTGAGCGGATTCGACCGGCCCGACGGCGGCCGGTGGTCGTTCGACGGTCAGCCGCTCACCGGCGCACCGGCGCACCGGGTGGCGCGGCGCGGAATGGTCCGAACGTTCCAGCTCTCCAGGGCACTCGCCCGGCTCACGGTGCTGGAGAACCTGCTGCTCGCCGCGCCCGGGCAACGCGGCGAGCGGGCGCTGCCCGCGCTGCTGCGACCGCTGTGGCGCGGGCAGGAGCGGGAGTTCGAGCGCCGGGCCGACGAACTGCTGGACCGGTTCCGGCTCGGGCCCCTGCGCGACGACCACGCCGGCACGCTCTCCGGCGGCCAGCGCAAACTGCTGGAACTGGCCCGCGCGCTGATGACCCGGCCGGTCATGCTCCTGCTCGACGAGCCGATGGCAGGGGTGAACCCCGCGCTGACCCAGTCACTGCTCGGACACATCACGCGGCTGCGGGACGAGGGGCTGACGGTGTGCTTCGTCGAGCACGACATGGACGTGGTGATGGGTATCAGCGACTGGGTGGCCGTCATGGCCGACGGCCGCCTGGTGGCCGAGGGCCCGCCGCACGCGATCGGCCGGAACGCCGCCGTCGTGGACGCGTACCTGGGCAAGCAGCACGACGAGCCGGAGGCGACCGGGGAGAAGGGCGAGGAGGAGTAGCGATGTCCGCTGAGGAACAGCCGCCGGTACTTGCGGCCGACGGCATCGTCGCCGGTTACATCCCCGGTGTCGATGTGCTGCGCGGATGCAGCGTCGAGGTGCGGCCGGGCGAGGTGGTCGGCGTCATCGGCCCCAACGGCGCCGGCAAGTCGACGCTGGTCAAGGCCGTCTTCGGGCTGCTGCGGGTGCGCGGCGGGACCGTGCGGCTGCGCGGCGAGGACGTGACCGGCAGGCCCGCGCACGAGCTGGTCCGGCGGGGCGTGGGCTACGTACCGCAGCTGCAGAACGTGTTCCCGACGCTGACCGTCGAGGAGAACCTGCGGATGGGGGTCTATCTGCGGCCCAAGGACCACGCGCGGCGGGTCGCGGCGGTCGAGGAGCTCTTCCCCGTACTGGCCGACCGCCGCAGGCAGAAGGCCGGCGCGATGTCCGGCGGCGAACGCCAGATGCTCGCGATGGCCCGCGCGCTGATGATGGAGCCGCAGCTGCTGCTGCTCGACGAGCCGTCGGCCGGCCTGTCACCGATCCATCAGGACCACGTCTTCGACCGGTGCAGAATGATCAACAGCGCGGGCATCGCCGTGCTCATGGTCGAACAGAACGCCCGCAGGTGCCTTCAGCTCTGCGACCGCGGCTACGTCCTCGACCAGGGCCGCAACGCGTACACCGGTACGGGTACGGCCCTGCTGCACGACGAGAAGGTGATCGAGCTCTACCTCGGCAGGCTCGCCCGCGTCCGTTGACTCCCGCCGGTCCTCCCTGTCACTCCTCGGCCTTGCTGGTCTCGGTACGCAGGGTCTGCAACTTTCCTTCGTCGTTGTAGCCGTACACCTCGATCATCGCCTGGCCGGGTTCGCCACTGTCGATGAAGTCAAGCGGCCCGCTCACACCGTCGTAGTCGATGTCCCTGCCGTCGGCGAGCAGCTCCTTGCAGGCGGCGAACGAGTTGCACTTCTCGCCGTCCTTGGTGATCCCGTTCATCTCCTTCACGTACTCGCCCGGGTCGTCGGACTCCGCCTTCTCGGCGGCGAGTGCGATCGTCGTCGCGCAGTCGAACACCTGCGGTGCGAACTGCAGCTCCTTCAGATCCGGCGCGAATTCCTTGAGCTCCTTCACGTACTGCTCGTTCGAAGCCGATGCCGGGGCGGTCCCCTTCATCCCGGAGAGCTTCTCGGGCTGGCCCGGGGCGACCAGCGAGGGCAGCTCCTCACTGCGCAGTCCGTCGGCGCCGTAGACGCCGATCCGGTCGGGCCCGAGTCCGGACTCGATCATGCCCTGCAGGATCTGGGTGCCCTCCTCGAAGGCGATCACCACGGCGGCGTCCGGCCTGGAGTCCTCCACCTGCTGGACGACCTGGTCGAAGTTGGTCGCCTTCGGGTCGTAGGTCTCGGCGAGCGTCACCGTCGCGCCACGCTCCTCCAGCGTCTTGCGGGTGGCCTCCATCAGGCCACGCCCGTAGTCGTCCGCCCGTGCGACAAGGGCCACCCGGTCGTGGCCGTCGTCGCGGACGACATCCGCCAGAATGGGACCCTGCAACGCGTCGCTCGGGACGGTACGGAAGTAGAAGCCGTCATCCTCGTAGTCGGTAAAAGTGGGAGCGGTGTTCGACCCCGAACACTGCACGACGCCCGCTCCGGTCACTCGGTCGATGAACGCCAGCGACATGCCGGAAGCCGCGGCGCCGACTATCGCGTCCACGCCTGCCGCGAGGACCCGGTCCGCCGACTGCACGGCAACGGCCTCTTGGCCCGCCTCGTCACTGGAGACCACAGTCGGCACGGACTTGCCCAGGACCCCGCCGGCGTCATTGATCTTCTGTATCGCGAACTTCAACGACTCGATCTGGGGTGGGCCGAGGTAGGCCAGCTGGCCAGTCTCCGGCAGGACGTAGCCGAACTGGAGCTCACCGTCGCCCGGCTCGGCCTGGGCGGTGCCCGTCGTACCGCAGACGGCTATCACCAGAGCAGCCGCGCTCGCGAAGATCGCGGACCGCCGTATCGACGCTTTCATCTCCGCCTCCGCTCGTGACAGCGGCGGTGGTCGACTGGCCGGCCATCCGCCCGCCATCTGTAAACATGAGCGTAGAACGCCTTCAGAGCCCGGAAAAGAACAAAACATACATATTTGCGATTGGCTGCGCTCCTCGCCCCGTCCGGTCAGCGCCGGCGCCGCACCCAGGGCGATCAGGGCCGTGCTGCCGTCGAAAGTGCCGGGGAGCAGGACGGCGGCGCCCACGAAGCGAGCGGTCCAGGGATCGGCGAGAGGTCCTGCGGGGTGGCGCGCCGGGCGACCCGGCCGTCCCGTACGACGGCCACGAGGTCGGCGGTGGACAGTGCCTCCTGCTGGTCGTGGGTGACGAGCACGGCCGTGGCGCCGGTCGCCCGCAGCGCGGACCGTACGTCCGCCCGCACCCCTGCCCGCAGTGTGCTGTCGAGGGCGTTGTACGGCTCGTCGAGCAGTACGAGTCGGGGTCGCGGGGCGAGCGCTCGGGCCAGGGCGACGCGCTGTTGCTGACCGCCGGACAGCTCGTGCGGCATGCGGTCGCCGTAGCCGGCGAGGCCGACCAGATCGAGCATCTGGTCCGTGGTGTGCCGCCTCTCGGAACGGTCGACGCCGGTCAGGCCGAAGGCGATGTTGCGGGCGACGCTCAGGTGCGGGAGGAGGGCGCCTTCCTGCGGCACGATGTCGATGCGGCGCCGCTCCGGCGGGAGGAGGGCGCCGGGCCCGCTCAGCAGTCGGTCGCCGAGCCTGACGGTGCCCGCGTCGGCGGGCAGGAACCCGGCGACGACCCGCAGCATGGTGGTCTTGCCGGAGCCGGAGGGGCCGAGGGCCGCCGCCGACTTGCTTGCGGGGACTGTGAGTTCGAGGCCGCGCAGAATCGGCTCCCCCGGATCCGTAGGACTTGGTGAGCCCTTCGACGTGTAGTTCGTTCATGTCCGGTGCCTGCCCAGGAGGTACGAGGGGACGGCGGCCAGCAGGATCAGCGCGGCGGCGTACGGGGCGGCTGCCGCGAAGGAACCGGCGCCGTTCTCGGTCCACAGCCGGGTGGCCAGGGTGTCCATGCCGGTGGGGCGCAGCAGGAGCGTGGCGGGCAGTTCCTTCATGCGGACCACGAAGGTGAGCACGGCCCTTGCGGCCACGCCGGGGTGGCCAACGGCACGGTGACGTCACGCAGCACCTGCCACGGCCGTCGCCCGAGTGACCGGGCCACGTCCTCCAGGACACGGCGGCGCGTGCAGCACGGCCGCGCGGGTGGCGGCCACCGCGACCGGCAGGAACAGCACGGCACAGGCGGGCCGTGACCGCAGCCTTTCGCGAAGCCGCACGCCGACCACGGCCGGCCCGACGGCCAGAGCGGACGGGACGTTCCCGCGGGAAGACGTTGGTGCCGCTCGCGGGCTCAGTGGAGTGCGGATCGCGCGCCAGAACATCGAGTCCGGCGAACGGTTGGGCCGCCCGCGGGTGGGTGCCGGCAAGAGGTCCTCCACAAGGGGGATGACATGGGACTTCAACTCGGCACGGGAGCGAGCACGCCACCGTCAGATCACCCCTGACTTCGCGTCCTGGGATAGCCGTCATCTCGACACTCTTCAAGCCAGTGTGCCGCCGCTCCGCCATCGGACATGGCGGCCCGACGCATAGCTACGGCCTGAACTATGGTGTCCCACCACATGTGCGCCTGACCTGCACGTTTCTACGGTGTGCGAAAACATGCCCGTCCCCACCGCACACGAGGAAGTGGCGCACATGGCCTCCGCAGCAACCGCTCCACCAACCCCCGCCAGCCTCAAGCGCATTGTCGCCGCAAGCCTCATCGGCACCACCATCGAGTGGTACGACTTCTTCCTGTACGGTGCCGCCGCCGCCCTGGTCTTCAACACCCTCTTCTTCCCCGACTCGGACCCCCTGGTCGGCACCCTGCTCTCCTTCCTCACCTACGCCGTGGGCTTCGCCGCCCGCCCCATCGGCGCCCTCGTCTTCGGGCACTACGGCGACCGGCTGGGCCGCAAGAAACTGCTGGTCCTCAGCCTGATGCTGATGGGCGGCGCCACCTTCGCGATCGGGCTGCTGCCCACGCACGACACCATCGGCACCGCCGCTCCGGTGCTGCTGACCGTGCTGCGACTCGTCCAGGGCTTCGCGCTCGGCGGTGAGTGGGGCGGCGCCGTGCTGCTGGTCTCCGAGCACGGGGACGCGCGGCGGCGCGGGTTCTGGGCCTCCTGGCCGCAGACCGGGGCGCCCGCCGGTCAGCTTCTCGCCACCGGCGTGCTGGCCGCGCTGACCGCACTGCAGAGCGACGCCACCTTCGAGTCCTGGGGCTGGCGCGTGCCGTTCCTGCTCTCCGGCGTCCTGGTGATCGTCGGCATGTGGATCCGGCTGTCGGTCGACGAGTCGCCGGTGTTCAAGGCGGCGCTGGCACAGGCCGAGGCACGCAAGGCCGAGCAGGTCGTCGAGAAGGCGCCGCTGGTCGCCGTGTTGCGGCACCACTGGAAGGACGTGCTCATCGCGATGGGCGCGCGCATGGCCGAGAACATCTCCTACTACGTGATCACCGCCTTCATCCTGGTGTACGCCGTGGAGCACACCGGGCTGGAGAAGCAGACCGCCCTGAACGCCGTCCTGATCGCCTCCGCCGTTCACTTCGCGGTGATCCCGGGCTGGGGCGCGCTGTCCGACCTGTGGGGCCGGCGTCCGGTCTACCTGCTCGGCGCGCTCGGGATGGGCGCATGGGCGTTCCCGTTCTTCGCCCTCGTCGACACCGAGAGCTTCGGCCTGCTGATCCTCGCGGTGACGGTGGGCCTGGTCTTCCACGGGGCGATGTACGCACCCCAGGCCGCGTTCTTCTCGGAGATGTTCGCGACGCGGATGCGCTACTCGGGTGCGTCGATCGGCGCGCAGTTCGCCTCCGTCGCGGCCGGCGCTCCGGCGCCGCTCATCGCGACGGCGCTGCTGGTGAAGTCCGACGGCTCGACCCTGATCTCGCTGTACCTGCTGGCCGCGGTGGCCATCACCCTCGTCGCCCTCCTGGCGGCCCGCGAGACCCGCCACCGCGACCTCGCCCAGATCGGCGCCACCTCCTCCGAGCAGGACGACGCCCCGGACACCGCCTCGGACACCGCCCCCGGCACCGCCTCGGTCCGCTGAGGGGCCCGGCCCCCGAGCACTCCGCCCCCGGCCGGCATCCCGGTCGGGGGCGGAGCCATGTCCTCGGCGTCCTCGGGCCGTCTACCGCGTCAGCCAGTGCAGCCGCAGCGCCATCTGGATCTCCAGCGCGCGGGCGGGGGTCTGCCAGTCGTCGCCGAGGAGGCGGCCGATGCGTTCCAGGCGCTGGGCGACGGTGTTCACATGGACGTGCAGGTCGTCCTTGGTGCGCGCGGGGCTCATCCCGCTGGCGAAGTAAGCGTCGAGGGTGCGGACCAGGTCGGTGCCGCGCCGTTCGTCGTAGGCCACGACCTGGCCGATGGTGCGGTCGACGAAGCCGGTGATGTCCCGGTCGCCGGAGAGCAGCAGTCCGACGAAGCCGAAGTCCTCGGCGGCGGCGCCGTCGCCGCGCCGGCCGAGCAGCCGCAGGGCGTCGAGGCAGCGACGGCCCTCCTCGTAGGCGGCGGCCACGGCGTCGGGGTAGGTGGCGAGGTCCTCCAGCGGAGCGGAGGCGCCGACGGTGACCGGCTCGTGGACGGCGGTGCCCAGATGGTGGGCGGTGCGGCGGGCCAAGGCGGTGGCGGTGTCGCCGGCGTCCAGGGGCAGCAGCAGGACGGTGCCGCCGTCCCGGGCCGCGGCGAGGCCGTGCCGGGTCGCGGCGAGGTGCGAGGCGGCGGACCACAGGCGCCGACGGGCGGCGGCCTCGTGGTCGGCGTCGGCGGCGGGGCCGTCGAGACGGGCGGCGAGCACCACATGGGTGGCGTCCAGGTCGGCGTCGAGCCGGGTGGCGCGCTCGCGCAGCAGGCGCGGGTCGCGGTCGCGGCCGTCCAGCAGGTCGTCCAAAAGCTCGCCGCGGACCCGCTGTTCGGCCTCGGCGGCCGAGCGCCGGGCGAGCAGCAGCAGCGAGGTGACCATGGCGGCGCGCTCCAGGGTGCGCTGGTCGACGGGGTCGAGCCCGGGATGGCCGCGGAGCACGAGCGCACCCAGCAGTTCACCGCCCGCGGACACGGCGGCGATCCAGTCCTCCTGGTGCCGTACGGCGTGGCCCTCCGCGCGGGAGGACTCCAGCGCGCGGGCGGGGGCGTTCTCGGTGAACTCCACCGTTCCGTCGAGGACTTCGGAGACCGCCGCGGCCACGTCGTGCACCCCGCCGCCGCGCAGGACGAGTTCGGCGAGCCGGTCGTGCACGTCGGAGGCGCGCTCGATGACGGCGCTGCGGTCCCGGATGATCTCGTTGGCCCGTTCCAGATCGGCGAGGGCCGAACGGGTCTCGGTGAGCAGGTTGGCGGTGTCAATGGCGGCCGCGGCCAGGGCGGCGAAGGAGCCCAGAAGCGCGATCTGCTCCCGCTCGAAGACCCGGGCCCGCCGGTCCGCCGCGAACAGTACGCCGATGACGTGGTGCCCCAGCATCAGCGGCACCCCGCAGATCGCCACCAGTCCCTCGTCACGGACCCCTGAGTCGATGCTGAGGGTGTGCCGGAACCGGTCGTCCTGGAGGTAGTCGTCGGTGACGTAGGGCCGTGCCGTCTGGGCGACGAGGCCGCCGAGCCCCTCCCCCATGCCGAGGCGCAGCTGCTGGAAGCGGGCGGCGACCGAGCCCTCGGTGACCCGCATGTAGGTGTCGCCTCGCTTGGGGTCGTTCAGGCTGAGGTAGGCGACATCGGTGCCGAGCAGCGACCGGGCGCGCTGCACGATCGCCTGCAGCACGGCGTCCAGGTCCCGCAGCCCCGCGAGGTCATGGGCGGTCTCGAACAGCGCGGACAGCTCGGCCTCGCGGCGGCGCCGGCCCTCCAGCTCCGAGCGGACGCGCAGCGCGCGCAGCTTGGCCGCCTCCAGTGCGGCGATCCGCTCGGCGGGCTGTCCCTCGGCGCGGGCGAGCAGCACCGGCTGCTCGTAGGCGTCGGCCGAGGCGCCCCGGGCCAGCAGTTCGAGGAACGGCGCCTCCGCACCGCCGTCGGGCAGGGGGCCGGCCGGGCGCTCGTCGGACTGCACGTGATCGCGGGACATGCTCACAGGATTCCTCATCACACCACCACCGGGTCAGCCCCTGTGGACAACCCGCGTCCCGCGACCGCTCAGTGCGCGGTCCAGCCGCCGTCGAGGACGAGCGACGTACCGGTCACGAAGGATGCCTGGGGACTGCACAGATATGCCACCGCCTCGGCGACCTCGTCCGGTTCGATGAGCCGCTTGAGCGCGCTGTCCTGGAGCATGACGTCGGTCAGGACGCGTTCCTCGGGGATCCCGTGCGCCCGGGCCTGGTCGGCGACCTGCTTCTCGACCAGGGGGGTGCGCACATAGGAGGGGCACACGCAGTTCGAGGTGACGCCGTGGGAGGCGCCTTCCAGGGCGGCGGTCTTGGACAGGCCCTCCAGACCGTGCTTGGCGGACACGTAGGCCGCCTTGTAGGCGGAGGCGCGCAGCCCGTGCACGGAGGAGATGTTGACGATACGGCCCCACCCCTGGCCGTACATATGGGGCAGGGCGCCGCGGATGAGCCGGAAGGGCGCCTCCAGCATCACGGTGAGCACCGTGTGGAAGACGTCGGGCGGGAACTCCTCCAGGGGCCGCACCAGTTGCAGTCCCGCGTTGTTGACGAGGACGTCCGTGCCGGCGGCGACGAGTTCGGCGGCGTCCAGGTCGGTCAGGTCGAGGGGGTGCGCTTCCACGGCGCCCGCGAGGCCCCGGCACTGCTCGGCGAGCGTCTCCAGGCCGGCGGCGTCCCGGTCGACCGCTCTGACCTTGGCCCCGGCGGCGGCGAGCCGCAGTGCGCAGGCGCGGCCGATGCCTCCGGCGGCGCCGGTGACAAGGGCGGTGCGGCCGCCGAGGTCGAGGAGGGGGGCGGGGGGTGCCGGGCGGGCGTTGGACGCGGTCATGCCCCGACCCTAGGCACCGCTTTCGCCCCGCCCCATGTGGTCAGAACCCATACTTCATTCGAACGTCGTGGGTTCGAACCATGTGGGTTCGTCGGACAGGGCCTGTTTGATGCGGAACAGCTGGCGCTCCCCCATCGGGGGCAGCGCATCCACGGCGTACCAGCCGACGTCCAGGGATTCGTCGTCGTTCACGCGCGCCTCGCCGCCGACCGCCCGGCAGCGGAAGGTGATGTCCATGAACTGGCACCGGTCGCCGTTGGGGTAGGCGACTTCCTTCCCGGAGCGGATGAGCACCACCCGCTCCACGACGCAGCGCACTCCCGTCTCCTCGTACACCTCGCGCACAGCGGCGGTCGCGGGCTGCTCACCGGGGTCCGGGATGCCCGAGATCACCGTCCACTTGCGGTTGTCCGCGCGCTGCCCCAGCAGGACCCGCCCGTCGTCGTCGAAGACCACGGCGCTGACGCCGGGCAGCCACAGGAGCTGGTTGCCCGCGGAGGCCCGGATCGTGCGGATGAAGTCAGGTGTCGGCATGCCCTCGACCCTAACGGGCCGGTGCGGTCCGCCTCTTGCGCACTCCGGCGCCGGCCGCCCAGCCGAGTCCGCCCGCGGCGACCAGCACCAGGGCGATCTCCGGCAGGATGCCGAGCCGCGTGGCAGGCGTCCGGGAGGAGCGCAGCGGCACCTCCTGCACCAGGGAGTCGGCCACGAACATGCCGGTCCGCTGGGTGATCGTGCCGTCCGGCATGATGATCGCGCTGACGCCGCTGGTCACCGGGACGGTGACGGTCCGGCTGTGCTCGACGGCCCGCACGCGGGACATGGCGAGCTGCTGGTAGGTCATCTCGCTGCGGTCGAAGGTGGCGTTGTTGCTCGGCACGGAGATCAGCTGCGCGCCGTCGGTGACGGTGTCGCGCACCGCCCAGTCGAACGCCGCCTCGTAGCAGGTGGCCAGGCCCACCTTCGTGCCGTCGATGCTGAACACACCCGGTTCGCTGCCCCGGCTGAAGTCCTGGCGGACCATGGACGTCCAGTCGGAGTTGATCGCCCCGATCAGCGACCGCAGCGGCAGGTACTCGCCGAACGGCTGGATCTGCCGCTTGTCGTAGGTCTGGAGCGGGCCCTGGGCCGGGTCCCACAGGATCTGCTCGTTGAGCAGCCGGCCGTCCCGCTTCACCACTCCGCCGACCGAGATCGGCACCCCGACGGCCTTGGCAGCCGCGTCGATGACCGCGCGCGCGTCGGCGTTGGCGAAGGGGTCGATGTCGGAGGAGTTCTCCGGCCACAGCACGAAGTCGGGCCGGGCGACCTTGCCCGCCTCGACCTCGGCGGCCAGCCGCTCGGTCTCCCGCGCGTGGTAGTCGAGCACGGCCCGGCGCTGGGAGTTGAAGTCGAGGCCCGCGCGGGGGACGTTGCCCTGCACGACCGCCACGGTCACCGTGCCGTTCTCGGCCTTGTCGCTGACCAGGGGCCGGGCGGCCAGCGCTCCGGCGACGGGGACCGCGACGCTCAGCAGGGCCACGGCGGCGGCCGACCGCTGGACGGCCCCGGTGCGCTGCCGCCGTACGACGAGCCGGACCGCTTCGTACAGGCCGAAGCCGCACAGGACGACCGCGAAGCCGAGCACCGGGGTGCCGCCCACGGCGGCGAGCGGCAGGAAGACACCGTCGGCCTGGCCGAAGGCGATCTTGCCCCAGGGGAATCCGCTGAACGGCGCACGCGCGCGTGCCGCCTCACCCGCGACCCATAGGGCCGCGGCCCAGACGGGCCCGCCGGGCAGCCGGGAGACCGCGGCGACACCCACGCCGACGAGCGCGACGAACACCGCCTCGATGACGACCAGCGCGAGCCACGGGCCGGGGCCCACCTCCACGCCCGTCCACACCAGCAGCGGGAGCAGGAAGCCGAGACCGAAGAGGTAACCGAGACCGAACGCCGCCTTCCGGCCCCGGCCGCGCAGCACCCAGGCGAAGCCCGCGAAGGCCGGCAGGGCCAGCCACCACAGGGTGCGCGGCGGGAAGCTGACGTAGAGCAGCACTCCGGAGAGCGCCGCGGTGAGAGGCGGGAGCAGGCGGGCGAGCCACACCCGGCGCGAGGCGGGCGCGAGCGGCTTCACCTGGTCCGACTCGTCCACGGGAGTTGCGGTGACGGTCACTGTGGGAGTGTACGGCGGCCTGCCCGGGCGCCGACAGCGCGGCCCCGAGGGCGCCGGCCCGGTGTGCCGCAACGTTCCTGCCCAAGACGTCCACAAATCGTCCATCAGCCGTTACGGTGTGCCGGAGCAGGTGTCGTTCGAGCCGGTCAGCGCCATGTCGGAACGTTTCGTCATGGTTCGGGGGCGTCCGGGTAGCGGGGGTCGGGGTGGGTGCCACGGGGATGACGTCTACGGCCGGTGCCGACGGCGCCAGTGACATCGGAGAGAGACGAAACGTTTCTGACGCGGCTGGTGTCGTCGTGCTCGGCGCCTGCGCCGCCTGGTCCCTGGTCACGGCGACCGTGCAGGACGGCCGGCCCGAAGGTGTGCTGCTCGCGATCCTGGCGGTGGCCGCGGGGTACGCGGCCGGGCGGATCGGCGGAGCGCTGCTGCCCGTCGCCGCACCCGGCGCCGCCGCGCTGGCCGGACTCGCCCTGACGGTCACCCTCCCGCAGATCGGTCCGGATCCCGAGATCGTGCCCCCACTCGGCCAGGCCGGTGCCACGGCCGCCCTGCTCACCCTGTCCGCGGGCGCCGCCTGCTGCGCGGCCTGGGCCACCACCGCGCCGGCCCTGCGGCTCGCCCTGCGGCTGCTGGCTGCGGGCATCGCGGTGACCGCGGCCGCCCTCGGCTCCACCACCGGCTTCGTCGTCTGCTCCGCGGTGCTGCTGGGCTCCCTCGCCGCCGGCCGGATGCACCACCGCGGTGTCGGGGTCGCGGGACTGGCCGTGGCCACGGCCGTGGTGACCGGCCTGACCTGGGCGGTCGCCGGACGGGCGGTGCCGGACGGGTTCGCCGCTTCGGTGGAGGGCCAGCTGACCGGACACCGCCTTGAGCTGTGGCACGACGCCTTGGACCTGGCCCGGCAGGACGCCGCCCTGGGCGTGGGGCCCGGCCGGTTCGGCGAGCTGAGCACGACGGCCACCAGCACGATCCTGTCCGACGGCAAACCGCACTCGGCGCCCTTGCAGCAGGCGGCCGAGCAGGGCGTCGTCGGGGTGGCGCTGCTGGCGGCGGCCTTCTGCTGGGTGCTGTTCGCGCTCTGGCGCGCTCCGCGCCCGACGCCGGTCGTGCTCACCGCGGGTGCGGCGCTGACGGGCCTCGCGGCGATCGCCGCGGTGGGCAACGCGCTCAGCTTCACCACGGTGTCCGTGGGCGCGGGGCTGCTGGCCGGGGTGGCCACGGCCCGCCCGCTGCCCGAAGCGCCGGCCGAGGCTCTGCCGGATGCGCGCCCGCGCCGCTCGGCGTGAGATTCAGTGCGCGGTGCCGGGCGTACCCGCGCGCAGCCGGTCCCGGATGACCCGCACGGCGGCCTCGGCGTCGTCCACGGTGATCGTGAACGTATGCCCGTCCCACAACCGCAGAACGATGCCCTCACCACGCCGTACGACGACCGCGGTGCCCTTCTCCGGCCGCCAGCGGTAGCCCCAGCCGCCCCAGTGGCGCGGGGTGACCAGCGGGGCGAAGTCGGCGCCCGCGACATGCGACAGCGGGATGCGGCGGCGCGGCACCCCCATGTGGCCGCAGCGCACCTCCAGGCACTCCATGTCGACCTTCAGGGCGACATGCACGAACGCCAGGGTGCCGAAGAGCACCAGCAGGCCCGCCGCGATGCAGCCGACGACGGCCATCGCGAGCGGCGCGACGCCGGAGGTCCAGGCCGAGTCGACGGCCAGCTCGACACCGAGCGCCATGCAGGCGGCGCCGATCAGCGCCAGCAGCCACTGGATGCGGTTGGTGGCGCGTCCGGTCCAGACATCGGGGTGCGGCGCGTGCTCCGCCCGGGGGTGCTCCCTCATGGCAATGAGGTTACTCAGGTTTCGCTGCGCTGCTACCTCGTAGCGCAGGGTGACTGGCCCGGGTGGGCGTCCTTCGGACGGGCCGCCGGTCAGCGGGTGGGGGTGACCGCCGGCAGCAGCAGCTGCCCCTCCGCGTAGGCCAGGGCGGGCTCGGGCAGGGCGCCCTCGCGTCCGCTCAGCAGCACCGTGAGGGTGCCGCTGGCGTCGGCCTCGGGAGCGGGCTGCGCGCCGATCCGGCGCAGCGCCTGGGCGGCGACGGCCTCGGCGGAGCCGCGCAGGACCAGCGGCGGGCGGCCGGGCTGCTGCACGGCGGCGCGGATGCGCTCGGCGACCAGTTCGTAGTGGGTGCAGCCGAGGACGACGGTCGTCACGTCGTCGGGGGTCAGGGCGGCGGCCGCGGCGACGGCGGCGGTGATCGCGTCCTCGTCCGCGTGCTCCACGGCCTCGGCGAGCCCGAAGCAGGGCACCTCGGTGACCGCCACCCCGTCGGCGAAGTTCTCGATGAGATTGCGCTGATAGGGGCTGCCGGTGGTGGCGGGCGTCGCCCAGATCGCGAAGGGGCCGCCGCCGGCCGCGGCGGGCTTGATCGCGGGGACCGTGCCGATCACCGGGACGGCCGGTTCCAGCCGGGCGCGCAGGGCGGTCAGGGCGTGCACGCTCGCGGTGTTGCAGCCGACGATCAGCGCCTCGGGCCGGTGCGCGGCGGCGGCCTCGGCGACGGCGACGGCGCGCCGGGTGAGGTCCTCGGGGGTCCTCGGTCCCCAGGGCATGCCGTCCGGGTCGAGGGAGAGGACGAGATCTGCGTCGGGCCGCAGCCGTCGTACCGCGGCGGTGGCCGCGAGCAAGCCGATTCCGGAGTCCATCAGCGCGATCTTCACCCGGCCACGATAGTCGATGGGCCCTTGCTGGCCGGTGGCGTGGGGCAGACTGCGCGGGTGAGCGCCTTCGTGTGGACCGCCGTCGCATCACTCGCCGCCTGGCTGTGGCTGCTGCTGTGTCAGGGCTTCTTCTGGCGCACCGATGTACGGCTGCCGGACCGGCGGGAACCGCGCGCGTGGCCGTCCGTGGGTGTCGTCGTACCGGCACGCGACGAGGCGGCGGTCCTGCCCGACAGCCTCCCTTCACTGCTGGCCCAGGACTATCCCGGGCGGGCCGAGGTCTTCCTCGTCGACGACGGCAGCTCCGACGGCACCGGGCTCCTGGCGCGCGAGCTCGCCGACCGGCACGGGGGGCTGCCGCTGACCGTGGACTCCCCCGGTGAACCGCCCGCCGCCTGGACCGGCAAGCTGTGGGCGGTGCGCCACGGGATCGGCCTGGCACGCGCGCGTGAGCCCCGCTATCTGCTGCTGACGGACGCCGACATCGCCCACGCGCCCGACAGCCTGCGGCAGCTCGTCGCCGCCGCGGAGACCGGCGGCTTCGACGCGGTCTCGCAGATGGCCCGGCTGCGGGTGCGGAGCCCCTGGGAGCGGATGATCGTGCCGGCCTTCGTCTACTTCTTCGCGCAGCTGTACCCCTTCCGCCGCATCGCCGCGCCGGGGACCCGCACGGCGGCCGCGGCGGGCGGCTGTGTGCTGCTGCGCACGGACGCGGCCGAACGGGCCCGGATCCCGGACGCCATCCGGCACGCCGTGATCGACGACGTGGCGCTGGCGCGGGCGGTGAAGGGGAGCGGCGGGCGCATCTGGCTCGGCCTCGCCGACGGGGTGGACAGCGTGCGGCCGTACCCCCGGCTGCACGACCTGTGGCGGATGGTCTCCCGCAGCGCGTACGCGCAACTGCGCCACAACCCGCTGCTGCTCGTCGGTACCGTCGCCGGGCTCGCACTCGTCTACCTGGTCCCCCCGGTGGCCCTCGTGGCGGGGGACCCGGCGACGGCGACGGCCGGCGGGCTCGCCTGGCTGGTGATGACCGGGACGTACGTCCCGATGCTCCGCTACTACCGGCAGCCGCTCTGGCTCGCTCCCCTGCTGCCGGTCACCGCGCTGCTCTACCTGCTGATGACGGTCGACTCCGCGGTCCAGCACTACCGCGGGCGCGGCGCGGCCTGGAAGGGCCGCACCTACGCCCGGCCGGACGCGGTGCCCGAGGAGGGCTGACTACTTGCGGCCGGGCGTCCAGTTCATGCCCCAGCCGTACGCGTAGTCCACGGTCCGCTGCGGGCTCACCCCGCGCTCGGGCACCAGATAGCGGGCCTCGCGCTGGACGACGAGGTCGCTGCCGGTGTTGGTGATCAACGCCAGCGCGCACACCGTGGAGGGCACCGTGCACTCGTCGAGCGAGAAGTCGACCGGGGCGCCGAACTGGGGCGTGAGGGTGACCGTGGCGTTCAGGTCGGCGAAGGAGCGCGCCCCCTCGTAGATGGTCACGAAGACCAGGATGCGCCGGAAGGCCCGCTGCTGGTCCAGGTTGACGGTGAGGTTCTCCCCCGTGGCGACGGCTCCGGTGCGGTCGTCGCCGTCCAGGTGGATGTACGGCGGCTGGTGGAGCGAGCCGTAGGCGTTGCCGAGGGCCTGGACGACGCCCTTGCTGCCGTCGGTGAGCTCGTACAGGGCGCACAGGTCGAGGTCGAGGTCGCTGTGCATGGCGATCGGCCGGCCCAGCTTGCTCGCCCAGCCCGAGAACTGCTTGCGCACCTGCCAGTTGAGGTTCACCCGCAGCGCGCCGGAGGTGCCTCCCTGCTTGGTCAGCGAGACCGAGGGGGCCGCCTTGGTGAGCGTCACCTTGCTGAGGCTGACCGGGGGTGCCTGGGGCGGGGGCGGGGCGGCCGGCGGCGTCGCGGGCGCGGAAGGCATCGTCGCCGCGGGGGCTGCGGGCGGCGCCGCGGGTGCCGCCTGCTGCGGCTCGTCCACGGTGATGCCGTAGTCGACGGCCAGGCCCTCCAGGCCGCTGCTGTAGCCCTGGCCGACGGCCCGGAACTTCCACGCGCCCTGTCTGCGGTAGAACTCGCCCAGCACGAAGGCCGTTTCGACGGTGGCTCCGGTGCTGTCGAACCGGGCCACCGAGGCCCCCTGGGCGGCGTCCTTGACCTCGATGGCGAGATCGGGGACCCGCCCGAAGGAGCCGCCGTCGGAGGAGGCGGCGAGGATGACGGTCTCGATCTCGGGCTCCACGCGTGCGAGGTCGACGAGGAGGGTGTCGGTCACCCGGCCGCCGGCGTCCCGCTTGCCCTCGTGCCGGACCGCGCCCGAAGCGTGCGCCGGCTGGTTGTAGAAGACGAAGTCCGCGTCCGAGCGGACCTTTCCGCCGACCAGCAGCAGCGCCGAGGCATCGGCGTCGGGCACCCCGGGGCCCGACCGCCAGCCCAGTTCGACGCGCAGCGCCGTCGTCGGCACCGGAACGTTCGATCCCTTCGGCATTGACATGTCCGCCCCCATCACGTGTCAGCGCGCCAGGTCGTGTCCCGGCCGGTTTCCTTCGGTTCCGTACAGGGTCAACCTATTCCCCGCACGCGGGGAAGCGGCACCGGAAGGGGGCGGGAAGATCGTCGGCCAACCGGCGGTAACCCCCTCGGAACTTGGCCTTTACCGGATCGGAGTCCGCAATGTCGTCCCTTTTTGCCAAGTTCGCTCGCATTGGGGATCCCGCGTCACCGCCAACACGGAAAACAACCCTCTTATCGGTCTCCCCAACCAGCACATCGTGGGCTTAACTTATGTGCCATGACCTCCCCCCGCTCCACTTATGGTGGCGGCTACTACTCCGCCTCCTTCCCGGACACCCCGATCTACGACTCGCTCGTGGCCGAGCGGGGCACCCCGCAGATCGCCCCGATCCGGGTCCCCGCCGCGTACGACACGAGCAGCAGCCATCTGCCCGCGCTCCCCTCGGCCCTGCCCGCCCTGCCGGCGGCACCCTCCCAGCCGTCCTACGGCAACGGCTACGGCTACGGCTACCCGCAGGCCCAGCAGCCCGCGCCGCTCCAGCAGGCCCCCGCCGCGTACATCCCGCAGCAGGCGGCCGCACCCCGCGGTTACCCCGGTCCGCAGCCCCAGCAGCCGCGCCCGGCGGCCCCCATGGGATACGAGGCGATGCGTCCCGCGGCGCCCCGGCCCGCGGCCCCGGTCTACCAGGACCCGTACAACAACCAGCAGTACCGCGGCTACTGAGCCGTTCCCCGGCCGGTCCGTGCCACCTGGCACGATGACTCCATGGGGAATGCGCGACTTGAGTCGATACACGTTCATCCGGTCAAGGCGTTCCGGGGCACCGCGCCCGCGGAGGCCGTGGTGGAGCCCTGGGGGCTGGCCGGTGACCGTCGCTGGATGCTGATCGACGACGGGGGAAAGGTCGTCACACAACGCCAGCAAGCGCGTCTCGCGTTGGCCGCCGCCGAGCTGCTGCCCGGCGGCGGCCTTCGGCTGTCCGCGCCCGGTATGCAGCCGCTGGACGTCCGGGTGCCGGAGCCCGCCGAGACCGTCCCGGTGGAGATCTTCCGCGACAAGGTCCAGGCGGTGCCCGCCGAGGACGACGCCGCGCATGCCTGGTGCAGCGCCTATCTCGGCAGCCCCGTACGCCTGGTGCACCTGGACGACCCGGCGACGCGCAGGCCCGTCGACCCGGAGTACGCGCTGCCCGGTGAGACCGTCAGCTTCGCCGACGGCTACCCGCTGCTGCTCACCTCGACCGCCTCCCTCGACGCCCTCAACGCCTTGATCGCCGCGGGCGATCACGCCGGCGAGGGGCCGCTGCCCATGAACCGGTTCCGGCCGAACATCGTGGTGTCCGGCACCGCCGCCTGGGCCGAGGACCACTGGTCCCGCCTCGCCGTCGGCGACGTCACCTTCCGGGTGGCCAAGAGGTGCGGGCGGTGCGTCGTCACCACCACCGACCAGGACACCGCGGGACG
Organism: Streptomyces sp. YS415; assembly: GCF_023544665.1. Classification (GTDB taxonomy): domain Bacteria; phylum Actinomycetota; class Actinomycetes; order Streptomycetales; family Streptomycetaceae; genus Streptomyces. Next base: position 204,481 of record NZ_JAMJFL010000007.1, read on the forward strand.
CGGCAAGGAGCCCCTGTCCACCCTCGGACGCCACCGCCGCATCGGCGGCAAGCTCGTCTTCGGGCAGAACCTGGTGCCGCTGACCGGCGGCACGATCCGGGTCGGGGACCGGGTGGAGATCCTCGCCTGACCCGCGGTGGCGGGAACCACTCGCGGCGGCCTGCGCGTTGAGTCTTTCGCGAGCAGTTCATGAGAGGTTCGGGCGCGGGTGGTGTGCTCTCCCTTCGGCCGGGATCGCGCGTGAGCGGCTCCGCGGGGGTGTCACGGAGCGGGAAGGGGGGCGGGACGGTGCGAGCCATCAGTGGGCTCTGGCGCTGGCGGCACAACCCGCTGCGCCGGGCGACCGACCTGGCCGAGGCCTGGGTCGCGCTGTGCGCCCTGCTGCTCCTGCTCGCCCTGGCCCCCGTGGCCGGCGCCCTGGTCGGCGCCGCCGCCCAGGAGGCGCTGCAGGAGTCGGTACGAGAACAGCGGGCCTCCCGGCACCAGGTGACGGCCACCGTCACCGGCACCCTGGGCGACTCCCCGCCGGACGCCGACCCGGAGACCGCCGCCACCGGCCGGGAGGTGCGCACCCGCGTGCTGGCCGACTGGACCGCGCCGGACGGCACCGAGCGGCACGGCGCGGTCACGACGCGGATCGACGACCCGCAGCCGGGTGACCGCTTCCCGCTGTGGACGGACCGTCAGGGCCGTATTGCCGCCCGCCCGCTGGACTCCGCGACGGCGACCACGCATGCCGTGCTGGCCGGGTTCGGCGCGGCTCTGCTGGTCACAGGTCTCGTGGAGAGTGCCCGGCGGCTGATCGTCTGGCGCATGGTCCGCCGCCGGTACGCCCGTTGGGACCGGGCCTGGGAGCGGGCGGGACCGGACTGGGGGCGGACCGGCGCCGGCAGCTGACCGCCTTCCGCCTCTGGTCAACCCCAGGACTGCGCGCACGCTACGGTGGACCGGCCGAGTCTTCGGCGAAGACCCAGGCGAGCCGGTCACAGGCGTGGCCGACGCGTCCCGAAGGCGACGAGCCGTCAGTACGACCGAGGTGGGGGCACAACAACACCATGGCACAGGGCACGGTCCAGGTGACGCACACCGGCACGTCGCGGTGGCGACGCCGCACGGGTGAGTACGCATCGCTCGCCGCAGCGCTCCAGGCCGCGGCCGACGGTGACGTCCTCACCATCGCGCCCGGTACCTACCGGGAGAACCTCGTCGTCCAGCGCCCGGTGACCCTGCGCGGCCCCGAGGGCTCCCCCGGCTCGGTGCGGATCGCCCCGCCGGACGGTGTGCCGCTGACCGTGCGGGCCTCGGCGGTGATCCAGGACCTGCATGTCGAGGGCCAGGACGCGGCGGCGCCCGCCCTGCTGATCGAGGAGGGCGCGCCGGAGCTGGCCGACATCCGGATCGTCACCCGTTCCGCCGCCGGCATCGAGGTGCGCGGCGGTGCCCGGCCGACCGTGCGGCGCTGCACCGTCGACAACCCCGCGGGCATCGGGATCGCCGTACTCGACGGCGGGGGCGGGGTGTTCGAGGAGTGCGAGGTCGTCGCGGCCGGCCAGTCCGGTGTCGCCGTACGCGGCGGGGGCCACCCCCGTCTGGAGCGCTGCCGGGTGCACCACGCCGGCGCGGGCCTGACGGCGACCGGTGAGAACTCCGCGCTGGAGGCGGTCGGTTGCGAGGTCTACGAGGTGCGGGGCAGCGGTGTCCAGATCACCGGCCGGGCCACCGCGCACCTCACCGACTGCGATGTGCACCGCACCGCCGCCGACGGGGTCACGCTCGACACCGACGCGGTGCTGACCCTCGCCGACTGCCGGATCCACGACATCCCGGAGAACGCGGTCGATCTGCGCTCCCGTTCCGTGCTCACCCTGACCCGTACGACGGTGCGGAAGTTCGGGCGAAACGGCCTGTCGGTGTGGGACCCGGGCACCCGCGTGGACGCCAACCAGTGCGAGATCTTCGACAGCACCGGCGACTACCCGGCCGTCTGGGTCAGCGACGGCGCCACCGCCGTCCTGGACTCCTGCCGCGTGCACGACGTGCCGGACGCCCTGTTCGTCCTCGACCGCGGCTCCCGCGCGGATGTCGTCGACAGCGACCTGTCCCAGGTGCGCAACACCGCCGTGTCGGTGAGCGACGGCGCCACCGCCCAGCTCGACGACTGCCGCATCCGGGACGCGGCGACGGGCGCCTGGTTCCGCGACCACGGCAGCGGCGGCACCCTCGCCAACTGCACGCTGGACGGCGTGCAGACCGGCGTCATCGTCACCAAGGGCGCCGACCCCACCATCGAGCGGTGCACGGTCGACTCCCCCGCCGAAGCCGGGTTCTATGTGTCGGCGGGCGGCCGGGGCAGCTTCCTGAACTGCCGCGTCACCGGCAGCGCGGGGTACGGCTTCCATGTCATCGACGGCTGCCGTACGACGCTCAGGAAGTGTCGCACGGAGCGCTGCGCCCGCGGCGGGTACGAGTTCGCGGACGCCGGCCCGGACACGGGCTCCGGGACCGGGCCCGTGGTGGAGGACTGCACGAGCGACGAGAGCGCGGGACTGCGCCCGCCGGCCGCGCCCCGGGAGCCGGTGGTGCAGACCGCGAGCCAGTCACCGGGCCTGCTCGGCGCCATCCCCGGCCAGCGCGCCGTCGACCAGGAGCCGTCCGCCCCGGCCGCCCCGGCCGCGCCGGAGCGGCCCGCGCGGACCTCCCAGGACGTCCTCGGTGAACTGGACGCGCTGGTGGGCCTGGACAGCGTCAAGCGCGAGGTGCGGGCGCTCACCGACATGATCGAGGTGGGCCGGCGCCGCCGGGAGGCGGGCCTGAAGGCCGCCTCCGTCAAGCGGCACCTGGTCTTCACGGGATCCCCCGGCACCGGCAAGACGACGGTCGCCCGGCTCTACGGCGAGATCCTGGCCTCCCTCGGCGTCCTGGAGAAGGGTCATCTCGTCGAGGTGTCCCGGGTCGACCTGGTCGGCGAGCACATCGGTTCCACGGCGATCCGCACCCAGGGGGCCTTCGACAAGGCGCGCGGGGGTGTGCTGTTCGTCGACGAGGCCTACGCGCTGTCGCCGGAGGACTCCGGCCGGGACTTCGGCAAGGAGGCCATCGACACGCTGGTGAAGCTGATGGAGGACCACCGGGACGCGGTGGTGGTGATCGTCGCGGGCTATACGGCGGAGATGGAACGGTTCCTTTCGGTCAACCCGGGAGTGGCCTCCCGCTTCTCGCGGACCATCACCTTCTGCGACTACAGCCCCGAGGAACTGCTGCGGATCGTGGAACAGCAGGCCGAGGAGCACGAGTACCGGCTGGCGCCGGGCGCCGCGGAGGCGCTGCTGACGTACTTCTCGGCGCTGCCCAAGGGGCCCGCGTTCGGCAACGGCCGTACCGCGCGGCAGACCTTCGAGGCGATGGTGGAGCGGCACGCGGGCCGGGTCGCCCAGGTGGCGGAGCCCAGCACGGAGGATCTGACACTGCTCTACCCGGAGGACCTGCCCGAGTCGCCGTGATCCCGGCCTCCTGGAACCATGGCCGCCGTGACGACGTGATCACGCGGAGCGCGCACGGAAAGGCACGGCCATGCTGGGACAGAGCAAGGCGTTCAGCGGTTTCTCCACGGACGACATCGGCAGGGCGAAGGAGTTCTACGGCACCACGCTCGGTATCCGGGTCTCCGAGGACATGGGGAACCTGCTGCTGCACCTCGGCGGGGACACCACCGTGTTCGTGTACCCGAAGGACAACCACACGCCGGCCTCGTTCACGGTCCTCAACTTTCCCGTGGAGGACATCGACCGGACCGTCACCGAGCTGGGCGCGCGGGGCGTGACGTTCGAGCGGTACGAGGGGTTCGGGCAGGACGACCAGGGCATCGCCCGCGGCGTCGAGCAAGGACAGGGGCCGGACATCGCCTGGTTCAAGGACCCGGCCGGGAACATCCTGTCCGTTCTGTCGGGAGACATGTAGGTCACGGCTCGGGGCGCGGGCCGGGCAGGTCCGGGCGCAGCCGGGCCAGCAGCCGTTCGCGTTCCTCGGCGAAGGCCGGGTCCGCCTGGTAGTCGGAGTGGCCGAGGACCGGCGCGGGCAGGGGGTGCTGTTCGGTGCGGCCGTAGGCGAGGGGGTCCCTGAGGGCGTCGCGGTCGACCTCGGGGCCGCAGTCGCCGGACAGCAGGACGGGGCCGCCGATGGGGTCGGTGGGCCGGTGCAGGTTGCGCCAGCAGTCGACGTCGTGGTGCAGGGCGCTGAGCGCGGCCGGGCCGAAGTGGGCGGGGAACCAGCGGCCGTAGAGGCGCTCCAGGGGGGAGCCGTAGGTCAGCAGGGCGACGCGCTTGCGGACGGACGGGTGCAGCTGCCAGGCGGCAGCCGCGGCCAGGACGCTGCCCTGGGAGTGGCCGGACAGCACCAGCCGTCCGCCCGTGGTCCGGGTCCAGGTGGCCATCCGCCAGGTCAGGTCGGGCACCGCCCGCTCGGCGTAGCAGGGCGGGGCGAAGGGGTGGGCGGCGCGCGGCCAGAAGGTGCCCACGTCCCAGAGGATGCCGATGCTGCGGCGGGCGGAGGCGTCCTTGTAGGCCCGCCGGCCCCAGGTGACGAACAGTATGAAGCCGAGGCCGATCAGCCAGGAGCCGAGGGCCTGGGCGGTCTCGGCGGCGCCCTGCACGAAGGCGTGCGCGGGTTCGGTGGCCTCGGCCGGGGTCTTGTCGGTGGTGAGGGCGCCCACGAGCGCCCCCGCGCCGAGCAGCAGGGTCGCGCCGGCGACGACGGCGACCAGAAGCGGGCCCCGGTCGGTGAGGGAGGCCATGGCGCGGGTGCGGGCGATACGGCGGCTGCGGGTGCTGTCCTGGGGCTCGCTGCCGTAGTCGCGCTTGACGGCGGCGAGTTCGGCGCGCGCGAGCCGCACGGTGTGCCGGCCGAGCCAGCCGCACAGCAGGAGCACCAGGAGCAGCAGCGGCGGGATGACGGACGCCTGCCAGGTCAGCAGGACCGGCGGGCCGGGGATCGAGGCGCGGGTGCCGTCCAGCCAGTCGGCCACGCGCTGGGCGACGCCGCCCGACATCACCCCGCCGAGGGCGCAGGCCAGCATGGTGACGGCCGGGCCGCCGAGACCCCGCATCGCGGCCCGCGGGTCGGGATGGGTGCGGTGCAGGACGGAGGCGATGACGGCGAGGGCGATGACGAGCAGTCCCTGGACGAAGGCGAGGGCGCCGAAGGTGGCGTCGCCGGGGAGCCGGCCGCTGGACGTCCACCCCGGGCGCTGCCAGGCGGCGTAGACCAGGGTGAGGGCCAGCAGGGCGAGGGAGACGAGCGGCAGGCGCCGGACGAGGGCGTTGTCGCGCCGATGGTCGAGGCGGTGCTCGCTGCGGCCGCGGCGGCACACCACCCAGACCACGACGACCGCCGCGCTCAGCAGGGACGCCTCCATGAGGCGGCCCAGGGCGTCCAGGGCGGCGGGGCCGCCGGGCCGGTGGTCGAAGCGGGCCGCCGGAAGACCGGCCGCGGCGGCGACCGTGAGCAGGCCCGCCGCGGTGTGCGCGGCGCGCAGCCGGGCGACCAGGCGGCGGCCGTACCAGAAGCCGGGGCGGCCCAGCGCGGTGCGGTCGGTGTCCTCGTCGGGCTCGCTCGCGCGGGTCAGCGGCTCCTGGGACTCGTACGCGCTCCAGGTGCGGTGGGAGAGGTACCAGAGCAGGCCGGTGAGGGCGAGCGGCACCAGGGCGGCGAGGGCGAGGCGGCGGCCGGGCAGGCTCCACCAGCCGGCGTCCGCGGCTCGCGGCGACAGGAAGTCCAGCCAGGAGTGCCGCTGCGCGCACGCGGGGGTGCCCGCGCACTGCCAGGCGGTGAGGTCCAGGGCCACCTCGCAGGCCGCCGCGACGAGCAGCACCGTCAGGGACAGCGCGGCGAGGCGGACGAGCAGGCCGTAGAGGCGGACCGTGCGCAGCCGGCCGCGGGCGCTGGGGCGCATCCAGTGGGCGAGGTTGACCACCATGAAGGGCAGCAGCAACAGCCACAGGGCGCGGGCGCCGTGGCCGGAGGTGAGGTTGCACCAGACGTAGGCCTCGGGGACCGGCCGGTCGCGGTAGTCGTCGGGGCGGGACTCGGCGTCGACGTCGTCGGCGCGCCGGAAGACGGCCGCGGTGTCGTCGCCGGTGATCCGCTCCGTACGGGGATCGCCGAGCATGTCCGCGGGCGTGGTGCCGCCCACGCCGTGGACCAGGAGTTCCAGGGCGATGCCGGCTTGCCCGGGCCGCGCCGCGGCGGCCGGGGCCTGGTCTGGCGCACGTTCCACTGTTCGCACTTCCCCCGTGACGAGCCGTCGGCTTGTGTCCGTGCGGGCACCAGGATCTCCGCTCGGCGGCCGGCTCACACCCCTCCTCACGGAATCTCCCCGATCCGGGTGACGGACGGGGAACGGATGAGGCGTGCGTGACATGTGCGCGTCGGGCAGCCGGTGGCGCGTGCCGTGCCGCGGCGTGCAAGGATGGGACGTCCGCGGCCCCGAAACGGTGAGAATGTGCTCGTCGGAGCGGGTGTGCAAGGCGGGTGGGACGGTTTGAGGCGAAAGGAACCGGAGCGTACGTGAGTGAGAATCAGAACCTCCTCGCGGAGCAGCGGCGCGCCCTGATCCTGGACGAGGTCCGGCGCCGCGGCGGGGTCCGGGTCAATGAGCTCACCCGGAAGCTCGGCGTGTCGGACATGACCGTGCGCCGTGATCTCGACGCGCTGGCCCGGCAGGGCGTGCTGGAGAAGGTGCACGGCGGCGCGGTGCCGGTGGTCGAGGCGAGCACCCATGAGCCGGGCTTCGAGGCCAAGTCGGGTCTGGAGCTGACGGCCAAGGAGGACATCGCGCGGGCCGCGGCCGAGCTGGTGGCCCCGGGTGCGGCGATCGCGCTGTCCGGGGGGACGACGACGTACGCGCTGGCCCATCAGCTGGTGGACGTGCCCGACCTCACCGTCGTCACCAACTCGGTGCGGGTGGCCGACGTCTTCCATGTCGCGCAGCGCACCTCGGGCCCCCGGCAGGGCGCGGCCACGGTGGTGCTGACCGGCGGGGTGCGCACCCCGTCCGACTCGCTGGTGGGACCGGTGGCCGACCAGGCCATCGCGGCGCTCCACTTCGATGTGCTGTTCCTCGGCGTGCACGGCATATCGGTGGAGGCCGGCCTGTCGACGCCGAACCTCGCCGAGGCCGAGACCAACCGTCGTCTGGTGCAGTCGGCGCGCCGGGTCGTGGTGGTCGCCGACCACACCAAGTGGGGTGTGGTGGGGCTGAGTTCGTTCGCCGCGCTGCACCAGGTGGACACGCTGGTGACTGACCGGGGCCTGGCCGTCGAGGCGCGCGCCGAGGTCTCCGAGCAGCTGCGGCGGCTGGTCGTCGCCGGTGAGCCGGAAGGCGCCGCAGACAGCTGACGTCCCCTCAACTAGGGTGGCGTTTCCGGCCATCGCCAAGGGGGTTGCGTTCATGCTGCGCCAACTGCGGCCCGAGGGGCTCGACTTCGTCGAGACGGCTCCGGTACGGCTCGTCTTCAGCCGCGAGATCTCCGCGCCGCCCGAGGTGGTGTTCAGCGCCCTGGCGGACGATGTGCCCGGCTGGGCGCAGTGGTTCTCGGCGGTGAGCCGGGCCCGCCCCGTCGAGGGCACCGGAGCCGGACGCGACATCACCCTGCGCGGCGGCATCCGCTTCGTGGAGCATGTCCTGGCGGCGCAGAACCCCGAGGTGTACGCCTACGCCGTCGCCTCGACCAACGCACCCGGCCTGCGCGCCCTGGTCGAGGAGTGGCGGCTGGCCCCGGTCGGCACGGGCACGCGCGTGCGGTGGACGTTCGCGGCGGACGGCCCGGCACCGGTGCAGATGCTGCTCCGGGCCGCGCGGCCCGGACTCGGCAAAGCGTTCCGGGACGCCGTCACCGCGCTGGACCGGCGGCTGGCGGACCGCTGAGTCGGTCCGGCCAGAGGCCCGTCTCCAGCAGCGACTCGATCGCCTCGCTGTACGGCTGGATGTCCAGGCCCTGCCCGGCTAGCCAGGCGTCCGAGTAGTACTTGTCGAGGTAGCGATCGCCCGGGTCGCACAGCAGCGTCACCACGCTGCCCTGCCGGCCCTCGGCCACCATCTCGGCGACGATCTTCAGCGCGCTCCACAGCCCGGTGCCGGTCGAGCCGCCCGCCTTGCGGCCGATGGCCTTCTCCAGCGCCCGGACGGCGGCCACGCTCGCCGCGTCCGGGACCTTCATCATGCGGTCGATGGCGCCGGGCACGAAGCTCGGTTCCATCCGCGGTCTGCCGATGCCCTCGATGCGCGAGCCGCAGTCGCAGGTGACGTCCGGATCGCCGGTGGTCCAGCCCTCGAAGAAGCAGGAGTTCTCCGGATCGGCGACACAGATGCGGGTGTCGTGCTGCATGTAGTGGACGTACCGGGCGATGGTCGCCGACGTGCCGCCGGTGCCGGCCGTCGCCACGATCCACGCGGGTTCCGGATACCGCTCCAACTCCAGCTGGCGGAAGATGGATTCGGCGATGTTGTTGTTGCCGCGCCAGTCCGTGGCCCGTTCCGCGTAGGTGAACTGGTCCATGTAGTGGCCGCCGGTCTCCACCGCGAGACGGGCGGACTCCTCGTACATGGTGCGCGGGTCGTCCACGAAGTGGCACTGCCCGCCGTGGAACTCGATGAGGCGAATCTTCTCCGCACTGGTCGTGCGCGGCATGACCGCGATGAACGGCACCCCGATCAGCTTCGCGAAGTACGCCTCGGACAGGGCCGTCGAGCCACTGGACGCCTCGATCACCGGGCACCCCGGCCTGATCCAGCCATTGCACAGCCCGTACAGGAAGAGCGAGCGGGCCAGACGGTGCTTGAGACTGCCCGTCGGGTGGGTCGACTCGTCCTTCAGATACAGGTCGATGCCCCACGCCTCCGGCAGCGGGAAGCGGAGCAGATGCGTATCGGCCGAACGGTTGGCATCGGCCTGGACCTTACGGACGGCCTCTTTCAGCCAGCGCCGATACCCGACATCAGTGTGATCGACATCGAGGGTCGCGCCGGTCCGGGTCTGCTGAGGGGTGCTCACGACGGGCTCCTTACGCTTCGCGCCGACGGCGGCTCGCGCGGCCGACGCCCCGATCATAGACACCTTCAGCACCCTTCTCACCTGCATAAACACTCCTTTGGGCAGCTCAAAGGCCACCCTGGGGGCAGCGCCGCGCGACCCATGGGGGCGCATTCGGGCGAGTGCTCCGGCCCCGCCCGGGCGACCCGCCGTACGTACTGGTGCTCGACGCCGGACGGGGGCAGACTGCACCGAGGGCACACTGGATCACGAACACGAGCCGGACCTCGCCCGCCCAGGCCCTTCGGTCCGGCCGACCGACACCCACAAGGGGGCGGGACGGCATGGCGGAGCCGGAGTTCACGGCGACGGGCGTGCGGATCGGGAAGCGGCTGCGCTCGCTCACCCGGGCCGGACAGGTCCGGATCAGCGGCGGTCGGCTCGAACTGCTCACCAGCTACGGCAGCGAGATCGACAGCGCGCCGGTGCAGGCGGTGCGGGCGTCCAAGCCCTGGTTCGCACCGGACGACCGGGCGCTCGCCGACCTCAACGGCAACCGGTATCTGCTGACCCTGGGCGACCACGACCCGGCACCCGGGGAGGCGGGGCCGCCCGCGGCGCGCCGGTTCATCGAGGCGGTACGGAAGGCTGCGGGACGTAACCGCTGACGTACGGCGAGTTGCGGTACCGCACCCCCTGCGTCACGCTGGTCCCACGTCACTATGGGTTTACCGGCGATAACGCTGCGAACCAGCCGCCGGCCACGCCAGCAGGCGGCCGTTGCATCAGGCACTCTGCTGCATCGATCCGAATCCCGTGTTCTTCCGGACCTCAAGTCGGGGAGTCGCAGCCGTGATCAGTCACCCAAGCAGGCACTGCACGGTGGAGCTCCAAGCCCTGCCGTCGCGGATCGGCCAGGTCCGCAGAATCGTATCGGCGCAGTTGCGCTACTGGCATCTGGATCCCTTGATAGACCGGGCGGCGCTCGGTGTGACGGAGCTGTTGACCAACGTCCACCAGCACGCGCAGCCCGACAAGATGTGCACCGTGGAGATCGAGCTGCTGCTCGACCGGCTCATGGTCTCCGTGCACGACCACGACCCGCGTCTGCCGGTCGTGGAGGACATCGACGAGGTCGCGACCCTCGCCACCTGCGGACGGGGCCTCGCGATGGTGGCCGCCGTCAGCGAGAGCTGGGGGGTGCGGCCGGACGGCGAGTCGGGCAAGGTCGTGTGGTTCACGCTGCCGACCCCGGCGTCGGCCAGGGCGGCGGCGGCGCGTCCGCCACGGCGGACGGTGCTGGACACGCACCGGTACACGGACGTCGGACCGCGTGTCGACCTGCGCAGGCCCGAGCATGCTCCCGCCCGGTCGGCCGCTGTCGGCTGACCGGGCGGTGAGAGTTCTGCGGTGATGCCGATCGCGCGCAGCCCATCGGGCTGCGGGCGATCGGCATCTTGCCGCGGTCCCGCGGTCACTGGTTTCTGTAACTACTAGTATGTACAGTGGCGGCATGAGCACCCCCGAGCGGCTGATCGAGTCCACCCGCGAACTGCTGTGGGAGCGCGGGTACGTCGGCACGAGCCCCAAGGCGATCCTGGAGCGGTCCGGCGCCGGGCAGGGCAGCATGTACCACCACTTCAAGGGCAAGCCCGATCTCGCCCTGGCCGCGATCCGGCGGACCGCCGAGGAGCTGCAGGCCGCCGCGGAGGCGGTCCTGGGTGCGCCGGGGACGCCGTACGAGCGCATCGAGGGCTATCTGCGGCGGGAGCGCGAGGTGCTGCGGGGCTGTCCGGTCGGGCGACTGACCATGGACCCGGAGATCGTCGCGAGCGAGGAACTGCGCGCGCCCGTCGACGAGACCCTGGACTGGCTGCGCGAACGGCTTGCCGGGATCGTCGAGGAGGGCAAGGAACAGGGGCAGTTCGCGCCCGCTCTCGACGGCGAGGAGATCGCGGCGACGATCGTCGCGACCGTCCAGGGCGGCTATGTGCTGGCCCGCGCGTCGGGTTCCCCGGCCGCGTTCGACACCGGGGTCCGGGGGCTGCTCGCCCTGCTCCGTCCGACCGTCTAGGGGGTTTCCGTGCACGCCATGCAGTACGAGATCAGCCTGCCCGCCGACTACGACATGGGCATCATCCGGCGGCGGGTCGCCGAGCGGGGGCATCTGCTCGACCGCTGGGAGGGGCTGGGCCTGAAGGCCTATCTGATGCGGGAGCGCGGGGTGCACGGCTCGCCGGTCAGCCAGTACGCGCCGTTCTACCTCTGGAACACCGCGGCGGGCATGAACGCCTTCCTGTGGGGCGCCGGCTTCCAGGGGATCTGCGACGACTTCGGGCGGCCCCCGGTGCGGGGGTGGACCGGGCTGGCGTATGCCGAAGGGAGCGGTGCGCGGGCGCGGACGGCGGTACGGCGGCGGCGACCGGTGCCGGAGGGTGTGCGGCCGGCCGACGTCGCCGAGGACGCGCTGAGCGAGGTGCGGCGGCTCGCGGCGCGGGAGGGCGCGGTGCTGGCGGCGGCCGGAGTGGACGCCGGGGCCTGGGAGTCCGTGCAGTTCTCGCTGTGGGAGCAGGACGAGCCCGAGGCCGAGGGCGAGGTGTTCCAGGTGCTGCATCTGTCGGCACCCGAGCGGGACCGGCTGACGCCGTGAGCCTGGTACGGACCGTGCTCGGGGATGTGGCGCCGGAGCGGCTCGGCGTGTGCGACGCGCACGACCATCTGTTCCTGAGCACGCCCCGGCTGCCCGGGGAGGAGCTGACCGGCATCGCCGCCGCCCGTGACGAGCTCGTCGCCTTTCGCGCGCACGGCGGCGGCAGCGTGGTGCAGTGGACGCCGTACGGGCTCGGGCGTCGGGCGGCCGATCTGCCGGCGCTGTCGCGGGAGACGGGAGTGCAGGTGGTGGCCGCGACCGGGCTGCACCAGGCCGTGCACTACGGCGAGGAGTTCCTTGCCGGGCTGCGGGGCGGGCTCGCCGAGCTCTTCGTCACCGAACTCACCAGGGGCATCGGCCCGTCGGGGGTGCGCGCGGGGCTGGTGAAGGTGGCCGGCGGGTTCCACGTCCTGGACGCGCACGCCCGGTGGACGATGACCGCGGCGGCCGAGGCGCATCACGCCACCGGCGCCCCCGTCGCCGTACACCTCGAACTCGGTACCGGCGCACTCGACGTACTGGAGCTGCTGTGCGGGGAGTTGGGGGTGCCGCCGCAGCGGGTGATCCTCGGGCATCTCAACCGCTCCCCCGATCTCGTGGAGCAGCGGCGGGTGGCCCGGGCCGGCTGCTATCTCGCCTTTGACGGTCCGTCACGCGCCCATCACTCCACCGACTGGCGGATGCCGGACGCGGTGCGGGCGCTCGCCGAGGCCGGTTTCGCCGACCGGCTTCTGCTGGGCGGTGACAGAACGACGGCCTCGGCCGGCCCGGGGCCCGCGTATCTGCTGCGCCGGGTGCGGGAGCGGCTGGAGAGCGCGGTGGGTGAGGAGGTGGTGCGGTCGATGCTGATCGACAATGCGGCGCGCGCCTTCGCCGTCGACTGGCGCTGAGCGTGGCCCGATCCTGTTGATCATTGTCCCGGCAGGCCGTTTCGGCCACGCCCGGCGCGCTGAGGATGGAAGCCGACGGACGATGCCGAGGAAAGGTGCGGGGATGGCGCTGGAGATGCGTGACCGCTGCGAGCGCTGTGCGACGGCGGCCCTGGCGGCCGACGGGCCCGCGCTCATCTGCTCGTACGAGTGCAGTTTCTGCGTGCCGTGCGGCGAGGCCCTGCGGAACGTGTGCCCCAACTGCGGCGGCGAACTGGTCCCGAGGCCCCGCCGGGTGGCGTCCGCGAGCTAGCGGGGTTCGTGGCCCCGGTGCGCGGTCACGGTTGGGTCAGCGCGCCCAGGGGATCGTCCAGCACCGGCTGCCAGGCCAGCTCGGCCGCGCCCACCAGGCTGTTGTGGTCGAGCGTGCACGCCAGGATCGGCACGCCGCCGCTCTGCCCCCACAGGCTGCGGTCGGCGACCACCGCGCGCAGCCGGTCCGGATCGGCGGCCAGGAGGGTGCGGTGCAGGCCGCCGAGGATGATGCGGTCCGGGTTGAGGATGTTCACCAGGCCCGCGAGGCCGAGGCCGAGCCGGTCGATCAGCGCCTCGGTGGCCGTGCGGACGGACGGGTCGTCGTAGTGGTGCCGGATCAGGTCGTTGGCCTGCTGCAGCAGCGACACCTCCGGGCCTGTCTCGCGGCCCGCGGCGGTGAGCAGGGCCAGCGGGTCCGCCTCGACGTCCAGGCAGCCGCGGCTGCCGCAGTGACAGGGCCGGCCCTCGGGGTTCACGGTGAGGTGGCCGACCTCCAGGGCGAGCCCCGAACTTCCGGTGTGCAGCCGCCCGTCGAGCACCAGCGCGCCGCCCACGCCCCGGTGCCCGGTGGCCACGCACAGCAGGTCCCGGGCACCGCGCCCGGCGCCGTGCCGGTGCTCGGCGAGCGCGGCGAGGTTGACGTCGTTGCCCGCGAACGCCGGTCCGCCGATCCCGGCCGCCCGCACGCACTCGGCGAAGATCCGGCGCACCGGGGCACCCACGGCCCACGCCAGGTGCAGCGGGTTCAGGGCCAGGCCGTCGGGTTCGGCGACGGCGGACGGCACGGCGAGACCCGCGCCCACGCAGCGCCGCCCGGTCGTGCGCAGCAGGTCCGCGCCCGCTTCGACGACCGACCCGAGGACCTTCGCCGGGTCGGCGTCGACGGTCTCGCAGCCCGGCGCGGTGGCGACGATCCGTCCGCCCAGGCCCACCAGCGCGGCCCGGAAGCCGTCGGCGTGCACCTGGGCGGCGAGCACGACGGGGCCGTCCTCGGCGAGTGCGAGCCGGTGCGAGGGGCGGCCCTGGGAGCCGGCCGCGGCGCCGGGCCGGGCGTCGACCCGGATCAGGCCGAGCGCCTCCAGTTCGGCGGCGACCGCGCCGGCCGTGGCCCGGGTCACCCCGAGTTCGGCGGTGAGCACGGCACGGGTGGGGGCGCGTCCGGTGTGCACGAGCTCCAGCGCGGGCCCGAGCGCACCGCGTCCCCGGTCCAACCGCGTCCTCGAGGTGGTCCCTTCCCCCGCCGGCCGGGGGTCAGCCTTGCCGCTCATGAGGGCGAGTCTCCCATGATCCGCAGGTGCGCCGGTCTACCGGCCACCGACTCCGGGCGTGACGTCCGGCCGCCCGGCCGGCCCCAACTCGGGCGGCGCGCTGCCCGGGTACGCCCCGGGCCCCCGTGACCGGCGGCGCGTCCGCTCGCTCATCGCCGGGCGCAGCTAGGCGTCCATCCCTCCACCCGGTCCTGAGCTGGGGTTCCGATAGCCTGGACGGACGATGGACGACCGTATGAAGACCCCGTGGGGCGAGACCCCCCTGTCCCGCTTCCCGGAGGACCCACGCGACCGGCTGCGAGCCTGGGACGCCTCCGACGAGTACCTCCTGCGGCATCTCGCGGACCAGGAGATCGCCCTGTCCGGAACGGTCGTGGTGCTCGGTGACCGCTGGGGCGCGCTGGTCACGGCGCTGGCCCCGCACCGGCCGACGCAGATCACCGACTCCCATCTCACCCAGGAGGCGACCCGGGCGAACCTGGCGCGGGCCGGGGTCGAGCCCGGCGCCGTGCGGCTGCTCACCACGCAGGACCCGCCGCCCGAGCGGATCGACGTCCTGCTGGTGCGGGTCCCGAAGAGCCTGGCGCTGCTGGAGGACCAGCTGCTCAGGCTGGCGCCCGCCGTGCACGCGGACACGGTCGTGGTCGGCACCGGCATGGTGAAGGAGATCCACACCTCGACGCTGAAGCTGTTCGAGCGGATCCTCGGCCCGACCCGGACCTCCCTCGCCGAGAAGAAGGCGCGGCTGATCTTCTGCACGCCGGATCCGGCGCTGAAGCGCGGCGGCACCCCGTGGCCGTACAGCTACGAGCTGCCCGACGGCGTCGGCGCGGTCTCCGGTCGTACGGTCGTCAATCACGCGGGTGTCTTCTGCGCGGACCGGCTCGACATCGGCACCCGGTTCTTCCTGGCGCATCTGCCGGACAGCCGGGGCAGTCTGCGGGTGGTGGACCTGGGCTGCGGCAACGGCGTGGTCGGTACGGCGGTGGCGCTGGGCAACCCCGAGGCCGAGGTGCTGTTCGTGGACGAGTCCTTCCAGGCGGTGGCCTCCGCGGAGGCGACGTACCGGGCGAACGGCGTGCCGGGGGACGCCGAGTTCCGGGTGGGCGACGGTCTGGCCGGGGTGCCGGCGGGGAGTGTCGACCTGGTGCTGAACAACCCGCCGTTCCATTCCCACCAGACGACCACGGACGCGACGGCGTGGCGGATGTTCACCGGGGCTCATCGCGCGCTGCGGCCGGGCGGTGAGCTCTGGGTCGTCGGCAACCGCCATCTGGGCTACCACGCCAAGCTGCGCCGTCTGTTCGGGAACTGTGAACTGGTCTCGGGCGACCCGAAGTTCGTGGTGCTGAAGGCGGTCAAGCGCTAGCCGGAGTGCGCGACGGCGGTCAAGCACTGGCCGGCGTGCCGCTGGTGAGGGTGCGGATGATCCCGGCCACGGCCCGCACCATCGCCTCCCGTCCGGCGCTCAGGTAGGTGCGCGAGTCGACCGCCTCGGGATGTGCCGCGAGGTGGGTGCGGATGGCGCCGGTCATCGCGATGTTGAGGGCGGTGCCGATGTTGACCTTGGTGATGCCTCCCGCCACCGCCCGGGTGAGTTCGGCGTCCGGCACGCCGGAGGAGCCGTGCAGGACGAGGGGGACGTCGAGGGCGGCGGCCAGCCGTTCGAGGCGGTCGTGGTCGAGGGCGGCCGTACGGGTCGTCATGGCGTGCGTGCTGCCGATGGCGACGGCGAGCGCGTCCACCCCGGATGCGGCGACGAAGGCGCGGGCCTGGGCGGGGTCGGTACGGGCGCCGGGGGCGTGGGCGTCGAGGGCGGGCCGGCCCTCCTTGCCGCCGATCTGACCCAACTCGGCCTCGATCCAGAGCCCTTGGGCGTGCGCCCAGTCGGCGGCGGCCCGTGTCGCGGCGAGGTTCTGGCTGTAGGGCAGACGTGCCGCGTCGTACATCACCGAGCTGAATCCGGCGCCGGGCGCCTGGCGCAGCAGGTCGTCGCTCTGGACGTGGTCGAGGTGGAGCGCGACGGGGACGTCGGCGCGTTCGGCGGCGGCGACGGCGGCCCGGGCGAGCGGGAGCAGTCGGCCGTAGCGGAACTTGACGGCGTTCTCGCTGACTTGGAGGACGACGGGGGTCTGCGCGGACTCGGCTCCGGCGATGACGGCCTCGATGTGTTCGAGGGTGATGATGTTGAAGGCGGCGACGGCGGAGCGTCGTTGCGCGGCCCGGGTGACGAGCTCGCCGGTGGTGACGAGGGGCACGGGGGGTCCTTCCGTGGACGTCGGGGGTTGCGGCGGCGTCAGGGGGCGAGGATCACCGAGCGGGTGAGGTGGCGCGGGCGGTCGGGGTCGAGGCCGTGGGAGCGGGCGACGGCGACCGCGAGGCGCTGGGCGCGGATCAGGTCGGCGAGCGGGTCGAGGGTGCCGGACACCCAGGTGGCGCCGGTGGCGCGGACCTGCGCTTCGAGGCCCTCGGGCGGCTCGCCGAGCATCCAGGTCGCGGTGCCGTCCGCGGAGATGCTGATGGGGCCGTGCCGGTACTCCATCGCCGGGTAGGACTCGGTCCACGCCTGCGCCGCCTCGCGCATCTTCAGCGCGGCCTCGTGGGCGAGCCCGACGGTCCAGCCGCGGCCGAGGAAGGTGAACTGCGCGCTGTCGATTAGCCCTTGGGGCAGTTCCGCGGTCAGGGCCGCGCGGGCGTCGGCGACGACCGAGTCGGTGTGCAGGCCCAGGTGGGCGCGGAGCAGGGTGAGCGCGGTGGTCGCGAAGCGGGTCTGCACGACGGAGCGTTCGTCGGCGTAGTCGAGGACGACGACGTCGTCGGCGGCGGCCATGACGGGGGTGTCCGGGTCGGCGGTGACGGCGGTGGTGCGGGTGCTGCCCCGCAGGTGTCCGAGCAGGTCGAGCACTTCGGTGGTGGTGCCGGACCGGGTGAGGGCGACGATCCGGTCGTAGGCGCGTCCGCGCGGGAACTCCGAGGCGGCGAAGGCGTCCGTCTCGCCCTGGCCCGCGCCCTCGCGCAGGGCGGCGGCCGACTGCGCCATGAAGTACGAGGTGCCGCAGCCGACGATCGCGACCCGCTCCCCCGGCACCGGCAGCGCCCCGCCGTCCGCGGCCGCCTGGGTCGCGGCCCGGGCCCAGCACTCGGGCTGGCCGGCCAGCTCCTCCTCGACGTGGGTCATGCCCACCCCTCCCCTACGGTGATTTTTCCTGCAAGATATAGCGACCTTTCGAGCAGAATCAAGCATTCCGGGGAAGTGGGGGTGCGCTAGGGTCGCCGGGGAGATCGAGGAACGGAGGTGCGGATGTCGCGCGATGCCCGCTGGAAGTCCCTGCTGGACCTGCTCGTCGAGCGGGGCCGTCTCGACGTCGAGGAGGCCGCCGCCGAACTGGCGGTCTCGGCCGCCACGATCCGCCGCGACTTCGACCAGCTGGCCGAGCAGCAGATGCTGGTGCGCACGCGGGGCGGCGCCGTCGTCCACGGGGTCTCCTACGAGCTGCCCCTGCGCTACAAGACCGCCCGGCACGCCTCGGAGAAGGAGCGGATCGCCAAGGCGGTGGCCGCGCTGGTCGCCCCCGGTGAGGCGGTGGGACTGACCGGCGGCACGACGACGACCGAGGTGGCCCGCGCGCTGGCCGTGCGCGGCGACCTGGCCACCGGCTCCCCCGCGCTGACCGTCGTCACCAATGCCCTGAACATCGCCAACGAGCTTGCCGTACGCCCCCAGTTCAAGATCGTCGTGACCGGCGGGGTGGCACGTCCGCAGTCGTACGAACTCATCGGGCCGCTCGCGGACGGGGTGCTCGGGCAGATCACCCTCGATGTGGCGGTGCTCGGTGTGGTCGCCTTCGACGTGGCGCACGGGGCGGCGGCCAACGACGAGGCGGAGGCCGCGATCAACCGGCTGCTGTGCGAGCGCGCGGGACGGGTGGTCGTGGCCGCCGACTCCAGCAAGCTGGGCCGCCGCGCGTTCGCCCGGATCTGCGCGGCCGAGGCGGTGGACACGCTGGTCACCGACACGGCTGCCGGCGCCGACACGGTCCGGCGGTTCACGGAGGCCGGTGTCGAGGTCGTCACGGTCTGATGGCGTTACGCGCCCACGGGGTACCCCTTTCCGCCTAGGCTGGTGGCGTGGCGGTGTCGGGGGCCAGGGAGGCTGCGATGAGCGGAACAGCACCGAGCGACCAGGACGACGCCCCCGGGGCTTCGCGCTATCTGCCGATCGCCGAGCACGGCCTGATCGGCGACCTGCGCAGCGTGGCCCTGGTGGGGACGGACGGCACGATCGACTGGTACTGCTGCCCGGCGTTCGACGCGCCGAGCGTTTTCGCCGCCATCCTCGACGCCGAGCGTGGTGGGTCCTTCGAGCTGGCGGCGTCCGTACCGGCGCAGACCAAGCAGTTCTACTTCCCGGACACCAACGTCCTGATCACGCGCTTCTTCACCGAGGACGGCGTCGGCGAGGTGCAGGACTTCATGCCCGTCGACGGCGACACGGTGGAGACCGAGCGGCACCGGCTGATCCGGCGTGTGCTGTGCGTGCGCGGCTCCATCCCGTTCCGCACCCGGGTCGCTCCCCGCTTCGACTACGGCACCCAGCCGCACACCGTCCGGATGGACGGCGACGTGGCGGTCTTCGAGTCCCCCAAGCTGTCGCTCGGGCTGACCGCGACGGTGCCGCTGGAGCCCGACGGCCTCGATGTGCGGGCCGACTTCAAGCTCGCCGAGGGCGAGGTGGCGGTGTTCGCGCTCGACCAGGTCGGCGGCGAGGTGACGCCGCGCAGGTGCGCCATGACCGAGGCGGAGGAGCAGTTCAGCACCACGGTGGCGTACTGGCGGCACTGGCTGTCCGCGTCCAAGTACCGGGGCCGCTGGCGGGAGATGGTGCACCGCTCGGCGCTCACCCTCAAGCTGCTCACCTACGCACCCACCGGAGCGATCGTCGCCGCGCCGACGACCAGCCTGCCCGAGCAGATCGGCGGCGAACGCAACTGGGACTACCGCTACGTGTGGGTGCGCGACGCCGCCTTCTGCGTGTACGCGCTGCTGCGCCTCGGCTTCACCGGTGAGGCCGAGGCGTTCATGAACTTCGTGACCCGGCACGTGAGTCCGGGCGACGGCAAGCCCTCCGGCCCGTTGCAGATCATGTACGGCATCGACGGCCGCACCGATCTCACCGAGCGGGAGCTCGACCATCTGGAGGGCCACCGCGGGTCCGCGCCGGTCCGCATCGGCAACGCCGCCGCCGAGCAGCTCCAACTCGACATCTACGGCGCCCTGATCGACTCGATCTACCTCTACGACAAATGGGCCAAGCCGATCTCCAGCGACCAGTGGGACGACGTATGCGCGCTGGTGGACTGGGTGTGCGAGCACTGGGACCAGCCGGACGAGGGCATCTGGGAGACCCGGGGCGGGCGCAAGAATTTCCTGTACTCGCGGCTGATGTGCTGGGTGGCGATCGAGCGGGCGATCCGCATGGCCAACCGGCGCGGTCTGCCCGCCGACATCGTCCACTGGCGCAACTGCCGGGACACCATCTACCGGCGCATCATGAGCAAGGGCTGGTCGGAGACGCGCCAGGCCTTCGTCCAGCACGAGGACGACGACGTGCTGGACGCGGCCGTCCTGATGATGCCGCTGACGAAGTTCATCGCGCCGACCGACCCGAAGTGGCTGTCCACCCTGGACGCCCTGACCCAGGACCTGGTCTCCGACTCCCTGGTCTACCGCTACGACCCCGTGGCCAGCCCCGACGGACTGCGCGGCGACGAGGGCACGTTCTCGATCTGCTCGTTCTGGTACGTCGAGGCCATGGTGCACGCCGGCCGCGTCGACGAGGCCCGCCTGGCGTTCGAGAAGATGCTCACCTACGCCAACCATCTGGGCCTGTACGCCGAGGAGATCAGCCACACCGGGGAGCAACAGGGCAACTTCCCGCAGGCGTTCACCCACCTGGCGCTGATCAGCGCGGCCTTCAACCTCGACCGGGCGCTCGGCTGAGGTCAGTGGCCGTGGCTGAGGTCAGTGGCCGTGGCCGGGGGCGGCCTCCTCGTGCGAGGCGGTCTCCTCCGGTGACGGCGCCGTCCCGGTGCGGACGGTGAACGCGGCGGTGCGGACCTTCCCGTCGTGCTTGAAGTCGACGAACAGCCGGTAGGTGCCGCTGCTCGGCGCGGTCGCGCTGAAGGAGATGCCGGGGCCGGGCCTGGTCTTCCCGTCGCCGGGCTCGCCGTTCGGGTGGACGTGCAGGTAGGCGAGGTCGCCGGAGCGCAGGGCGACCAGGTGGCCGTAGGCGCCGAGGTAGGGCTGGAGGTCCCTGACGGGCTTGCCGTCGCGGGACACGTTCAGCTTCAGCTCGCTCGCCGCGCCGGGGCGCAGGGCGCCGTCCAGGCGGACCTGATAGCCGTCGACCTCGGCCGTGGCCTTCGGGGCCGGGAGGTCCTGGGGCTCGTACGGGCCGGAGGCGGCGAGGTCGGCGCCGAGGGTCAGGTTCGCGGCACCCTTCTTCGCCGGGGTGAAGTCGGCGAAGACGCGGTAGCCGCCTGCGCGGGGCAGGTCGACGGGGATGCTCCAGGTGCCGTCGGCGACACGGGCCGGGTGCAGATGGCGGTAGGTGACGAGGTCGCGCGAGGCCACGATGAGGTGGAGTTCCTTGTCGTGCTCGCGCTGGTAGGCGGTCACCGCGCGGCCCCTGTCGTCCCGGATGACGAATCGCAGGTCGGTGCGGGCGCGGGCGGCGAGGGACGGGGTCTGCAGGTCGAGGGTGTAGCCGCCCTCGGAGATCTGGAGCCCGCCGGCCGCCGCCTGGTGCCCGCCGCCCTTCTCCGGGCTCGGTGAGGCCTCGCTGTGGCTCTCGTGCCGCGCGGGGGCGGGGTCCTCACCGACCGGTCCGACGCCCTTGCCCACGCCGTAGGCGGTGCCGAAGGTGGCGGCCAGGCCGGCGGCGAAGGCGGTGATCTTCAGTCCGGCGTTCATGACGATCTCCTCGGTCTCACGATCCTTATGCCGCCAACCATACCCCTGGGGGGTATCAAGTCAACCCCGGATCACACTTGCTTTCGATACCCCCCATGGGTATACATGGAATCACCGGCCGGGATACCCCCACCGGGTATACGGACACTCTATCCAGGAGGCATCTCATGCCCACGCAGACGATCACCACGTACGCCGTCGCCGGGATGTCCTGCGGCCACTGCAAGGCCACGCTCACCAAGGTCATCGGCGAGCTGGACGGTGTGACCGGGGTGGAGGTCGACCTCGACCGGGGACAGGTCACCGTCAGCAGCAGCGCCGAACCGGACGACGCGCTGATCGCCGAGGTCGTCGACGAGGCCGGCTACGAGTTCACCGGCCGCGCCTGACCCCCCGCACGCCCACACGAGGAGCAGAGAATGACCACCACCAGCGACACGGAACTCACCATCGGCGGCATGACCTGCGCCTCGTGTGCGGCGCGCATCGAGAAGAAGCTGAACCGCATGGACGGCGTCACCGCCACCGTCAACTACGCCACCGAGAAGGCGAAGGTCAGCTACGGCAGCGACGTCTCCGTCGACGACCTGATCGCCACCGTCGAGGCGACCGGGTACACCGCCCAACTGCCCGCGCCCGAGCCCGAGAAGGCGCCCGAGAGGGACGGACTCCGGCCGCTGCGGGAACGACTCGTCACCGCCGTCGTCCTCGCGGTCCCGGTCGTCGCGATGGCCATGGTCCCGGCCCTGCAGTTCGAGTACTGGCAGTGGCTGTCGCTCACCCTCGCGGCGCCCGTCGTGACCTACGCCGCCTGGCCGTTCCACAAGGCCGCGTTCACCAACGCGCGGCACGGCGCGGCCACCATGGACACGCTGATCTCGGTCGGCACCTCGGCCGCGTTCCTGTGGTCACTGTGGGCGCTGTTCCTCGGCACGGCCGGCGAGCCGGGGATGACGCACCCCTTCGAACTGACCATCTCCCGCAGCGACGGCTCCGCGAACATCTACCTGGAGGCGGCCGCCGGGGTCACCGCGTTCATCCTGGCCGGGCGGTACTTCGAGGCCCGCTCCAAGCGCAAGGCGGGCGCGGCGCTGAAGGCGCTGCTGGAACTGGGCGCCAAGGACGTCACCGTGCTGCGTGACGGACGTGAACAGAGCATCGCCATCAGTGAGTTGAAGGTCGGCGACCGGTTCGTCGTGCGGCCGGGCGAGAAGATCGCAACCGACGGCGTGGTCACCGAGGGCTCGTCCGCCGTCGACGCCTCGATGCTCACCGGGGAGTCGGTGCCGGTCGAGGTCGGCGTGGGCGACGCGGTCACCGGCGCCACGATCAACGCGGGCGGACGCCTGGTCGTCGAGGCCACGCGGGTCGGCGCCGACACCCAGCTGGCGCGGATGGCCCGGCTGGTGGAGGACGCGCAGAACGGCAAGGCCGCGGCGCAGCGGCTCGCCGACCGGATCTCCGCCGTCTTCGTGCCGGTCGTGATCGCTCTCGCGCTGGGCACCCTGGGGTTCTGGCTCGGCAGCGGCGCCGGTGTGGCCGCCGCCTTCACCGCGGCCGTCGCCGTGCTGATCATCGCCTGCCCCTGCGCCCTCGGCCTCGCCACGCCCACCGCGCTGATGGTCGGCACCGGGCGGGGTGCCCAGCTCGGCATCCTCATCAAGGGCCCGGAGGTGCTGGAGTCCACCCGCAAGGTCGACACCGTCGTCCTCGACAAGACCGGCACCGTCACCACCGGCCGGATGACGCTGCTCGCGGTGCACACGGCCGACGGCGACGACGAGGCCGAAGTCCTGCGGCTGGCAGGCGCGTTGGAGCACTCCTCCGAGCACCCGATCGCCCGGGCCGTCGCGGACGGCGCGCTGGAGAAGCTGGGTGCGCTGCCCGTGCCGGAGGACTTCGCGAACGTACCCGGGCTCGGTGTGCAGGGCATCGTCGACGGCCACGCGGTCCTGGTGGGCCGGGAGCGGCTCCTCGCGGAGTGGGCCATGGAGCTGCCGGTGGAGCTGGCGCGGGCCAAGTCCGAGGCCGAGGCGGGCGGTCGTACCGCCATCGCCGTGGCCTGGGACGGCCGGGCGCGGGCGGTGCTGGAGGTCGCCGACGCCGTGAAGGAGACCAGCGCGGAGGCGATCGGCAGGCTGCGGGCGCTCGGTCTGACGCCGATGCTGCTCACCGGGGACAACCGGGCCGTGGCCGAGTCCGTGGCGCGGCAGGTGGGGATCGCGCCGGAGCATGTCATCGCCGAGGTGCTGCCGCAGGACAAGGTCGATGTCGTCAAGCGGCTGCAGGGCGAGGGGCGTTCGGTGGCGATGGTCGGCGATGGCGTCAACGACGCGGCCGCGCTGGCCCAGGCCGACCTCGGCCTCGCGATGGGCACGGGGACGGACGCGGCGATCGAGGCCGGTGACCTGACCCTGGTCCGCGGGGACCTGCGGGCCGCGGCGGACGCCATCCGGCTGGCCCGCCGGACCCTGGGCACCATCCGGTCCAACCTGTTCTGGGCCTTCGCCTACAACGTGGCCGCGCTGCCGCTCGCCGCGGCCGGACTGCTCTACCCGATGCTCGCCGGAGCGGCCATGGCCTTCTCCTCGGTCTTCGTGGTCGGCAACTCGCTGCGGCTGCGCTCCTTCCGAGCCACGGGCTGATCCGGGGGCGGTGCCCGGGGCTCGGTCCTTCCGGACCGCGGGCCGGCCCGGCGGGGGCAGTGGCCGGGGGTGGTGCCCGGGGGCGTACCTGGGGGTAGTGCCCGGCGGCGGACCCGGGGGTAGTGCCCGGGGGTGGTGCCCGGCGGCGGACCCGGGGGTGGTGCCCGGGGGTGGTGCCCGGCGGCGGACCCGGGGGTGGTGCCCGGGGGTGGTGCCCGGCGGCGTACCCGGGGGTGGTGCCCGGCCGCTTCACTCAGTGGCCGGGCACCTGTCCGTGCCAGAGGGGGTCTCCCACCCCTCCCAGCCGCTCGGCAAGACCGGCCGGGCAGGCGCTCCGGCCCCGTGCTGCCCCGGCCAGCCATTCGGCCGGACCGGCCCGGCCGGCACTCACGCGATGCACCGGACCGCCCGCCCGATCATCCGGTCCTGCTCACACCCGGACCCGTCGCAGCGTCACCACCCCGTCCCCGGCCAGCCGCTCGGGGAGGTCGGTCAGGGTGGGGAGTTGCTCGATGTGCCGTACGCCCGCGGGCAGTTGCCCGGTCAGCACCTCGCGGGTCACCTCGGCGGCGACCAGGCCCGTCACCCGGCTCTGCTCGCGCCCGGTGAGGGCGAACGCGGCATGCCGGTCGCCCCGGTGGGCGTCCGCACGCAGCGCGAACGCGTCCCCGCCGAGGTGTACGCGGCCGAAGGTGCCGGTCAGCGCGCGCCGCACCGGTGCCCGCTCCTCGCCCCGCAGCACTCCCGTCCGCCGCAGCGCGAAGAGCGCGGCGGTCAGCGCGCGGGAGTCCAGGCACAGCCGCGTCGTCGCCTCCGGCACGCCGAGCGTGCGGCGCAGCGTGTACTGGTCCGAGAAGGGGAACGGATACGCGGTGTGCGTGCCGTGGCCCGGCAGGAAGACCTTCCGGGGCCCGGCCGTCACCGGCTCGGCCAGCCCGTCGACGGTCCAGCGCACCGCGTCGGTGCCATGGCGCTCGCCGGAGCCCAGCAGCACCGTCAGATCGAGCCGCTCCGCGCCGCCGACCGCCCGGTGGGCGCGGTGGGCGAGCAGGTTGGTCAGACCGGGAGCCACCCCGACGCTCAGCACGGCCGTGGCCCCGGACGCGGCGGCCAGGGCGTCCGAGTCGGCGACGGCGTCGAGCAGGTGCCGGGAGGCGCCCACGTCGACCAGATGGATGCCCCGGTCCAGGCAGACCCGGGCGAGCGAGGCGTCCTCGGGTTCGACGCAGAGCACCACCGCCCGTACGTCACCGAGTTTGTCCAGCGCCCGCCGGAACCCCGTCAGGTCACCGACGTCCACCGCCACCCCGCCCAGCCGGCGTGCCCGGACCTCGTCCCGCCCGGCCGGCACCACCCGCCCGGGAAACCACTCCGCCAGCCGGGAGGCGACCGCGGCGCCGACGGCGCCGTAGCCTCCGATGACGAGAACCCGCCCCTGCGTATCTCCCGTAGTCATGGGCCTCAACGTAAGGCACCCTGGGTGCGCCGTGAGGCGTTCGCTCAGCGTTCACGGCTCCCTCACTCCGGGGCAGTCGCGCGCCTCCGCCCCCGGAATAGCGTCTCCTGGTCGCCCGAACCCACATGATCGAGGTTGCTATGTCCGCACGACATGTCCTCGCCGGCCTGGCGCTGGTGCCGGTGTTCACCGTCCCGGCGGCGGCGCACGAGCCCGGCGACCGGCACCGGCCGTCCTTCGACCTCCAGGCCCACCGCGGCGGACTCGGCATGACCACCGAGTCGTCGCTGGAGGGCTTCGCCAAGGCCTTGCGGCTGGGCGTGTCCACGCTGGAGCTGGACACCCAGGTCACCAAGGACGAGAAGGTCGTCGTCACCCACGACCGCCAGGTCAGCGCCACCAAGTGCCGGGACACCGCGCCCCTGGTGCCGGGCGACCCGATGTACCCGTATGTCGGCAAGTACATCAAGGATCTGACCCTCGCTCAGATCCGGACGATGAACTGCGGCTACCAGCAGCTGCCCGGCCACCCCGAGCAGGAGCGGATCGACGGCCTGCGGATGATCGAGCTGAAGGACGTCCTGAACCTGGTCAAGCGCTACAAGGCCCGGCAGGTCACCCTCAACGTCGAGACGAAGGTCGAGGCGGGCGCCCCCGAACAGACCGCGCCCCGCGAGCTGTTCGTGCGCCGGGTCTACGAGGAGATCCGCCGCTCCGGCATCGAGCGGCAGGTCACCGTCCAGTCCTTCGACTGGGGCGCGCTCAAGGCGATGCACAAGCTGGCGCCCAAGTGGCCGCTGGTGGCGCTCACCAACCACGACTTCCTCCAGGTCGGCAAGGACGGCGCCTCCCCGTGGCTCGGCGGGATCGACACCGACGACTACGACGGCGACTTCGTGAAGGCCGCCGACACCCTCCCCGGTGTCACCACCCTCTCCCCCAACTACGGCTTCCCGCAGAGCGGCAAGGTCGGCGACCCCGGCTTCCGCTTCTACGCCGACGCGGCGATGGTCGAGGCGGCGCACGACCGGGGCCTGAAGGTCGTCCCGTGGACCTGCGACGACCCGGCCACCGTGGAGGCGCTGATGGACGCCGGGGTCGACGGCATCATCACCAACTACCCCGACCGAGTGCGGGAGATCATGGAGGAGCGCGGCATGCGCCTGCCGAGGGCGTACCAGCCCCGCTGACGCCGGAAGGGCGGCGGGGGCAGGTCCGTTCGCCCCCGCCCGCGGTGCCCTTACGGGAGCGTCGCCCCCGGCAGCTCGTACTCGTCCCGCCTCCCGCACATACCGAACCCGCCGAGCCGGGTCGGCGAGGCCCGGTGCGCCGTCGCCTCGTTCAGGTAGGACGGCTCCCCCGCGGCCAGGGCGTCGAGCTGGGCGCCGGTGCGTTCCGCCGCGGCGAGTGCCCCCGCCTGCCACAGCTCGCGCCAGGCCGGCACCTTGTCGCGCACCAGCCGGGCGGCGGCGCGCTGGAACTCCAGATACGGGCCGTCGTCGCCCGCGGCAAGGGCCTCGCGCAAGGCGAGGTAGCCCTCGACGGCGAGGTCCCTGCGGCGCCGGGCGGCCTCGGCCGTGCCGACTCCCGTACCGGGTGGGAGCGTTGCCGCCGCCGCGTACCGCTCGGGGTCGGCGAGCACCTCGGGCGGGAAGGTGAACACCGCGTCCCCGGCCTCGGGCAGCCCGCTGTTCTGCATCAGCACGGTGACCCGCAGTTCCCCGCCCTGCACCGTGCGGTGCACGGTGCCCGGCGTGAACCAGGCGACCGAGCCGGGCTCCAGCGGGATGTCCCGGCAGCCGTCCGGGCTCAGGGTCTGCACGGCACCCCGGCCGCCGGTGACGACGTACGCCTCGGTGCACACCAGGTGCAGATGGGGGCTGCCGCCGCACACCCCGTCCGCCGCCTCCCAGTCGTAGGCGGTGAGGTGGGACAGGCCGATAGCGCCGGGCAGCGGACGCGGCAGTGCGGGCTTCACCACGGCAGGCCCGCCAGGTGCGCGGCCACGCGCTCGGCGTCCCAGGCGCCGTCGGCGATCACCACCCGGTAGCGGTAGGCGAAGGACTCGCCCGGCGGCAGGGCGAACTCCTCGAAGAACGCCCAGGAGAACGCGACCGTGGGGATGGGCTCGGAGCGCACGAACCAGTGGGACTCGTGGATGGCGTCGAGGTTCTCCGGGGCGTGCGCGAAGACGATCGTGGAGTGCGCGTCGACGTCGTCGTGCTCGGTGGTGAAGGCCAGCCACGGGCCCTGGGAGCCCATCGGCTTCCCGGCGCCGGCGCCGGGGGCGAAGACGGTGCCGCCGGTGAAGTCGCGCGGGCCGCGCCACTGGAGTCCGGTGTAGCCCGCCATCTCGCGTCCGGCGGTGGTCGGCGACCCGAAGCGCAGAGGGGCGTCCCGGATGTTGGTGAGGCGGATCGACCAGTCCAGGGCCCAGGCCCCGGCCTCTTGGTCGACGGAATGGACGGTGAGGCCGCGGGACTCGCGCGCCCACTCCTCGCCGCCGTTCTCCACCCAGGTCAGCTCCTCGGTGAAGGCGAGCCGGTCGTCGGTGACCGCGAACCCGGGGAAGCCGTCGTGGCGCATCGAGCCGACCCGCTCGGGCAGGCGCAGATATCCCTCGCCGTGGACATAGCTGTTGCCGCCCCAGAAGTTCTGCCCGGACAGATGGCTCGCGGTCATCTGCAGGCCCTTGTGCCAGCGGTGGTCGCTGGGCCGGTATCCGGTGACCGTACGGCCGGACAGCGTGCGCAGCGGGTGGGCGTAGGGCTTGCGGGACTCGAAGGCGTCGGGGTCGGGGCGGTAGACGTAGCGGAGGATCTCCGTGCCGTTCGCCGCCGCGACCGCGATGTGCTCGCCGTGCGTGTGGCTGACCCGGATGCTCATGCGCGCTCCTCGGGGGCCCAGTCGGGGTGGTTGCCGTGCATCGCCGCGTAGAAGGGATCACCCGGCGCGATCTCGCCGGAGCGGACCGGCAGGCCGGTGAACGCCGACTTGTACAGCGCGGCGGCGAATTCGAGTGTGGCCCGCGCCTCGGGACCGCTGCCCGGGGGCCGTACGCCCGCGTCGTACGCGTCGAGGAGGCCGCCGAGCTGGGCCGTGTGGGAGCTGGGGACGTCGGTGGCGGGGGCGCGCCAGGCGTCGGCGCGGCCGGCGGGGACATGCGGGGCCGGGGTGTAGACCCAGTCCTCGTTGCGGTGCCCGTACAGGTGGGTGAGCTCGACGGTGGCGTCCGCGCAGTCGACGCGGATGCGGCTCACCTCGTGCGGGGAGAGCACGCTGTTGACGACGGTGGCGAGGGCGCCGTTGGCGAAGCGGACCAGCGCGGTGGAGACGTCCTCGCTCTCGGTGTCGTGGGCCAGCCGTGCCGCCATCGCGCGGATCTCGTCCCACTCACCGAGCAGATGCAGCAGCAGGTCGTACTGGTGGATGCCGTGGCCCATGGTCGGCCCACCGCCTTCACTGACCCAACGGCCGCGCCAGGGCACCGCGTAGTACTGCGCGTCCCGGTGCCAGGTGGTCTGGCAGTGCGCGACCAGCGGGGCGCCCAGCTCGCCCCCGGCGATCAGCTCGCGGGCGTGCGCGGCCCCGGATCCGTAGCGGTGCTGGAAGATCACGGACGCGTACGCGCCGGACGCCTCCTCGGCCGCCGCGATCTCGTCGTACTCGGCGAGGGACAGCGTGAGCGGCTTCTCGCACAGCACCCAGGCGCCGGACTTGAGCGCGGCCACCGTCTGCTCGCGGTGCAGGGAGGGCGGGGTGCCGATGAGCACCAGGTCGGGTCGTTCGGCGTCCAGCATCGCGTCGACCGACGGGTATCCGGCGACCGCGCCGCCCGCGAGCTCCCGGAAGGCGGCGAGTCTGCCCGGGTCCACGTCGACGGCGGCGACCAGTTCCGTCCGGTCGGCGTGGGCGGTGAGGGCGGCCAGATGACTGCCGCTGACGATGGCACCGGTGCCGACGACGGCGACACGGCGGCGGACGGGGTTACCGGACGACACGGACATGCGGCGCTCCTCGAACGGCCGACGGACTGCCTGCAGAAAGCGCTTGCTCCCCGGGCAGACCCTAGGCGCCGAGACGTCACCGAACAACCCCTCCACGGACACTGCCGGGGGGGGCTCTTCTCAGGTCACAGCGGCCGTCGGCGCCTCCCGGACGGGTGGCCGCGCCGTCGCCACCCGCTCCCGGGTGAGGGCGCCGGTCATCCGGCGGGCCGTCAGCGGATCGGCGGGCAGGACGTGGGAGGCGAACCAGCGGGCCGCGGACGGGTCGGGGGACGGTTCGACGAACTCCGCGCCCGCGTAGTCGTCGAGTGGTGGGTCGTAGACGTAACCGCAGACCATGCCGTGGTCCACCAGGCGCTCCAGGAGGGCGTCGCGGCCCTGGACCAGGAGCGGGACGCGGAACAGCGGGAGGGGGCCGTCGGGGACCGCCCGCTCGCGCAGGGCGGGGGACGCCCAGGCGGTGCCCGCCAGCAGCGCGACGCCGGCCCGGCGCCGGGTGAGGTCGTCGTCCAGGTGGGCCATGCGCAGGGCGAGCTGTCCGCGCACCAGGGTGCCGTGGCGGACCCGGAAGGCGTGCAGGTCGACGCGGACCCAGGGTTCGTAGGCGGTCAGGCTGGGTGCGGAGAGCGCCGAGGCGGTCAGGCGCGGGGCGTGCAGGGCCATGCGGAACGCGTCGCGCTCCAGCAGCCCGAGCCGCTGCATCGTGCGCCAGACGGGGCGCACCAGGTGCAGGGTGCGGACGGACGAGCGGGCCAGGGGGCGCAGGGTCACCGTCAGGTCCTCGCGCAGTCGGCGCGGGGTGAGCAGGTCGTCGCGCAGCAGTTCCAGCTCGCGCCGGGTGCGCGCGTCCTCGACGGCGAGGAACCCTCCGGCCGTCGCGGCCACGTGCTTGGAGAGGCTGAAGGCGGCCGCGGTCCCGAAGGTGCCGACCGGCCGGCCGTCCACATGGGTGCCGATGGCGTGGGCCGCGTCCTCGATCAGCGGGATGCCCAGCTGATCGCAGCGGCGGCGCAGTTGCACCACCCGGTCGGGGATGCCGTAGAGGTTGGTGGTCAGGACGGCGTCGATGCCGCGCCAGGTGGCCTCCGGTACGGCGGCCGGGTCGATGTTGCCGTCCCACACGGAGACGGGGGCCTGCACCGGGCGGCAGCCCGCTGCGAGGACCACGAAGAGGATCACGTCGTCGTTCACCGGCGACATCAGCACCCGGGCGCCGGGCCGGCACCAGCGCCGCAGCGCCAGATAGAGGGCCAGCCGCGCCGAGGGGGTGTAGACGCATGCGCGGCCCAGCCGCCGCGTCATCGTCGCGGCGAGCCGCGATCCGTACGGCATCGTCACTTCTTCCGTCGAAGGGAGGGACGGGGGCGGCGCACATCCGCGCGCGCCGGTCGGGGCCGTGAGCCCGGCGGGCCGTCGTGCAGGGGCCGGTTCAGGGCGTGCGCGGGGCCGTGCGGCGGGAGGACCGCAGCGCGCCGACCGTCTTCAGCAGCCGGTCGGCGGGCTCTCGCAGGCCGGGGTGGGCGAGGACGGTGTTGCGCAGTCCGCGCACGGGCCTGCGCCACATCCGGTGCGCCGCCGCCACGGGATGCGGCCGGGTCGCGAAGCCCTCGCCCACCCGCAGCTCGCGCGTCTTGAGCCAGTCCTTGTACTCCTTGTCGCCCCGCCCGAGGTCGATCAGCCGCACCCCGTGCCGGGCCGCCGCCTCCGCGGTGCGCAGATGCATCATCAGCCCCGGCGAGTAGTAGTGGAGCTCGGGGTCGTAGGCGGTGAACCAGGCCGCGAGCACGGTCCGCGACCTGGGCCCGAAGTGCGCGGCGACGGGACGCTCACCGGCGTAGAGGACGGAGAGCACGCCGGCGCAGTGCTCCTCGCGCAGCCGGAACAGATGGTCCACGAGATCGACGATCCAGGGCCGGGCGAACCGGTCCATGCGCCCCGTCCTGCGGTACTGGGCGGACTTCCACTCCATGAGGCGGCGCAGCACCTGCGGGTCCCGCTCGTCGAAGACGAACCGCACCTCGCCGAGGTCGCGCCCGAGCCGGCGTTCCTTCTTCAGCGTCGTCTTTGCCTGGCCCGGGTAGGTGGCCCGCAGCCACTGCGCGTAGTCCCCGTCGCCCGGCTCCAGGTCGATCACCGGCGAGGCGAACATGCCGGTGACGTACCGGCCGAACGGCTTCTGCTCCTCGACGAGATGGTCGAACTCGAAGCTGGCGAGCCCGCAGCCGCGCAGCAGTTCCTCGGTGTCCCAGACGATCCCGGGCCGGTGCACGAGGGCTTGCCGGTCGGACAGGCCGAGTCCGATCGCCTTTCCGACGCCCAGGAAATTGCGTTCGTACGGCAGGAAGCCGACGGGCTCGCCGTGTTCGTGCAGGACGCCGATCTCGACCCCGCCCCGGTGGGCGCCGACCCCGAGGGCGAACTCCGGGGACAGGAACGGGTTGGCGTACTCGGGCGACTCGTCCATCGCCCGGTGCCAGGCGGCGCGCAGCGGCTCGCTCAGCTCGCGCGGTCCGTGGACGGTGATCTCCGTATCGGTGCTGCTCATGGATCGCATGGGCGACCGCTCCCCCCAGTTCCCCCGGTGCCGCGCGGTACGCGCCGTCCGGGATCAAACGTGGCGAAACCGCACCGACCCTGTCAAGGGTGGCGGTCGCAAAGGAACGGCATGTTTCGGATGGCTCGCGACCTCCTGCCCCACGACTGGCCGAACGGCACCCTTCTGCTCAACTCGCCGCTCCCGTACCGTCGTTGTCGCTTGTCGCGGCCATGACTACAAAGGGGTTCTCATGGGCAGAGGTCTGCTGTCGCTGATGCTGGCCGCGGTAACCGGGGCCGCCCTGCTCGGGGCGCCGGCGTCCGCGGCGCCACCACCGCCGCCGACCGATGTGTACCGGCCGGTCCGGGGCCCTGCGGCACCCGCGGAGTACCGCTATCTGCAGAAGACCCTGCCCGGGCAGCCGATCCCCCGCCACGCCCATGACCTCGCCGCGGCCCAGGCCCGTCAACTGCCCGTGGTGGGCGGGCGCTGGAAGAGCGTGGGGCCGACCGACATCGGCGGCCGGATCGTCTCCCTCGCCCTCGACCCCCGGCGCGCCGACACCCTGTACGCGGCGGCCGCGAGCGGCGGCCTGTGGCGCAGCACCGACGCCGGGCAGACCTTCCACTCGGTGTGGCCGGACAGCTGGACCCAGGCCATGGGCGCGGTGACGACCGCCCCCGACGGCACCCTCTACGTGGGCACCGGCGAGCCCAACCCCGGTGGCGGCAGCATCACCTACGAGGGGACCGGGCTGTACCGCAGCAAGGACGGCGGCCGCAGCTGGCAGTCGCTCGGCCTGCGCGACTCCGGCGCGATCAGCGCCATCACCGTCGACCCGGCCGACCCGCGCCGCATCTACGTCGCCGCGGCGGGCTCGCTCTACAACGGCGGCGGCGACCGGGGCGTCTACCGCACCGAGGACGGGGGCGCGACCTGGCAGCGGATCCTCGCGGGCGCGAACGAGTTCACCGGCGCCACCGAGATCGTCAAGGACGGCAACCGCCTCTACGCCGTCCTGTGGGACCACCGCCGCCGCCCCGACCTGCGGACCTACGGCGGTGTCGGCTCAGGCGTCTTCCGCAGTGACGACGACGGCGCGACCTGGCGGCGGCTCGGCGGCGGACTGCCCGCCGCGGGACCGGACGTGGGACGCATCGGCCTCGCCGTGGCCGGGGACCGCCTCTACGCGATCGTCAACAAGGCGAGCGGCCCCTTCGAGGGCTTCTACGCCTCCTCCGACGGCGGCGACAGCTGGAACCGCGCACCGGACAACACCGATCTGGCCAACTCCCAGTCCAGCTTCGGCTGGTGGTTCGGCAAGGTGTGGATCGACCCCCGGAACACCGAGCACGTCCATGTGGCGGGGGTCGCCCTGCTCACCACGAAGGACGGCGGCGCCACCTGGACCGCGGACGGCACCAGCATCCATGTCGACCACCACGCCATGGTGTGGGACCCGCGCCGGCCGGGCCGCGTCTACCTCGGCAACGACGGCGGCGTCTACCGCTCGGACTCCGACGGCGACGGCGGCTGGG
Organism: Streptomyces sp. YS415; assembly: GCF_023544665.1. Taxonomy (GTDB): domain Bacteria; phylum Actinomycetota; class Actinomycetes; order Streptomycetales; family Streptomycetaceae; genus Streptomyces. The sequence continues at coordinate 237,763 of NZ_JAMJFL010000007.1, forward strand.
TCAAGGCCCGGCACGAGCCGTACACCCAGCTCTACAGCGCCGCGATCAGCCCGCAGGACGTCACCCGGATCTCCGGCGGCTCCCAGGACAACGGCTCCCTGCGCTCGTGGGGCGGGGACGGCTTCAACGAGTACCTCGGCGGCGACGGCGAGGAGAACCTGATCGACCCGACCGACGTGAACACGGTGTACGCCTGCTACCAGTACGGCAACTGCTTCCGCTCCACCGACGGCGGCGACACCCTCACGTACTTCTCCGACGGCACGACGTTCAAGCGCCGCAACTGGTTCACCCCGGTCGTCCTCGACCCGCGCAATCCGAAGATCCTCTACTACGGCGCCGAGGTGCTCAACCGCTCCACGGACGGCGGCGTGACCTGGCAGCCCATCAGCCCGGATCTGACCGGCGGACCGGGCGCGGACCCGATCTACACCAACTTCGGGACCATCACGTCGATCGCGCCCGCCTCCGACGGCCGCACGGTGTACGTCGGCACGGACGACGGCCGGGTGTGGGTCACCAAGGACCTCGGGGCGACCTGGACCAAGCTCGCGGAGGGCCGGCCCTGGGTGACCCGGGTGGTCGTCGATCCGCGCGACCCCGACCGGGTGTGGACGACCCACTCCGGCTACCGCTCCGGCTCACCGCTCCCCCACGTCCACGCCAGCACCGACGGCGGGGCGACCTGGCGGAACCTGTCCGGCAACCTCCCCGCGGCCCCCGTCAACGACCTCGTCGTCGCCAAGGGGGGCGCCCTGTACATCGGCACCGACCAGGGCGTGTTCGCGAGCTTCAAGGGCGGCGGGCACTGGATGCGGCTGGGACGCGGCATGCCCGCCGTGCCGGTGGACGACATCGAGTACGACCCGGGGCACCGGCGGCTGGTGGCGGCGACCTTCGGGCGGGGCTTCTACGAGCTGAAGGTGAACTGAACCGGCAGGGCGTACGGCCTTTCCATCAGTGCTCCACCAGGGCCAGCACCCGGGCGGGAGAGCCGGAACCGGTGACGATGGGCAGCGGTCCGGCGATCAGGACGCAGCCCGTCGGCGGCAGCAGCGCCAGGTTCTGCAACTGGGTCAGGCCGTACTTGTCGTTGCCCATGAGGTAGGAGTGGCAGGGAAAGGCCGGTTCGAGGGCGTGTGCGCGTCCGGCGTCCGTGCCGACCGTCTCCACGCCCAGTCCGATCACCGGCGACTCCTCGGCGACCCAGCGTGCGCACTCCGGCGACAGGCCCGGTGTGTGCGGGCCGTTGTCGTCGGCGTTCAGGAACTCCTCCTGCGACTGCGCACGGGCGTCCCAGCCGGTGCGCAACAGCAGCCAGCCGCCGTCGGGCAGGGGGCCGTGCTCCGCCTCCCACGCCTTCACATGGTCCACGTCCAGGAGGAAGTCCGGATCGCGCTCCGCCTCCGCGGTGAAGTCCAGCACCGCGGCGGGCGCGACCAGCCGGCCCGCCGGTACGGATGCCACGTCGGCGAGATGCTTGCCTGTCACCCAGTGGTTGGGGGCGTCGAAGTGGGTTCCGGTGTGTTCGCCGGTACGGAAGTTGTTCCAGTACCAGGCCGGTCCGCGGCCGTCGTACCGGCTGATCTCCTGCAGCTCGAAGGCCGCCGTCTGCCCGAACTCGGACGGCAGCTGGATCAGCGGGGTCGCCGCCGACAGCGGCGCGGTGAGGTCGACGACGTCGATCGCGCCCTCCCGCAGGGCGGACACCAGCGAGGCGAGGACGGACGGTTCGCGCATGGGGGCCTCCGGACGGTAGGCGGACTTCCCAGCATGGATCGTTCCCGGGTCGTGCACCATGCGGCGGAAACGATCGGCCGGAAGGGACCGGTCAACCGGGGCCGTTCGGGCGTCACCGGCCGGTCATGACCCGTCCACGAGTCCGGCGATGTGCGCGGTGACCGTGTCCAGGACGCCGACCCAGGATTCCTCGTCGCCCAGCACGAGGTAGTTGAGGGTCAGTCCGTCCGTCATCGCGGCCAGATAGCGGGCCAGCACCGGAACGGGCACCCGCAGCCGGAGGTCCATGGTCCGGCTCAGCTGCTCGATGAGGTCGGCGTAGGTGTCGCGGTACAGCTCGTGCTGGCGCCGGGCCAGATGCTCGAACCCCGGGCGGCGCAGGGCGTACTGGGTGAGTTCGTAGGTGAGCATGTGCTCGTCGGGGTGGGTGCGGACGTGGTCCCAGTACGCCTGGAGTGCGGCCCGGACGGTCTCCTGGAGGGTGGACCTGGGGACCAGGGCCTGCCGCACCAGCGTCACGTAGTGGTCGGTGATGGTCGTGATGACGGACTCCACCAGGGCCTGCTTGGAGTCGAAGCAGTAGTGGAAGACGCTGAGGGACACGCCTGCCTCGGCGGCGATGGACCGGGTCGTCGTCCGTGCGACGCCGTCCCGGGCCATCGCCCTGATCGCCGCTTCCGTCAGCTGCAGGCGCCGTTCCGCGGACGGCATGCGTGCCATGTGCGTGTCCCTCGTGCTCGTACCGGCGCTCAGTCGCTGTGGACGCTCACCTCGTGCAGTGAGTACCCCCATTGCGTGCCGCGTTCCAGACCGAGGACGCGTACGTAGCGGGCGGGGGTGCCGGTGAACCGGGCGGTGTCCAGGCCGCCGTCGCCGGCGGTGGTGGACCAGGCGGTCCGCCAGCTCTGCCCGTCGGTGGAGAGGTCGACCCGGTACGACTTGCCGTAGGCGCGCTCCCAGTCGAGGGTGACCCGGCCGACGCGGTGGGTGGCGCCCAGGTCGATCCGCAGCCACTGGTCGTCGCTCCAGTCGCTGGCCCAGCGGGTGCCCCGGTCCCCGTCGGCGGCCCGGCCGGGCGCATAGCTGGTGAACAGGTTCCACTCCGCCGAACTGGCCGCCGCGGGAGCGTGGTCGGCGAGGTTCACCGCGGAGCGGTGGCTCTCGGATGCGCCCCAGGTGTCGAGGTAGGACTCGGCGCCCCGGAAGAGGTCGTCCACCACCTCCTGGCCGCCGACCCTGCGGATGTCCTCGATCCAGTCGGGGACGAGGCCGTAGTGGGCGGCGCCGTCGGTGTTCAGGTCCCAGGTGCGCTGTCCGGTGGTCTGCCTGTCGATCACGGAGCCGCCGTCGACGCTCGTGAAGGGGTACGCGACCTTGTTCGGGGCGTCCGCTCCGCGCGGTGCCGGCCAGCCGCCGACGCCGTTCATGTCGGTGCCGTAGGCGTAGCCCACGCCGTACTTGTCGCGCAGTGCCTCGGTGCGCTCCGCCTCGGCGATGAAGCCCTCGGAGCCGTGCATGTACTGGCCGATGAAGCCGCCGAGGCCGTAGACCCGCTCGGTCCAGTCCATGTCCATCCAGCTGTGCGAGGAGAGCACGCCGGGGTAGGACTCGGCCTCGAAGATGTCGAGCACCCGGCCGGTGGCCTTGACGCTCATGTGGTCGATCTCCAGCATCATGCCGCGGTTCATCATGCCCCGCACCGCGTACTCACCGAGGTCGCTGAGCCCGCGCACGTTGCACTGCGCGCCGCTGGCGTACGAGGGCACGTCGACGCCCGCCGGGAGCTTCGCCTCGGCCTCGGCGGCCGTGGCGTTGCCGATGGGGTTGTCGCGCTGGGGGCCGGTGCACTGCTCGGTCTTCCAGAAGGTGCCGGTCGACAGGAACTGGCCGACGTTGATGGCGGTGCCGAGCGTGCCGGAGTCGAAGCGGACGCCGCACAGCGCGTTGTCGAACTTGTGGCACAGGAACATGCTGCGCACGCCCAGGTCGTACAGCTCGTCCAGGCCCTTGTCGATGTCGGCCCTGCTGCACTGCGGGATGTCCAGGATCTGCTTGCAGCCGAAGGGCTCGGAGGTCTCGACGCCGAGGACGACCGCCAGCTTGCCCTGCTCGATGACCTGGCGGGCCTGGGCGCTGTCGGTGACGATCCGGAACCAGCCCTTGCCGGTGCCGCCGTACATCTTGTCGATGTAGGCCTGGAGGTCGTAACTCAGCTTCGCCTGAAGGCGGATCGACGTCATCTCGTCGCAGGAGCGGTCCTTGAAGAAGTAGACCGAGCAGATCACGCCGTTGGTGACGAGGTCGTTGACGAGGACCCGCTGGCCGCCGCGCCAGGCACGCTCCACCCAGGCGTAGTAGTTCTGCTGGTGGGTGAGCGAGTCATGGGCGGGCCAGTCCTTGAAGGTGGGCCAGCCGACCGGGTCGTGCCTGCCGTCGCCGCCGTTGGTGATGAAGTCGAAGACGGCGAGGGAGCCGTCTGGGTAGTGCTCGGGGCAGTCTTTGAGGGCGTCGGCGATCCCGGCCTCGGAGAAGGTCTTGCCGCAGATGAGCCGGCCGCCGAACGCCTCGTTGGAGAAGAGGTGGTTGTGCACGTCGGCGAAGCCGCGCACCTCGCCCTGCGCGTTGGTGCCGGTGAACGGCTCGCCGGTGACGTTGATCTGAGAGTCCGGCGTCGGCCGCGCCGTCGGCTGCCACCAGTCGGTCCCGGCCGCCGAGCTCGGCGCGGGGCCGAGCAGCAGGGCCAGGACCAGCAGGAGCAGCGACGCGACCGTGACGTCCTTGCGTCGGCGGTACGGGAGTCGAGCCATGGACCCACCCTCCTGGAACGGCATGACGACATTGTCATGACCAGTCCAATACGTGGGTCGAGGATGACGACTGGGTCACTTCGAGTCAAGGGTCCGGGACAACTGACCTGATGGCGCGTCACGGAGGGCAGCTCCGGGCCGTACGGCTCACCGCTGCTGCTGGGAGAGCCGGCGCGCCAGCAGGGGGATGATCACTGCCGCGGCGACCAGATGGGACACGGCCAGCACGATCTGCGTGGAGGTGGCCGTGTGCGGGGCGACGGCCGGGCCGACCAGCGACAGCGCGGTGAGCGCGACGGTGGTGACCGTGAAGACGCGGGCGGGCCGCCGGGCGAAGCGGGCGAGCATGACGGCGAGGACGATGCCGGCGACCGACCAGAACAGCACGCCGCCCGCGAAGCCGCCCACCGGGATCTCCGCCGCCTTCTCGGCTCCCGGACTGGCCGCGTCCATCGGGACCCCGGCCGCCCGCGCGCCGAGCGCGAAGGCTTCGGTCACGACGGCGCCGGCGACGGTGGCCACGATGCCGACGAGCCATACGGGGCGCTGGGCGAGGGAGGAGTCGAGGGTGCTCCGGGTCCGGGTCTGGGGCGTGGTCACGCTCATGGCACGGTCTCCTGTTCGGGGTTCGGGCTCGGGATGCCTTTCATGGGGTTAGACCGTGCCGGGGCCCGGAACTGAGCGGTGTCCGGGGAAAGTTCGGGTCGCGAATTCAATCCCCCCGCGCTTCCGCCGCGACCTGCCTGCCTTCCTCACCGACGCGCACGAGCGACGCGGCGCGCCGCGGCAGACGGCAGCGGTCCACCGGTTCCGGCCGCCCGCAGGAGGCGGCGGAAGGTGGGGCACTGCAGATGGCTGGGTGCGGGACAGGCCGCGGCGTGCCGGAGGGAGTCGCGCAGGACGCCGAGTTCGCGAATCCTCGCCTCCAGTTCGTCCGCCTTCGCCGCGAGCAGCCGCCGGTCGATGTCCGGCGTCCCGTCGGGGGCGAACATCCGGGCGATCTCGTCGAGGGAGAACCCGGCGGTGCGGCCCAGCACGATCAGCGCCAGGCGCTCCAGCACGCCGGGGTCGTACTGGCGGCGCAGGCCCCGCCTGCCGGTGGAGGCGATCAGCCCCTTCTCCTCGTAGTACCGCAGGGTCGAGGCGGGCAGTCCGGCGCGGCGCGCCACCTCGGCGATGTCCAGATCCGTCATCCTCTTGACCTCAAGTCGGCTTGAAGTAGCAAGCTGTCATCTCCGCCCGGTGACGGCAAGCAGGGGAGACGATGAGGAACGTGACACACAGCACCGATGACGACCAGGCAGCCCGTTGGAACCGAGCGGGCCATGTCTGGGTCGAGGAACAGGCGTTGCTGGACGAGATGCTCCGGCCCCTGCAGGAGGTCCTCGTGGAGGCGGTGCCCGCCGGGCACGCCGGCCGGGTCCTCGATGTCGGCTGCGGCACCGGCAGTACGACGGTGGCGGTGGCCCGGCGCCTGGGCCCGGCGGGCAGCTGCGTCGGCATCGACATCTCGGAACCGATGGTCACCGCAGCACAGGAACGTGCCGCGAGGGAGGGCGCCCCGGCGTCGTTCATCCTGGCCGACGCGCAGGAGTACGCCTTCGTACCCGCGGCCTTCGACACCGTCGTCTCGCGCTTCGGCGTGATGTTCTTCAACGACTCGGTCCGCGCCTTCGCCAATCTCCGGCGCGCGGCCGAGGACGGCGCCGCACTGCGGTTCGTCGCCTGGCGCGGCGCCGAGGACAACCCGTTCATGACGACGGCCGAACGGGCCGCCGCACCCGTGCTCCCCGACCTCCCCGCCCGCCGCCCGGACGGGCCGGGACAGTTCGCCTTCGCGGACCCGGACAAGGTCCGGCACCTGCTCAGCGCAAGCGGGTGGGCCGAGATCGACATCCGGCCGGTCGACGTCACCTGCGTCCTGCCCACCGCGGACCTGGTGCGCTACTTCACCCGGCTCGGCCCGCTCGGCCTGATCCTGCCCGACGTGGACGAGCCGACCCGGACCCGGCTCGTCGAGACGGTCCGTCCCGCCTTCGACAGGTATGTGCAGGGCGAGGAGGTCCGCTTCACCGCCGCTTGTTGGTCGGTCGGCGCTCGGGCGGCATAGGCGCGGCCGTGCGCGGCGTCCTCAGTGCCGGGCGAACTGCACCCGGGTCGGCTGCACGGCGTCCGGCCGGATCCCGATTCCCTGGATGGTGAGCCGTTCCCCGTGGATGTCGGTCACCCGGATGGCGCCGCCGCACCCGCCCCCGTCCTCGGCGAGGAAGTAGTTGTACTCGGCGCGCGGCAGCGGACGCCATCCGCTGCCGGTGCCGACTTCCAGCCGGGCCACCGGATTGCGGTGGCCGATCACCTGGATGCCGCACCAGTGACGGCTGGACCCGGTCTTGTACCGGACGGCCAGCGCGCCGGCGTCGCTGGGGCTCGCCAGCTCCCACGTGATGGGGATCTGTCCGGCGGAGGGCGTGGCGAGTGCGGCGAAGGCCTCGGCGCTGAGGTCGAGGTGGCCGGGTGCGCACTCCGGGCATTCGTTGGTGACGCGCACCGTGACGGACCGCCCGTCGGCGGCGCGGACCGTCACGTACGCCCCGCACGCCTTGGCGGTCTCGTAGTCGGTGTGGTTCATCGCCGCCGTCATGACGTCGTCGCTCGCGTCGTACATGCAGGCGCCCGTACCGTCGGAGTCGTAGAAGGTGGCCATTCCCCGATAGCTGACGCCGGGCCGGATGCGCCCGGCCAAAGCGGCGCTGGAGGAGGGCACTTGAGAGGTGCGGCCGGCCGACGGTTTCGGCGGGGCGGAGGTCGCGGAGGCGGAGGGCTTGCGGGAGGCGGACGGCTTGGCCGAGGAGTCGGTCGTACGGGGTGCGGGGGCCCGTGTGGTGGCCGGGGCGTTCGCCGGTGAACTGGTGACGGCGGGGCCGCGGCGGGGCGTTCGGCCTCGGCCTTGCCGTCGGAGAGCAGCACCACGGTCAGGGACGCCACGATGAGCGCCGTGGCCGCCGCGATCCACAGCAACCGGTTGCGCACCGGGCCTCCTTGACGGCCGACGTCCATGGCCTCGAGTGACAGGAGCAGCGATCGTGCCAGACCCGGAAGGACGCCGACAAGGCCCGTCTCGCGGGGCGGGCGCCGTGCCGGGGCAGCCGTCGCTCCTTCAGTACTGGAGGGCGGTCACCACGTCCCGGCCGATGCGTTCCACCGCGGCGGTGTCCAGGCCGTAGTGGACGTACCGGCCGTTTCGCTCCATGCGGACGAGGCCGAGGTCGCGCAGGGCGCGCAGGTGGCGGGAGACCTGGGGGCGGGTCATCGCGAGCCGGTCGGCGAGGTCGGCCGTGGTCATGGCCTGGCGGGCGATGAGGCGGCACAGGCGGACGCGGCGCGGATCGGTGAGCGCCAGCATGCGGCTGCGGGCGAGGGTGACGCCTATCTGCGGGGCGTCGACCGGGAAGTGGACGACCGGCGGCAGCCCCGGTTCGTCCTTCACCAGCAGGTGCGGGGCGCCGTAACGGGTGGGGATGAGCAGGACCGGTGTGCGGACCGGGTTGATCACCGCGTGGTGCACCTTGTCGAAGACGACCCGCGCGGGTCCGGCCGGGCGTGCGCTGGAGGGGCTGAGCGAGAGCAGGGCGGCCTCCGCTCCCTCGTCCGCGAGCCGCTGCCGGACCAGGTGCGCGGCCCGGGCGAGCGCGGGCTCGGTCGCCGTCCACAGGTCGGTGAAGTAGACGCGGCGGCACAGGGCGAGGAAGGCGAGGATGTCGCCGCGCAGCCGCTCCGGGTCGCGCAGCAGGTCCTCGGCGAGGGCCGGGTGCGGTGCGGGCAGACCGGAGGCCGCCCGGCGCAGCGCACCGGCCTGTGCCGGATCGTGCAGCAGCCGGGCGAAGTCGAAGCCCCGGTAACCGCTGACGCAGGTCTGGGCGGTGAGTTCGGCGAACCGGTCCGTCGGCAGGGTCGCGAGCGGCGCGGCCAGCCCCGGGTAGAACCCGCGCCAGCGCAGCGCCGTCCACAGCGGGGCGAAGCGGCGCAAGCCGGCCCGGAAGGCGGGAGGCGCGGCGCGGGTGATCCCCTCGGCCCAGGGTGCGTGTTCGGCGTGGTGGGCGTGCTCGGTCAGGACGTGCAGGCTGGCGGCGAGTTCCGCGAGCGGGGACACGGCGACGGTGAAGCGGCCGGGGCCGGCCCCTTCCAGGACGATCACGACCGGCATGGCGGGAAGTGTAGGCGGGGGGTACGGCTCACGTCAGGGCCCCGGCGAACTCCGCCCGTGCCGCCGCCAACAGGGCGCTGTCGAGCAGGAGTTCGGTGACCACGCGGGCCAGTCCGATCGCCGCGAGCTCGGTGCGGTCGTGGGCGAGCAGGCTCGCCGCCGCCACCCGCATCGCCTCCGAGTGCGCGGGCGTACCCGGGTCGGCGATCTGGATGTACGGGTGGATGACCGGCAGGAGGTGGGAGAGGTTGCCGATGTCGGAGGAGCCGGCCGGGGTGTCGGCGGCGCCGGGTCCGATGTCCAGGCCCAGTTCGCGCACCGCCCACCCGAACCGCTCGGCGAGCACCGCGCTGTCGCGGCGCTCCGCGTACAGCGGCCCGGTCTCGGACACCGCCCCGGTCGTCCCGGTGGCGAGCGCCGCGCCCTCCGCGGCGGCGCGGACCCGCTCGACCAGCGCTTCGGTGGCCGCGGTCGTGCGGTCCCTGACGTACAACTCGACGGCGGCGTGGGCCGGTACGACGTTCGGGGCCTGTCCGCCGTCCGTGACGACGCCGTGCAGCCGCGCGGTGGGCCGGACGAACTGCCGCAGGGAATCGACGGCGTTGAGGAAGAGCTGCGCGGCGGCCAGCGCGCTGCGCCCCTCCCAGGGCGACCTGGCGGCGTGGGCGCTGACGCCGGTGAAGTCGATCCGCAGATGCGCGGCGGCCAGCGCGTGCTGAGTCGTCACGGACCGGTCGGCAGGGTGGAACATCAGCGCCGCGTCCACCCCCTCGAACACCCCGGCCTCGGCAAGCCGTACCTTCCCGGCGCCGCCCATCTCCTCACCGGGGGTGCCGATGACGGCGACGGTTCCTGGGTGCGCGGGCAGGGCCCGTACGGCGGCCACGGCAGCGGCCACGGCACCGGCCGCGATGAGGTTGTGCCCACAGCCGTGTCCGACACCGGGCAGGGCGTCGTACTCGGCGAGCACGGCGACGCGGGGCCCCGGCCGTCCGCTCCCGTGCACCGCGACGAACGCGGTGTCCAGGCCTCCCGCACCGGCGGTCACCGTGAACCCGGCCTCCGAGAGCCAGCGCGTCAGCACCTGGCGGGCATGGAACTCGGCGAACTTCAGCTCGGGCCGGGCATGGATGGCCCGACTCACGGCCTCCATCCGGGGCCGCAGAACGGCGAGTTCGGCGGCGAGGGCGGTCAGCGGGGGTGGCTGGATGGCGGGCATGGGGGCCTCCGTCGTACGCGGTGAGGGGCGGCGGGGTGAACCGCCGTTTCGTAGGCAGCGTGCGCCCAAGTCCCCGTCACCGGGCCGGGATTACCGCGGCTCAGGTAACCCGGGGCGGGCGACGGGGCTCTGCGATCCGTGGACGACGGCTCGATCACCTCCTCCCCGGCGCGGCCTTGCCCTCTCCCCGTCTCCTCCCTACCCTGACTTTGTGCCGCAAATAAACAAACCCCGTTCGCACAACGTCGTGCCGGGAACCTCCACCGACCTCACCCGCCTCCGCATCGCCCTCACCGTCTTCTTCGCCATGGACGGCTTCGTCTTCGCCGGCTGGGTGGTGCGCATCCCCGCGATCAAGGAGCAGGTGAACGCCTCGGCCGGAAGCCTGGGGCTCGCCCTCCTCGGCGTGTCCGCGGGCGCCGTGATCACCATGACGCTCACCGGACGCCTCTGCCGCCGCTACGGCACCCACCCGGTCACCGTCGTCTGCGCCGTCCTGCTCTCCCTCAGCGTCGCCCTGCCGCCGCTGACCCACTCCGTCCCCGCCCTCACCGGCGTGCTGCTGCTGTTCGGCGCCGCGTACGGCGGGATCAACGTCGCCTTCAACAGCGCCGCCGTCGACCTCGTCACCGCGCTCCAGCGGCCGATCATGCCCAGCTTCCACGCGGCCTTCAGCTTGGGCGGGATGGTCGGCGCGGGCCTCGGCGGGCTGGTCGCCGGCAGCCTCTCCCCCACGCGGCACCTGTTCGGCCTGACCCTCGTCGGACTCGCGGTGACCTTCTTCGCCGGACGCGTCCTCCTGCGGATCGAACCGCCGCGGGCGGCGCACCCACAGGAGGCGAAGCCTGCGCGCCTGGACCGGCGCACCCGCGGGCTCGTCGCCGTCTTCGGACTGATCGCGCTGTGCACGGCGTACGGCGAGGGCGCCATGGCCGACTGGGGCGCGCTCCACCTCGAGCAGGACCTGGGCGCCTCACCGGGGCTCGCGGCGGCGGGGTACTCCTGTTTCGCGCTCGCCATGACGCTCGGGCGGCTGACGGGGTCGGCGCTGCTCCAGCGGCTCGGCCGCACCCGCACCGTCGTCGCCGGTGGCGCCACCGCGGCCGTGGGCATGCTCCTCGGCTCGCTCTCCCCCTCGGTGTGGGCCACGCTCATCGGGTTCTCGATCACCGGGCTCGGGCTCGCCAACCTCTTCCCGGTCGCCATCGAGCGTGCCGGTGCGCTCGCCGGGCCGACCGGTGTCGCGACCGCCTCCACACTGGGCTACGGCGGCATGCTCCTCGGGCCGCCCGCGATCGGCTTCATGGCCGAGTGGTTCTCCCTGCCCACGGCCCTGACCAGCGTCGCGGCCCTCGCCGCCGTCGCCGCGGCCATCGGCTTCGCGACCCGGCGCGCGGCCACCGGCTGACCACGGCACGCGCCCGGCCCAGACCGCGCAGGCAAGGGGCCGCCCGGCGCACGGCCCGCCCCCCGTCATACGGCCCACGCCTCCCTCAGGCGCGAGCGAGTTCCGCCGCGCCGAAGGAGACGTCGAACCGGTCGCACCAGATGCTGACGCTGCTGTACTGCGTCAGCTCGACGTCGGCCGGTACGGCGTAGTTCTGGCTGCCCTTGTTGCCCTTGAGCTTGCCGAGGCTGACGTACCGCCCGTCGTCGAAGACGCGCCAGCCTGCGGTGCCCTCCTTCACGGGCGCGTCGGTCAGCCAGACGCGCAGGTCGGGGCCGTTGCTGGTGTCGAGGTTCTCCAGCCGGACGACATGGGATCCGTCGGTCAGCCGTACCAGCCGCACGCTGCCGGAGGTGTCGTGCTCGTGACTGATCAGCTCGCCCGTGGCGAGGGTCTTCGGCGCCGGCGGCGCGGCGGTCTCCCCGGCGGTGGGCGGCGCGGACGTCCCCACCGCGACCGGCAGGGCCTCGTCCACCGTCTCGTCCTGCCACAGCTTCCACGGCTGGAACCAGTACAGCCCGAATCCCGCCCCCGCGACGGCCACCACCAGCACCCCGACGATCAGCGACTTCCGTACGCGCTTCATGCTTCCCCCGATTCGTGGCGGTTCCTGTCCGCTCCCATTCCAACGGATCATCGAGGCCCACGGCATCCCTGAACGGATGACGAATTCCTTACGGCCGCCGCCCCTTGGACCGCACTCCATCAGGCAGACTCGCCGCATGCAGACTGCTGAGTTCATACGCGTCCTGGACCGGGAGGGCCACCTGCTGGCCGAGGCGGCCGAGCGCACCGGGACGGACGCCAAGGTGCCGACCTGCCCGGAGTGGCAGGTGCGCGACCTGCTGCGGCACACGGGGATGGTGCACCGCTGGGCGGCGGCCTTCGTCGCCGAGGGCCACACGGACTTCCAGCCGCCCGTGGACGCGCCCGGCCTGGACGGCGCCGAGCTCACCACCTGGTTCCGCGAGGGACATCGTCATCTCGTCGACACCCTGGACGGCGCCCAAGTGGACGTGCAGTGCTGGCACTTCCTGCCCGCGCCGTCACCGCTCGCCTTCTGGGCCCGCCGCCAGGCGCACGAGACGACGATCCACCGCCTCGACGCGGAGGCGGCGCGCGGCGGTACGCCGGCCGAGATCGACCCCGCCTTCGCGGCCGACGGCATCGACGAACTCCTCCTCGGCTTCCACGCCCGCGCCAAGAGCCGGGTGCGCAGCGCCGAGCCGCGTGTCCTGCGGGTGCGGGCGACCGACGCGGACGACGCGGTGTGGACCGTACGCCTGTCCCAGGAGCCGCCCGCGGCGGTGCGCGGCGAGACCGGGGAGGCCGACTGCGAACTGGCCGGGTCCGTCGCGCAGTTGTACCCGGCGCTGTGGAACCGGTTGCCCTTCCCGGCCGTACGCGGCGACGCCTCGGTGGCCGCGCTGTGGCGGGAGACGTCCGGCGTCGTCTGAAGCCGGACCAGCTCAGCCCGACAGCATTCTGGTCAGCACCGCGCGCTGCACCGGCAGCACGTCTCCGTGCAGCGCGCGCCCCTTCGCCGTGAGCCCGACCTTCACCCCGCGCCGGTCCTCGGGGCACATGTGACGATCGACGAGACCGTCCTTCTCCAGCCGTGCGATCAGCCGCGACAATGCGCTCTGACTCAAGTGCACGTGCTCGGCGATCTCCTGTACGCGCTGCGCGCACTCTCCGCCCGCCAGCACGTCCAGCACCTCGAAGTCACTGCCGCACAAACCGTGTTGCTGCAGCGCCCGGTCGAGTTCGCACTGGGTGCGGGCATGCAGCGTGAGGATGTCCCGCCACTGGTCCACGAGCGCCTGCTCGGCCTTCTTAGCCGCCATGGGCGCACCGTAGCAGAGGCCCGAGATCATTGCAGCGGAATTAAATGTATTTGCATTCAATGCATGCGCATGTAGTCTCTCCCGCATGACCTCTCCGCTCACCACCCCTACGTCCGACGGACGTTGGACCCCCCGGCTGTGGGGCACGCTCCTGGTGCTCTGCGCCGCAATGTTCCTGGACGCCCTGGACGTCTCGATGGTCGGCGTCGCCCTGCCGTCCATCGGCGCCGACCTGGGTCTGTCGACCTCGACGCTGCAATGGATCGTCAGCGGCTACATCCTCGGCTACGGCGGACTGCTGCTCCTCGGCGGACGCGCCGCCGACCTGCTGGGCCGGCGCCAGGTCTTCCTGGTGGCCCTCGGCGTCTTCGCGGTCGCCTCCCTGCTCGGCGGGCTCGTCGACTCCGGTCCGCTGCTCATCGCCAGCCGCTTCATCAAGGGCCTGAGCGCGGCCTTCACGGCACCGGCCGGCCTGTCGATCATCACCACGACCTTCCCCGAGGGCCCGCTGCGCAACAAGGCCCTGGCCATCTACACCACCTGCGCGGCCACCGGCTTCTCCATGGGCCTGGTCCTGTCCGGGCTGCTCACCGAGGCCAGCTGGCGGCTCACCATGCTGCTGCCCGCGCCGATCGCCCTGATCGCCCTGGTGGCGGGCCTGAAGCTGCTGCCGCGCAGCGCCCGCGAGAAGAACCACAACGGCTACGACATCCCCGGCGCCGTCCTCGGCACCGCCTCGATGCTGCTGCTGGTGTTCACCGTCGTCCAGGCCCCGGAAGCCGGCTGGGCCTCCGCCCGGACGCTGCTGTCCTTCCTCGCCGTCGCCGCCCTGCTGACCGCGTTCGTGCTGGTCGAGCGGCGCTCGCCCGGACCGCTGGTCCGGCTCGGCGTACTGCGCTCGGGCAACCAGATCCGCGCCCAGCTCGGCGCCCTCGCCTTCTTCGGCTCGTACGTCGGCTTCCAGTTCCTCACCACGCTCTACATGCAGTCGCTGCTCGGCTGGTCCGCGCTGCACACGGCGCTCGCCTTCCTGCCCGCGGGCGCGCTGGTGGCGCTCTCCTCCACGAAGGTCGGCTCGATCGTCGACCGGTTCGGCACCCAGCGCCTGATCGCGGTGGGCTTCGGGTTCATGGTCGTCGGCTACGCGCTGTTCCTCCAGATCGACCTCGACCCCGTGTACGCGGCGACCATCCTGCCGTCGATGCTGCTGATCGGCGCGGCCTGCGCGCTGGTCTTCCCCTCGCTCAACATCCAGGCCACGAACGGCGTCGACGACCACGAGCAGGGCATGGTCTCCGGGCTGCTGAACACCTCGGTGCAGGTGGGCGGCGCCATCTTCCTCGCCGTGGTGACCGCGGTGGTGACCGCCGGGGCACCCGAGCAGGCCACTCCGCAGGCGGTCCTCGACAGCTACCGACCCGGCTTCGTGGTGGTGGCCTGCGTCGCCGTCGCGGGCCTGCTGATCACACTCCCCGGACTGCGCGGGACACGCAGGGCCCAGCGGCCCCAGCCGTCCGTCGTGGTCGCCAAGTCCACTGTGCAGGAGGCGGAGCAGGACCGGGTTCCGGTCCGCGACTAGGGGGACCGCCTCCCTACCGTGTGCCCGGCCGGGATCGCTTGCCCGGCCGGGCACACGCCTGCTTGACTCCGTGCATGAGTGTTCACGGGGGCCGGCGCACCAAGGCGGAGCAGGACGCGTTCGTCGTCGAAGTGGGGTACGCGCTGTTCAGCGCGCTGTTCGCGGCGGGGGTGGTCTTCGGGGCCGTCGCCGGTCCGGCGCTGCTGTTCGACGTGCCGTGGGCGATGGAGTCACTGCTGTGGCAGGGCGGCAAGTGGCTGGCCGTGGCGGTGTTCGCCGTCCGCGTGATCAGTGTGCTGGTGCGCTACCGGCGGGGGACTCAGCCGAGCCAGCCCGGCCGCACCAACCCCGACTCGTAAGCCAGGACGACCAGTTGCGCCCGGTCCCGGGCGCCCAGCTTCACCATGGTGCGGCTGACGTGGGTCTTGGCGGTGAGCGGGCTGACCACGAGACGGCGGGCGATCTCCTCGTTCGACAGGCCCATCCCGACCAGGGCCATCACCTCCCGCTCCCGCTCGGTGAGCGCGGCGAGGGCGTCGGCCGCGGCGGGCTCCTTGGAACGGGCGGCGAACTCGGCGATCAGGCGACGGGTCACCCCGGGCGACAGCAGTGCGTCCCCGCCGACCACCGCCCGCACGGCGCGCAGGAGTTCGTCCGGCTCGGTGTCCTTGACCAGGAACCCCGAGGCCCCGGAGCGGATGGCCTCGAAGACGTACTCGTCGAGCTCGAAGGTGGTCAGCATGACCACCTTCACGTCCTTGTGCCGGTCGTCCCCGGTGATCCGCCGGGTCGCGGCCAGCCCGTCCAGCACCGGCATCCGGATGTCCATCAGTACGACATCGGGGGCGAGTTCACCCACCGCGCGCACCGCCGCCTCGCCGTCCGCTGACTCACCGGCCACCTCGATGTCGGGCTGCGCGTCGAGCAGCGCCCGGAAACCGGCCCGCACGAGTGACTGATCGTCGGCGAGCAGTACACGGATCACCGGTCGTTCTCCTTCGAGGGCGGGGGCGGAGGCGGGGGCGGTACGCGGGGCACCGGTCCGTACGCGGGTCACCGGGCGTTGCCCTTCGGGGTGCCGGGCAGTACGGCGAGCACCCGGAAGCCGCCGGCGGTGCGCGGGCCCGCCTCGATCGTGCCACCCAGCGCGGCGGCCCGCTCCCGCATACCGGCCAGACCGTTGCCGCTGCCACCCGCGTCGGCGCCGGTCGCGGGGCCGTCGTCGTCCACGCGGATCCGGAGCGTGCCGCCGCCGTGATCGAGGTGCACGCGCGCGTGCCGCGATCCCGAGTGCCGTACGACATTGGTGAGGGCCTCCTGGACGATCCGGAAGGCGGCGAGGTCGGTGCCGGGCGCCAGCGGGGGCGCGGCGCCGTGCACCTCGACGGTCAGGCCGGCGCCGGCCGCCTGGTCCACGAGCTCGGGGAGCCGGTCGAGTCCGGGCGCAGGTGCGCGCGGCGCGGCGCCCGGCGCGCGCAGCGTGTCGAGCACCTGACGCACCTCGCCGAGCGCCTCCTTGCTCTGGGCCTTGATGGTGGTGAGCGCCGTCCGGGCCTGCTCGGGATCGGAGTCGAGGAGCGCGAGACCGACGCCCGCCTGCACGTTGATGACGGAGATGCTGTGCGCCAGGACGTCATGCAGCTCCTGGGCGATCCGCAACCGTTCCTCGTCGGCCCGCCGCCGCGCCGCCTGCGCCTGCTCGGCCCGCTCCCGGGCCCACTGCTCCCGCCGGGTCCGCACCAGTTCCGCCAGCGCCGCGACGGCCACGACCCAGGCGGCGACCACACCCTCCTGCCCCCAGGGGGCGGCGGAGTCACCGGCCGGCGGGAGCCACTGGTAGAGCCAGTGGACGACCATCACATGCCCCGCCCACAAGGTGCCCATCGCCGCCCATGCGGCCCACCGGTGCCCGGCGACGACGGCGCCGAAGCAGCCGATCGCCACGGTGAGGAAGACGGGCCCGTACGGATAGCCGGCACCGAGATAGACCAGGGCGGCAGCGGCCGTACCGAAGGCGACGGCGACCGGGTGACGATGCCGCCACAGCAGCACAAGGCCGGCCAGGAGCAGCAGCACCCGGGCGAGGACATCGAGGTCGGCGCGCTCGCCCGCCTGCTCCTCGGCGGCGAAATGCGACCCGACGAACACGAAGGCGGTCACCAGCACGGTGGACCGCCAGGGCCACCGCTCCCGCTCCTCGTGCCGCCACCACGACGGACCGCTCCGCCACCAGTGCGGCACACGCTGCTCGTCCATGCCCGCCACGCTAGACGCCGTCACCGCCGGGCCGCGTCAGCCGAGTGAGGTGATCACACGTACTCCCCGCGAAGTACGTCAGCCGAGGCAGGCCGCCGGTCATCCCCCGGCCGCGGCCGGTCCGGTCTGCGGATACACCAGCCCCACCCCGTGGGCCAGCCGGCACACCGCGTGCCGGAAGAACCGCTCTCGGTCCTCGACCACCCGCTGGAACTGGCCGAACACCTCGAAGCCGACCAGACCGTAGAGCTGCGCCCAGGCCGCGACGAACGCCGCCACCGTCTCCGGGGGGAGGTCGGGCGCGAAGTCGGCGGCCATGCGCTCGGCCTCGGGGCGAAGCTCGGCGGGCAGGGACGGCTTGGCGAGGCCGAGACCTCGGTGGGCGTCGCGGAGGATGCCGAAGAAGACCTCGCCGACCCGGGCCGCGGCCGGAATCGTGGTCTCGGGGGCGCTGTAGCCGGGCACCGGTGATCCGTGGATCAGCGCGTACTCGTGCGGATGCTCCAGCGCCCACCCCCGCAGTGCCTCGCACACCGCGACCCAGCGGTGCCCGGGACCGGCGTCGGCGAAGGTGTCGCGCGCGGCCTCGGCACTCTCGCCGAGGGAGTTGTAGGCGTCGATGATCAGCGCGGTCAGCAGGTCGTCGCGGCTCGGGAAGTAGCGGTAGAGCGCGGAGGAGACCATGCCGAGTTCGCGGGCCACGGCGCGCAGCGAGAGCTTGGCGGCGCCTTCGGCGGCGAGCTGTCTGCGCGCCTGGTCCTTGATGGCCGCGGTGACCTCGATCCGGGCCCGGGCCCGGGCTCCCTGGGGGGCGCTGCCGTGTGCGGTGCTCATGCCCGGCAGTCTCCCACGAGAAGCGAGAGCAGTGCACACAAAGGAGAGCGGTGAACCGAAAAGAGAGCACCGCTCTTGCTTTGGAGCGCCGATCTCGGACACACTGTGGAAGCGGCAAGCGAGAGCACCGCTCACCAAACTCAGGGGGTCCGCATGTCCACGCACGTCAAGAAGCCCGGCTGGTTCACGGTCAACGTCCTCAATCGCACCGTCGCCTGGCTGACCCGCCGTGGCCTGAGTGTGTGGGGCTCCCGCGTCCTCGCCGTCCGCGGCCGCAAGAGCGGGCAGTGGCGGACCACCCCCGTGAACCTGCTGACCATCGACGGCCGGCACTACCTCGTCGCCCCGCGCGGCCACGTCCAGTGGACGCACAACATGCGTGCGGCCGGCGGCGGGGAGTTGCGTCTCGGCAAGCAGGCGGACGTGTTCACCGCGACCGAGGTCTCCGACGACGACAAGGCGCCGGTGCTGCGCGCCTACCTCAAGCGCTGGAAGGCCGAGGTCGGTGTCTTCTTCAACGGAGTCGGCCCGGACTCCCCCGACTCCGACCTGCGCCGCATCGCCCCGGACCACCCGGTGTTCGAGCTCTCGCTCAAGAGCTAGCGAGCGCGGCGTTCCGCGGGCCTCGTTGTCGGATCTTCCGGACGTCGAGGCCCCCGGCCCGTGCGCGGGCGACGAGACGGCAAAGGGCGTCGACCAGCCCTCGCCCGGCCGACCAGGAAGCGCGGCACCACACCGCCGAGCCGCCCCGGGGGGCAGAGCTCAGCCCTGAGCCCGACCCTGACCCTCAACCCGGCGCCCAGCGCCCGATGCCCGACCGTGGGCCCGCGGCCGACTCGGCCTGCACCCCAGCCCCAACCCCTACCCGCGGCCCGGCGCCCGGCGCCCGACCCATGGCCCCTCAGGCCGGCTCGCCCCCACGGCCCGCCCCCGGTCCGCCCGACCGCTACCCCTCGCCCCGGCCGCCCCCGGACTCCGCGTCCGCTTCCCGCCGCTCCGCTCCCGCATCCCGGCGTTCCGCTGCCGCCCCCGCCTCCGCCTCCCGGCGTTCCGCCTCCGCCTCCCGGCGTTCCGCCTCCGCCTGCCGTCGGTCCAGCGCGTTCAGACCGCGCTGGGCCATCGGGTGGCTGCGGACCAGCTCGCCGAGGGACGACGAGCCGCGGGTGATGTCCGTGAACGCCCGCCAGGCGGGCCGGAAGCCGGTCAGCGCGGCGTGGAAGATCCCGGGGCGCTTCTCGAACAGCGCCAGCATCCGCTTGCCGACGCTCATCTCGACGCCGAGCCCGGCCTTGACCGCGAACGCGTAGTTCAGGGCCTGGCGCCGGGCGTCCACCGCGTCGTTCGCCTCGGCGATCCGGACCGCCCACTCCCCCGCGAGCCGCCCGGAGCGCAGCGCGAAGGAGATGCCCTCTCGGGTCCACGGCTCCAGCAGCCCCGCCGCGTCGCCGCACACCAGGACCCGCCCGCGCGACAGCGGCGAGTCGTCGGCCCGGCAGCGCGTCAGATGGCCGGAGGAGATGGCGGGTTCGAACCCGGCGAGTCCGAGCCGCCCGATGAACTCCTCCAGATACCGCTTGGTGGCCGCGCCCTCGCCGCGCGCCGAGATCACCCCGACCGTCAGGGTGTCGCCCTTGGGGAAGACCCAGCCGTAACTGCCGGGAATGGGCCCCCAGTCGATGAGCACCCGCCCCTGCCAGTCCTCGGCGACCGTCTCCGGCACCGGGATCTCCGCCTCCAGGCCGAGATCCACCTGGTCGAGCTTCACCCCGACATGCGCTCCTATCCGGCTCGCGCTGCCGTCCGCGCCGACCACCGCCCGCGCCAGCACCGTCTCGCCGCCCTGGAGGACGACGGCGACCGTGCGCCGGTCCGGCACCGCAGAGCCGTGCTGCTCGACCCGCTGCACGGTGACGCCCGTGCGCAGCTCGGCGCCCGCCTTCTGCGCGTGCTCCACCAGCTGCTGGTCGAACTCGGGCCGGTTGATCAGCCCGAACAGCATCTTCCGGGAGCGCCGGGTACGGGTGAAGCGGCCGTTGTTCGAGAACGTCACGGCGTACACCCGGTCCCTGAACGGCAGGTCGAAGCCGGGCGGCAGGGAGTCGCGCGAGGGGCCGATGATGCCGCCGCCGCAGGTCTTGTAGCGCGGCAACTCGGCTTTCTCCAGCAACAGCACGCGCCGCCCCGCGACCGCCGCCGCGTACGCGGCCGAGGCCCCCGCGGGGCCCGCGCCGACCACGACGACGTCCCACACCTGCCGCACGTCGTCCGCCGAAGAGTTCTCGCTGCTCACGATGGTCTACTGCTCCCGATCAAGCCGCCCGCTGCTGCTGTCCCCCGCATCCTACGGCGGCGGTCGCCGCAGGCCCCTGTGGGAGGATCGGCGGCGTAGGTGACCACCGCACCCGGCGGGGCCTACGCTCGCCCGATCAGCCGTACGCAAAAGTACGCAGCCGTACAACGTCGCACCTACAAGGAGCGTGCCCATGTCGTCGAATCCGGTCGCCGAGACCGTCGCCTCGCTGATGCCGAGGGCGAAGCAGGAGCTCACCGAACTGGTGGCGTTCAAATCGGTGGCGGACTTCGGCCAGTTCCCCCGCAGCGAGAGCGAGGGCGCCGCGCGCTGGGTCGCGGACGCGCTGCGCGCCGAGGGCTTCGAGGACGTGGCCCTGCTGGACACCCCCGACGGCACGCAGTCGGTGTACGGCTACCTGCCCGGCCCGGCGGGCGCGAAGACGGTCCTGCTCTACGCCCACTACGACGTGCAGCCGCCGCTGGACGAAACCGCCTGGCTGACCCCGCCGTTCGAGCTGACCGAGCGGGACGGGCGCTGGTACGGACGCGGCGCCGCCGACTGCAAGGGCGGCCTGATCATGCACCTGCTCGCGCTGCGCGCGCTCAAGGCCAACGGCGGGGTCCCGGTCAACGTCAAGGTGATCGCCGAGGGGTCCGAGGAGATGGGCACCGGCGGCCTCGAGCAGTACGCCGAGGCGCATCCCGAGCTGCTCGCGGCCGACACGATCGTCGTCGGCGACGCGGGCAACTTCCGGGTCGGGCTGCCGACGGTCACCACGACGCTGCGCGGGATGACCATGCTCCGGGTGCAGATCGACACGCTGGTCGGCAACCTCCACTCGGGCCAGTTCGGCGGTGCCGCACCGGACGCGCTGGGCGCCCTGATCCGCGTACTGGACTCGCTGCGCGCCGAGGACGGCTCGACGACGGTCGACGGGCTGACGTCGGATGCCGTGTGGGACGGACTGCAGTACGACGAGGAGCAGTTCCGCGCGGACGCCAAGGTGCTGGACGGGGTGGAGCTGATCGGTTCCGGCACGGTCGCGGACCGCATCTGGGCGCGTCCGGCCGTCACGGTCCTCGGCATCGACTGCCCGCCCGTGGTCGGCGCGACCCCGTCCGTGCAGTCGAGCGCCCGTGCGCTGATCAGCCTGCGGGTGCCGCCGGGCGTCGACGCGGCGGAGGCCACCAAGCTGCTCCAGGCCCATCTGGAGGCGCACACGCCGTGGGGCGCGCGACTGCACAGCGAGCAGGTCGGACAGGGCCAGGCGTTCAGCGCGGACACCACGAGCCCCGCGTACGAGGCCATGGCCCGGGCGATGACCGAGGCCTACCCGGGCCAGGAGATGCAGTACGCCGGTCAGGGCGGCTCCATCCCGCTGTGCAACACCCTCGCCGCCCTCTACCCGGACGCCGAGATCCTGCTCATCGGTCTGAGCGAGCCGGAGGCCCAGATCCACGCCGTGAACGAGAGCGTCTCGCCCGAGGAGCTGGAGCGGCTGTCCGTGGCGGAGGCGCTGTTCCTGCGCAACTACGCGGCGGGCTGAGCGGGCCCGGTCAGGGGGCGGGGATTCCCGCCTCCAGGTAGAGCGCGGCCCCGCGTTCCCGTGCGCGCAGGGCCCAGCGCAGCCGCTCGTAGCGGACGGGCGGCAGCAGCTCGGCGGCCTCCTCCTCGGTCACGAAGCGCCAGCCGCGCAGTTCGGGTCCGGGCAGCAGCAGCCGGCCGGCCCGCGCGGAGTCGAGCCGCCCGCCGTCGAAGAGCAGGCGCAGTCCGCCGTAGCCGGGCGGTGCGGGCGGTTCCCAGTCGACGACGAGGAGGCGGGGTACGTCCTCGAGGCGGATCCCCGTCTCCTCGGCGACCTCGCGCATGCCCGCACGCGCGGGCGCCTCGCCCGGCTCGACGACTCCGCCGGGGAACTCCCACCCGGCCTTGTAGGTGGGGTCGACGAGCAGGACCCGGTCCTGTTCGTCGAAGAGCAGCACTCCGGCGGCCAGTGTCTCGGCGGTCGGCTCGGGCGTCTGCACGATGTCGCTCACCGGCGCCTGGCCGGAGGCGACGGCCTCGGCGATCCGGGCGGCCGTCCGGTGCGGGGTGAGCCGGCCGTTGTCCACGAGGTGGGCGTCGGCGGTGAGCCAGGAGGCGAGGGCGGAGCGGTAGGGCTCGATGTGGTCGTACGCCCATTGCCGGGTCCGGAGTTCGCCGTCGGGGCCCTCGGGGACCTCCCGGTGCGCTATTCGCTCGCGCAGGATCGTTTCCGCCGGGGCCAGCAGGATGTGCCGTACCGCGATCCGGCGCGCGGCCAGCCCGCCGAAGATCTCGTCGCGGTACTCCTGGCGCAGCAGGGTCATGGGGACCACGAGGGTCCCGCCGAGCTCGGCGAGCAGCGCGGCCGCCGTGTCGATCACGAGTCGTCGCCAGATCGGCAGGTCCTGGAAGTCGCCGACCTCGGCGAGGTGTTTGGGCGGGAGCAGGTGCGGCAGTGCTCCGCCGATGACCTCGGGGTCGAAGAGCGTGCTGTTCGGGATCAGTTCGATTAGTTCCCGTGCGGTGGTGGTCTTCCCCGCACCGAAAGGCCCGTTGATCCAGACGATCACAGACTCTCCCCCTCTTCTGTTGGCCCCCTGGGGCTTGCCCGCTCCACCCTGCCACGGAAACCACTTCCAGTTGAGGGCGCAAACGCGGCGGCGCCGGTGCCCGCGAGTGCGGGAACACCGGCGCCGTACTGCGTGCCGTCGGCCTCGTCAGTCCTTCTGGCCGAGCGGGCCGTCCTCGATGGCCAGGCTGTCGGTGGCCACCGTGTCCTCGACGGCGCTGACGGTCTCCCCCACGTCGAGGTCGGTCAGGTCGCTCCCGAGGGAGTGGGAGGGCGTGACCGCCGCGACGACGAATCCGGTGGCCAGGGAGGCGATGGCGAGCATGCTGCGCTTCTTCATGACCGTTTCAACTGCGCGGTCCGCGCGGGGGTCACGGCATGCGTCGCGGAAAGCGACGGCGCATCCCCCGCCGGAACGTTCCTGCCGAGGATGGTCAGACCCCGGCCGCGTCCTTCCGCGAGGTGAGGGCCGCCGCCGCGGCGCCCACCAGACCCGCGTCCGTCCCCATCTGTGCCGACGTCACCGTCAGGCGCTGGACGAAGGAGAGCGTGGCGTAGTCGCCGAGCGCCTTGCGCAGGGGGGCGAGCAGCACCTCGCCCGCCTTGCCGACGCCGCCGCCGATGACGGCGATGTCGATCTCGACCAGGGTCGCGGTGGCGGCGATCCCGGCGGCCAGCGCCTGCGCCGCCCGTTCGAAGGAGGCCACGGCCACCGGGTCGCCCCGGCGGGCGGCGGCGGCCACCGCGGCGGCGGAGGTGTCGCCGTCGGGGCCGGGCTCCCAGCCGTTCTCCAGGGCGCGCCGGGCGATGTTGGGGCCGCTCGCGAGGCGCTCCACGCAGCCGCGCGCGCCGCACGGGCAGGGGTCGCCGTCGAGATCGACGCTGATGTGACCGATGTGGCCCGCATTGCCCGTGGGCCCGGGGTGCAGCCGTCCGCCCAGGACCAGACCGCCGCCGACGCCCGTGGACACCACCATGCACAGGGCGTTGTCGTGGCCGCGGGCGGCGCCCTGCCAGTGCTCGGCCGCGGTGATGGCCACGCCGTCGCCGATGAGCTCGACCGGCAGTCCGCCCGCCGCCTCCCGGACCCGCCGGACCAGCGGATAGTCGCGCCAGCCGGGAACGTTCACCGGGCTCACCGTCCCGGCGGAGGCGTCCACCGGGCCCGCGCTGCCGATCCCGAGGGCCGTCGCCCGCGCCCACAGCGGGTTCGCCGTCAGTTCGCCGAGCACCGCCTGGACGGCACCCATCACGGTGTCGCCGTCCTCCCGCGCCGGGGTCGGGCGCTGGGCTCGCGCCAGGATCCGGCCGTGGCCGTCCACAAGACCTCCGGCGATCTTCGTTCCGCCGATGTCGAGTGCGGCCACGAGGTCGGTGCGCATCAGAGTCAGATCTCCCGGTCAACCAGCGGAAAAGGGCAGGCCGGCCCAGCGGTGGGGCGCCGGCCGGGGAAAGCGGTGGACAGTGTCCCCTGGATCTGACAACGTTGTCCAGGCTCTATGCTCGACGCCACATCCTCATACAAACCATGGATCGCCGCATCCCCGTGGACAAACAGGACAGGACCCGCATCGTGCCCGAGACCATCCGCCGCGCCGACCGCACCCCCGGAAACCGTTACGGCAATCGGCCGACGATGAAGGACGTGGCCGCTCGTGCGGGAGTCGGGCTCAAGACGGTCTCGCGGGTCGTCAACGGCGAGCCGGGCGTCACGCCGGAGACGGAGCGCCGCGTCCAGGAGGCCATCGACGCCCTGGGCTTCCGCCGCAACGACAGCGCCCGGGTGCTGCGCAAGGGCCGTACCGCCAGCATCGGCCTCGTCCTGGAGGACCTCGCGGACCCCTTCTACGGCCCCCTCAGCCGCGCGGTCGAGGAGGTGGCCCGGGCCCACGGCGCGCTGCTGATCAACGGCTCCAGCGCCGAGGACCCGGAGCGTGAGCAGGAGCTGGCGCTGGCGCTGTGCGCGCGGCGCGTGGACGGTCTGGTGGTGATCCCGGCCGGGGACGACCACCGCTATCTGGAGCCCGAGATCCGGGCGGGCGTCGCCACGGTGTTCGTGGACCGGCCGGCCGGGCAGATCGACGCCGATGTCGTGCTGTCGGACAACTACGGCGGCGCCCGGGACGGAGTCGCCCATCTGATCGGCCACGGACACCGCCGGATCGGCTTCATCGGCGACATGCCCCGCATCCACACCGCCGCCGAGCGGCTGCGCGGCTACCGGGCGGCCATGGAGGACGCGGGGATACCGGTGGAGGACGCCTGGATGTCGCTGGGCGTCACCGGCCCCGAGCGGGTGCGCAGGGCCGCCGAGGACATGCTCTCCGGCCCCCGGCCGGTCACCGCGATCTTCGCGGGCAACAACCGGGTGACGGTCACCGTGATCCGGGTGCTGGCCGAGCAGTCCCGCCGGGTGGCGCTCGTCGGCTTCGACGACCTGGAGCTCGCCGATCTGCTCCAGCCGGGCGTCACCGTCGTCGCGCAGAACGCCGCCGCCCTCGGCCGGACCGCCGCCGAGCGCCTGTTCCGGCAGCTGGACGGTACGCTCGTGACACCCGAGCGGATCGAGCTGCCGACCCGGCTGATCACCCGCGGCTCGGGAGAGCTGCCCCCGGCGGACTGAGCGAGTCATGGACGCGTGCACCCTTCAGGCACTGGGCCTCGCGATGGCGCCCCGCGAGCACCCGCTGCTCTATCCCGGCACCTGGCCCGCGGACTCCGGCCTGCTCGACGGCGAGCGGTTCCTGCCCCTGGACCGGCTGACCCACCCCGGCCGCACCCCCGTCCTCGCGATCGGCTCCAACGCCTGCCCCGGCCAACTGCGGCACAAGATGGCCGAGTTCGGCATCCGCTCCCCGATCCCCATGGTCAAGGTCCGCGTCACGGGCCTCGAGCTCGGTGTGTCGGCGCATGTGAGCCGGCTGGGCTACGTGTCGGCGTCCCCCTTCCACGCGCCGGGCCGCGTACGGGAGTTGTTCGTCCTGTGGCTCGACGCCGACCAGCTCACGGTGATCGACGCCAGCGAGGGCGTGCCGCTGCCGTACGGCAACTACCGGCGCGTGTGGCTGTCCTCGGCCGAGGTACAAGTCGACCTGGCGGACGGCACGACGCTGCCGGGCGTCTTCTCGTACGTCAATCGCCGCGGCGTGCTGCACAACGGCTCCGGAGCGCCGCGCACCCATCCCGGGCAGCGGGCGCTGATCGGCGAACTGCTTCTGAAGTCGGCGCGGTTGCGGGAGCTGTTCGGCGTGACGCCGGAGGAGTTCTGCGCGCGGGCGCGCGCGGACCGGCGGCTGTGCGAGCGGGGCACGCGGCTGTTCCGGCGGGAGAAGCTGGTGACCGTGCACGGTCTGGAGCGGTACATCGGTCAGCAGACGGGCAGTCCGGGCACCGGCCCGTCGTTGTCACCGCCCTCGACGTAGACGTCGCTGACCCAGACGTCCGCGTTGCCGCTGTCGTCGTCGGTCTTCGCCCACCAGACGTTGGTCCACCGGCCACTGGTCTCGCGGCGGCCCAGGTTCTGCTGGCAGTAGAAGTAGTTGGTGCCCGCGCCCAGGATGCCGACCTCGGTGCCGTCGGCCGTGTAGGACTTCGCGGTGCGCCAGACCTCGCAGTTGTACTTGCCGCCGCCGATGGGACGGCAGGCGGTGGCGGTGGCGCCGCCGTCTCCGCCGGGGGTCTTGCTCGGGGTGGGGGCCGGGCGGGTGCTCGGCTCGGTGCTCGGCTCCTTCTCGGTGCCGCGGCTGGGGGCCGGGCTCTTCTCGTCGCCCTTGCCGGTGGGTTCGGCGCCGTCCGAACTGACGGTCGGGGCGGGTTGTCCGGCCGCCGCGGGGTCGTCGCTGTCGCTCAGCAGGGCGACGGT
The DNA here is from genome assembly GCF_023544665.1 of Streptomyces sp. YS415. Classification (GTDB taxonomy): domain Bacteria; phylum Actinomycetota; class Actinomycetes; order Streptomycetales; family Streptomycetaceae; genus Streptomyces. The sequence continues at coordinate 264,444 of NZ_JAMJFL010000007.1, forward strand.
GGTGCCGGTCGAGGCGAGGACCAGGAGGACTGCGGCCGCGGCGAGCAGGACGCGGCGTCTGGGGCGGGAGGGTCGGGCGGCGGTCGTGGTCTGCGGTTCGGCCGGTCCGTGCGGGGCGGGGAGCCCTTGGGCCTGCGTCAGGGTGCGCGCCGGTCCGCGCAGGGTCGTGGTCGGGGTGTCGCCGGAGTCGGCCACCGCCTGGAGGAGGGCGCGGGCCTCCTCGGCCTCGGGGCGGCTCTCGGGGCGCTTGTCCAGCAGCCGCTGCAGGACCGGGGCGAGTGGTCCGGAGCGGTGCGGCCCGGGAAGGGGCTCCGTGACGATCGCGGTGAGCGTCGAGAAGGTCGAGGTCCGGCGGAAGGGCGAGGAGCCCTCGACGGCGGCGTACAGGGTGGCGCCGAGTGCCCAGATGTCGGAGGCCGGGCCCGGCCGGGCGCCCTGGGCGCGCTCGGGCGCCAGGTAGTCCAGGGAGCCGACCAGTTCGCCGCTGCGGGTGAGACGGGTGGCGGAGCCGTCGCCCGGGTCCTCCATGGTGGCTATGCCGAAGTCGGTCAGCAGGACCCGGCCCGAGCGGTCGAGGAGGATGTTGCCCGGCTTGACGTCGCGGTGCAGGACGCCGGCGCGGTGGGCGGCGGCCAGCGCGTCCATGACCTTGGCGCCGATCCCGGCGGCCTCGCGCGCGTCGAGGGTGCCGCGCTCGCGCAGGACGTCGTCCAGGGAGGGGCCGTCGACCAGCTCCATGACGATCAGCGGACGTCCGTCGACCTCGGTGACGTCGTGCACGGCCACGACCCCGGGATGGCGCACCCGGGCCGCTGCGCGTGCCTCGCGCTGCATGCGCAGCCGCAGGCCCTCCAGTTCGGGGTCGTCGCTGTCGATGTAGGTGCGCAGTTCCTTGACGGCGACCTCGCGCCCGAGGACCTCGTCGCGGGCCCGCCAGACGACCCCCATGCCGCCCCGGCCGAGCTGGGCCAGGACGCGATAGCGCCCGGCCAGCAGCCGTCCGGCCCCGTCCGTCTGTCCGTACTCCCCCGAAGACACCGCCGCCCCGTTCGTGTGGTCTTCCCTTGTGGCGTACAGCCTAGGGGGCGGCGGTGACGGTTCTACTGCGCCCCGGAGACGGTCAGGTCGCCGCGCCGGGGTGCGGCGAAGCCCTCCAGGTCGGCGCGGGTCAGGCCGGTGAGCCGGGCGACCTCGCCGGTGTCCAGGGCGCCGCAGTCCAGGCCGCGCAGCAGATAGCCGCTGAGGGCCTTGGCGGTGGCGGGCTCGTCCATGACGTCGCCGCCGGTCCGGTTGGCGTAGCGGGTGAGCCGGGCGGCTGCCTGGGCGAAGCCCTCGCGGTAGAAGGCGAAGACGGCCGCGTACCGGGTGGGGATGTGCCCGGGGTGCATGTCCCAGCCCTGGTAGTAGGCGCGGGCCAGGGCGCGGCGGGTGAGGCCGTAGTGCAGCCGCCAGGCGTCGTGGACGTTCTCGGTCGTACCGACCGGCAGGACGTTGGTGGAGCCGTCGGAGACGCGGACGCCGGTGCCGGCCGCGGCGACCTGCATGACCGCCTTGGCGTGGTCGGCGGCGGGGTGGTCGCTGGCCTGGTAGGCGGCGGAGACGCCGAGGCAGGCGCTGTAGTCGAAGGTGCCGTAGTGCAGGCCGGTGGCGCGGCCCTCGGCGGCCCGGATCATGCGGGCGACGGCGGCGGTGCCGTCGCCGGCGAGGATGGACTGGCTGGTCTCGATCTGGATCTCGAAGCCGAGCCGCCCGGGCTCCAGGCCGTGCGCCTTCTCGAAGGACTCCAGGAGGCGGACCATGGCGGTGACCTGCTCGGGGTAGGTGACCTTGGGCAGGGTCAGCACCAGCCCGTCGGGCAGGCCGCCCGCCTCCATCAGGCCGGTGAGGAAGATGTCGAGGGTGCGGATGCCGCGGTCGCGGACGGCGGCTTCCATGCACTTCATGCGGATGCCCATGTAGGGGGCGGCGGTGCCGTCGCGGTAGGCCTCGGCGATCAGACGGGCGGCGCGGGCCGCGTCCTGGTCCTCGTCCCCGCCCTGGTAGCCGTCCTCGAAGTCGACGCGCAGGTCTTCGACGGGCTCGCGCATCAGCTTGGCCCGCACGCGCGTGTGGACGGGTTCGGCGAGCTCGTCGGCGAGACCGAGGACGGCCGCGAAGGAGGCGGCGTCGGGGGCGTGCTCGTCGAGGGCGGCGAGGGCCCGGTCGCCCCAGGTGCGGATGGTGTCGGCGGTGAAGACGTCACCGGGTACGTAGACGGTGTGGACGGGCTGGCGGGTGCCGGGGTCTCCGGGGTAGTGGCGCTCCAGCTCGGCGTCGACCGGGGCGAGGGAGGCGCTGATCTCCTCGCTGACGGCGCCCGCGAGGCTCGTCGCCACCTTCTCCTGCTGGCCCTGACCCATTCCCACACCCTCCAGTTTTCCGCTGTACGGAATCAACAATCCGTAGAACGAAGTTATCCGGGCACCGTCCGGATGGTCAACACCGTGTCCACGCCCCTCTCCAGTACAGCACCGGCCCGCCCCTCCACCGCGGCGGAGGACCGCCCACGCAGCGAGGCCCCGCGACCGTCGGCACGGTCGCGGGGCCTCGTTGAGCCTGCGGAGGATCAGCCCTTGCGGGTCTTGACCTCTTCGGTGAGCTGCGGGACGACGTCGAAGAGGTCGCCGACCACGCCGTAGTCGACGAGGTCGAAGATCGGGGCCTCGGCGTCCTTGTTGATCGCCACGATCGTCTTCGAGGTCTGCATGCCGGCGCGGTGCTGGATCGCACCGGAAATGCCGGAGGCGATGTACAGCTGCGGCGAGACCGACTTGCCGGTCTGGCCGACCTGGTTGGTGTGCGGGTACCAGCCGGCGTCGACGGCGGCGCGCGAGGCACCGACGGCCGCGCCGAGCGAGTCGGCGAGCGCCTCGATGATCGCGAAGTTCTCCGCGCCGTTCACACCACGGCCGCCGGAGACCACGATCGCGGCCTCGGTCAGCTCGGGGCGGCCGGTCGACTCACGCGGGGTGCGCCCGGTGACCTTGGTGCCGGTGGCCTGCTCGGAGAAGGTCACGGAGAGGGCCTCGACCGCACCGGCGGCCGGGGCGGCCTCCACGGCGGCCGAGTTCGGCTTGACCGTGATGACCGGGGTGCCCTTGGCGACCCGGGACTTGGTGGTGAAGGCGGCGGCGAACACCGACTGGGTGGCCACCGGGCCCTGGTCGCCGGCCTCGATGTCGATGGCGTCGGTGATGATGCCGGAGCCGATGCGCAGCGCCAGACGGGCGGCGATCTCCTTGCCCTCGGCGGAGGAGGGGACCAGCACGGCGGCCGGGGAGACGGCCTCGTAGGCGGCCTGGAGGGCGTCGACCTTCGGCACGACCAGGTAGTCGGCGTACTCGGAGGCGTCGTGCGTGAGGACCTTCACCGCGCCGTGCTCGGCGAGGGCGGCGGCGGTGTCGGCGGCGCCGTTGCCCAGGGCGACGGCGACCGGCTCGCCGATGCGGCGGGCCAGCGTCAGCAGTTCCAGGGTGGGCTTGCGGACGGCGCCGTCCACGTGGTCGACGTAGACGAGAACTTCAGCCATGGGATTGCTCTCCTGCGGAATGCGAAGGCTTAAGGGGCGGTAAGGGGTGGGGCCTAGATGAACTTCTGGCCCGCGAGGAACTCAGCGAGCTGCTTGCCGCCCTCGCCCTCGTCCTTGACGATCGTGCCGGCGGTGCGGGCCGGACGCTCGGCCGCGGAGTCGACCGCGGTCCAGGCGTTCTCCAGACCGACCTCGTCGGCGTCGATCTCCAGGTCGTCCAGCTCCCAGGACTCCACCGGCTTCTTCTTGGCCGCCATGATGCCCTTGAAGGACGGGTAACGCGCCTCGCCCGACTGGTCGGTGACCGACACGACGGCCGGCAGGGAGGCCTCGAGCTGCTCGGAGGCGGCGTCGCCGTCGCGGCGGCCCTTGACCGTGCCGTCCTCGACGGAGACCTCGGAGAGCAGGGTGACCTGCGGGACACCGAGACGCTCGGCGAGCAGCGCCGGGACGACACCCATGGTGCCGTCGGTGGAGGCCATACCGGAGATGACCAGGTCGTAGCCGGCCTTCTCGATCGCCTTGGCCAGCACCAGGGAGGTGCCGATGGCGTCGGTGCCGTGCAGGTCGTCGTCCTCGACGTGGATCGCCTTGTCGGCGCCCATCGACAGCGCCTTGCGCAGCGCGTCCTTGGCGTCCTCGGGACCCACGGTCAGGACGGTGATCTCGACGTCGTCGTCCGAGTTCTCGGAGATCTGCAGCGCCTGCTCGACGGCGTACTCGTCGAGCTCGGAGAGCAGACCGTCCACGTCGTCCCGGTCGACGGTCAGGTCATCGGCGAAGTGCCGGTCGCCAGTGGCGTCGGGCACGTACTTCACAGTGACAACGATCCTCAAGCTCACGCCGGCTCTCCTACTGCGTCGACATTTCTCTGCTGCCTACTTGCAGGCAGCATAGGCGCCTGAAGCGGCCGTTCCCGATCGGGGCGACCTGCGCTCCGACCAAAATATTACTCGTCAGTACACCCAGTTCGTTCCCGCTAAGCAAGCGCTTTGAACTGTGACCTTCGCAACGCAGCGTAATCGGAACTGGACGGTTTCGCAGAACCCGTCCGATACCCGGTCAGTCGCGCAGGCCGGTGAAGCCGCCCTGGTGGTAGAGCAACGGCCGCCCGGGGCCGGTGTGGTCGCCGGCCAGGACGTGCGCGAGCACGATCCGGTGGTCCTCCGCGGGCACGCGCGCGTGGACGCGGCAGACCAGCCAGGCGCGGACGCCGTCGAGGACGGGAACACCTTCGGGACCCTCGCGCCAGGCGGTGGGCGGCGCGAAGCGGTCGGCGCCGCTGCGGGCGAAGGTGGCGGCCAGCTCCCGCTGGTGCTCCCCGAGCAGGTGCACGCCCACGTGCTCGGCCCGCGACAGCGCGGGCCAGCAGGAGGATCCGGTGCCGATGCCGAAGGAGAGCATCGGGGGCTCGGCCGATACGGAGGCCAGGGAGGTGGCGGTGAAGCCGACGGGACCGTGCTCGCCGCGGGCGGTGATCACCGCGACTCCCGCCGCGTGCCGCCGGAAGACGGAGCGCAGCAGGTCGGGTGAGGCGAGCCGGGTGGCGTCGACGTCGGGTGTGGCGGTCATGAACACCTGAGGGGAGGGGGCGCCGGGGACATCCCGTCAGACTGACGATAGGTGGCCCGTACAGTCAAGTGCGGGCGGGCAGGTGGGAGATGACTCACTGTCGTGTCCGTCCTCTCATACGGCCTCGCCGAGGGCCGCGATCACGTCCGCCTTGCGGGGCTGTCCGACGGCGCGCCGCACCACCCGCCCGTCGGCGTCGAGGACCAGCACCGTGGGGGTCTTGAGGATCTCCAGCCGTCGTACGAGCTCCAGCCGGTCCTCGGCGTCGATCTCGACATGCGCGACTCCCGGAACCATGGCGGCCACCTCGCCGAGGATCCTTCGCGTCGCCCGGCAGGGAGCGCAGAAGGCGCTGGAGAACTGCACCAGGGTGGCCCGCTCACCGAGCCGGCCGCCCACGTCCTGCGGCCCCAGCCGACCGCCTTCGCCCTGCCCGCGCACGTGCGTCCTCCTTCGGTCCTCGTCCGCTCCAGCGTGCACCGGCCCGCGAAGATTCCCGGCCGCGTCCGCATCGACGTGACGAGAATCTCGCCGTTCCCCGGCACGAAGGCTGGCTACCGGTGCGTTCTTGGGGCACGATCTGCGAGATGCCGTAAACCTACGGCTGCGTAAGTTTCCCGCCGGGAGCCTTTTCCAGGCAGAGAAGGAAGGGTCCACCCCGTCCATGGCAGAGCTTGTCTACCGTCCCGTCGTCGGTCTCGCCCTCACGTTGTTCAAGGCGTGGGACCTCAAGATCGACTGCAAGGGTTCGGAGAACATCCCGCGCTCGGGCGGCGCCGTGCTGGTGAGCAATCACATCAGCTACCTGGACTTCATCTTCAGCGGCCTGGCCGCCCTGCCCCAGAAGCGCCTGGTGCGCTTCATGGCGAAGGAAGCGGTCTTCCGGCACAAGATCTCCGGTCCGCTGATGCGCGGCATGAAGCACATCCCGGTGGACCGCAAGCAGGGCGAGGCCGCCTACCAGCACGCGCTGGAGTCGCTGCGCTCCGGTGAGATCGTGGGCGTCTTCCCGGAGGCGACGATCTCCCAGTCGTTCACGCTGAAGAGCTTCAAGTCGGGCGCCGCCCGGCTCGCCCAGGAGGCCGGCGTCCCGCTGATCCCGATGGCCGTGTGGGGTACCCAGCGGCTGTGGACCAAGGGGCACCCGCGCAACTTCCGGCGCAGCCACACCCCGGTCACGATCCGGGTCGGCGAGGCCATCGAGGCCTCCCAGGACAAGTACGCGGGCGCGATCACCCGCCAGCTGCGCGAGCGCGTCCAGGAACTGCTGGAGGCCGCCCAGCGGGCGTACCCGGTACGTCCCAAGGACGCGGCCGACACCTGGTGGATGCCGGCGCACCTCGGGGGCACCGCGCCCACCTTGGAGCAGATCCGCGAGGCGGAGTCCCGCTAAGCCCCGTCGGCTCTCGCAGCCGGGCCGATCCGAACGACAGCGCCCGGCTAGCCCCCGCTTGCGGGGTGCACCTCGATGCGGGCTCCCGGGCTGCACTTCTCCAGCAGCTCGGCGAGTTCGGCGGCCGCCCGCTCGACGTCGGCCACCGGCATGGGCGCCATGCTCTCCAGCAGGAAGAGCGCCGAGACCGTCTCCTCGGTGAGGCGGGTGCGGGGCCCCTGGCGCCAGTTCCAACGGCGGCAGGTCACTCCGGCGTCGTCGCACCACACCACCTCGCCGGCGTCGGGATGCTCGACGGTCTCGGCGCCGTCGGCGACGGTCACGAAGGGCTCGTCGCCGGTGGCCCGGATCAGCCGCATCCCGCCCTGGATGCGGTCGAGGTCCTCGCCGCCGACAGGGATCAGATGCGCCACGCTGATCGCGTTGTACAGATCGACGAGCAGGTTGATCCGGGGCAGGCCGGCCCCCGACAGGGCCCTCTTGGCCAGCGCCTCCGCCGAGTTGCGGGTGCGCGACGGCTTGGCCCCGAACGCCGTGTACACCTCCCGCCAGGCCGCCATGTGCGGGTCCTCGTGCGGGGCCCGGCCGTCCAGGCGTACGGCGAGACGGCGGGCCGCGTCGTCGAGGAGGGCCGAACCGGCGTCGCTGCTCGGCCCGTTGACGAGTCCATGGGCCGTGACGGCGATGTGCGTGAACCCGGGCGCGAGGGCGCGCACCTCGTCGGACACGGTCAGGGTGAGGGTCATGGTCGGTCTGGCCTCAGAGTTCGGTCGGGAGCGTCTGCCACAGGTGCGGCCGGTCGGCCGCACCGCGGAGCGCACCGAGAACAGCCGGGTGCGGTTTAGCGTACAGGACCGGATAGTCCAACTCATTGGACTTCGGGTCGACCGGAAAGGCCAGCCGCTCGCCGTTCAGGGAGAACTGGGCGTCCACCCCCGGCTTGTTGCCGCGGGGATCCTGGCGGTGCCAGGCCCCGTTGAACCGGACGGCCACCAGGCCGTGCACGACGGTCCTGCCACCGCCGTCGCCCAGCCGCTGGTAGCACAGTGCCGTCGGGATGTCCTCGGCCCGCAACAGGGCCGCCAGCGCATGGGACTTGGCGTAGCAGATGCCGGTGCCCTGCTCCAGCACGTCGGAGGCGCGCCAGGTCACGCGCGGGTCGCCGGAGTCCTGGGAGTGCGGGACGGTGTCGCGCACGAACTCGAAGGCCAGTCGCGCATAGGCATACGAGTCCTCCGCCTGACCGGCGAGCCGCGCCGCCGTCTGCCGGACCAGTGGATGGTCGTGGTCGATGACCTCGTCAGCGGCCAAGTAGGCGGAGAGGTCGGGGTTTTCCTGGATGAGCTCCATGGCCGCAGAGCATAGGAATGCGATCACCCGAGAGTCAATGCTTTTTCGGGTGACCGCATATCTATGCACAGTCGGGGCCGTGGTGTCGGCTAGCGCGCCATCTCTTCCTTGAGCGCCGCCAGGAAGGCGTCCACGTCCTCCTCGGAGGTGTCGAACGCGCACATCCAGCGCACGACGCCCGCGGCCTCGTCCCAGAAGTAGAACCGGAACCGCTGCTGAAGACGCTCGCTCACGTCGTGCGGCAGCTTCGCGAAGACGCCGTTGGCCTGCACCGGGTAGAGGATCTCCACGCCGTGCACCGCGCGGACGCCCTCGGCGAGCCGCTGCGCCATCTCGTTGGCGTGGCGGGCGTTGCGCAGCCACAGGTCCTTGGCGAGCAGCGCCTCCAGCTGCACCGACACGAAGCGCATCTTGGAGGCGAGCTGCATGGACAGCTTGCGCAGATGCTTCATGTGGCGCACGGCGTCCTGGTTGATCACCACGACCGCCTCGCCGAACAGGGCGCCGTTCTTGGTGCCGCCCAGGGAGAGGATGTCGACGCCGACGGCGTTGGTGAAGGTCCGCATGGGGACGTTCAGCGAGGCCGCCGCATTGGCTATCCGGGAGCCGTCGAGGTGCACCTTCATGCCGCGGGCGTGGGCGTGCTCGCAGATGGCGCGGATCTCGTCGGGCGTGTACAGCGTGCCCAGCTCCGTGCTCTGGGTGATCGAGACGACCTGCGGCATCGCCCGGTGCTCGTCCTCCCAGCCCCAGGCCTGCCGGTCGATCAGCTCGGGGGTGAGCTTGCCGTCCGGCGTGGGCACGGTGAGCAGCTTCAGGCCGCCCATCCGCTCGGGGGCGCCGCCCTCGTCGACGTTGATGTGCGCGCTCTCGGCGCAGATCACCGCGCCCCAGCGGTCGGTGACCGCCTGGAGCGCGACGATGTTGGCGCCGGTGCCGTTGAAGACCGGGAACGCCTCGGCCGTGGGACCGAAGTGGCTCCGGATGATCCCCTGGAGGTTCTCCGTGTACGCGTCCTCGCCGTAGGCCACCTGGTGGCCGCCGTTGGCCACGGCCAGGGCGGCGAGCACCTCCGGGTGGGTGCCTGCGTAGTTGTCGCTGGCGAAACCGCGGATCTCCGGGTCGTGGTGCCGACGCGCATCGGTCTTCGGGGGGTTCACGGCTTCTCGGTGAGCCACAGACGCTGTCCGTTCACTTCCGCGGCGGGCTTCTCCCAGACACCGGCGATGGCCTCGGCGAGGTCCGTGACGTCGGTGAAGCCCGCGAACTTCGCGTTGGGCCGCTCGGCGCGCATCGCCTCGTGCACCAACGCCTTCACCACCAGGATCGCAGCCGCCGATGTCGGCCCCTGCTCGCCCCCGGCCTTCCTGAAGTAGTCGGCCATGGCCAGCGTCCACGCCTCGGCCGCCGCCTTGCCCGCGGCGTACGCGGCGTTGCCCGCGGTCGGCTTGGTGGCGCCGGCCGCGCTGATCAGGACGTACCGTCCCCGGTCGCTGCGCTGGATCGCCTCGTGGAAGGCGAGGGAGGTGTGCTGCACGGTGCGGATGAGCAGCAGCTCCAGGAAGTCCCAGTCGTCCAGGCTGGTCTTGGTGAAGGTCTCGCTGCCGCGCCAGCCGCCGACGAGGTGGACCAGGCCGTCGACCCGGCCGAACTCCTTCTCGGTGCGGGCCGCCCAGTCCCGGGTGGAGTGCAGGTCGAGCAGGTCGACGGTCTCGCCGGTCACGGTCGCGCCGCCGGAGGCGTAGCGGGCGGCGTCGACGGCTTCGGCGAGCCGCTCCGGGTCGTTGTCGGCGCCGATGACCGTGGCACCGGCCTCGGCGAGCCGGAGCAGTGCCGCGCGTCCGGCGGGTCCGCCCGCGCCGGCCACCGCGATCACCGCGCCGCTGAGAGCCCCGTTGCCCATGATGTTCCCCTTCACCGCAGTGTTCCGGAGGCCGTCGCTCACGCGGCGACCCGCTCGGCGCTGTCCGCCGTGATGCCCTTGGCCGAGGCGATCACGTTCTTGAGCTTCTTGGCCAGGGCCTCATAGAACATGCTCAGCGGAAACTCGTCCGGAAGCACGTCATCGACGAGCTTGCGCGGCGGCTGGGTCAGGTCCAGGGCGTCCGGTCCCTTGGCCCACTTGGAGCCGGGGTGCGGCGCGAGGTAGGTGGAGACCAGCTCGTACCCGGCGAACCAGTGGACGAGCTTGGGGCGGTCGATGCCGTCGCGGTACAGCTTCTCGATGTCGGCGCACAGCTGGTTGGTGACCTGCGGGGCGCGCTGCCAGTCGATGAACAGCTTGTTGTCCGTCCAGCGCACGACGTCGTGCTTGTGCAGGTAGGCGAAGAGCAGCTGGCCGCCGAGGCCGTCGTAGTTGCGGACCCGGTCGCCGGTGACGGGGAAGCGGAACATGCGGTCGAAGAGGACCGCGTACTGCACGTCCCGGGCCTGCGGAACGCCCTCGGCCTCCAGCTTCACGGCCTCCTTGAAGGCGGTGAGGTCACAGCGCAGCTCCTCCAGGCCGTACATCCAGAACGGCTGGCGCTGCTTGATCATGAAGGGGTCGAACGGCAGGTCGCCGTGGCTGTGGGTGCGGTCGTGGACCATGTCCCACAGCACGAAGGCCTCCTCGCAGCGCTTCTGGTCGTGGACCATGGCGGCGATGTCCTCGGGCAGCTCCAGGCCCAGGATGTCGACGGAGGCCTCGGTGACCCGGCGGAAGCGGGCGGCCTCGCGGTCGCAGAAGATGCCGCCCCAGGTGAAACGTTCCGGCGCCTCGCGCACGGCGATCGTCTCGGGGAAGAGCACGGCGGAGTTGGTGTCGTAACCGGCCGTGAAGTCCTCGAACTTGATGCCACAGAACAGCGGGTTGTCGTAGCGGGTGCGCTCCAGTTCGGCCAGCCAGTCGGGCCAGACCATGCGCAGCACGACCGCTTCGAGATTGCGGTCGGGGTTGCCGTTCTGCGTGTACATCGGGAAGACCACCAGGTGCTGCAGGCCGTCCGCACGGTTCGCAGCGGGCTGGAAGGCCAGCAGCGAGTCCAGGAAGTCCGGCACCTCGAAGCCGCCCTCGGCCCAGCGGCGCAGGTCCTGCACCAGGGCGCGGTGGTAGTCGGCATCGTGCGGGAGCAGCGGCGACAGCTCCTCGACGGCCGTCACGATCCGGGCCACGGCGGCCCCCGCGTCGGCGGCGGCCGGGGCGCCCTCGGCCGTGAGGTCGATCGACCCGTCCTTGGACTGCCATGGCCGGATCTGCTCCACCGCATCCTTGAGCACGGGCCATGCCGGGTGCTCCACCACCCTGGCCGCAGGAGCGATCCGCTCCCCCATACCCGACTGCACAAGAATTTCCGTCATGTCCCATCCTCCACGGGAGAACCTCGCGTATGGACACCGTATGCGTACGAGGTTCCTTCCAGCAAGAGGGGTCTCGGGAAATTGTCCTGCGCTACCCCCATGGTCACCGAACTTTTTCCTGCGGGACGGAGTGCAGGCGCTCTGCCGGGGTAGGCGTGATCGTCCGGCCGGTCAATGCCCGCGCAACTCGCCCACGGCCGGGTGACCGACGGCGCGGCGGCGGCCACGACCGGCGGCCGGGTACTGGCCGGATCCCTCCGTCCACCCGGCTGATCCCGGCTGTCCGCACGGGTTTCATCCGCGGTCCCGGCGGTTAGGCTGCGGCTCTGCCGCGCGAACGCGCCGTTCCGGTCGCGCGCGTGCCGAGCCGCCGTCGACGGAAGCGAGTCGAACCTTGAACTTCCTTACCATCGGTCACCGCGGAGTGATGGGTGTCGAACCCGAGAACACCCTCCGTTCCTTCGTCGCCGCCCAGCAGGCCGGCCTCGACGTCATCGAACTCGATCTGCATCTGAGCAAGGACGGTCACCTCGTCGTGATGCACGACACCGAGGTGGACCGCACGACCGACGGCAGCGGCCCGATCGCCGAGAAAACCCTCGCGGAGCTGCGCGCCCTGGACGCGGGCCTGGGTGAGCGGGTGCCGGTCCTGGAGGAGGTGCTGGACGCCGTGGCGGCGCCGCTCCAGGCCGAGATCAAGGACGTGGCCGCCGCGCGGGCGCTCGCCGAGGTGATGCTGCGGCGGGACCTGGTCGCGCGGGTGGAGGTGTCCTCGTTCCATGACGAGGCGGTTGCCGAGATCGCCCGGCTGGTGCCGGGGGTCCGCACGGCGCTGATCGGCAGCCGGTACGGCACCGACATCGTGGAGCGGGCCGTCGCGGTGGGCGCAAAAACGGTCTGCCTGAACATCCGCCGGCTCACGCTGGAGGTGGTGGAGGCGGCCCGCGAGGCCGATCTGCGGATCATCGGCTGGGTGGTGAACACCCAGGACCATCTGCGGCTGGTGCGTGCCCTGGGGCTGGACGGCGCGACGACCGACCACCCGGAGATCAAGCGCACGGGACGCTTCACCGCCTGAGGCTCAGCCGAGCTCCTTGGTCAGCAGCTCGAACCGGAGGTCGTCGCGCTGCGGGATGCCGAACCGCTCGTCGCCGTACGGGAAGGGGGTCATCCGTCCCGTACGGCGGTAGCCGCGGCGCTCGTACCAGGCGATGAGGTCCTCGCGCACGGAGATCACCGTCATGTGCATCTCGGTGACACCCCAGCTCTCGCGGGCCGCGCGCTCGGCCTGAGCGATGACGGCCTTGCCCAGGCCGGCACCCTGGAGCGCGGGGCTGACCGCGAACATCCCGAAGTAGGCGTGGCTGCCGCGGTGCTCGAGCTGGCAGCAGGCCACGATCCGGCCGTCCCGCTCGACCGTCAGCAGGCGGCTGTCGGGGTCCTTGACGACGTCCAGCACGCCCTGCGGATCGGTGCGCTGCCCCTGGAGGATGTCCGCCTCGGTGGTCCAGCCGGCCCGGCTGGCGTCGCCCCGGTAGGCCGACTCGATCAGCGCGACCAGCTCGTCGACATCGGCGTCGGTGGCGTCGCGGAAGGTCAGTCCGGCAGTGGTCTCCATGGGGCGCGTCTCCAGTTCTCGGCACGGCGCGGGCAGGGACGAGAGTAACGCGCGGCCACTACGCTCCGGGATCATGGTGCATGTACTCAGCAGCAGGATCCTGCTCCACCCCGTCGACCCCGACCGCTCCCGGGCCTTCTACGGCGAACAGCTGGGCCTCGCCATCCAGCGCGAGTTCGGCACGGGCCCCGAACGCGGCACCGTCTACTTCCTCGGCGGCGGCTTCCTGGAGGTCTCCGGCCGCGCCGACGCCCCGCCCTCCCCCGCCCTCCAGCTCTGGCTCCAGGTCGAGAACGCCGAGGCCGCGCACGAGGAGCTGCGGGGCAAGGGCGTGGAGATCCTGCGGCCGCCGGTGCGGGAGCCGTGGGGACTGATCGAGATGTGGATCGCCGACCCGGACGGCACGCGGATCGCCCTGGTGGAGACCCCCGAGGACCATCCGCTGCGGTCCCGGCCGGGGATCTAGGCCCGGCCGCCGGACGCCTCCCGACGCCGGGATGAGCCAGGGCCCGGCCCCCGCCGCCTCCGATGGCCCGGGTCCGGTGCGGGGCTTAGCGTGCTGGAGGGGGCCGCCCTCGTGGAAGGAACGCCATGAAGCTCGACAGGCCGGTGACCGGCGGGCCCTGCTGGACCGAGCTGGGCACCAGCGATCTCGACGCCGCCAAGCGGTTCTACACCCGGCTCTTCGGCTGGCGCCCCGAGACGGACCCGCGCCAGGACGCGGGCGGCTACACCGTGGCCCACCTCGGGGACCACGCGGTCGCCGCGCTGAGCCCGCTGTACCAGGAGTCCCAGCCCGTCGCCTGGAACGTGTCCTTCCTGGTGACCGACGTGGACGCCGCCGCGGCGCGGGCGGAGGCGGCCGGCGCCGCGGTACTGGTCGGCCCCATGGACGTCTTCGACGTGGGCCGGTTCGCGGTGGTCCTCGACCCGGCCGGGGCCGCCTTCCAGATGTGGCAGCCCCGCTCCTTCCCGGGTGCGGGCCTGTTCAACGCGCCCGGCTCCCTGGGCTGGGTGGAGCTGATGACCCGGGCCCCGGAGCGCGCCGTGGACTTCTACACGACGCTGTTCGGCTGGAGCGTCAACGCCTCCGGGCCCTACACCCAGTGGGGCATCGAGGGCGCCGACTTCGGCGGCATGGTCACGATGGACGACAAGTTCCCGCCGGAGGTGCCCCCGCACTGGCTGCCGTACTTCGCCGTGGCGGACGTCGACGACGCGGCGGACACCGCGACCCGGGCCCACGGCACCGTCCTGATGGAGCCGGTCTCGGTGCCCGAGGGCCCCCGGATCGCGGTGCTGCGGGACCCGCAGGGCGCGATGTTCGGGGTGTACCGCGCCGCGGACTACGAGGACTAGGACGACGTCCGGCGCCCCCGGGTCACGGTGGCCGTCAGACCCGCACGGCCCCCAGCCGTCCCTCGAGACGCATCAGCAGCTCACCGAGGAGCGCGGCCAGTTCCTTCTGGCCCGGCGCCTCCAGGTCGGAGAGGACGGCCCTCTCGTAGGCGAGCTGCTCGGGGAGGATGCCGTCGACGAGGTCGCGTCCGGCGTCGGTGAGACGGACGTGGGAGACGCGGCGGTCGCGGGCGTCCAGGCGGCGCTCGACCAGGTCGCGCTCGGTGAGCTGCTTGAGGCGCTTGGTGACGGCGGCGCCCGAGGAGAAGGTCTCGCGGGCCAGCTCGCCGGGGGTCAGCTCGCGTCCGGTGCGGCGCAGCGCGCCGAGCAGGTCGAACTCGGGTCGGCTGAGACCGGCCCGGCGCAGCGGGGCGTCCTCGGCCTGCTGGAGCAGGGCGGCGCAGCGGTTGATACGGCCGATGATCTCCATGGGGCCGGTGTCCAGGCCGGGGTGGACGGCCCGCCACTGCCGGACGACGGCGGCGACCGTGTCGTCCCGCCCGCCTCGTGCCCCTGCCGATTCGGCTGCCGTCATGGCCGTACGCCCTCCGTAGTGCTGTGGTCCGGGCGTGCTGCCCGGCGCCGGGTGGTCGCCGCGAGCGTACGGTGTCCGGCCTGTTCGGCGAGCACGACCCGCTCCTGGGGCAGGGCGCGGCGCCCCCACTCGCCGGCGGCGGCGTCGGCGGTGGCGCGCAGCTCGACCAGTGCGGCGGCGAGGGAGCGGTGGGCCGATGCCAGGGCGGCGGGGGCGGGACGCGGCTCGGCGAGCAGCCGGGCGGCGCGCTCGCGGGCGTGTTCGACGGCGGTCAGCGCCCCCTCGACGCGGTCGGCCGTGCGCCGGTCGGTGACGAGGAGGGCGGCGGCGAAGCCGACGAGCGCTCCGACCAGGGTGTCCACGACCCGCTCGGCGATCAGCATGCCGGGTTCCTGGAAACCGGTGAACTCCGTGACGAGCAGCGCCATCGGGGTCACGCAGACGCTGCCGAGCCAGTAGTTGCGGCTGATCAGCGCCTCGGCGCCGAAGTTCAGGGCGAGACAGCACAGGACGAGGGCGGCCTGGCCGAGGTGGGCCAGCGGGGCGAGGGCGGCGAAGAGCAGGACGCCCGCGAGGTTGCCGACGACGCGCTGGACACTGCGGCTCCAGGTGAGGCCGAGGCTTGCCTGGTAGAGGGCGGCGGCGGTGACCAGCGCCCAGTAGGGGCGGCCGATGCCGAGGGCGAGGGACGCGTATCCGGCGAGGGCGCAGCCGAGGGCGGTGCGCGCGGCGAGCGGGGCCACCGGACGCAGCCGGTGCCACAGGGGTTCGTGCGCTACGGCCGACTCGGCGGCGATGCCGGGCAGTTCTCCGGCGTCCGCGTGGCCGGTGCGGGGTACCGGGCCGGTGCCGCGCAGGTCCCGGGCCCAGCCGCGCAACCGTTCGGGGTCGCTGTCGGCGGGGGCGGCGAGGGCGACCTCGGCGCGGACGACGAGGCGTTCCAGGGCGCGCCGGGTGGCCGAGCGGCGGCCCGCGGTCAGCAGCGACTGCCAGGCCGCCTGGACCGCGGCAGCGGCCAGGTCACGGGTACGGCCGTCCCGGGTGGCGGCGTACGCGGCGGCGTTCAGCGCGGCTGCCGTCGCCCGGCGCTCCGGGCCGTGGGGGCGGACCAGACCGGGCGCCATGCCCACGGCCCAGGCCCAGGCACCGGCCGCGAGGGCCAGGAGCAGATGGCCGGGGACCTGGGCGAGGGTCTGGGGCGCGAAGAGGGCGGCGGAGCTGATGAAGGTGAGCACCACGTTGCCGGGCGGGCCGATGCGGCCGGCGTCGCACAGCGCCTTCTGGGCCGCCGCCAGCAGGGCGCCGACGGCCACCAGCACGGCCGCACTGCCGGTGAGCGAGGCGGTGACCAGCGCGACGGCGAGCCCGCCGAGCATGCCCGCGACGACCCGGGCGAGCGCGCGGGCCCGGGCGGCGTAGGGGCGGTTGTGGGCGTACAGCGCACACAGGGATCCGGCCATCGTGTACAGCGCCAGATCCAGGCGGCCGAGCGCCAGCAGGGTCAGGTTGGGCGGGGCGACCGCGGCGACCACGCTCAGGGCGGGCTTGAACCAGATCTCCGAGGGACGGTCGAGGCGCAGCGCGCCGGCCAGGGAAAGACGTCGGGAGGGGGTCGCACTGCTCATGTGCCAAAACCTTAGCAGGTGTTTTACTTGTAAAAGATACAGCCTGACCTGCCGTGCTCCCCCGAGTGCACCCCATGTACACCCTTGCGCTTGCGTGCGCGCCGGATGGCCCGGGCATTCTCCGACCGACCGCGGGCGACTGCCCGGCAACCGTCGAGCGGGGAGGGCGTGTGCATCTACCGGCTTCGCCCGGCTGGCTGCTCGTCGCGCTCTGCGCGGCGACCGGCGCCTACTGCGTGCTGCGCATGCGCAGCACCGTCGAGGAACAGCGCCGGGCCGCGGGCGGCGAGGCGCTGATGGGCTTCGGCATGGCCGCCATGGCCGTGCCCGCCGCGGTGTTCACCCCGCCGTCGTGGGCCTGGCCGGCCTATGCGGCCGTCTTCGGCGCGGCGGCCCTGCGCGCGCTGTGGGCGGCGCGGGCGAGCGCACACCATCTGCACCATCTGGTCGGCGCCTCGGCCATGGTCTACATGGCGGTTGCAATGGCCGCCTCCCCCGGCCACGGCGCCTCCGGCGTCCCGCTCGTCACGGGCACGCTCCTGCTCTACTTCACCGGGTACGTCCTGCTGACCGGCGTCCGGCTGGTCCCGGCCGGCGCGGGCGGCGGCGCCGCGCCCATCGGCGACCGGCCGGAGCTGGCGCGGGCGTGCCGGCTGTCGATGGGGATCGCCATGGTCGCGATGCTGTTGACCATGTGAGCGCCGGAGGTGGCTTGCCGCGGCGGAAGTCGGGGAGTATCGCAGTATGCACACCCAGTCCGTGGACTCCCCACCCCGGCCGACCGACCGCAGGCCCGCCACCCGTTGGGCCGGCGTGCTCACCCTGTGCTCCGCACTGCTGCTGGCGCTGGTCGCGGTCCGGTACCACCCGCTGATGACCCTCGACGGCGAGATCGCCGAGACCACCCACCGCTGGGCGGTCGCCGATTCGGGGCTGACGCAGACGTGCCGGATCCTGACGGACTGGGTCTGGGATCCATGGACGATGCGCATCCTCTGCGCGGTCGTGGTGGTGTGGCTGCTGTGGCGGCACGCGGCCCGCTGGACAGCGCTCTGGCTCGCGCTCAGCACCCTCGTGGGCACCGCGCTCCAGCAGGGCCTCAAGGCCGCCGTGGACCGCGCCCGCCCCGTCTGGCCCGACCCCGTCGACTCCGCCCATTACGCCGCCTTCCCCTCCGGTCACGCCATGACGGCCACCATGGTGTGCGGCCTCCTGCTCTACCTGCTGCACCGCCACGGCGTCGGCCCGGCGGTGTGGCGTACGGCGGTGGCGGTGGCGGTGGTCTCCGTGGCCGGCGTCGGGCTGACCCGGGTCTGGCTGGGCGTCCACTGGACGTCGGACGTCGTCGGCGGCTGGCTCATGGGCGCCGCGCTGGTGGCCGCGGCGGTGGTGGTCCACAACCGCCGGGCGCCGGGCGCCGATCCGGTCGACCCGCGCGGGCGATCGTCCGCCCCTTAGGCTGCGGGCATGACCGCCGTCCTGTTCGACTTCTCCGGCACCCTCTTCCGCGTCGAGTCCACCGAGTCCTGGTTGCGCGGGGCACTCGCCGAGCGGGAACTGCAGCTGGACGAACCGCAGTTGACCGAGGCAGTGGCGGCGCTGGAGCGGATGGGAGCGCTGCCGGGCGGGCCGAGCCCGGCCTGGCTGCCGCAGAGCGTCGCTAGCGTCTGGGGCGTCCGCGACAAGAGCCAGGAACTGCACCGCGCCGCCTACACCGGCCTGTCCCGGCACGTCACGCTCCCCGACGAGCGGCTGCACGACACGCTCTACGACCGCCACATGACGCCCGCCGCCTGGGAGCCGTACCCCGACGCCGCCGACGTCCTGAGCGCCCTGCGGGAGCGCGGGATCGGAGTCGGGGTGATCAGCAACATCGGCTGGGACCTGCGGCCGGTCTTCCGCGAGCACGGCCTCGACCCGTACGTGGACGCCTACGTCCTGTCCTTCGAGCACGGCATCCAGAAGCCGGATCCCCGGCTGTTCCGGGCCGCCTGCGCCGCACTCGACGCCGATCCGCGCGACGTCCTGATGGTCGGCGACGACCGCAGGGCGGACGCCGGGGCCGCGGCGCTGGGGTGCGCGGTGCACTTCGTGGACCATCTGCCGGCGGCCGAACGCCCGGACGGGCTGCGGCCGGTACTGGAGCTGATCGGACGCCGCCGGGCCGAGGATTCCGGGATCGGCGCCTGAGTAGTCGCCCAAGGCCACCATCGGGCAGAGCGCACGCCTGCCTTAGGCGATCCCCCGCGTCGCCCAAGGCAGGCGGCAACCCGTACCGGTCGGCACGGAGCCGGACCGGCTGCGCTGAGTATAGTTGGCTGGCAGCCAGTCAACGCAGGAGTCAAGCATGTCCCCTAGAAGCGCCTCGGTCAATGAGGAACTACGGCGGCGTTCCCGGGAACGGCTTCTGCACGCGGCGGTCGAACTCGTCGGCGAGCAGGGCTACGAGGCCACGACCCTGGGGGACATCGCGGACCGGGCCGGTTCGGCACGCGGTCTGGTCTCGTACTACTTCCCCGGAAAACGCCAGCTCGTCCAGTCCGCGGTGCACCGGCTGATGCACCGCACCCTGGAGGAGGCACTGGAGCAGGAGCCGGGCGCCGAGGACGGCCGGGAGCGGATGGCCCGGGCCATCGACGCGATCCTGGGCCTGGCCCGGGACCGGCCGGTGCTGATGCGCCAGCACATGGCCGGCATCCTCCAGGCCGAGGGCTTCGTGCAGTGCCCCGAACAGCGCCGCCTCGCCGAGCTCCTGCGGGACACCTGCGCCCGGCACGGCTCGGCGAGCGTCGACACCGACTACCCGATGCTGCGCGCCCTGCTCATGGGCGCGGTGTACGCGGCGCTGGTCCCCGGAGCGCCGATGCCCGTGCCGGTCCTGCGCGCCGAGCTGTTCAAGCGCTACCGGCTCGACTGGCAGATGGGCACCCCACCGGACGCGCCCGGCGCGGCCCCGGGAGCGTGCACCACGGACCTGTCCCGCTTCTTCGCCACGGGAGAGGAACCGCCGGCCTAGCCGGAGCCCACCGGACACCACCCGGCGGGCCGACCCGTGTCTCAGCGGCGAGCGTGGCTCGGGGTGAGGAAGCCCTCGTCGCGGGCCTGGGAGATCAGGCGGAGCGACTTGCGGCGGCTGTGGCCGGTCGCGCACATCACCGCGAGGACGGGGTCGAGCCCCTCCTCCTGGGCGGCCCGGTACTCCTGCGCGACCAGCCACCGCCCCTCGACGCCGCGCGGCCAGGCCGGCCGGGCGCGCCGCGAGACGGCCGGTTCCTGCGCGCCGCCCCCGGCCTCGCCCTCCGGCTCCGCGGCCGCACCGCACGCCTCGAACAGCGGCTCCTCGATCCAGTCGGCGAGGACCGTCAGGTCGTGCAGGGACAGCGCCGGCTGCGCCCGTACGTCCTCGATGGACACCCGCCCCCCGCACACCACGGCGAGCGCGTCGACCCGGGCGCCGTCGGCGAACGCGAGACGGACCTGGAACCACGAGGTCGCGCCGTCGCCCTCCCGCACTTCCCACGCGGGCCACACGGACACCTGGCCGTCCGTCGGACAACGATCAGAAAGATTAAGAAAGGATGCTTCTAGCACACACGGAACGTAACCGCATCATCACATTCCATACGATGGGACACGCAAGCCGCTCCGCGTCTGCACCCTGTCAGCGCAGCTCCGCGGATGCGATGCTGGAAGCACCAGCGCTCTCCTGAGATCCCCCGGGTGAGGAGTTCCGCCGTGCTGCATGTCGCCGTCGTCGGCTCAGGGCCGAGCGGGTGTTACACCGCGCAGAGTCTTGTCCAGCAGGACCCCGCGGTGCGCGTCGACGTCCTGGACCGCCTGCCGTGCCCGTACGGCCTGGTCCGGTACGGCGTGGCCCCGGACCACGAGAAGATCAAGTCCCTCCAGAACAACCTCCGGACCGTTCTCGAGCACGAGCGGGTGCGGTTCCTCGGCGGGGTGCAGATCGGCCCCGACGGGATTCCGGCCGCCCGGCTGCGGACGCTGTACCACGCGGTGGTGTACTGCGTGGGCGCCGCCACCGACCGGCACCTCGGCATCCCCGGCGAGGACCTGCCGGGCAGCTGGTCGGCGACGCAGTTCGTGTCCTGGTACAGCGCCCACCCGGACGCCATCGACGACGGTTTCGTACGCGAGGCGCGGTCGGCCGTGGTGATCGGCGTGGGAAACGTCGCCGTGGACGTGGCGCGCATGCTGGCCCGGGCCCCGGCGGACCTGTCCCCGACGGACATGCCGCAGGCGGCGCTGACCGCGCTGGGCGCGAGCCGGGTGACCGAGATCGCCATGGTGGGCCGGCGCGGCCCCTCCCAGGCCCGCTTCACCACCAAGGAGCTGCGCGAACTGGGCTCCCTCCCGGACACCGACGTCACCGTGGACCCGGCGGAGGCCGCTCTCGACCCTGCCTGGGCCGACCCCTCCGCCCTGCCCGGCGCCCAGCGCCGCAATGTGGAGGTGCTGCGCGGCTGGTCCGCCACCCCGGCCACGGACGCCGCCCGCCGCATCAGCGTGCGCTTCTTCCTGCGTCCCGTCGAACTCCTCGCCGAGGAGGGCCGGGTGGGCGCGGTCCGCTTCGAGCGGACGCTGCCGGACGGCCGGGGCGGGGTGACGGGGTCCGGCGAATTCGAGGTGATCCCCGCGCAGTTGGTGCTGCGCTCGGTGGGCTATCGCGGAGTCCCGCTGGAGGGCCTCCCGTTCGACCCGGCGACCGGCACGGTGCCGAACCTGGCGGGCCGGGTCCTGCGTGACGGGGTGGTCACGCCGGGCGAGTACGTGGCGGGCTGGATCAAGCGGGGCCCGACCGGGGTCATCGGCACCAACCGCCCGTGCGCGAAGGAGACGGTGACGTCGCTGATCGAGGACGCCGCACTCCTCGTAGGCAAGGACGTCCCGGAGGATCCGCTGACGGCGCTGCGGGCGCAGGGGGTCGAGCCGGTGGAGTGGGAGGGCTGGCAGGCCATCGAGCAGGCGGAGGCGGCGCTGGGAGCGAGCCTGGGCCGGCGCGTGGTGAAACTGGCCGACTGGCAGGCGCTGCTGGACGCGTCGAGGGGCGGTTCGCCACGGGGTTAGCCGGACCTCCGGCGGAAACCGGTTCCCCGACTGGTTCCAGACGGTGATGCACAGCGGGATCAGCGCGGGATGCCTGACGGCGATCGTGCTGAACCTGCTCTTCAACCACCTTCCCGAGAAGGCGGCTGCGCCGGCGGTCGACGGCACGCCCAAGGAGAAAGTCGTCTAGCGGGTCAACCGCTTCACCGCTTCCTCCAGTTGCGGCAGCGCCCGCTGGCCCGCCAGCGCCATCGCGATCGCGGCGACCACTCCGGCCCAGGCGATCGGGCCGAGCGGGGTGCAGCCGAACAGGCGGCTGACGCCCGGGGTCTGGACCACGGCCACCAGGGCGGCGGCGGAGCCGAGCGAGGTGAGGCGGACCAGGGGGCTGTCGCGGCGGTCGGCGAGGGTCTGGGCGAGTTGGGTGCCGACCACCGCGCACAGGGCCATCGTCGTGGAGCGCTGGGCCGTGCCCGGGGTGAACCGTCCGATCAGCCAGGCCGCCGTCGCGCCCAGGGTCGTGGTCAGCGCCCGGTGCCGGATCTGCTCGATCAGCGGGGCGCCGAGCAGGGAGGTGCCGAGCGGCTTGTCGTCCCGGGTCTCCTCGTCGCTCGCGTCCTGGTGCGGGGTGACCGCGACGGCCATCGCCGGGAACAGGTCCGTGAACAGGTTCACCAGCAGCATCTGCCGGGTGGACAGCGGCGCGGATCCGCCGAGGATCGTGCCGATGATGCCGAAGCCCACCTCGCCGGCGTTGCCGCCGATGAGGATGGCGATGGCGTCGGCGACGCTGTGCCACAGGGCGCGGCCCTCGGCGATGGCCTCGATGAGGACGGTGAGGTCGTCGTCGGTGAGCACCAGGTCGGCGGCGTTGCGGGCGGCGGCCGAGCCGCGGGCGTTGATGCCGACGCCGATGTCCGCGGCACGGATGGCGGCCGCGTCGTTGGCGCCGTCGCCGACCATGCCGACCACCCGGCCGGAGTCGCGCAGTGCCTCGACGACCTGGAGTTTCTGTTCGGGCGCGACCCGGGCCACGACGCCGACGTCGTGCAGCATGCGGGCCCGCTCCGACCGGTCGGCGGCGGCGAGTTCGTCGCCGGTGACCACGGCCGTGTCCTCGGGCCAGCCCAGTTCCACGGCGATGGCGAGGGCGGTCTGCGGGTGATCGCCGGTCAGCATCACGGGCCGTACGCCTTCGTCGCGCAGCCCGTGCACGAGCGCCTGCGAGGTCTCGCGGGGGACGTCGGCCAGGGCGAGCAGGCCGGTGAACTCCAGGTCGCGCAGGGGCTCTTCGAGGGTGGCCGCGTCGTCCGTCGGCTGCCTGCGCCGGGCGACCGCGAGGACGCGCAGGCCGTCGCGGGCCAGGGCGTGGGCGGTCTCGTCGGCGTGGTCGGGCAGGTCGGAGCAGGCGGGCAGCACGGTTTCCGGGGCGCCCTTGACCACCAGCATGCGCTCGTCGTCCCCGGTGTGGCCCACGGCGGCGGCGTAGCCGCGGGCGGCCTCGAAGGGCAGGCCCTCGGTCTGCGTCCACTCGGGGTCCTCCTGAGCGGCGTCCAGGACGGCCTCGTCGGTGGCGTGGACGGGGCGGCCGGTGCCGCCGTTTAGCACCGGGCAGGCGCGCGCGGCGACCCGCAGGACCTCGGCGCTGGTCTCGGCGTCGGGCTTGGCGGTGGTGCCGTCGGCGTCGGTGACGCGGTACAGGCGGAGGCGGTTCTCGGTGAGGGTGCCCGTCTTGTCGAAGCACAGGGTGTCCATCCGGCCGAGCGCCTCCAGGGTGCGCGGGGCCCGTACCAGGACGCCCCGCTGGCTGAGCCGGCGTGCGGCGGCCAGTTGGGCGGCCGTGGCCACCAGCGGCAGGCCCTCGGGGACGGCGGCCACCGCCACCGCCACGCCGCCGCTGACCGCCTGCCGGATGGGGGTGCCGCGCAGCAGGGAGAGGCCGGTGACCGCGGCGCCGCCCGCCATGGTCAGCGGCAGGGCCTTGGAGGTGAGTTCCTGCAGCCGGGCCTGCACGCCGGCCGACGGGGGCTTGCGGGCGGCGAGGGAGACGGCACGAGAGGCCTCGGTGCGGTCGCCGGTCTCCACGACCACGGCCCGGGCGTGTCCGGCGACGACGGTGGTGCCCTCGAAGACCATGCAGCGGCGGTCGGCGACGGGTGCGTGCGGGGTGGGGGCGGTCTGCTTGTCGACCGGCAGGGACTCGCCGGTGAGCGCGGACTCGTCGACCTCCAGGCCGTCCTCCCACAGGAGCCGGGCGTCGGCGGGGACCACGTCGTCGGCCTTGAGCTCGATGATCTGGCCGGGGATGAGCTTGGCGGCGTCGACGGTGCGCGGGGATGTCGTCTCGTCCCCGGTTTCGTCCGACGCGAGGCGGGCCTTGCGCTTCTGTTCCGCGAGCAGTCCGGCCAGCGCGCGTTCGGCCCGCAGCCGCTGGATGCCGCCGACCAGGGCGTTCAGGTCGAGTGCGCCGACGACGAGCAGGGCGTCCATGGCCGAGCCGAGGATCGCCGAGGCCGCCGAGCCGACCGCGAGCACCGGGGTGAGGGGGTCGTCCAGTTCGCCGCGCACGGCGCGGGCCAGGTGCAGCGTCCAGCGGGCCGGCGCCAGGGCGGGGACGCGTGCCGCGGCGTCGGCGGCCCGCTGGACGCGGGTGGTCGCCTGCTCCACGACCGACGGCTCCCCCTCGGTGCGGCGGCGCAGCCGGGCCCGTACGTCGGAGGGCCGCAGGGCGTGCCAGGCCACCCGCGCGCGGGGGTGCGGGGCGCGGGTGGTCGCCACGCCGACGGCGCCGCGCGCTCCGGACAGCAGCGCGAACGCGGCGCCCAGGTCGACGGGGGCGTGCTTGAGCCCGGGCAGGAGGCTGTGCCGGCCGCGCCGGGACTCGCCGACGGCGACGAGCAGCCCGGAGAGCGCGGCGCCGGAGCGGGCCAGCGTCTGGGAGCTGCGGCCCACTTTGCGGGCGACGGGCACGGACATGAGCAGGCGCCATACGTCGGCGAGTCCGCCCGGGGCGACCACGTCCGCGGCCCACACCACGGGCGCGTCGCGGTCCGCGAGCGCGACGGCCACGTCGGAGCTGAGCAGTCCGTTCCAGACCTCGGTGTCGTCGCCGGACTCCGGTCGGGCGACGGTGACGACGCCGCCG
Source organism: Streptomyces sp. YS415 (assembly GCF_023544665.1). Classification (GTDB taxonomy): domain Bacteria; phylum Actinomycetota; class Actinomycetes; order Streptomycetales; family Streptomycetaceae; genus Streptomyces. Next base: position 289,051 of record NZ_JAMJFL010000007.1, read on the forward strand.
TGTTCGCGCAGCGACTGCACCACGTCGGCGAGCGGCCGGTCGCGTACGACGCGGTCGGCGAGGGCCGTGAAGTCCTCCAGGGCGGGATGGTCGACGACCACGATGCGCAGGCCGGCCTGGCGGGCGGCGTCCAGGACGGCCTCGGTCCAGGCGTCCGCGCAGACCTCCTCGTCGCCGGTGCACAGGGCGCTGGGGTGCAGGACGAGGGTGCGCGCGGTCTCCAGCCGCCGCAACCGCTCGGGGTCGCGCACGAGGACTCCGGTGCGGGCCAGGGCGCAGCCGAGGACGGCGTTGAAGGCGGCGGGGCCGTAGCGGGCGGCCTTGGGGGAGCCGGCGAGGACGGCTTCGGCGGCCTCGGAGGTGTCGTGCTTGACCAGCAGGGTCGCCAGGGCGCCGACCACGCTGCCGGTCTCGGCGTGGTTGGCGTACTCGTGGGCGGGGGTGGCGCGCAACGGCGGGCGCGCGCAGGCGTCGGGGGGCACGTCGGAGCGGTCGGGTGAGCAGAGCCGGTCGTGGACCGTGTCGAAGGCGGCGGCCCGGGCCATGGTCTCCGCGAGCTGGAAGGAGCGCAGGGTCGCGTCGAGGAGCAGGGAGGTCGGGGTCTGTCCGGCGCCGTGCGTGGCGGCGTTGACGGCGGCCAGGATCAGGTCGGTGCGGTCGCGGCCGTAGCGGTCGCGGAGCCAGCCGCGGAAGCGGGGGTTCTCGCGCAGCAGGGTGACGGCGGCGGTGACGAAGCGGGGCGAGGGCGGCAGCCGGAGCGCGTACGCGGTGACCGCGGCGCCGGTGCCGAGCGCGTCGGCCAGGAGGGCCGCGGCGGCGATGCGGATGCCGCCGGGGTCGCCCGGGTGGGTGATGTCCTCGATGGACTCGTCGCCCGGGCCGAGGCCGTGCCGTTCGGCGAGGGCGGTCGCCTTCTCCACCACCCGGTCGGTGAGGGCCTCGTCGGTCGCGGCCACCACCAGGCGGGCCAGTCCGCCGTCCCAGTAGGCGTACGCCACCTCCGGATGGTCCGCGAGGGCCGCGGCCACCCGCCGCGCGGCCTGTGCCGTCCCGCCCTCCCGCCGCACCCGGTCCGACGCGGCCCGCAGGGCCAGATGCGCCCGCTTGCCGGACCGCCAGTGAGCGTCGCCGCCCGGCAGCGCGTTCCGGGCGACGCGGGTCATCCTGACGACGGCGTCGGCGCTCCGCACCCCGGCGCGGGCCGTCCCGGCCGCCGCGCCGGCGGCGGCGCTCACGGCGGGCACGGCGCCGCGCGCCAGCAGCCGGGGCCCGGCCATGACGAGACCGGCCGCGGCGGCCGAGGTGTGTGTCAGCAAGCCCATGGCAACCCTCAGTTCTCGGTGCGACGGCCCCGGCGGGCGGTGGACGACTTGTCGGTGGGGGTCTTCTTGGCCAGTGCCTTCTTGGTGGTGGCCCGGTCGGGGGCCGCCTTGGCGGTGACGGTCCTGGCGGCCCGGTCGGGGGCCGCCTGGGCGGTGACGGTCCTGCCGGTGGTCGCCGGCGCCGCCCGCTGTTCCTGGGGTCGTGGCTGGGTCAGCCAGGCCACGGCCGCCCCGGTGACGGCAACGGGCCACTCCACCAGGCCCGCGACACCGAGCAGACCGGCCCCGGTGTACACCGCGATCCGCCGTCCGCGCGGCGACACGGTGCCGATCACGTCGAGCGCGCCCTCGGCCGCCTTGCCCACGGTCGCGGCGCCGGGCACCCTGCCGAGCGCGGAGACCGTCATGCGCAGCGGTCGGGGCAGCGTGCTCGACGATGTCTCGTGTGCCATGGCTATTGTCGCCTCCCGAGCAGATCTCCGCAGCGCGCTGCGGATCACTTCTTGATCCGGCGGGTTCCCGGAATCCGGATTCCGAAAAGGAGGCGGCGGAGTGACTGCGCCGGGCGGGATGGCGCAGAGAGCCCTTGCCTCCGACCAGGACTGACTGATTTGTTGTGCGCGAACCGTTGACCAGAAAGCGCTTGCACTCTACGTTCCGTTCAGCAGCGTGACCGAGCCGCGACGCATTCACCCAAACGGCCACGCTGCACGCACTCACAGTTCCGCATGGTGAACAGCAAGCGTGTACATGAACACGACGCATCTGAACCCCCACTCAGTAGAAGGCATCGGGACATGACTTCACGGCACACCAGGCGCCGCGCCCTGATCGGCGGACTCGCCTCACTCGGCGTCACGGTTGGCATGATCACGACTGGAACGGCACCGGCTGCGCACGCCGCCACCTGGCCCACCCCCAACGGCAGCCAGCCGGTCAGCTCCACCATCGCCGTCTCCGGCACGGTGGACGGCGGGATGAAGAAGTACTACGGCAGCGGCAATCTGGCGGGCGACGGCCAGGAAGAGGGGCAGGACCCGATCTTCCGGCTCGCGGCCGGCGCCACGCTGAAGAACGTCATCATCGGCGCACCCGGCGCCGACGGCATCCACTGCGAGGGCAACTGCACGCTCCAGAACGTGTGGTGGGAGGACGTCGGCGAGGACGCGGCCACCTTCCGGGGCGGCTCCACGTACACGGTGACCGGCGGCGGCGCGAAGAAGGCCGCCGACAAGGTCTTCCAGCACAACGGTCCCGGCACGGTGAACATCTCCAACTTCGCCGTCAGCGAGTTCAAGACGCTCTACCGCTCGTGCGGCGACTGCTCCACGTCGTACACACGCAAGGTCAACCTCAGCAACATCGAGGTGACCGGCACGGGCACCACGGCGCGCCTCGTCGGCATCAACGTCAACCGCGGCGACGTGGCCACCCTGCGCGGCATCACGATCCTCAACGACCCGAGCCGCAGGGTGATCCCCTGCCAGAAGTACAACAACAACACGGCGGTCGGCACGGGTCCGGACAGCACGAACTGTCTGTACTCCAGCTC
>NZ_JAMJFL010000070.1 GCF_023544665.1 Streptomyces sp. YS415
GCGGGGCGGGGTGGTGAAAGCGTCGACGACGTCGGGGGCGTAGGCGAGAGCGCGTCGGTCGTCGTGGCTGAGGGTGAGCCCGGTGAACAGGGCGAGTGTGTCGTGGTGGTCGTCGACGGTGGCGCTCGTGTGCCAGGTGGTGGCATTGGTGTCGCGTAGGTCGCCGGTCAGGGTGATGACGTGACGAGGCCCGGACGGGGGGAGGGCGGTCGCGTCGGTGAGGGTGAGGTGGAGGCGGTCACCGGCGGGAGTGCGGTGGGCGTAGTCGTTGAGCTGCGCGGCCGCGGCGCGGAGCTTCGTCCAGACGCCTTCGAGCTGCTCGGGGGTGACGCCGGGAGCGGTGGTGATCTCGAGATGGAGCGTGACGTCGGTGACCGGTTCGCCGTCGTGGGTGAAGCGGCGGATCTCCAGGGGGGAGTGGACGGTGAGGGTGTCGGTGGCGCTGTCTTCGGTGGAGGGGCCGTCTGTGGGGGAGGGGGTGAAGTCGGCGGAGAGCGTGGTGAAGGTGTGCCGGTGGAGGAGGGGGGCGGCGGCGTCCCGTGCCGCGGGCCAGCCGTCGCCGCTGCGGGACGGTTCGCCGGTCTGTGGCGGGGAGCCGGGGCTCGTCGGGGCGCCTCCGCGCAGCCGCGGGATCTCGTCGGACGTCAGGTAATCGGCGATCTTGACGGCGCGTTGCCTGAGGTTGTCGGAGCCGAGTATTCCTTCGTCGTCGAGGAGCAGGTTGTGCACGGTGCGCAGGCTTTCCAGGTCGTCCGGCTTGAGGCGGTCGTCGGGAGAGCGCAGTCTGCTGTTCACGTCCGGGAGCAGCAGCGCGAGGTCCTGGTCGGAGATGGGGTCCAAGGGGCCGGTGACGGTGCGGGCCGCCGGGGGTGTGGCCGGTGGGAGCGGGGTGGTGTCCTGCGGGGGAGGAACGGGCTTGCGGCGGATCGCCCGGTCGGCTGAGGGGGCGGGGACGGGCCTTCTGCGTATGACGGGCCGTTGTTCTGACGGTTGGGTGGCCGCGTCGCGTGTCTCCTGCCCCCCCTCGGGTGCGGTGGACGGGCCGACCGGTGAGGAGGTCCCGGCGTGGTTGGGGGCGGGCGGCGTGGGGACGGGCTCGGCCGACCGGGGAAGAGCGGCGGGAGGCGTACTGCTCGCGGGCTGCTTCACCTTCTGCACCGCCTCACGAACGGTTGCGTCGTCGATCCTCGTGAGTACGGCGACGGACCCTGTCAGGGGTCCCGTGCCCAGAATCTGTGCCAGGTCCTTGAGCTGCTCCAGGTCCAGTCCGTACCTGCCGGCGATCGAGAAGAGCCACGCCTGGCCGCGCGGGTGGGCGGCGAGAGAGGCGGCGGGATACACGGCTGATATGTGATGAGCCAGGCTGATCAGCGTTGAGCCCCATGCGTGAGTGGGCATCCCGGACCGGGTCATCACTTGTGTCACATCGCGCGGATCCGCCGCGATCAGGTGGGAAAGGTGAAGAAGTTCCCTCGGTTCGATGTTCCTGTACGAGTTCGTCGAGAGAGCGATGTCGGTGGGAATGCGGCCCAGGGTCTCTATCCAGTGGACATACCCGTCTCTCTCCCCACGTTCAATCCCGAAGTCGGTAAAGAATTTCTTCAACGTCTTCTCGTCGAACCACTCGTACTTGAGGAGCCTCTTCAAGGCCTTCGGGGAGATGCCCAGCCGGAGGTGACTGAGCAGGTAATCCGAGACGGTGAGCTTGGCCGCTTTCCGGTAGGGAGGAAGAGCGTCACCCGGTTCGGTGCCGGTGTCGACCGGTTCCGTTGCCTCCAGGCGCCGGGCGATGTCCCGGGCGCGCTCGGCGAGGGAGTGACCGGGCAGGATGTGCCCGTGCCACAGCAGTTCGTCGTGCAGGCTGCGTACGGTGTCCCCGTCCTCCGCCCTGAGCTTCTCGTGTCCCACCAGATCCCAGTTGACGCTGGTGACCAGCAGGGCCAGGTCCTCGTCGGAGAGGATCTGCGGATGCCTGGAGCCGGCATCCCGCGCGGCTGAGGAGGAGGCGTGATGCGGCGCGGGGGGAGGGAAGTCGGCGGGCCTGTGCCCCTTGGCCATGTCCGCGGCTTCCCGAATGAGGTCGTTGTCCACGGGTGTGAAGGGTCTGACGTTGGCTTCTTTGAGTGCGATCGTCAGACCGTTGAGCTGAGCCATGTTCAGGCCGTGTTCAGCGCTGACGGCCGCTATCCACGCTGATGTGCGTGGGTCCGGCCAGGCCCGTGCCATGGAAACCTGCATCTGCCTCAGGATGTAGTGCCACTCCTCGTACGCACGCCTCTCGGACCTGCTCATCGTCGCTATCAGGTGGCGTGGATCGGCGCCCAGCGCGAGGGAGAGGCCGAGAAGCTCGGGTGCTTGGAGGAGGTTCGGGTGCGACTTCGCCAGCGCGTCGATGTCCGTGGGGACACGCCCGATGACCTCCACCCATTGAGCCAGCAGTTCGCCCCGCTCGGGCGCGACCGCGTAGTCGCGCATGAGCTTCTCCAAGGCGTTCTGGTCGAACCACTCGTACCTGAGGAGCCTCTGCCTGGTTTCCGGTGATATGCCCTGAAGCGTCTCGCTGGACCAGAGGCGTGTGGTGGCGAGTTCGGGTGCCTCCCGGTAGGAGGGAGGGGGCTCGTTCGGTCCGGCGCTGGACGGTCCGCCCGTCTCCTGGGGGGTGGTGGGTTCGACGGGGGCGCCTCCGCGCAGGCGTGGAATCGTGCCGAACCGCAGGTGCTGGGCGATGTCGTAACCGCGCCGCGAGAGTGGGTCCCTGCCCGAGACGTGTCCCTGTGCAAGAAGCCTGTCGTGCAGGTCGCGCAGGGCTTCCAGGCTGTCCGGTACGAGATCCCCGCCCTGTATCGCGTTCAGCTCCCTGCGCACGTCCGTGAACATCAGGGCGAGGTCTTGGGTGGAGAGTGCGCTCGTGTGTACGGCGCCGGAGTCCTGGAGGGGCGTGGTGGGGCTGAGCGAGCGTGCGAGGTCTTCGCCGCCGAGGGTGCTGAGGTCCACCGCGGGGGTGGTGGTGTCCGTGGTGGAGGTGAGCACTGCGGAGACGCCGTGGCCGTCGAGGGTGGTGAGGTCTGCAGCGGGGGTGGTGGCGTCTGTAGGGACTGATGAGTCCGGGGTGTCTGCGGTGGTGTCCTGTGGTGGCGGGACGGGTCGGCGCCGGATCTGCGGGCGCGTTGTGGTGGCGGTTCGTCTGCTGATGGCGGGTCGTCGCCGTAGGGATGGGGAGGTGGTGTTGGCGGGTGTGGGGGTGGTGGTGAGGACGTCGGTGATGTCGGGGTGGTAGGCGAGGGCGTGGTGGCCGTCGTGGTCAAGGGTGAGGCCGATGAGCTGGGCGAGGTTGTGGTGGTGATCGTCGATGGTGGTGTCGGTGTGCCAGGTGGTGGCGGTGGTGTCTTCGGTGCGGGAGGTGAGGGTGATGCGATGGTGAGGTGTGACGGTTCCGGCGGGGGTGTGGGTGGTCTCGGTGGCTTCGACGGTGAGGTGGAGGCGGTCGCCGGCGGGGGTGCGGTAGGCGGCGTTGTTGAACTGTGCGGCAGCCGCGTGGAGGTTGCTCCAGGTCTGCTGGAGGTGGTCGGGGGTGACGTCGGCGGGGCGGGTGATGTGGAACTGGAGGGTGATCTCGGTGACTGGCTCGCCCTGGTGGGTGAAGCGGCGGATTTCGAGGGGGGAGTGGACGGTGAGGGCGCTGGAGGGGTTGTCGTCGTTGAGGGGGGTGAAATGGGGGCCGGGCATGGTGAAGGTGTGCTGGTGGCGGATGGGGGGCGCGGCGTTGCGTGCTGCCTGCCAGTCACCGGGGGCGGTGGACGGGCCGGCCGGTGATTCGCCTTGCGGGCGCGGGGGAGCGACCGGTGTGGGGGGAGTCTCGGGCTCGTGGGGGAGGGGAGGGAGTGGCTTGTCGAGGGCTGCTGGTGGCCGGTGGGACGGGACTGCCTGGGAGGTGGAGGAGGAACCAGTTCCGGTCGGCGGCTGAACGTTGTGGAGTGCGGCCGTGTCTCCGGACGCACTCGAGGTCATGTTTGACGGCCGGGGGGTCTCGGCCAGGGGTGTTGTGCCGCTGGCGGTGCCGGGGCCGAGCCTGGGTTTGACGTAGGGAGCTGCGGCCGGCGGCCGGTAGTCGGGCTGCCGCACGCCCATCGCCCCGCCTCGGATCGATTCGTCGTCGATCCGTGTCAACACGGTTACGGAGCCGCCCTCTCCGCCCGCCCCGCCGAGCAGGGCGATCAGGTTCTTGAACTGTTCCCAGTTCAGTTCGTACTTGGCGGCGATCGAGAACAGCCAGGCGTGGCCGCGTGCGTTGTTGCGAGCAGAACTTTCCGGGTACGCGCTTCTTATCAGGTGATACAGCTCCGTCAGTCTTTCACTCCATTGCTGATAGGTGATTCTCGGGCTACGGGACATCACCTCGAGCAGATGCTGAGGGGCGACACGCATGCCGAACGAAAGAGTGAACACATATTTTGGGATGACGTTGTAAGAGGCCGCCAAAGTGGAGAGGTCGTTGGGGACGTGGCCTATGGAATCCACCCATTCAGCCAGCGCCTCTCTGCGCTCATAAGGAACTGCGAATTCAGCGATGAGATTTTTCAGATCCTCTTTGGCGAACCACTCGTACCGGAGGAGTCTGTTCATGGTGTCCGGCGATATGCCCATGACGGCATCGCTGAACAGGTAGCCGGCCAAGGAGAGTTTGTCGGCTTTGCGGTAGGGAGGAGGTGGCTCGACCGGTCCTGCGTGCGAGGGTTCGCCGGTGGGGTGGGGTGCGGTGGGTTCGGTTGGGGCGCCTCCGCGTAGGCGTGGGATGGTGCCGAACTTCAGGTACTGGGCGATGTTGTAGCCGCGTTCGGCGAGGGGTTCCCTGGCTCCGATGTCTCCGCGTGCGACGAGTAGGTCGTGGAGTTTTCGCACATTTTCGTGGTCAACCGGTTCGAGTGTGAGGTGTTTCAGATTCAGCAGTTCTTTGTTGGCGCTTGAGACCAGGAGTGCGAGGTCTTGGTTGGTGAGCGGGGTGGGTGTGCGGGGGCCGGTGGTTGTGGTGGGGAGGGCTGCGGGTGGGGGCGGGGTGGTGTAGGCGGGGAGGGTGTCGGGGTGGTAAGCGAGGGCTTGGTTGGTTTCGTGGCTGAGGGTGATGCCGAGGAGTCGGGCGAGGTTGTGGTGGTGGTCTTCGGCGTCCGCCTCGGTGTGCCAGGTGGTGGGGGTCGTTTCCTCGGTCTTGCGGGTGAGGGTGATGTGCTGTTGGTGGCGGGGAGGCGTGGGCAGGGTCGTGGCGTCGGTGACGGTGAGGTGGAGGTGGTCGCCGGCTGGGGTGCGGTGGCGGGCGTTGTTGAACTGCTCGACGCCTTGGTGGAGTTGCTGCCAGGCGTGTGCGAGGTCTTGGGGGGTGATGTCGCGGGGGTGGGTGATGTTCAGGTGAAGGGTGACGTCGGTGTAGGGCTGGTCGTGGTGGGTGAAGCGGCGGATTTCGAGGTGGGAGTCGGTGGTGGTGTGGGTGGTCTGTTCGTCGAGGGGGTGGGAGGCGGGGTCGAGGATGGTCAGGGTGTGGTGATGGTGGGTGGGTGCGGCGGCGTTGCGTGAGGTGTGCCAGTCGGCGGCAGCGGGGCTGGCACTGGGGTGGGGGGCGGAGCGCTGGTCCTGCGTGGTGGAGGGGGTGGCGATGTTGGTGTCGAGCGGGTTTGAGTCGAGTGGGTTGGGGGTGCTGGTGGTGTCTGGGGCGGTGGTGGTGGTGC
>NZ_JAMJFL010000071.1 GCF_023544665.1 Streptomyces sp. YS415
GTGTCGACCCGATCACGGGTAAACATTCACGGAGAGTTTGATCCTGGCTCAGGACGAACGCTGGCGGCGTGCTTAACACATGCAAGTCGAACGATGAACCACTTCGGTGGGGATTAGTGGCGAACGGGTGAGTAACACGTGGGCAATCTGCCCTTCACTCTGGGACAAGCCCTGGAAACGGGGTCTAATACCGGATAACACTTCTGCCTGCATGGGCGGGGGTTAAAAGCTCCGGCGGTGAAGGATGAGCCCGCGGCCTATCAGCTTGTTGGTGAGGTAATGGCTCACCAAGGCGACGACGGGTAGCCGGCCTGAGAGGGCGACCGGCCACACTGGGACTGAGACACGGCCCAGACTCCTACGGGAGGCAGCAGTGGGGAATATTGCACAATGGGCGAAAGCCTGATGCAGCGACGCCGCGTGAGGGATGACGGCCTTCGGGTTGTAAACCTCTTTCAGCAGGGAAGAAGCGAAAGTGACGGTACCTGCAGAAGAAGCGCCGGCTAACTACGTGCCAGCAGCCGCGGTAATACGTAGGGCGCAAGCGTTGTCCGGAATTATTGGGCGTAAAGAGCTCGTAGGCGGCTTGTCACGTCGGGTGTGAAAGCCCGGGGCTTAACCCCGGGTCTGCATTCGATACGGGCTAGCTAGAGTGTGGTAGGGGAGATCGGAATTCCTGGTGTAGCGGTGAAATGCGCAGATATCAGGAGGAACACCGGTGGCGAAGGCGGATCTCTGGGCCATTACTGACGCTGAGGAGCGAAAGCGTGGGGAGCGAACAGGATTAGATACCCTGGTAGTCCACGCCGTAAACGGTGGGAACTAGGTGTTGGCGACATTCCACGTCGTCGGTGCCGCAGCTAACGCATTAAGTTCCCCGCCTGGGGAGTACGGCCGCAAGGCTAAAACTCAAAGGAATTGACGGGGGCCCGCACAAGCAGCGGAGCATGTGGCTTAATTCGACGCAACGCGAAGAACCTTACCAAGGCTTGACATCGCCCGGAAAGCATCAGAGATGGTGCCCCCCTTGTGGCCGGGTGACAGGTGGTGCATGGCTGTCGTCAGCTCGTGTCGTGAGATGTTGGGTTAAGTCCCGCAACGAGCGCAACCCTTGTCCTGTGTTGCCAGCATGCCCTTCGGGGTGATGGGGACTCACAGGAGACCGCCGGGGTCAACTCGGAGGAAGGTGGGGACGACGTCAAGTCATCATGCCCCTTATGTCTTGGGCTGCACACGTGCTACAATGGCCGGTACAATGAGCTGCGATACCGTGAGGTGGAGCGAATCTCAAAAAGCCGGTCTCAGTTCGGATTGGGGTCTGCAACTCGACCCCATGAAGTCGGAGTTGCTAGTAATCGCAGATCAGCATTGCTGCGGTGAATACGTTCCCGGGCCTTGTACACACCGCCCGTCACGTCACGAAAGTCGGTAACACCCGAAGCCGGTGGCCCAACCCCTTGTGGGAGGGAGCTGTCGAAGGTGGGACTGGCGATTGGGACGAAGTCGTAACAAGGTAGCCGTACCGGAAGGTGCGGCTGGATCACCTCCTTTCTAAGGAGCACTTCTTAACCGGGCTTGCCTGGTTCAGAGGCCAGTTCATCAGCGAACGTCTGGTGCTGGTTGCTCATGGGTGGAACGTTGACTATTCGGCACACTTGATCGTCTTCTCCTTCTAGTACTGCCCTTCGGGGTGTGGAACGTCGAGGGGAGCGGGGAGTGTGCCGGGCGCGCTGTTGGGTGTCTGAGGGAATGGTTTTCCTCAGTCGCCGGCCCCGGTAAAGCACTGACGATGTTGGTGTGTGACGGGTGGCTGGTCGTTGTTTGAGAACTGCACAGTGGACGCGAGCATCTGTGGCCAAGTTTTTAAGGGCGCACGGTGGATGCCTTGGTACCAGGAACCGATGAAGGACGTGGGAGGCCACGATAGTCCCCGGGGAGCCGTCAACCAGGCTTTGATCCGGGGGTTTCCGAATGGGGAAACCCGGCAGTCGTCATGGGCTGTCACCCATACCTGAACACATAGGGTATGTGGAGGGAACGCGGGGAAGTGAAACATCTCAGTACCCGCAGGAAGAGAAAACAACCGTGATTCCGGGAGTAGTGGCGAGCGAAACCGGATGAGGCCAAACCGTATACGTGTGAGACCCGGCAGGGGTTGCGTATGCGGGGTTGTGGGATCTCTCTTTCACAGTCTGCCGGCTGTGAGACGAGTCAGAAACCGTTGATGTAGGCGAAGGACATGCGAAAGGTCCGGCGTAGAGGGTAAGACCCCCGTAGTCGAAACATCAGCGGCTCGTTTGAGAGACACCCAAGTAGCACGGGGCCCGAGAAATCCCGTGTGAATCTGGCGGGACCACCCGCTAAGCCTAAATATTCCCTGGTGACCGATAGCGGATAGTACCGTGAGGGAATGGTGAAAAGTACCGCGGGAGCGGAGTGAAATAGTACCTGAAACCGTGTGCCTACAAGCCGTGGGAGCGTCGGACATCAAGCTTGCTTGGTGTCTCGTGACTGCGTGCCTTTTGAAGAATGAGCCTGCGAGTTTGCGGTGTGTTGCGAGGTTAACCCGTGTGGGGAAGCCGTAGCGAAAGCGAGTCCGAATAGGGCGATTCAGTAGCGCGCTCAAGACCCGAAGCGGAGTGATCTAGCCATGGGCAGGTTGAAGCGGAGGTAAGACTTCGTGGAGGACCGAACCCACCAGGGTTGAAAACCTGGGGGATGACCTGTGGTTAGGGGTGAAAGGCCAATCAAACTCCGTGATAGCTGGTTCTCCCCGAAATGCATTTAGGTGCAGCGTCGTGTGTTTCTTGCCGGAGGTAGAGCACTGGATAGGCGATGGGCCCTACCGGGTTACTGACCTTAGCCAAACTCCGAATGCCGGTAAGTGAGAGCGCGGCAGTGAGACTGTGGGGGATAAGCTCCATGGTCGAGAGGGAAACAGCCCAGAGCATCGACTAAGGCCCCTAAGCGTACGCTAAGTGGGAAAGGATGTGGAGTCGCACAGACAACCAGGAGGTTGGCTTAGAAGCAGCCACCCTTGAAAGAGTGCGTAATAGCTCACTGGTCTAGTGATTCCGCGCCGACAATGTAGCGGGGCTCAAGCGTACCGCCGAAGTCGTGTCATTGCAGCAATACGCCCAACGGCGGCTGTGATGGGTAGGGGAGCGTCGTGTGCCGGGTGAAGCCGCGCCGGAAGGCAGTGGTGGACGGTTCACGAGTGAGAATGCAGGCATGAGTAGCGATACAAACGTGAGAAACGTTTGCGCCGATTGACTAAGGGTTCCTGGGTCAAGCTGATCTGCCCAGGGTAAGTCGGGACCTAAGGCGAGGCCGACAGGCGTAGTCGATGGATAACCGGTTGATATTCCGGTACCCGCTGTGAAGCGTCAAACATTGAACCGAGCGATGCTAAGTCCGTGAAGCCGCCCTGGAGCCTTCGGGCAAAGGGGAGTGGTGGAGCCGACGGACCAGACTCGTAGTAGGTGAGTGATGGGGTGACGCAGGAAGGTAGTCCATCCCGGGCGGTGGTTGTCCCGGGGTAAGGGTGTAGGCCGTGCGATAGGCAAATCCGTCGCACATGAGGCTGAGACCTGATGCCGAGCCGATTGTGGTGAAGTGGATGATCCTATGCTGTCGAGAAAAGCCTCTAGCGAGTTTCATGGCGGCCCGTACCCTAAACCGACTCAGGTGGTCAGGTAGAGAATACCGAGGCGTTCGGGTGAACTATGGTTAAGGAACTCGGCAAAATGCCCCCGTAACTTCGGGAGAAGGGGGGCCACATCCGGTGAGAGGACTTGCTCCTTGAGCTGGGGGTGGCCGCAGAGACCAGCGAGAAGCGACTGTTTACTAAAAACACAGGTCCGTGCGAAGCCGTAAGGCGATGTATACGGACTGACGCCTGCCCGGTGCTGGAACGTTAAGGGGACCGGTTAGTGCGCTTTCGGGCGTGCGAAGCTGAGAACTTAAGCGCCAGTAAACGGCGGTGGTAACTATAACCATCCTAAGGTAGCGAAATTCCTTGTCGGGTAAGTTCCGACCTGCACGAATGGCGTAACGACTTCTCGACTGTCTCAACCATAGGCCCGGTGAAATTGCACTACGAGTAAAGATGCTCGTTTCGCGCAGCAGGACGGAAAGACCCCGGGACCTTTACTACAGTTTGATATTGGTGTTCGGTTCGGCTTGTGTAGGATAGCTGGGAGACTGTGAACTCTGGACGCCAGTTCAGGGGGAGTCGTCGTTGAAATACCAGTCTGGTCGTGCTGGATGTCTAACCTGGGTCCGTGATCCGGATCAGGGACAGTGTCTGATGGGTAGTTTAACTGGGGCGGTTGCCTCCTAAAGAGTAACGGAGGCGCCCAAAGGTTCCCTCAGCCTGGTTGGCAATCAGGTGTTGAGTGTAAGTGCACAAGGGAGCTTGACTGTGAGACCGACGGGTCGAGCAGGGACGAAAGTCGGGACTAGTGATCCGGCGGTGGCTTGTGGAAGCGCCGTCGCTCAACGGATAAAAGGTACCCCGGGGATAACAGGCTGATCTTCCCCAAGAGTCCATATCGACGGGATGGTTTGGCACCTCGATGTCGGCTCGTCGCATCCTGGGGCTGGAGTCGGTCCCAAGGGTTGGGCTGTTCGCCCATTAAAGCGGTACGCGAGCTGGGTTTAGAACGTCGTGAGACAGTTCGGTCCCTATCCGCTGTGCGCGTAGGAGTCTTGAGAAGGGCTGTCCCTAGTACGAGAGGACCGGGACGGACGAACCTCTGGTGTGCCAGTTGTCCTGCCAAGGGCATGGCTGGTTGGCTACGTTCGGGAGGGATAACCGCTGAAAGCATCTAAGCGGGAAGCCTGCTTCGAGATGAGGACTCCCACCCCCTTGAGGGGTTAAGGCTCCCAGTAGACGACTGGGTTGATAGGCCGGATCTGGAAGCACCGTAAGGTGTGGAGGTGACCGGTACTAATAGGCCGAGGGCTTGTCCTCAGTTGCTCGCGTCCACTGTGTTAGTTCTGAGGCAACGACCGT
>NZ_JAMJFL010000072.1 GCF_023544665.1 Streptomyces sp. YS415
AGCCGTTCAAGTAGCTCTCGGGCAGGGGCATTTCCGTCTCATCGAGGTCAGTGCCCACCCGGTGCTCACCATGGGCGTGCAGTCGATCGCCGAGGCGGCGGAGAAGCGGATCACGGTCGTCGGCACCCTGCGCCGGGACGAGGACGAGAACGCCCGCTTCCTCGCGAACGCCGCCGAACTCTGGGTCCACGGCACCGACATCGACTGGTCAGCCGTCTACTCGGGCCGCGTCGTAAGCCACGTCGACCTCCCCACCTACGCCTTCCAGCACCAGCGTTACTGGCTGGAGCCCAGCACGGGTACCGCCGATGTCAGCGGTGCAGGCCTGGCCACCACCGATCATCCGCTGCTCGGGGCCGCGATGAGCCTCGCCGCCGGGGACGGCGCGGTTCTGACGGGGCGGCTGTCTCTTCGTACGCACCCATGGCTCGCGGACCACGCCGTCGCGGGCACGGTCCTCTTCCCCGGTACCGGTTTCGTGGAGCTGGCGATCAGGGCCGGGGACGAGGTCGGCTGCGGACGTCTCACCGAACTCACCCTTCGGGCACCGCTGTTCCTGCCCGAGGCCGCGGGCGTGCGGGTGCAGGTCGTCATCGGGGGCCCGCAAGACGACGGACAGCGTTCCATCGCGGTGTACTCCCGTCCCGAGGACGCCGCTCCCGACCAGGAGTGGACCCTGCACGCGGAGGGCACCCTCGGCGCCGACGAGCCGCAGGCCCCCTCGGTCGACATGGTGGCCTGGCCTCCTGCCGGAGCCGAGCCGGTCGACATCACCGACCGGTACGCCCGTCTGCGCGACACCGGCTATCACTACGGGCCGGTGTTCCAGGGGCTGCGCGGGGTGTGGCGGCGCGGTGACGAGGTCTTCGCCGAGGTGGTGCTGGAGGAGGGCCAGCAGGGCGAGGCGGCCAGGTTCGGGATCCATCCCGCTGTGCTGGACGCGGCGCTGCATGCGGTGCTGCCGGTGGACGGCAGTCAGGCCCGCTTGCCCTTTGCATGGTCGGGTGTGTCGCTCTCGGCGGTGGGCGCTTCGGCCGTACGGGTGCGGTTGGCTCCGGTGGGTGAGGACGCGGTGTCGGTGTGGGTGGCCGACGCCCAGGGCGCTGCGGTGGCCCACGTGGAGTCGCTGGCCCTGCGACCGGTTGCGGTGGAGGAACTGGAGCGGGCAGGTTCGGCCGTACGGGACGCTCTGTTCCGAGTGGAATGGACGCCGTTCGCCGCTCCGGCCGCGCAGGACGCGCCGGGTTGGGCGCTGCTCGGCGACGCCGACCCGTTCGGCTTCGGTGTTCCCTTCTTCAGCAGCCTGGACGAGATCGCGGCCGGCCCCGAAGTGCCCTCCGTGGTGGCCCTCCCGGTGGCCGGCGGCGGCTCCGGATCCGCCGACGCCGTGCACCGTGCGGTGCTGAACACCTGGGAGACCGCACGGACTTGGCTCGCGGACGAGCGGTTCGCCGAGTCGCGTCTGGTGGTGGTGACGCGGGGTGCGGTGGGGACGGACAGCGACGGGCCCACCGATCTCGTGGCCTCCGCGGTGTGGGGGCTGGTGCGTTCGGCGGAGGCGGAGAATCCCGGGCGGTTCGGCCTGGTCGACCTGGGTGCCGACACCGATGGGCTGGTGCCTGCCCTTGCCGCGCTCGGGGCGGGGGAGTGGCAGATCGCGGTGCGCGGCGGTCACGTACTCGCACCACGCCTTGCCCGTTCCACCCCCTCCGGCGGGTCGATCGACTTCGGTGACGGTGCGGTGCTGGTCACGGGTGGTACCGGGACGCTGGGCGGATTGATCGCCCGGCACCTGGTGGCGGAGCACGGGGTGCGGCGGCTGGTGCTGGCCAGTCGTCGTGGCGCCGAGGCTCCGGGGGCGGCGGACCTGGTGGCCGAGCTGACGGCCGCGGGTGCGGTTGCCGAGGTGGTGGCGTGCGATGCCGCCGACCGTGAGGCATTGGCGACGCTGCTCGCCTCACATCCCGTCACGGGTGTGGTGCACCTCGCCGGCGTCCTGGACGACGCCGTGGTCACCGGGCTGACCCCTGCGCACTTCGACCGGGTGCTGCGTCCGAAGGTGGACGCGGCCGTGAACCTGGACGAGCTGACGCGGGGCCTCGATCTCTCCGCCTTCGTCCTCTTCTCCTCTGTCGTCGGCGTCTTCGGCGGCCCCGGTCAGGCCAATTACGCCGCCGCCAACACCTACTTGGACGCCCTCGCCCAGCGACGCCGGGCCGAAGGGCTGCCCGCGACGTCCATGGCGTGGGGACTGTGGGCCGACGCCAGCGGGATGACCGGGCACATGGACCGGACCGCCGTCGCCCGCATGGCGCGCGCCGGCATCGTCGGCATCCCCTCCGACCAAGGCCTCGCCCTCTTCGACGCCGCTCTCACCACGGACGAGCCGCTGCTCGTCACCGCCAGGCTCAGCACCACCTCCATACGCGCCCAGGCCGCCGACGGTGCCGTACCGCCGCTCCTGCGCGGACTCGTCCGGGGCGCCGTACGCCGCACGGCCACCGGCCTCCAGGGCGATGCCGCCGCCGACTCGCTCACCCGCAGGCTGGCCGGGCTCTCCCGCGAGGAGCAGCAGCACGAACTCCTCGGAGTGGTCCGGTCCAGCGTGGCGCTCGTCCTGGGGCATGCCGCGGACCGGACGGTCGACACCGACCGGACGTTCAAGGAGCTGGGCTTCGATTCGCTGCTGGCGGTGGAGCTGCGGAACCGGCTGGGTGAGGCAGTGGGGCTGCGGCTTCCGGCGACGCTGGTGTTCGACTATCCGACGCCGATGGCGGTGGCGGGCCTGCTTTTGAGCGAGCTGGTGGGGTCCGCCGACGAGGCGGCGGCTGAGGGGGCGGCTGCCGTGGTCGCCGCTGGGGTGACAGACGATCCGGTGGTCATCGTCTCGGCTGCCTGCCGTTATCCGGGTGGTGTGTCGTCGCCGGAGGACCTGTGGCGGCTGGTGGCGGAGGGCCGGGACGCGGTCGGGGACTTCCCCGACGACCGGGGCTGGGACCTGGAGAAGCTCTACCACCCTGACCCGGCGCACGCCGGTACCTCGTACGCCCAGCAGGGCGGGTTTCTGTACGACGCTGCCGAGTTCGATGCCGGTCTGTTCGGGATCTCGCCGCGTGAGGCGGTGGCGATGGATCCGCAGCAGCGGTTGCTGCTGGAGACGTCGTGGGAGGTGTTCGAGCGGGCGGGTATCGCGGTGGACTCGGTGCGGGGGAGTCGTACCGGTGTCTTCGCGGGCGTGATGTACCACGACTACGCCAGCCGACTGCACCACGTCCCGGAGGAGGTCGAGGGCTACCTCGGCACCGGCAGCTGGGCGAGCGTCCTGTCCGGCCGCCTCGCCTACACCTTCGGCTTGGAAGGACCGGCGGTCTCCGTCGACACGGCCTGCTCCTCCTCCCTGGTCGCCCTGCACATGGCCGTCCAGGCGCTGCGGAGCGGCGAGTGCGACATGGCCCTCGCCGGCGGTGTCACCGTGATGCCCACCCCTGGCACCTTCTTGGAGTTCAGCCGTCAGCGTGGGCTGGCGGCGGACGGCCGCTGCAAGTCGTTCGCGGCTGCGGCGGACGGCACGGGGTGGGCCGAGGGCGCGGGCGTGCTGCTGCTGGAGCGGCTGTCGGATGCGCGTAGTAACGGTCATCAGGTGCTGGCGGTGGTGCGAGGCTCGGCGATCAATCAGGACGGCGCGTCGAATGGTCTTACGGCGCCGAACGGGCCGTCGCAACAGCGCGTGATCCGCCAGGCGCTGGGCAGTGCAGGGCTCTCCCCCGCAGATGTGGATGCCGTGGAGGCGCACGGCACGGGGACGACGCTGGGTGACCCGATCGAGGCGCAGGCGCTGTTGGCCACGTATGGCCAGGGGCGAGAGATTGAACGGCCGTTGTGGCTGGGGTCGGTGAAGTCGAACATCGGGCACGCGCAGGCCGCGGCCGGTGTCGCGGGTGTCATCAAGATGGTGATGGCGATGCGGGCGGGTGTGTTGCCGCGCACCTTGCACGTCGATGAACCGACCCCACATGTGGACTGGTCGATGGGCTCGGTCGAGTTGCTCACCCAGGGTGTCGAGTGGCCCGAGACGGGTCGTCCGCGCCGGTCTGCCGTGTCGGCGTTCGGCATCGGCGGGACGAATGCCCACGTCATCTTGGAGGAGGCGCCGGAGGCTGCGGTCGCGGTTGAGGCCCCGTCTTCGGTGGGTGGGGTGCTGCCGTGGGTGTTGTCGGCCGGGTCGCCGGAGGCGCTGGTGGCGCAGGCCGGGCGGTTGTCCGGGGTGGCCGGGGCGTTGGATGCGGTGGATGTGGGCTGGTCGTTGGCGACCGGTCGGGCCGGGCTGGGTCATCGCGCGGTGGTGTGGGGCTCGGATGCGGAGCAGTTGACGGCCGGGCTGGCCTCGGTGGAGTCCTCCGGTGGCGTGATGGACGGGCGCCTCGCAGTGTTGTTCACGGGGCAGGGGGCGCAGCGGGCGCGGATGGGCGTGGAACTGGCGGCTGGGTTCCCCGTGTTTGCGCAGGCACTGGCTGAAGTGTGTGCCGGGTTCGACGGATTGCTGCCTCGGCCGCTGCAGGAGGTGTTGTCGGCCGACGATGGATTGCTGGATCAGACCGTGTTCACGCAGGCCGGGTTGTTCGCGGTGGAAGTGGCTCTGTACCGGCTGGCGGAGTCGTGGGGTGTGCGCCCGGACTTCGTGGCGGGCCATTCCATAGGTGAGTTGGTCGCTGCGTATGTGGCGGGGGTGTTCTCGCTGGAGGATGCCTGTCGTCTGGTGGCGGCGCGGGGTTCGTTGATGCAGGCGTTGCCTGCGGGTGGGGCGATGCTCGCGGTGCAGGCCGTCGTTGAGGATGTCCTCGCGGTTGTCGGGGACCGGGTTGATGTGGCTGCCGTCAACGGGCCCACGTCGGTGGTGGTTTCC
>NZ_JAMJFL010000073.1 GCF_023544665.1 Streptomyces sp. YS415
CGAAACGACCACGGACGTGGGCCCGTTGACGGCAGCCACATCAACCCGGTCCCCGACAAATGCGAGCACATCCTCGACACCGGCCTGCACCGCGAGCATCGCCCCGCCCTCGGGCAGCGCCTGCATCAACGAACCCCGTGCAGCGACAAGTCGACAGGCGTCCTCCAGCGAGAACACCCCCGCCACATACGCAGCGACCAACTCACCGATGGAGTGCCCCGCCACGAAGTCCGGGCGCACACCCCACGACTCCGCCAGCCGGTACAGAGCCACTTCCACCGCGAACAACCCGGCCTGCGTGAAGACCGTACGATCCAAGACCTCACTGTCAGCCGACAGCGCCTCCGCCAGCGACCCCGGCAGCAGCCCCTCGAATCCGCCGCACACCTCGTCCAACGCCTGCGCGAACACCGGGAACTCGGCGGCCAGTTCCGCACCCATTCGCGCCCGCTGCGCCCCCTGCCCCGTGAACATCACCGCAAGGCGACCGTCCAGCACAGCACCGGAGGACTCAACGGAAGCCAGCCCCGCCGTCAGCTCCTCACGGTCACGCCCCCACACCACCGCGCGATGCCCCAGCCCGGCCCGACCGGTCGCCAACGACCAGCCCACATCCACCGGATCCAACGCCCCGGCCACCCCGGACAACCGCCCGGCCTGCGCCACCAGCCCCTCGGCAGACCCGGCCGACAGCACCCACGGCAGCACCCCACCAACCGAAGACGGCGCCTCAATCGCGACCGCAACTTCCGGCGCCTCCTCCAAGATGACGTGCGCATTCGTCCCGCTGGCCCCGAAGGAGGAGACGCCCGCTCGCCGCACGCCGCTGGGCGACTCCCAAGCACGCTCCTCCGTCAGGAGGGAGACATGGCCCGCGGACCAGTCGACGTGCGGGGTCGGTTCGTCGACGTGCAAGGTGCGCGGCAGCACACCTGCCCGCATCGCCATCACCATCTTGATGACACCCGCAACACCGGCCGCGGCCTGCGCGTGCCCGATGTTCGACTTGATCGACCCGAGCCACAGCGGCCGATCGGCCCCGCGGCCCTCGCCGTACGTGGCCAGGAGTGCCTGCGCCTCGATCGGGTCACCCAGGGTGGTCCCCGTGCCGTGCGCCTCGACGGCATCCACGTCAACGGCGGAGAGCCCTGAACTGGCGAGCGCCTGGCGGATCACGCGCTGTTGGGAAGGTCCGTTGGGCGCCGTAAGACCATTCGACGCACCGTCCTGATTGATCGCCGAGCCCCGCACCACCGCCAGCACCTGGTGGCCGTTACGGCGCGCGTCCGACAGCCGCTCCAGCAGCAGCACGCCCGCGCCCTCGGCCCACCCCGTGCCGTCCGCCGCAGCCGCGAACGACTTGCAGCGGCCGTCCGCGGCCAGCCCGCGCTGACGGCTGAAGTCGATGAACGTCCCCGGCGTCGGCATGACCGTGACACCGCCCGCCAGAGCCAGGTCGCACTCGCCCTGGCGCAGTGCCTGGGCCGCGAGGTGCAGGGCGACCAGGGAGGAGGAGCAGGCCGTGTCGACGGAGACCGCGGGCCCTTCCAGGCCGAAGGTGTAGGCGAGGCGGCCGGAGACCACGCTTCCGGAGGTTCCGGTCCCGATGTAGCCCTCGATGTCCTCGGGGATGCTCGGAAGCCGACTGGCGTAGTCGTGGTACATCACGCCCGCGAAGACACCGGTACGACTCCCCCGCACCGAGTCCACCGCGATGCCCGCCCGCTCGAACACCTCCCACGACGTCTCCAGCAGCAACCGCTGCTGCGGATCCATCGCCACCGCCTCACGTGGCGAGACCCCGAACAGACCGGCATCGAACTCGGCGGCGGCGTACAGGAACCCGCCTTCGTTCGCGTACGACTTGCCGAACGCGCCCGGATCCGGGTCGAACAGCTTCTCCAGATCCCATCCACGGTCCGCCGGGAACGGGCCGACCGCGTCCCGGCCCTCCGCCACCAGCCGCCACAGATCCTCCGGCGACGACACACCACCCGGATAGCGGCAGGCAGCCGAGACGATGACAACCGGATCGTCCGTCACGCCAGCGGCGATCGCAGGAACCGCGCCACCGGGATCCACCCCCTCCGCGGATCCCACCAACTCGCCCA
This sequence comes from Streptomyces sp. YS415, assembly GCF_023544665.1. GTDB lineage: Bacteria > Actinomycetota > Actinomycetes > Streptomycetales > Streptomycetaceae > Streptomyces. Next base: position 2,112 of record NZ_JAMJFL010000073.1, read on the forward strand.
CCAGCAGACCCGCTACCGCCATCGGCGTCGGATAGTCGAACACCAACGTCACCGGAAGCCGCAGCCCCACCGCCTCGCCCAGCCGGTTCCGCAGCTCCACCGCCAGCAGCGAATCGAAGCCCAACTCCTTGAACGTCCGGTCGGCTCCGATCAGAGCCGTTCCGGCGTGCCCGAGGACGGAGGCGACGTGGGTGCGGACGACGTCCAGTGCGACCGGTTCGCGCTCGGTCACGGGGAGGGCGAGAAGCCGGCGGGCCAGCGTGGATCCGCCGGACTCGGTGCGGTCGGAACTGGCGGCGCGGCGAACCGTCGTGGGCACGAGGGTGCGCAGGAGCGGGGGCAGTGCGCCCGTACCGGCCCGAGCGCGCAGGGCGGCCCAGTCGAAGGCGACCGGCACGAGGTGCGCATCGCCGTGTGCCATGGCGGCGTCGAAGGCGGCCAGTCCGTCGGCGGAGGTCAGCGGGGTCATCGCCTGCCGGGCGACCCGTGCCAAGCTGGCCTCGGTCATCGTGCCTGTCATTCCGCTGGCGTCGGCCCACAGCCCCCAGGCGAGCGAGGTGGCGGGCAGCCCTTCGGCGCGGCGGTGCTGGGCCAGGGCGTCCAAGTAGGCGTTGGCAGCGGCGTAGTTGGCCTGGCCCACCGTGCCGAAGACACCGGCGGCGGAGGAGAAGAGGACAAAGGCGGAGAGGTCGAGGTCGCGGGTCAGTTCGTGCAGGTTCACGGCCGCGTCCACCTTCGGACGCAGCACCGCGTCGAGTTGGCCGGGGGTCAGCGAGGTGACGACACCGTCGTCGAGGACACCGGCGAGGTGCACGACACTGGTGACGGGATGCGCGGTGAGCAGTTCTGCCAACGCCTCACGATCGGCGGCATCGCAGGCCACCGCCTCGGCGACGGCACCCGCGGCCGTCAGCTCGGCCACCAGCTCCGCGGCGCCGGGCGCCTCGGCCCCGCGACGACTGGCCAGCACCAGCCGCCGCACCCCATGCTCCGCCACCAGGTGCCGGGCGATCAACCCGCCCAGCGTCCCCGTACCACCCGTGACCAGCACCGCACCGTCACCGAAGCCAATCGACCCGCCGGAAGCGGGTGCGCGCACCAGGCGGGGTGCCAGCGCCTCGCCTCCGCGCACCGCGATCTGCCACTCCCCCGCCCCGAGCGCGGCAAGGGCAGGCGCCAGCCCATCGGTGTCGGCACCCAGGTCGACCAGGCCGAACCGCCCGGGATTCTCCGCCTCCGCCGAACGCACCAGCCCCCACACCGCGGATCCGGCGAGGTCAGTGGGCCCCTCGGTGCCGGTGGCGACGGCGCCGCGTGTGGCGACGACCAGGCGCGACTCGGCGAACCGCTCGTCCGCCAGCCACTCCTGCGCCATGGAAAGCACCGCACCGGCCACGACTCCGGCCGTGGCACCTTCCGGCACCTGCGGCCTCCACACCACCAGCGCGGGGACGGCGGCCTCGGCCAGCGAGGACAGCTCCTGGCCGGACACGTCGCCGAGCAGCACCCAGTCGGGCTCGTCGTGCCCAGCAGGAGCAGTGAAGGGCGTCCACTCCACCCGGAACAGGGCATCCCGTACGGCCGACTCCACCCGCTCCAGCGGGCGCAGCACGAGCGACTCCACGAAGGCGACCGCGGCGCCCTCGGCATCGGCCACCCACACCGACACCGCACCCTCACCCACCGGCACCAACCGCACCCGCACTGCCGACGCACCCACCGCCGACAACGACACACCCGACCACGCGAACGGCAGCCGCACTTCACCGCCGTCCACCGGCAACACCGCATGCAGCGCCGCATCAAGCAACGCCGGATGCATCCCGAATCGCACCGCCTCCGCCCGCTCGGACTCGCCCAGTTCGACCTCGGCGAAGACTTCGTCCCCGCGCCTCCACACCGCACGCAGCCCCTGGAACGCCGGCCCGTAGTGGTATCCCGAGGCTGCCGCCGCCGAGTAGAAGTCCGACACGTCGACGGCTTCGGCGCCTTGCGGGGGCCATACGGCGAACTCGCCGGCCGGGACCTGGCCCGCCTCCGCGGACATGGCGCCCACGGCGTGTGTGGTCCACGGGGACTCGATGCCGGAATTGTCAGGGCGCGAGTGGATGGTCAAAGCCCGGCGGCCGGTGGAGTCAGGGGCCGCAAGGACGACCTGGACCTGTACGGCCGAGGTCTCGGGCAGGGCGAGGGGTGCCTGGAGAGTGAGCTCGGCGAGGTGGCCGCAACCGACCTCGTCCCCGGCGCGGATCGCCAGTTCCACGAACCCGGTACCGGGGAAGAGGACCGTTCCGGCAACCGCGTGGTCCGCGAGCCAGGGATGCGTACGAAGAGACAGCCGGCCGGTGAGGACCAGCCCTCCATCGGCGGCAAGACTCACCGCGGCACCGAGCAGCGGGTGCTCTGCGGCACCGAGCCCCAGCTCGGCGGGATCGCCCGTGGACCTCGCCGCCTCCAGCCAGAACCGCTCACGCTGGAAGGCGTACGTCGGAAGGTCGACCGGAGTGACAAGGCGGCCCGCGTAGACGGCGGACCAGTCGATGTCTGTTCCGTTTACCCAGAGTTCGGCCGCGTTCGCGAGGAAGCGAGCGTTCTCGTCCTCGTCCCGGCGCAGGGTGCCGACGACCGTGACCCGCTTCTCCGCCGCCTCGGCGATCGACTGCACGCCCATGGTGAGCACCGGGTGAGCACTGACCTCGATGAGACGGAAATGCCCCTGCCCGAGAGCTACTTGAACGGCC
>NZ_JAMJFL010000074.1 GCF_023544665.1 Streptomyces sp. YS415
CGACCAACAGCCCCATGGCCGTCGTCACCCGATCACCGAACCGCACCGAGCCGTCCGGCAGCTCCCGCATCCCGGCGGCGGGACCCGCACCGTGGACCACCGCGTCGATCACCAGGAAGGCGACGACCAGGCCGGTGAGCAGAAGCAGGAGTCCGAGCACCGGACGCCACCAACGGTGATGCCCGGTGTAGCGCGCCATCCGGTGGTAGGGAAGCGCGGTGAGCAGAGGTTCAGCGGTCATGTGCACCAGCATCTCCGCGCGGTGCGGCCGGGGCGTCCGCCACCGGCACGAACACGGCCTCTATCCCGGGGTGGAGACACCCCCTCCACCCGGGGCAGACGCGGGCGCGGCGCGGGTGGCCTACGCTCACACCCGACATGGAATCCATACGCAACTGGCTGCTGCCGACCGTCCTCACGCTGCCCAACGCGGGCATCCTCGCCATCGTGCTCTCGTCGGGTGAGGTCTCCGGAGTCCTGCTGCCCGCGGGCATGGTGGCAGGGTTCGTCCTGCAACTCGTCGCGCTGGGACGGCGGCGCAGCGAGCCCCTGGTCGCGCTCGCCGGGACGGTGGCCGGCATGCTGATCGGGACGCTGGCCGCCCCCGAGCACTTCGCCAACCTGGCGGTGTTCGTGGCTCTTTACTCAGTGGCGGTCCGCTGCGGCGGACGCACTACGGCCCTGTGCACGGTCATCGTCGTCGGCTGTGTGTGGCTTCCGGACCTCCTCTACGGGAGTTCGGCCGCGGCGGCGCTGACCCAGCTCGGCATCACGGCCTCGATGTACGTGCCCTGCGCGGGACTCGGCGAGGCACGGCGGCAGTGGCTGAGCGGCCGGTGGGCGGCGGCCGGAAAGCTGGCGCGGGCCGAGGAGGAACGGCGGCACGCCGCCGACAACGAACGCCACCGGCTCGCCCGGGAACTGCACGACGTGAGCGCCCACCACCTCACCTCCGTGGTGGTGACTGTGGACGCGGCCCGCAGGCTCGGCAGCACCCGGCCCGAACTGGCCGAGGAAGCCATGGAGTTCGCCGTCCGCACCGGCGAGGAGACCCTGAGCGCGCTGCGCCGGCTGGCCGACGCGATGCGGCACACCGAGGCCCCCGACCCGCGGCCGATGAGCGGCAGAATGCGGGAGCTGATCACCGGGTTCAGCCGCCTGGGCCGCCCCGTCGAAGCGGACCTGCCCGACGACCTCGCAGGCCCCGCCGCCGAGGCGGCCTTCGGCATCGTCCGCGAGGCCCTCACCAACACGCTGCGGCACGCGCCCGGCGCTCCGGTGCGGGTGGAGATCCGGCGCGCGGACGGCGCCCTGCACCTGCTGGTCGCCAACGGCGCGCCGCGCGCCGCCGAGGAGCGCACCCGGGCCACCACCGGACTGGGTTCGGGTAACGGCCTCACGGGCATGCGGGAACGGGCGACGTCCGCGGGCGGCGAACTGACGGCGCAGCCGGACGGCGACGGCGGCTGGCGGGTGACCGCCGCCCTGCCCGACACCACCGGACCGGTCCGGCCGGACACGGCCGTGCGGCGCCGCGACCTGCGGCGCGAACAGCGCCTGGCTGACGTGCTGCTGGGCGTGACCGCCGTGACGCTGCCGCTGTACGTGACCCTGTCCGGCGTCGCGGACGGCGCGCTTCCCGGCGACACCCTCGGCGCCCTGGTCCTGACCCTGCTGCTGACCGTGCACGCCCTGCCCCTGCTGTGGCGGCGCAGCGCCCCCGCGGCCGCGCTCACGGGCGTCGCAGCGACCGCCTGGCTGGTGCCCGCCGCGTTCGCCGCCGGACTGATGCCGTCGGACTGGGCCGGCCTGCTGCCGTCCGCCATGGTGACCGAGGCGATGGCGGTGTACGCGGTCGCCGCCTACGGCCGCCGCGCCGCGCGTGCCCTCGGGGCCGCCCTCGCCGCCGTCGCCAACCTGGTGACAGCGCTGACCGTAACGGCCGCGACCGCCGACATCCTGGTACTGCCGCGCGACGAGCCGGGCGCGGTGAGCTGGACCGCATGGCTCATCCTGTGCGTGACAGGCCCGCTGCTGGTCACCCTGTGGGCCGTCGGCACGGGCGTCCGGCGGCGACGGATCCGGGTCGTCACCCGCGAAGAGGACGCGTTCAGCCACTCCCTGCACCAGGCCGCGCTGGAAGCCGCCGCCGAACGGCGCCTGATCGCCGCCGAACTGCACGAAACCGTCCTGCGCTGCACCACCCGCATGGTGGCCCTGGCAGGCGAGAAGAAGCAGGACGAGGTGGCCGCCGAGGCCCGTGCGGCGCTCGCGGCGATGCGGGAACTCCTGCGCAGCCTGCGCGGCGCCACGCAGACCGAAGGACACCACTCCCCACAGCCCGTCGCGGCCGACCTGGCCGAACTGTGCCGGGTCCTGCGCGCCACCGGCCGCGACGTCAGCGTCAGCGGACTGCCGCGCGCCGTCGAGGACCTGCCGGTACCGGTGTCCCTGACGGTGTACCGGGTGGTGGAAGCGGCTCTCGGCGCCGGCGACCGCGGCGCGGTCCGGGTGACGTTGCGCCGCCGGCGCGGCCAGGTGCACATCGCGGTCACCGGGGTGCCCCTCGCGGCGGCCGGCCCCGTCGCCGAACGGCTGCGCGTGCAGGCGGAGTCGGCGGCGGGGCGGATGAGCGTGGACCGGGCCGGTACGCTGCGGGTGTCCATCCCGGCCGGCAACGTGCCGGCCCTCGTGTAGGAGGTCCTGCCATCGCCATACGCGTACTGGTCGTCGACGACCAGGCGGTGGTGCGCGCCGGATTCGCCGCCGTCGTCGACGCCGAACCGGATCTGACCGTGGTCGGTGAGGCGGGCGACGGCGCCAGCGCGGTAGCGCTCGCCGAACAGACCGCCCCCGATGTCGTCCTGATGGACATCCGCATGCCCGGCATGGACGGGCTCACCGCCACCCGGCTGATCACCGCCCTGCAGCGCAGCCCGAAGGTGCTCGTCCTGACCACCTTCGACCTGGACGTGTACGTCTACGAGGCGCTGCGCGCCGGCTCGTCCGGGTTCATGCTCAAGGACGCCATGCCCGAGGACGTGCTCACCGCGATCCGAGTGGTCGCCGCAGGCGAGGGCATCCTCGCCCCGACCGTCACCCGGCGCCTGATCGGGCAGTTCGCACAAGGGGCCCCGCTGCCGCCGGAGATCTCCGGCCAACTCGCCCAGCTCACCCCGCGCGAACGGGAGGTGCTCCTGCTGATCGCCTCCGGTCTGACCAACGCCGAGATAGGAGTGCAGCTCGGCGTGACCACCGGCACGGTCAAGTCGCACGTCAACGCGCTGCTCACCAAGCTCCAGCTGCGCGACCGCGTACAGGCGACGATCCTGGCGTACGAGTCCGGACTGATCCGGCCCCAGGGCTCGCTGGAGGACTCGCCCGCCGCACCGCACTGAGCCGGTGACCGGACCCGGCGGGGGCCCGGCGGCGGCCGGTCAGTCCGGCATGCTCCGGTCGAACTCCTCGGCGCACCGGTCCCATTGGGCCTGGCCGACGGCCTGGTCGACGCACTCGGAGTAGGTCTGGAACTCCTCGGACTCAAGCACCGAGACCCCGACGACGAGCGCCACCGTCGAGGTGGCGACCGCGACAGTGCCGATCACCGCGCCGATGACCGGCAGTACACCGCGGGTGGCGACGCCGCGTCTCTTGCGCAGGACGCCCAGCACGCCCAGGATCACGGCCAGCAGACCCAGCAGTATCCCGCCGAACCCCGTCCAGGTCAGAACCAGGGCCGCGAGGCCGAACAGCGGGGCGGCCACGGCGAAGCCGTTGCGAGGGCGGGTGGCCGAGCCGCACGGGCCAAAGGGTGCCGGGGCCTGCGTGGGGACGGGTGTCATCGCGTCTTCCTCCATGATCCGCTGGGCCCGGCACAGTTCGGCCGATCACGCCCACCGGGAGGGCGCCTCACCCACCCGTGCACCTTCGTACAACGCCCCCTGGGCACAGCGGGTTCACCCGGCCCCGGTCCACCCCGGGTTGAGCGCCGTCTGCACCCATTGGTAGAGCCGTTGATCCTGCGGCCGGCGGACGTACCGGCGCGATGCCGGGGCGATGCTGTTGGACATGACAACTACTGCTTCCGCCACGCCACCCCTTCCCTATCACCGGATGGCGCGTCGAACCGGGCATCACCGCTGGTGGCGTGCGCCGCTCGGACTCGTGGTGCTGATCGCCGGCGTGTTCGTGGCGTTCATGGTGCTCGATCTGGTCTCGATGCTGGCGGGGCTCGCGGCGGGGCGCCCGGAGCTGCCGGACGGCACGGTGGACCTCGGTGAGCTGCCAACCGCGGCGCTGGAGCTGTTGTTCA
>NZ_JAMJFL010000075.1 GCF_023544665.1 Streptomyces sp. YS415
CGGGCTCCGGAGGCGTTCCGGTTCATCAGCCAGGCCCGGCATGTCGGCAAGGTCGCTCTGACCATGCCGGTGCCGGTGGATCCGGACGGCACCGTGCTGATCACCGGCGGTACGGGGACTCTGGGGGCGTTGGTCGCCCGTCATCTGGTCACTGAGTACGGAGCGCGGAATCTGCTGCTGACCAGCCGCCGTGGGCTGGAAACGCCGGGTGCCGCCGAACTGGTCACTGAGCTGCAGCAGTTGGGGGCGAGGGTCGAAGTGGCGGCTTGTGACGCCGCCGACCGTGATCAGCTCGCCGCCCTGCTGGAGGGCCGTACGCTCACCGGTGTCGTGCATGCGGCGGGCGTTCTCGCCGACGGGCTGGTCACCTCCCTCACCCCGGAGCAGCTGGCCACGGTCTGGCGGCCCAAGGCCCAGGCCGCCTTGCATCTGCACGAGCTCACCCAAGATGCGGACCTGGCCTTCTTCGCGCTGTATTCGTCGGTGGCGGGTGTGCTGGGTGGTGCCGGTCAGGCCAACTACGCCGCCGCTAACACCTTCCTCGACGCCCTCGCCCATCACCGCCGCGCGCAGGGACTGCCCGCGACCTCCCTCGCCTGGGGCCTGTGGGAGCAGGCCAGTGCCATGACGGGCGAGCTGGACCGGGCGGATCGTCGGCGGCTGAGCAGGATGGGTCTGTCGCCGCTGTCGTCGGAGGAGGGGCTGGCGCTGCTGGACCGGGCCCTCGCATCCGCCGAGCCCGTTCTCGTGCCTGCCCGCCTCGACCTCGCCGGCCTGCGCGGCGCCGACACCATGCCGGCCGTACTGAGCGGACTTGTCCGCCCCGCGACCACCCGCCGCACCGCCGACACCACGGCGGGAAGTCAAGGCTCGGGCGGTCTGGTCGAGACCTTGGCGGGGCTGGGCCGTGCCGAGCGGGAACGGCGGCTGGTGGAGCTGGTGCGGGTCCATGTGGCCGCCGTACTGGGGCATGCCTCCGAACAGTCCGTCGACCCCGAACGCTCCTTCAAGGAGCAGGGCTTCGACTCGCTCACCGCCGTCGAACTCCGCAACCGGCTCACTGCCGCCACGGCGCTGCGCCTTCCCACCGCGATCGTCTTCGACCACCCCACACCGGCTCGTCTGGCTGATCATCTGCACAGCGAGCTTTGGGGTGCGGAGGAGGCGACCGTTGTCACCCCGGCCCCTTCGGCCGTTGCGGCGGACGAGCCGATCGCGATCGTCGGCATGGCCTGCCGTTACCCCGGTGGCGTGGCCTCGCCGGAGGACCTGTGGCAGCTGGTCACCGAGGGCGTGGATGCTGTCGGGGACTTCCCCGCCGACCGCGGCTGGGACCTGGACGGGCTCTACCACCCCGACCCCGCCCACCCCGGCACCACCTACACCCGGCAGGGCGGATTCCTGCACGACGCAGCCGAGTTCGACCCGCATCTCTTCGGAATCGCGCCGCGCGAGGCGCTGGCGATGGACCCGCAGCAGCGGCTCCTCCTGGAGACCGCCTGGGAGGCTGTGGAGCGCGCCGGTATCGCCGCCGCGTCGCTGAAGGGGTCCAACAGCGGAGTCTTCGTCGGCGCCGGATACCCGAGCTATCTGGTCGACCTGGAGCGCACGCCGGACGTCGTCGAGGGGTTCTCCCTGACGGGCAACGCGGCGAGCGTCGTCTCCGGCCGCCTCTCCTACACCTTCGGGCTTGAGGGGCCGGCCGTCACCGTCGACACGGCGTGTTCGTCGTCGCTGGTGGCGTTGCACCTCGCGGTGCAGTCGCTGCGCGGCGGTGAGTGCGACCTCGCCCTGGCGGGCGGTGTGACGGTGATGCCGAGCCCCGGACTCTTCCTCGAGTTCAGCCGCCAGCGCGGGCTCTCGGCGGACGGCCGCTGCAAGCCGTTCGCGGCCGCCGCCGACGGAACGGGCTGGGCGGAGGGCGTCGGTGTCCTGGTGGTCGAGCGGCTGTCGGACGCCCTCGCCAAGGGGCACCGGGTCCTGGCCGTGGTGCGCGGGTCGGCGATCAACCAGGACGGCGCCTCCAACGGCCTCACCGCCCCCAACGGTCCGTCCCAGCAGCGCGTCATCCGGGCCGCACTCACCAACGCCGGGGTCTCCGCCGCCGAGGTGGATGCGGTGGAGGCGCACGGTACGGGTACGACGCTGGGTGACCCGATCGAGGCCGATGCCTTGCTGGCCACGTACGGGCAAGGGCGGGACGCTGAACGGCCGTTGTGGCTGGGGTCGGTGAAGTCGAACATCGGTCACACGCAGGCCGCGGCCGGTGTCGCGGGCGTCATCAAGATGGTGATGGCGCTGCGGGCGGGCGTACTGCCCAAGACACTGCACGTGGATGCGCCCACCCCGCATGTCGACTGGTCGGCGGGCGGCGTCGAGTTGCTGACCGCTCCGGTGGAGATACGTTCCGATGGTCGCCCCGGCCGAGCCGGCGTGTCCGCCTTCGGCATCTCCGGGACGAACGCCCACGTGATCCTGGAAGAGGCGCCGCCCGAGTCGGGGTCGGTGGTGGCTGCCGGGCGTGAGGGGTTGTCGGGGTCGCCCGTGGTGCCGTGGGTGGTGTCGGGGCGTACGGCGGAGGCGTTGGCCGCGCAGGCGGGGCGGCTGGCCGGTGTGATGGGCGAGCCGGTGGATGTGGGCTGGCAGCTCGTCTCGGGGCGCACGGCGCTGGAGCACCGGGCGGTGGTGTGGGGGCGGGAGCGCGCCGAGCTGACGGCTGGACTGGAGGCGCTGGCGTCCGGTGCTGTCGCGGGCAATGTGGTCTCGGGTTCGGCTGCTGCGTCGGGTGCTCCGGTGTTCGTGTTTCCGGGGCAGGGGTCGCAGTGGCTGGGGATGGGGCGGGGGCTGCTGGAGTCCTCGCCTGTGTTCGCGGCGCGGATCGTGGAGTGCGAGGCGGCGCTGGGGCCGTTCGTGGACTGGTCGTTGACCGAGGTGCTGAGGGGCGACGACGACGGCTGGATGGAACGGGTGGACATGGTCCAGCCGGTGCTGTGGGCGGTCATGGTCTCGCTCGCCGCCGTCTGGGAGTCACTGGGCATCGAACCCGCCGCTGTCATCGGTCACTCGCAGGGGGAGATCGCCGCCGCCGCGGTGGTCGGTGCCCTGAGCCTGGACGACGCCGCCCGGGTGGTGGCGCTTCGGTCCTCTGCGATCCGGGATGAACTGGCCGGGCATGGTGGCATGTTGTCGCTGGCGACGGGTCCGGAGCAGGCGGCGGAGTGGGTGTCGTCGTATGGCGG
>NZ_JAMJFL010000076.1 GCF_023544665.1 Streptomyces sp. YS415
GGGTGATCGCCGAGTTCGAGCACGCCCTCATGTCAGAGAGAACGATGGATGGCCTGGAAGCCGCTATGCCCCGGTCACGGCCTAACCTTCCAAACCGACACGTGACCGGTGGTGAGAGGGGGCGGATCCAACGGGTTTCTGCTGCATCCGCCCCTGCACGCGTCCCGTGGTTCAGGATCGGGACGCTTCGGTCAGTGCCCGTTGATAGTGTCCTTCGTCGAGTCATGAAGTTGCTGAAGGGGCGCGGTACGTGCGGAATGTGACATGCCATCATGTCGGCGGCCAGCGGTTGGCCGAGGCGCTCGACGATATCGAAGGGCGGGCCTACACGCGGTGGCACTCGCTGCGGTACGGCAGCATCTCGCCGACGCTGATCCGGGCCATGGCGGACGAACTGCTCGACCATGTCGCCGCGCGAGCGGTGACGGAGCCGGGGCTCGACGCTGCGGCTGCCACGGTCGCCGTCACCGCCGCGGAGTGTGTGCACGGAGTGCTGAGCATCATGTGCTTCCCGAGCGGGGACCAGGAACTCCGGTTCCCCCTCGTCGGCGAGCGGATCGGCACGGACCCGGACGACGACGAGTTCGGGGACGGGCCCCTCACCTTCCGGGACGTCGTCAAGGAGGCGCCCACCGCGCGGACCTGGCTCGACATGTTCGAGATGTGTGTCGTCAGCGGGCATGTGTGGGACTGGGAGCGGGGCACCGGGTTGCTGCTGCGCGGCGACTACGCGCCCGCCATCCGTGACGGCGTGCCCTATAACCGGTACACCTCCTTCTCCGACCCCGCCGACCTCGCCGCCATGGACGCCCTGTGCCCCTATCTCGCTGAGGCGGTCGGGCATCTGCCCCGCGACTGGCCGACGGTTCCGCTGCGCAAGCCGGACGCTGGGGAGCGCGCGGAGGCCGCCCGGCGGCTCGACGAGGTCGGCGACGAGCTGAGCGCGGACCAGCGGCTGCTCCGCGTACTCCTCGACGACGACCAGGACGCCTTCGAGGACGCCCTCGTGGCCCGGCTGGTCGCCTATCGGGAGAGCGTCGAGGCCGATGCCGGTAATTCCGCGCCCCGGTCCCTCCTCCCCCTCGGCACCCTCGCCCTGGCCTGTCTCGCCGTCCAGGTCCATAAGTGGGAACTCGGTGTCCGGTCCGGGTATCTGCCGTACGGTTTGCTGGGATCGCCGGAGGGGAACCGGAACAACTTGGGCTGCTGGGCCGCCAAGTAGGCCGCCCAGGTGCGGAAGTGGGCTTGGCCCGACATCCAACACATCGTCGTGGAGATGGACTCGTCCCCACCGAGGCAGCGCGTACGTCTGTGCGATAGCCAGGGACGGAAGACCACCCTGCCCCACGTCGGCGGACGCTGATATCGCGCCGGAGGGACGCCGTCGTGCGTTCGGCGCGACCGATGCTGCGGCACTGGAGGCGAGGATGACGCAACTCTTATTCCGGCATGTGCAGAAGGAGACAGTGCGCAGAGCTGTACTGGGTTTGTTCGTGGCGCTGGCCGCCGTGCTGGCGGTAGCACCGCTTGCTGGCGCTGGCCAGACGGAGACCGTGGCCTGCTGCGGCCCGGTTTCGCCCGGCACCCCGTAAAGGGCACCCACCCGTAGCTCGATCTTGCTCGCAGGAGGAGTCAGTGCGCAAAGCCGTATTGAGTTTGTTCCTGGCGTTGGCGGCGGTACTGGCGGTGGCGCCGCTTGCTGGCGCTGGCCAGTACCGAGACCGTGGCCTGCTGCGGCATGCCGCCCGGCCACCCGTAAAGGGCACTCACCGCTAACTCGTTCTTCCATGAGGGCCCGTCAGCTTGCTGGTGGGCCCTTTGCCCCTATTCAGCGGGTGTCCTCGACGGGGACGCCATACGGGTGCTGCGGGGCCGTGGTGGAGCAGGTCAGTCACCGGTGCGATGAGGGCGGGTACCTCGTGTCGGCATCCGGCTCGTGTGTCGTCGCGGGCGGCGGCGTGCAGTGCGCTGCTGCGGTTGTCGATGCCGGCTGGGCCGGTGCCGACGTTGCTCTGGTCCGCCCGCATCACCCACGCTTTTCCGCTGGTGTCATGGTGTGTGCTGCAGCCAGCGTTGGAGGGTGGTGTTGATGCTGGCGGGCAGGGCGGCGAGCTGGTCGATGGCGTCGCGGTCTTCGGGCCGGGGTGGGATGCCGGCTGTTGTCAGTACGGCGTGCAGGGCCAGGCGGCGTTGATCGCGGGGGGTGATGGGGGTGCTGAGGCGTTCTGCGGGACGGGGCGGCGGCAGGAGGTAGTCGCCGTGGTGTTCGGGCACGGTGGGGGCGGGCCAGTCGGGCCAGGCGATCTCGGCCGGGTGGACGCTGTAGGGGTCGACGAAGGCCTGGGTCATGGGATGTTCAAGGGCACTGCTCACGTCGGGCTCCTCACCAGTGGTCGGGTGATGCAAGGGGAGAGCTATGTCGGGTGCGGTGCGGTTGCGGCCGCTGAGGGATCTCACGCCGATGGCGTCATCGGCGGCTCATCGTTTTCTCCGACCGGCGCGGGCAGAGGCCTGCCGTGCGTGCTCACGCCGCGGCGGTTTGTCGACGAACTCACCCAGAAGGAGATCGGCGACCGCCTCGGCTGCTCGCAGATGCACGTCTCGCGTCTCATCACACGTCTGCTGGCCCGCCTGCGCGAAGGCATGCTCACCAGCAGCTGAGCCGCTGGCCAGGAAGGACCGTCCTCCCCAGCAGGGTGGCGCGGAGCGAAGTGAAAACCCGGAGCAGCTGCCCGTCCCTCTCCAGGCGCATGTCGTCCCCTTTCGGGCGAGCCATGCGCCTCATCTGCGTAAACCGGGGTATCTGCGATACCGCACCACTGTCATACGCCGTTAGGGCGCGTATCGAGTCGTGATCAATCTGTCGGATTCGCTTTCGCGGCGGGGTCTGCCACGGTAGGTCTTCTTGCGTGACGCGAAAGCAACTGACGGATACCGAATGGGAGTTCATCGGACCGTACCTGCCGATCGGCGAGTATGGCCCGTACCCCGAGCGGT
>NZ_JAMJFL010000077.1 GCF_023544665.1 Streptomyces sp. YS415
CCGCGGATACGCGTGTGAGGCCCCGCACCGACGCAGCAGCGCAGGGCGGGGTCTCGTGGCGTCCGGGCCGAGACACCGGGGGCAACAGGCGCATACGCGTTGTGCGTCAGGTGCGCAACGGGCCGGGCGCCGGGCCCGGTGCCCGGCCAGCCTGCGAGGATGGACAAGCTGATCGAGTTGGCCAGCACGCTCGTCTCTGGGGCGGTCATCGCCGTTCTGGCGTCGTGGCTGACCAGCCGCGCCCGCAACCGCCAGGAGCAGCACGCCGAAATCGGGGCCCTACCGGTGCAGGCGGATGCGCTGACGGTGGCGGTGTCGGAGCTGCAGGGCGCGGCCGCCGCCAACCGACTGCTGTGGGAGGGCCCGGCAGAGCGCGGCCGGACGTTCCTGCTGACCGTGCTCGCCTTCCCGTGGCGCCGCTCGGGCCCGGATTGCCGGCGGAAGAGACGTGCAGAGCTGGCTCGTGGGCTTCGGGCGCGCGGCTGAGCTGCTGAGCCGGGAACGGGTGGCCAGCAAGCAGGCCGTGGCCGCCGTGCGGGAGCCGCTCACCCGGGCGGCCTCCGCCGCTGATGTGACTGAGCGCTGTAGTTGGCCCTGGCCATCTGGATGCTCAGATCCGGCCTCCACGAGTCAGCCGCCGTGGAGGCCCCACTCGTCGAGGCCGCCGCAGACGTGTGCAAGGGCCACATATCCAAGTCAGGCACCCGCGAGCGCTCGCAGGTCTGGATCGCTGCCCCCCCCGCCACGTCACGAAAGTTGCGGCCGTAGGTCAGCGGAGCGATTCAGCCACAGTCAGCGGCTGAATCACCCACTACGGCCCCGCTCCGGCGGGGCCGTGGCATGATCTGCGCATGATCAAGGGGTGGGGGGCCGCCGCGAGCATCACACTCGCCGTCGTGGCCGCAGCAGGAGTGTCCGGGTGCGGGGGAGACGCCGAAGCCGACGCGAAGAAGCCGGCGGCCGCGTCAGCGAAGGCGCCCAGCTTCAGCAAGGCTTCGAGGGCCTTCCAGGACGTCGCCGCGAACGCGTACCTGGACGACGTGTGCACGACGGAGGCCGGGACGTGCTGGGACAAGATGAACACCACCGTGGACGCGGCGCGCGACCTGCGTAAGGCGATGAACGCCGAGAAGAGCGTCGGCCCCGAGTTCTGGACCGAGGCCTACAAGCTCATCGACACCATGGAAGAGGGCCTGGCGGTGGGCGAGGACCAGGGCGCCCCGGCCGGGGCCGCAACGCTCCCGGAGGCGACCAACCGGGACGACATCTTCGGGTCGGCGCACGACCTGGCCGACTGGCTCGACGCCCACCTGATCAAGTAGCCACAGTTCCCGGCGTTGAGGCGTCGAAGTACACCGCCACGTTCATCTCGTTGCCCCAGCCGAGCCCGGAACTTCGTCACGAAGTCCGGGCGAGCCGCTGCCTGTTCAACATCACCGCCTGCGGCCCCGGCCAGGGCTGGCTGGCCGGGGGCGGAAAGCGACCCCTGCGGGGGCCAGAAACTGCCCGTCGCCCAGGTCGGAATCTGACCCGGGCCGGAGAGTGACCCGGCGGAATCTGCCCTCGGGCGGGGAAGGGTGGCCCACCGCACGCCGAAGGTGACCGGCCTTTGAACGAGGCAGGCAGGGGTACGAGGTGACTGTCACGCCGCGTACCTCTCAGGGCGGCCGCACCAGGGTGGGGGCTTATGACTTCGCAGCCGATGGCCGAGGCCCGACCGAAGGAGCAGGAGGCGGTGCTGCGCCGTCGGCTTGTGGTGAGGTGTGCGCTGCTGCTCGTGCTGTCCGGACCGGTCGGCTTCGCAGCAGGCATGCTCATGAACAGCAATGGACGTGTGGTCACCGGGATCTGGGTGGCAGCGACGGTGTTCGTCGGAGGGGTCGTAACCCTGTGGGTGGTCCTTCGCAGGGAGCGAAGGCGCGCCGCCCGCTTCGGTTTAACCCTCAGCCGATACGTGGACCTCGGACGGCTGGTCCGCCGAGGTGACCCGCCGGTGCAGGCGGAGGTACGTCCGGCAGTACTGGAGATTCTGGAGCGCCAGCGTGCTTCGTGGGAGCAGATGACGTCGAAGGGGCATTCGAGGCTCCGCATCGGCCTGATCGCGCTCTTCCTCCTGATCACCGTCGGCAACCTGCTCGACCGGCAGTACGCACTCGCCTTCTTCTCCTCATTCGCTCTCCTGTGCTGGCTCTCCATGCCGCTGGGCCTCCGGCGACACCGCAAACGACTGGAGGCGGCTCAAGGCAAGCTGGCCCGCAACCCGTAACCCGTAACAGCAGGACGAGTCGCAGCGCCGTCCGGTGCGGGTGGCGCCTTGCGCAGCCGTCGCCTCCCGACCGCCCGTGGGCACAAGGCGGCCAGGTATCGCGCTCACTGGCCAACTACAGCGCTCAGTCACAGCTGCCCGCTCATGCGCTGTTCCGACCGCCTACAGCTCGATGTCAATGCGCTCCACGTCGGTGAACTCCACGCCCAGGCCGTGGGCGCGGGTGTTGTTGGCGCGGAAGTACATCTGGGCGAGGCCCTCGGCGGCGATCTGCTGGATCTGCTGCTCGGTGGCGCCTTGCTCCCTCGCGGTGAACAGGCGGTCTGCGAACACCGGGGGCAGGGCCTGGGTGATGTCGCGGATACGGGCGTCGTCGGTGGTGCCCGGCGCGGCGGTGAACCCGAAGCGGGCGCGGGTGGAGACGACCAGGCCGCCGGTGGAGGCCGCCTTCTTCTTCGCCTTCGCCTTTACCTGCGGCTGCCACCGCTTCTTGACCTCGCGCTCCAGGCGGCCGCGCAGATCTTGGCGGGGCCGCTTGAGCTTGCCGGCGACGTACCGTTCCACGGTGCGCTGGGAGATCCCGAGCGCCTGGGCGGCGGCCTTGGTCCCCTTGAGCTGCTTGACCAGGTACTTCATCTGCGCCTGGGCGCTCTGCGG
>NZ_JAMJFL010000078.1 GCF_023544665.1 Streptomyces sp. YS415
TTACGCCGAGCCGCGCATCCCGGTCGTGTCCAACCTGTCGGGCCGGGTGGCGGGGGAGGAGATCCGCACCCCCGAGTACTGGGTACGGCATGTGCGCGAAGCGGTCCGCTTCGCCGACGGGATCAAGGCGCTCGCCGATGCCGGGGTGACGAAGTTCCTGGAGTTGGGTCCCGACGCGACGCTGACCGCGATGGCCGCCGAAAGCGCAGAGGGGCTGTTCGTCCCGGCCACCCGGCGGGGCCACGGTGAGGTGGAGACGTTCACGCAGGCCCTGTCCCGGCTGTGGGCGAGTGGCGTCGATGTCGACTGGGCCGCCCTCTTCGAAGGCCGCAACCCCCACCGCGTGGACCTGCCCACCTACCCCTTCCAACGCGAGCGCTACTGGCTGGAGTCCGCCGGCACCACAGGCGACGCCGTCGGACTGGGGCAAGGCGTCGCAGGGCACCCCCTGCTGGGCGCCACTGTCAGCCTCGCCGCCGACGGCGGGGTCATGCTCACCGGCCGCCTCTCATTGCGTACGCACTCCTGGCTCGCCGACCATGCGGTGGCGGGGACCGTGCTGCTGCCGGGGACGGCCTTCGTGGAACTGGCGATCCGCGCCGGGGACGAGGTCGGCTGCGCGCATCTCGCCGAACTCACCCTCCACGCACCGCTGGTCCTCCCCGCACAGCAGGGAGTTCAGGTCCAGGTCGTCGTAGGCGCAGTCGACGAGGACGGGCGGCGCCCGCTCACCGTGTACTCGCGTCCGGAGACGGCCGAGGAGTGGACAGCACACGCGGAGGGAGTCCTGGCCGAGACTCCGGCAGAGCCGTCCGCCGATCTCACCGTCTGGCCGCCCGCAGGAGCGGAGCCGGTGGACGTGTCCGGCTTCTACGCCGCTGCCGAGGCCGCCGGTTACGGCTACGGCCCCGCCTTCCAGGGCATGACCGCCGCTTGGCGCCGTGGCGACGAACTCTTCGCCGAGGTGGAGTTGGCGGAGGAACTGCATGCGGAGGCCCGGGCGTTCGGGATGCATCCGGCGCTGTTGGACGCTTCCCTGCATGCGGTGCTGGCGACCACCGAACCGAGCGAGGGGCTGCGGCTTCCGTTCCTGTGGGAGGGCGTGTCGCTCTTCGCGTCCGGTGCCACCGCGGCCCGCGTCCGGATCACGTTCCGCGGCGGGGAGACGCTCTCCGTGCTCCTCGCCGACGGCACCGGTGCGCCGATCGCCGGCGCCGAGTCCCTGACGCTGCGACCTGTCACGGCGGAGCAGTTGGCGTCGTCCCTCGTTACCGAGACGGACTCCCTCTATCGACTGATGTGGGAGAGCGTGCCCGAGTCGGCCGATGGGGATGCGGCGGTCGACTGGGCCGTGATCGGTGCGGATGAGGAGGGTGGTTACGTCGATCTCGCGGCCCTCCTCGACGACGACTCCTCCTCCGTACCGCCGCTGGTCCAGTTCTCCCCGCCCGCCGGTGGCGACCCCGAGACCACGACCGCCAACGTGCTTGCCGTGATGCAGAGTTGGCTGGCCGAGGAACGGTTGGCCGGGTCGCGGCTCGTCGTCGTGACGCGGGGCGCGGTGGCCATCGATGGCAGTGACCGCGTTGATCTCGCGACCGCACCCGTGTGGGGGCTTGTCCGGTCCGCGCAGTCCGAGTATCCCGAGCGGTTCGGTCTGCTCGACCTGGACCCGAGCGCCGACGCCGACGATGCGCCTGTGGTGCGGTCGGCGTTGGCCAGTGGTGAGCCCCAGTCGGCGGTCCGTGAGGGCCGGGTGCTGGTGCCGCGTCTGGTGCGTGCGACCGGTGCCAGCGTGAGCCTGGCGGTTCCTACGGAGGCGCCCGCCTGGCGACTGGACACCTCGGGCACCGGCACGCTGGACGGGTTGGCGCTGGTTCCGGCGCCGGAGGCCGCCGCGCCGCTGGAGTCCGGGCAGGTGCGGATCTCGGTCCGGGCGGCCGGGGTGAACTTCCGGGACGTCCTGATCGGTCTCGGCATGTATCCCGGTGAGGCGTTCATCGGGAGCGAGATCGCCGGTGTGGTCGTGGAGACGGCCGAGGACGTCACCGAGTTCGCGGCGGGTGACCGGGTGCTCGGGCTCGTGCCGCGCAGT
>NZ_JAMJFL010000079.1 GCF_023544665.1 Streptomyces sp. YS415
CTACGCCGAGCCGCGCATCCCGGTCGTGTCCAACCTGTCGGGTCAGGTGGCGGGGGAGGAGATCCGCACCCCCGAGTACTGGGTACGGCATGTGCGCGAAGCGGTCCGCTTCGCCGACGGGATCAAGGCGCTCGCCGATGCCGGGGTGACGAAGTTCCTGGAGCTGGGTCCCGACGCGACGCTGACCGCGATGGCCGCCGAAAGCGCAGAGGGGCTGTTCGTCCCGGCCACCCGGCGGGGCCACGGTGAGGTGGAGACGTTCACGCAGGCCCTGTCCCGGCTGTGGGTCAGTGGCGTCGATGTCGACTGGGCCGCCCTCTTCGAAGGCCGCAACCCCCACCGCGTCGACCTGCCCACCTACCCCTTCCAGCGCGAGCGCTACTGGCTGACCGATGACGCCGCGACCGGTGACCCCGTCGAGCTTGGGCTCGGTGAGGCCGGGCACCCGTTGTTGGGTGCGGCGGTTCCGTTGGCGGGCGGGGACGGGGTACTGCTGACGGGCCGACTGTCGACCCGTACGCATCCCTGGCTCGCCGACCATGCGGTGGCGGGGACTGTGCTGCTGCCGGGGACGGCCTTCGTGGAGCTGGCAGTGCGGGCCGGTGACGAGGTCGGTTGCGGGAGTGTGCGCGAGCTGACGCTTCAGGCGCCCCTGGTCCTGCCCGAACAGGGTGGTGTGCAGATCCAGGTCGTCGTCGGTGCCGCCGAGGAGGACGGGCGGCGCCCGCTCACGGTGTACTCGCGACCGGAGTCGGCCGATGGGAGTGGCGCGTGGACGCTGCATGCGGAAGGTGTCCTTGCGGAGGCCCCGGTCGTGTCGTCCACGGATCTGTCGGTATGGCCGCCTGCCGGAGCGGAGCCGGTGGACGTGTCCGGGTTCTACGCGGAGGCCGAGGCTGCCGGTTATGCCTACGGGCCGGTGTTCCAGGGTCTGTCGGCCGTCTGGCGGTTGGGCGACGAGGTCTTTGCCGAGGTGGAGCTGGCTGATGACGCGCAGGGCCAGGCGCGGGCGTTCGGGGTGCATCCGGCGCTGTTGGACTCGGCGCTGCATGCGGTCCTGGCGACCTCGGAGCTGAGGGAGGGGCTGCGGCTGCCGTTCCTCTGGGAGGGCGTGTCGCTCTTCGCGTCCGGTGCCACCGCGGCCCGCGTCCGTATCGCACCCCTGGGCGGGGACACCCTCTCCGTCGAGCTGGCGGACGCAACCGGCGCTCCCATCGCCGTGGCCGAGTCGCTGATGCTGCGTCCGGTGGCCGCCGACCAGTTGGCGGCAGCCGCCATGAGCGGTCCGGACTCCCTCTACCGGCTGGAGTGGACGCCGGCCGCGGTCGCCGACGCCGCTCCCGTGCACGTGACGCGGTACGCCGGACTCGATGCCGTACTCGCCGCTCTCGACGCGGGTGACGCGGTCCCCGAGGTGGCACTGATCGAGGTCTCCGGCCCTCAGGACGGCGCACCGCTCGCCGACGCTGCCGCCCGGGTCACTGGTGAGGTGCTGGCGCTGGTACGGGGTTGGCTGTCCGAGGAGCGGTTGGCCGGGTCGCGGCTTGCCGTGCTGACGCGCGGTGCTGTGGCCACTGACGGCGGTGGCCTCACCGATCTGGCGATCGCCCCGGTGTGGGGGCTCGTCCGGTCCGCGCAGTCGGAGAACCCTGGCCGCATCGTTCTCTTGGACGCCGACCCGGTCGCCGAGGAGGCCGTGCTGCGAGCGGCGTTGGCCAGTGGGGAGCCTCAGTCGGCGGTCCGTGAGGGTCGGGTGCTGGTGCCGCGTCTGGTGCGCGCGGACGGTTCCGGAGGGAGTCTGACGGTACCGGGGCAGGAGTCCGCTTGGCGGCTCGATACGTCGGGCTCCGGGACGTTGGAAGGGCTGGCACTGGTTCCGGCACGGGAGGCGTCCGCGCCTTTGGAGCCCGGCCAGATACGGATTGCCGTCCGCGCCGCCGGGGTGAACTTCCGGGACGTACTGATGAGCCTCGGGATGTACCCGGGCCGCCCGGTGCTGGGCAGCGAGGCCGCGGGTGTCGTTCTCGAAGTGGGGGAGGGAGTCACCGACTTCGCCCCTGGTGACCGGGTGATGGGTCTGGTCCTGGAGAGC
>NZ_JAMJFL010000008.1 GCF_023544665.1 Streptomyces sp. YS415
CGACGTCGTGGCCGCCGCCGTCCACGGTGGTCAGCCACAGGTGCCGCAGCCGGGAGAGGCTCGTGTTGTCGTAGCCGGCCACGGACAGGTCGCGCGGCACGTCGAGGCCGAGTTCCCCGGCCGCCGAGAGCGCGCCGACGCAGGCGATGTCGTTGACGGCGAACACGGCGGTCGGCCGGTCGGGGCGGCCGAGCAGGCGGACCATGGCGCGGTAGCCGCCCTCCTCGGTCATGTCGCCGGCCTCGACGCGTGCGCCGTCCGCCAGGCCGTGCGCGCGCATCGTCGCCTCGAAGCTCCGCCTGCGCAGTTCGCCGACCGCGCCGTACCCCGCGATGTGCGCGATGCGGCGGTGGCCGAGGCCGATGAGGTGCTCGGTGACCAGGCGGGCGCCCCGCTCGTCGTCACCGGCGACGACGTCCACGCGCGGCGGCACCGCCTCGCGGGCGCCCGCCACGACCACCGGCATCCGCTCGGCTGCCGCCCCGAGGGCGGCCGGGTCGGGCAGGGTGCCGACCACGACCAGACCGTCGACGCGCAGGTCGAGGAACGGGCCGGCGGGGTCCTGGCCGGTGCGGTGGTTGAGGCGGGCGTCCGCGAGCAGCATGTGCAGGCCCTGGTCGTGCAGCAGGGGGTTCAGCCCGTCGAGCAGCTCCACGAACCAGGGGTTGCGCAGGTCGTTGAGGAGGACGCCGACGGTCCGGGTGCGCCGCTCGCTGAGGCTGCGGGCGGCGGTGTTGGGCCGGTAGCCGAGTTCCCGCACGGCCCGCAGCACGGCCTCCCGCTTCTCGGGACGCACCTGCTCGGAGCCGCGCAGCACCAGCGAGACCAGGGACTTGGACACGCCGGCCCGGTCGGCCACGTCACGGATCGTCGGCGGTCTCATGTCATGGACCGTTCCATGGGCCGTCCGGGCTTGTCAAAGGGTTGACACCCGGCGCACACCCCGCCCAGTGTGGACGAACAGGCTTCTGGACCGGTCCAAATAGGGGGCTGTCATGGTGGATGCGCTCGGGGTCGCCGTCATCGGATTCGGCTGGATGGGGCGGGTGCACACCCAGGCCTACGCGCGCGTGCGCCACCACTATCCGCACCTGCCCCTGCGTCCGGAGCTGGTCACCGTCGCGGAGGAGGTGCCGGGGCGGGCCGAGGAGGCCGCGGCGCAGTTCGGTTTCGCCTCGACGACCCGGCACTGGCGGGAGGTGGCAGCCGACCCGCGGGTGCGGGCGGTCAGCATCACCGCCCCGAACTTCCTGCACCGCGAGATCGGCGTCGCGATGGCCGGGGCGGGCAAGCACATCTGGATCGAGAAGCCGGTCGGCCTGACCGCCGCGGACGCCCGCGCGGTCGCCGACGCGGTCGCGCAGGCCGGGGTGTGCGGCACGGTCGGCTTCAACTACCGCAACGCGCCCGCGGTGGAGAAGGCCCGCGACCTGATCGCCGCCGGGGAGATCGGCACGGTCACGCACGCGCGCGTGCGGCTGTTCAGCGACTACGCCGCCCATCCCGAGTCCGCGCTGACCTGGCGCTACGAGCGCGAGCGGGGTGGCAGCGGGGTCCTCGGCGACCTCGCCTCGCACGGCGTGGACCTGGCCCGCTATCTGCTCGGCGAGCTGACCTCCCTCACCGCCGACACCGCGGTCTTCGTCCCCGAGCGGGCCCGCCCGACCGGCGCCACCGCGGGCCACACCCGGGTCCGGGGCGGCGCACTCGGCCCCGTCGAGAACGAGGACTACGTCAACTGCCTGCTCCGCTTCGCCTCCGGCGCCCGCGGTGTCCTGGAGGCCAGCCGGGTCGCGGTCGGCGAGCAGAACACCTACGGCTTCGAGGTCCACGGCACCCGGGGCGCACTGCTGTGGGACTTCCGCCGGATGAACGAACTCGGCGTCAGCCGCGGCACGGCATACCAGGACCAGCCCGTCAGCACGGTCTACGTCGGCCCGGGCGACGGGGAGTTCGGCGCCTTCCAGCCCGGCGCCGGCAACGCCATGGGCTACGACGACCTGAAGGTGGTGGAGGCCTACCGCTTCCTGCGGTCGATCGCCGAGCACAGGCCCTACGGCGCCACCCTCGCCGACGCCGTGCGCAGCGCCGACGCGCTCGAGGCCATGACCCGCTCCGCCGCCACGGGCACCTGGGCCGACCTGCCTACTCCGTAGGCATGTTGTACGGCGTCACCACCTGGATCGGGGACGGCAGCGACGGCCCCGCGGGCGGCAGGGCGCCGTGCGCACGCATCACGTGGTGGCAGGCCTCGCGCAGGTCGTGGCGCAGGTCGTGGTGGAGGACGGCGGAGAGGCGGTGCTCGCGCAGCAGGCGGGTGTTGTCGTGGTCGAGGTCGTGCGCCACGAACACCGCGCACGCGCGGCCGAGTTCCTCGAAGGCCCGCAGGGTGGCGATGTTGCCGCCGCCGATGGAGTAGACGGCGCGGATGTCGGGGTCGCGTTCCAGGGCCGCCCGGACCAGGTCGTACTGGGTGGCGTCCAGGCCCTGGCCCTCGGCGATCTCGACCAGGGCGCGCTCGGGGTGCCGGGCGCGCATCGCGCTGCGGAAGCCCATCTCGCGCTCCTCCTCGTTGCGGAAGAAGCCGCTGGAGAGGCTGGTGAGCACATTGCCGGGCCGGTCCCCGAGCCACTGGCCCATGAGGTAGGCGGCGGTCGCGCCCGCGGCCCGGTTGTCGATGCCGACGTAGGCCAGGCGCGGGGTGGCGGGCAGGTCGGTCACCAGTGTCACCACCGGGATCCCGGCCGCCGTCAGCCGGCCGACCGCCGCGGTGACCTCGGGGACGTCCGGCGCCTTGAGGATGACGCCCTGCGAGCCGCGCCGCGCGATCCGGTCGAGCGTCCGGGTGAGCTCCGAGGCCGGCCCGGTCTCCCGGAAGTGGAAGCGCGAGCGGACCACCGCCGGGTGCAGGGACGGCAGTTCCGCCTCCAGGGCGGCCCGCACGGCGGTGGAGAACCGCTCCGGGGTCTGCATCACGATGTCGACCATGAAGGTACGGCCGACCAGCCGGACCTGGGTGCGCTGCCGGTCCAGGTCGGCCACGGCCCGGCGCACCTCGCGAGCGGTGCTCTCCCGCACCCCTCCCCTGCCGTTGAGGACCCGGTCCACGGTGGCCTCGCTCAGACCCGCCTGCCGGGCGATCTCCCGGATCGGGAAGGGGTGGCCCATGCCACGGCTCCTTGAGGGGTTTTTGATGGCTGCCTGCTGGTTGTTCGACGGCTTTGTCCTGACAAGAATGACAGCACTGCGACACCCCTGTCACCGAAGGGACACCGATGTCCTTCACTTCCCGGCTGTCCGCGCGGGACTGCGACCTCGACGCGTTCCGGGCATGCGTCGAGCGGACCACCGACCCCGCCGACTACCCGCACGCCGCCGCCGTCGAGCGCGGGGTGCTCGTCTACGAGGGGACCGTGCCCGAGGACGAGCTGGTCCGCGCCCTCAGCGACGGCCCCGGCGTGGTGGTCCTCCGCGGCGCCTTCGACCGGGAGGCCGTCGACCGGGTCACCGAGGTGTTCGAGGCCCTGATCGCCGGGCAGCGCGCCTCCGGCACCGGCGGCGGCGACCACTTCGCGCGGCGCGGCGCCAACGACCGGATCTGGAACGCCCTGGAGAAGACCGCCCTGCACGACCCGGAGGCCTTCGCCGACTACTACGCCAACGACGCCCTGGCGCTGGTGTCCCGTGCCTGGCTCGGCCCGGGCTACCAGGTCACCTCGCAGGTCAACGTCGTCAACCCGGGCGGCGCCGCCCAGACCGCGCACCGCGACTACCACCTGGGCTTCCTGCCGGACGAGACGGCGGCCGCCTACCCCGCGCACGTCCACCGCCTCTCCCCCGTGCTGACCCTCCAGGGCGCCGTCGCCCACGGCGACATGCCGGTGGAGTCGGGGCCGACGATGTACCTGCCGTACTCACAGACCTACGAGCCCGGCTATCTGGCCTGGCGGCGCCCGGAGTTCCAGCGCTACTTCGACGCCCATCACGTGCAGCTCCCGCTGGCGAAGGGCGACGCGGCCTTCTTCAATCCGGCCCTCTTCCACGCCGCCGGCACCAACCGCACCACGGACGTCCGGCGGACGGCCAACCTCCTCCAGGTGTCCTCCTCGTTCGGCCGGGCGATGGCGACGGTCGACCGGGAGGCGGTCGTCGACGCCGTGTACCCGGTGCTCCTCCAACGCCGGAGCGAGGGCGCGGACCCGGCACGGCTGGAGAACGTGATCGCCGCGAGCGCCGAGGGCTACCCCTTCCCCACCGACCTCGACCGCGACCCGCCCGTCGAGGGACTCGCCCCGCCCTCGCAGGCGGACGTGGTCCGGCGCGCGCTGCGCGAGGCATGGGCCCCGGGGACCCTGCGGGACGAGCTGCGGGCCCGCGCCGAGCGGCGCCGGAGCTGAAAGGACCAGCTACGACATGGGACTTCTCGACGACAAGGTGGTCCTCGTCAACGGCGGCACCCAGGGCGTCGGCGCTGCCGTCGCACGCGCCGCCGTGCGCGAGGGGGCGGTCGTGGCCGTCACGGGCCGGCGCCCCGAACCCGGTGAGGCACTGGTCGCGGAACTGGCCGCCGCCGGCGGCAGGGCGCTGTTCGTCCGGGCCGACCTGGCGGACGCCGAACGGGCCAGGGGCGCCGTCGCCGAGGTCGTTGCGGCCCACGGCCGGATCGACTGCCTGGTGAACGCGGCGGGGCTGACCTCCCGGGGCACCCTGCTGGACACCACACCCGAGCTGTTCGACCAGCACATCGCCGTCAACCTCCGGGCACCCTTCTTCGCCATGCAGGCCGCGGTCGCCGACATGGTGGCCCGTGCGGCGCCCGGCACGATCGTCAACGTCATCACCTCCTCGGCACACGGCGGACAGCCGTTCCTCGCCCCGTACGTCGCCGCCAAGGCCGGGCTGATCGGCCTGACCCGCAACGCCGCCCACGCGCACCGCTTCGACCGGATCCGGATCAACGGCCTGAACATCGGCTGGACGGAGACCGAGGGCGAGGACGCGACCCAGCGGACCTTCCACGGCGCCGGTGACGACTGGCGCGAACGGGCCGCCGCCGGGCTGCCGATGGGCCGACTCGGCCAACCGGCCGAGATCGCCGACTTCGTGGTGTTCCTGCTCTCGGAGCGCTCCGGAGTGGTCACCGGATCGGTGATCGACTGGGACCAGAACGTCCTCGGCGGCCTCGACTGACACCCTCACCCAGGAGCTGCACCACCATGCGCATAGGAATCCTCGGCCTCGGCCGCATCGGCGCCTTCCACGCCGAGACCCTCTCCGGACTCGACGCCGTCGACTCCCTCGTCCTCACCGACCCCTGCACCGACGCCGCGAAGTCCGCCGCCGAACGGTTCGGCGGCGAGGTCGTGGACTCGCCCGAGGCCCTGCTGTCCGCCGGGGTGGACGGCATCGTCGTCGCGGCGGCCACGGACGCCCATCCCGCGCTGATCCTGGCCGGGGTGACGGCAGGCGTCCCCGTGTTCTGCGAGAAGCCCGTCGCCCGGACCATGCCCGAAGGCGTCCGGGTGCTGCGGGCCGTGGAGGGCGCGGGCGTGCCGGTCCAGATCGGCTACAACCGCCGCTTCGACGCCGGTTTCGTCGCCGCGCGGGCCGCCGTGCAAGCCGGTGAGCTGGGCACCCTGCACACGGTGCGGTCGACCACGCTGGACCCGGCGCCCCCGCCCGCCGCGTACATCGCCGCCTCCGGGGGCATCTTCCGGGACTGCTCGGTGCACGACTTCGACATCATCCGCTGGGTGACGGGGCGCGAGGTCCGCGAGGTGTACGCGGTGGGCGGCAACCGGGGCGCCGACTACATCGCGCGGGCGGGCGACGCCGACACCACGGGCGCGATCCTCACCCTGGACGACGGCACACTCGCGACGGTCTCCAACTCCCGGCACAACGCCCGCGGTTACGACGTCCGGATGGAGCTGCACGGTATGCGGGACTCCATCGCCGTGGGTTTGGAGGACAAGCTGCCGCTGCGCTCGGTCGAACCCGGGGCCGCCTTCCCCGCGGGCACCCCGCACGACTTCTTCATGGACCGCTTCGCCGCGGCCTACCGCGCCGAACTCGCCGCGTTCATCGAGGTGGTGGCCGGCGCCCGGACCTCCCCGTGCACGGTCGCGGACGCCCTGGAGGCCGGCTGGATCGCCGAGGCGTGCACCCGGTCGCTGCACGAGCACCGCCCCGTCACGGTGGCGGAGGTACGGCAGGCGTGAGCGGGCCGGCACCGCTGCCGCGGGGCCGGGCGCACCCCCGGCCGCGCCCGGCGGTCAGCCCTGCGACTCGCTGATGTTGACCATCCACGGCACGCCGAAGCGGTCGGTGCACATGCCGAACACATCGCCCCACATCTGCTTCTCCAGCGGCACCGACACCTGGCCGCCCTCGGACAGCCGCTCCCAGTAGCCGCGCAGCTCCGCGTCGTCGTCGCCGCTCAGGCTCACGGAGAAGTTGTTCTCCGCGCTCTTCTCGGTGCCGGGCGGGTTGTCGGCGCCCATGAGGGTGAAGCCGCTCGGGGTCTCCAGCATGCCGTGCATGATCTTGTCGGCCATCGGGGCGTCCGCCTGCCCGATGTCGCCGTAGGTGTTCAGGTCCAGGGTGCCGCCGAAGACCTCCTGGTAGAACTCCATGGCCTGCCGGGCGTCACCGGCGAAGGTCAGGTAGGGGTTGAGTCGCGAAGCCATCACAAGCCTCCCGGAGCGGGAACGGTCACTGCTGTGCACGCTAGCGCGCGGCACGGACAACGGCCCGCCGAGCGCCGCTCAGTCGTACAGCGCGGGCCGCTCGGCGAGCTCCACCGTCACCCGGCCGCCCTCGCGCAGGGCCCGGATCCCCGCCTCGCACACGGCGGCCGCCGCGTAGCCGTCCCAGATGCCCGGCCCGGTGACCTCGCCGCGCCGGGTGGCGTCGACCCAGGCCTGGACCTCCCGGTCGTAGGCGTCGGCGAACCGTTCGGTCCAGTCCTGGGCGATGCTGCCGCCCCAGCGGCCGGCCGTGGCGGTGACCAGGTCGTGGGCGTCGCCGATGCGGGCGGTGCCGCGTTCGCAGACCGCCTCGGCCTGCACCTGGTAGCCGAATCCGCAGTTGACGAAGATCTCCACGTCCGACAGGGCGCCGCCGGAGGTCTCCAGGACGACGAACTGCGGGTCGGCCAGGCCCTCGGGGGCGTCGGCGGAGGGCGCCGGGCGCAGCACGGTGACCGCCGTGATCTCGTGGCCGAGCAGCCAGCGCGTGACGTCCACCTCGTGGGCGACGGAGTCGGTGATGAGCATCTCGGAGGTGAAGAAGTCCGGGCTCGCGACATTGCGGTGCCGGTTGTGCAGCATCAGGGGACGGCCCAGGCGCCCGGTCTCCAGCAGCGCCTTGAGCCGCGCGTACTCGGGGTCGTAGCGGCGCATGAACCCGACCTGGACGCGGCGCCGGCCGAGGGCCTGCTCGGCCTCGACCAGGCGCAGCGCGGAGGCGGCGTCGGGGGTGAGGGGCTTCTCGCACAGCACGGGCAGGTCGTGTGCGAAGGCGGCCATCAGCGCGGCCTCGTGCGCGGGGCCGGGTGAGGCTACGAGGACGGCGTCGACGTCCGCCGACGCCATCGCCGCGGCCGGGTCGGTGTGCACGGCGCAGCCGCCGGCGCGGGCGGCCACGGCCTTCGCCCGCTCCTCGTCGACGTCCACCACGGCGGTGACCCGCGCTCCGCTGATCACTTCCTGGATGCGGCGGACGTGGTCGGCGCCCATGCGGCCGGTTCCGATGACGGCTACTCCGAGCGGTGCGCTCTCAGGCACCGCAGGACCTCAGGAACTTCCGGGTGCGCACCGCGATCGGCAGCGGCCGGTCCGGCTCGCAGGGGTACATGTCCTGCTCGACGATGGCGAAGAGCTCGACCCCGAGCCGCTGCGCCGCCACCAGTACCGGTTCGAGATCCGGGACCCCGGAGGGCGGTTCGCACATCACGCCGCGCTGCACGGCGGGCCCGAACGGGACCTCGTCGCGCACGACCTCCGCGAGGATCTCCGGGTCCACCTGCTTGAGGTGGAGGTAGCCGATGCGTTCGCCATAGGTCTCGATCAGCTTGACGCTGTCGCCGCCGCAGTAGGCATAGTGCCCGGTGTCCAGGCAGAGGTTGACCAGCTCGGAGTCGGTGGAGTCGAGGAACCGCTCCACATGGTCCTCGGTGTCCAGGTGGGTGTCGGCGTGCGGGTGGACCACGATGTCGAGGCCGTAGGCCTCCTTGACCTCGTGCCCGAGCCGTTCCATGCCCTTGGTGAGGTGGGCCCACTGCTCACCGGTCAGCTCCGGCGGTTCCAGGATCTCGGCGGTCTTGTCGTCGCGCCAGAAGGAGGGGATGACCACGAGGTGGCGGGCGCCCATCGCCTGGGTGAGGGCGGCGACCTGGCTGACGTGCTCCCAGGTGGACTCCCACACGGACGGGCCGCGGTGCAGGCCGGTGAAGACGGTGCCGGCGGACACCGTGAGGTTCCGGCGGGCGACCTCGTCGGTGAGCCGGGCCGGGTCGGTGGGGAGATAGCCGTACGGGCCGAGCTCGATCCACGCGTATCCGGCCTCGGCGACCTCGTCCAGGAAGCGCTGCCAGGGCACCTGCCGGGGGTCGTCGGGGAACCACACGCCCCAGGAGTCGGGGGCCGAGCCGACCCGGATGCGGTCGAGTGCCGCCATGTTCACGCCTTTCCTTCGGGGGTGCCGGCCACCGGCGCGGTGAGGTCCGCCGCCTCGGGGAGTTCCTCGACGTCGACGCCCCGCACCTGGGACAGCTCGTGCTTGAGGGCGGCGAGTTCGGCGCCGCCGGCCATGTGGTTGGTGAGTTCCTCCAGGCTGACCCGGTCGCGGGCGGCGGACAGCTCCAGGGTGCCGAGCCGCAGCACGCTGAAGTGGTCGCCGACCATATAGGCGTGGTGCGGATTGTGGGTGATGAAGATGACGCCCAGGCCGCGGTCGCGGGCGGCGGCGATGTACTTCAGGACCACTCCGGACTGCTTGACGCCGAGGGCGGCGGTGGGCTCGTCCAGGATGAGGACGCGGGCGCCGAAGTAGACGGCGCGGGCGATGGCCACGCACTGGCGCTGGCCGCCGGAGAGGGTGCCGATGGGCTGTTCCAGGTCGTCGAGGACGATGCCCATCTCGCGCAGCTGGTGATCGGCGGTCCGCTTCATCGCGGCGATGTCGAGGCGGCGGACGGGCCAGGGGCCCTTGGTCATCTCGGAGCCGAGGAAGAAGTTGCGCCAGACGGGCATCAGCGGGACGGTCGCCAGGTCCTGGTAGACGGTGGCGATCCCGCGGTCGAGGGCCTCGCGGGGGGTGCTGAAGCGGACCGCTTCGCCGTCGACGAGGAACTCGCCCTCGGTGTGCTGGTGCAGCCCGGAGACGATCTTGATGAGGGTGGACTTGCCGGCACCGTTGTCGCCGAGCACGCAGGTCACCCTGCCGGGGTGGACGGCGAGGCTCACGCCGTGCAGGGCGCGGATGTTGCCGTAGGACTTGCCGGCGCCGCGCAGTTCGACGATCGGCCGGTCCTCCTCGGGGGCCGGGTCGGTGAGGATGGCTCCGTGCGGGGTCGTCATGGCGGTCACCTCCGGGTCGCCGTGCGGCGGACCCACAGATTGATGAGCGTGGCGCCGAGGAGCATCACGCCCAGGAACGCCTTGAACCAGTCGGGGTTCCAGCCGGCGTACACGATGCCCTGCTGGACCATGCCGAACATGAACGCGCCGAAGACCGGGCCGATCGCCGAGCCGTAGCCGCCGGTGAGCAGACAGCCGCCGATGACCGCCGCGGCGATGTAGATGAGCTCCTGGCCGACGCCCTCGCCGGACTGCACGGTGTTGAAGGAGAACAGCTGGTGCATGCCGACGAACCAGGCGCCGAAGCCGACCAGCATGAACAGCGAGATCTTGGTGAACGTCACCGGGACGCCGACGGCCCGGGCGGACTCCTTGCTGCCGCCGACGGCGAAGATCCAGTTGCCGTACTTGGTGCGCAGCAGCACCCACGTGGCGAGCGCGGCGAAGACCAGCCACCAGACGATGGTGATCTTCACCTGGACGCCGCCGACGTCGAAGGAGGAGGCGAACAGGGCCTTGGCCTGGTCGAAGCCGTCCATGGTGCTGATGTCGTCGGTGGCGACGTTGCCGGTGATCAGCTTGGTGATGGCGAGGTTCGCGCCCTGGAGGATCAGGAAGGTGCCGAGGGTGACCAGAAAGCTCGGCAGGCCGGTCCTGACCAGCATCCAGCCGTTGAAGAACCCGATCGCGAGCGACACGGCCAGGGCCACGATCACGCCGACCCAGACGTTCATGGTCAGCTGGTAGCTGATCATGCTGGCGGTCAGCGCCGAGGCGATCACCGCGACACCGGCCGACAGGTCGAACTCGCCGCCGATCATCAGCAGGGCCACGGGCAGCGCCATGATCCCGATGGTCGACGACTGGTACAGGATGTTGGCCATCGAGCTGCCGTCGCGCACCGGCGGGGCGGTGACGAGGAAGAAGACCAGCACCGCCACGGCGCCGAGGAAGACGCCCACTTCGGGCCGGGCGAGGAGCCTGAGCGCGGGCGGGCGCTCGGCGGTCCGCCCGTCGGTGCCCTTCGGGCCGGGGGCCGGCGGTGAGGTCACCGCCGGCTCAGCCTGCTGGGTCATACCGATCACCGGGTGCCCTTCGCGGCGAAGGCGGCGACCGCCTCGACGTTGGACTTGTCGACGAAGGCCGGGCCGGTCAGCACCGGCTGCTCACCGCCGCCCATGTAGTTGCCGTTGTTCTTGTAGAGCCACAGCGAGTCGATGGCCAGGTAGCCCTGGAGGTAGGGCTGCTGGTCGACGGCGAACTCGATGGTGCCCTTGCTGATGGCCCCGGTCAGGTCCTTGTTGAGGTCGAAGGTGGCGACCTTGGCCGAGCTGCCCGACTCCGCCACGGACTGCGCCGCGGTGAGCGCGAAGGGGGCGCCGAGCGTGACGACGTGGTCGATGGCCTTGTCCTCGGCGAGCTTGGCGGTGATCGTCGACTTCACGGACGGCATGTCGGTGCCGTTGACGTTGAGCGTCTCGACCGTGCCGGAGAAGGTCTTCTCGACGCCGTCGCAGCGCTGGGTGAGGCCGATGTTGCCCTGTTCCTGGATGACGCAGACGGCCTTCTTGGCGCCGGCCTCGTTCAGCCGCTTGCCGAGCGCCTCGCCGGCGACGGTCTCGTCCTGGCCGAAGAACTCCATCAGGCCGAGTTCCTGCCACTCGCTGACGCCGGAGTTGAGGCCGACGACGGGTATGTTCGCGGCCTTCGCCTTGGCTATGACGTCCTTGAGGGCGTCGGGCTTGGCGAGGGTGACGGCGATGCCGTCGACCTTCTGGTCGATGGCGTTCTGCACGAGGTTGGCCTGGACGCCCGCGCTGGGGTCGGCCGAGTAGATGAGCTTGATGTTGTCCTTGGCGGCGGCGGCCTCGGCGCCCTTGCGGACGATGTCCCAGAAGGTGTCGCCCGGTGACTGGTGGGTGACCAGGGCGACCGTCATGCGCGGCGTGTTCGCCTTGCCCGCGGCGGCGCCTTCCGCGCTTTCCTCGGCCTTCTTGCCGCCGGAGCTGCTGGAGCAGCCTGCGAGGGTCAGGGCTGCCGCAGCGGCCAGGGCCACCAGGGGGGCCGTTCTGCGGGAGCGGGAGTGCGTTGAGCGGTCCATCTTTCCTGCACCTCACTGTGCGACGGGGGAACGACGGGAAAGAAACGCGGCTGGTGCGTTGGTCCCGGATCCAATCCCTAGATGGGCCCGCTGTCAATACTTTGTTAAGACATCATTTCACAAGCAGGTCCGAATGTAAGTACATATACCGCCGAGCGGTGCCCAACAGGGCAGGACGAAGACGATCTCTACCCGCCGCGCACGGCCGTACCCCCGCCCCGAGCGCTTGACTGCCGGGACCAGGGGGCGCAGAGTCGTACATATACATCGTAAACATACGCTGTTACCCGGTCACGAGGAGCGGAGCCGGGCCCATGAGCGCACCGTCCACTGTCCTCGTGACCGGCGGGGGCGGATTCATCGGCAGCCACGCCTGCGTGGAGCTGCTCGACCACGGTTACGAGGTGATCGTGGTCGACAACTACAGCAACAGCTCCGCGCAGGTCTTCGCCCGCGTCGAACGCATCGCGGGCCGGTTCGTCGGCGCCGTGTACGACCTCGACGTGCGGGACCGGCAGTCCCTGTCGGCCGTCTTCGACCGGCACACCGTGGACGCCGTGCTGCACTTCGCCGGGCTGAAGTCGGCGGCCGGGTCGATGCGGGCGCCGGTCGCCTACTACGACGTCAACGTCGGCGGTACGACGGCCCTGCTGGGCGCCATGCACGAGCACGGGGTGCGCCAACTGGTGTACCCCTCCTCCTGCTCGGTCTACGGCGAGGCGGGCCCGGGGCCGATCGGCGAGGCCACGCCCGCGCGGCCCGTCCATCCGTACGCGGCCTCCAAGTGGGCCTGCGAGCGGATCCTCGCCGACGTGTGCCGCCACGATCCCGAGTACACCGTGCTGTGCCTGCGCTACTTCAATCCGGCCGGCGCCCACCCGAGCGGACTGCTCGGCGAGGACCCGCAGGGCACCCCCGACAACCTGATGCCGTACCTGGCCCAGGTGGCCGTGGGACGGCAGCCCCGCCTGACGGTCTACGGCGGGGACTACCCCACCCGGGACGGCACGGCGGTCCGGGACTACCTGCATGTGATGGACGCGGTCGAGGCGCACCGGCTCGCGCTGGACCATCTCGCCGACGCGACGGGCATGCACGTGTTCAACCTCGGCCTCGGCAGGGGCACGTCGGTGCTGGACGTCCTCGCCGCCTACTCCGGGGCGTGCGGCCGTCCGGTGCCCTACGAGGTGGCGCCCCGCCGCGCCGGTGACGTGGCCGAGCGAGTCGCCGACACCAGCGCGGTGGACCGGGCCTGGGGCTGGCGGCCCACCCGGGACCTGGCCGACATGTGCCGGGACAGCTGGCGCTTCCAGCAGCTCAACCCGCTCGGGTACGCGGGGTCCGCGCGGCGGCAGGAGTCCTAGCGGTGGTGGTCCCCGCGAGCGCGAAGGCGGTCTCCGCGAGGGCCAGGTGACTGAACGCCTGCGGCGCGTTGCCCAGTTGGCGTCCGGCCGCCGGGTCCCACTGCTCCGAGAGCAGCCCCACGTCGTTGCGGACGGCCAGGACCCGCTCGAAGGTCTCCCGGGCCTCGGCGGCGCGGCCGGTGGCGGCGAGGGCGTCGGCGTACCACAGGGAGCACGAGACGAACGCGCCCTCGTCGCCCGGCAGTCCGTCCACCTCGTGCACGCCCTCGCCGCCGCACGCGTAGCGCCGCAGGAACCCGCCGTCGGCGAGCCCGCTCATCGCGCTGACGGTGCCGCGCACCCGCGGGTCCCGCGCGGGCAGGAAGCCCACCTTGGGCAGCAGCAGCGCGGCGGCGTCCAGGGCGGGTGAGCCGTAGGCCTGGACGAAGGAGCGCTGCGCGGGATCCCAGCCCTCGCGGCAGACCTGGCCGCGGACCTCGTCCGCCATGGCCCGCCAGCGATCCGCGGAGCCGTTGCGGCCGAGGAGTTCGCCCATGCGCAGGGCGCGGTCGGCGGCCACCCAGGTCATGACCTTGGAGTGCACGAACTGCCGGCGCG
This sequence comes from Streptomyces sp. YS415, assembly GCF_023544665.1. GTDB lineage: Bacteria > Actinomycetota > Actinomycetes > Streptomycetales > Streptomycetaceae > Streptomyces. Next base: position 13,644 of record NZ_JAMJFL010000008.1, read on the forward strand.
GCCCGCGCACCTGCCACAGGCCCCGGTCCGGTTCGCGCCAGTGCCGGAGCAGGAAGCCCATCATCGACTCGACCAGGTTCCACACATGGGCGGGCATGGGGATGCCGGCGAGCAGGGAGAGGCAGAGGGTGTCCAGCACCTCGCCGTAGACGTCCAGTTGGAACTGGCCGACCGCCGAGTTGCCGAACCGCACCGGCCGCGAGTCCTCGTAGCCCGGCAGCCAGGGCGCCTCGGTCTCCGGCAGCAGCCGCTGCCCGCCGACGCCGTACACCGTCTGCAGGTCCGCCGGGTCGCCCGCGATGGCCCGCACCAGCCAGTCCAGCCAGGCCGACGCCTCCTCCCGGTAGCCGCAGCGCAGCAGGCAGGACAGGGCGAGGGTGGAGTCGCGCAGCCAGCAGTAGCGTTGGTCCCAGTTGCGCTCGCCGCCGAGGCAGCCGGGCAGCGAGGTGGTGGGGGCGGCGACGATGCCGCCCGTGGGCGCGTAGGTGAGGGCCTTGAGGGTGATCAGGGAGCGCACGACGGCGTCCCGCCAGGGCCCGTCGTAGCGGCAGCGGCCGGTCCAGCGCCGCCAGTGGTCGACGGTCTCCTTCAGCACCGTCTCCGCGGGCACCGCGAGCGGGGCGGGCGGGCCGGGCAGATGCGAGGGCGCCCAGACGAGCGTCAGCGCCAGCCGGTGCCCCGCGGTGACGGTGAACTCGGCGATGTTCGAGGCCTCCCCGCCGAGCACCCGTACGGGTCCGTCGGCGCTCACCCACACCGCGTCGGGCCCGGCGACCGCCACGGTGCAGTCGCCGTCGGCCCGGGCCCAGGGCACGACCCGGCCCTGGTGGAACCGCAGCCGCAGCTCGCTGCGCAGGGTCACCTCGCCCGACAGGCCCTCGACCACCCGTACCAGACAGGGCAGTTGGGTGCGCGGCGGCATGAAGTCGGTGACGCGTACGGTGCCGGTCACGGTCTGCCAGCAGGTGTCCAGGACGAGGGTGTCGTGGCGGTAGGCCCGGCTGGTGCAGAGGCCCCGGCCGGGGGGCGCGAGGCGCCAGAAGCCGTTGTCCGGGGTGCCGAGCAGGGCGGCGAGACAGGCAGGCGAGTCGAAGCGGGGCAGACACAGCCAGTCGACGGAGCCGTCCCGGCCCACCATGGCGGCGGTCTCCAGGTCGCTCAGGAGGGCGTAGTCCTCGATCGCGGCGCTCATGACCGCCGGCCGTTCGCCTTTGGTCCGGCGCCGTACGCAGACGCCATTCGTTTCCGCATCACCGATCACCGAAGCTGTATATTTACGACGTATACGTACATCCTCGGCTCCGGTGTCCTCCAGGTCAAGCGGTGCCTGAGGCCACCACTCCCGCGACTCGCTTTGGCGGGTTTTCCGACCGGGTTCTAGGCTGGATCGGGTGGTGATGCACGACCACCGGAGCCGCCGTCGTCCGGCCATGTGGTGGGCCCTGGCCGTGCTGGCGATCGGGGCACTCCTGGCCGGCAGCTGCGCCCCGCACGAGCCGGACTCCCCGGCCCCCTCGGCGAAGCCGTCCTTCGGGATCGCATACGGCAACCGCCTCGTCCACATGTCCGACGAGGACCTCGCCGCCGCCCTCGACGACGCCGTCACGGTGGGGGTGCGGTGGGTGCGGGCCGATCTGGCGTGGGGGGACATCCAGCGGGACGGGCCGGGCAGTTACCGGTGGCACGTCTTCGACCGGGTGGTCACGGCGGCCTCCGAACGCGGCCTGTCCGTCCTGCCCGTGCTCGCCTACACGCCGCGGTGGGCGCGGCCCGCGGGCTGCTCCGGCGACAACTGCGCGCCCGCCGATCCCGAGGCGTTCGCCGCCTTCGTCGCCAAGGCCGCGACACGGTACGCCCCGGACGGCATCCACACCTGGGAGATCTGGAACGAACCCAACATCAAGGTCTTCTGGCAGCCCGCACCCGACGCCTCCGCCTACACGACGCTCCTCCGGACCGCGAGCCGGGCTCTGCGGCAGGCGGACCCGGCGGCCTTTGTCATCCTCGGCGGGCTCGCCGTGGCGCACACGAGGGACGGGGACATCTCACCGACGGACTTCCTCGCGGACGTGGCGGCACGGGGCGGCAACCGGCTCGTCGACGCCGTCGGCTATCACCCGTACACCTATCCGCAGCTCGCGAGCGTCCCCGCGTCACCGGCCACGGCGTGGCAGGGAATCGACGGTTCGCCGAACAGTCTGCACGGCATCCTGTCCGCGCACGGCACGCCCGACCTGCCCGTGTGGATCACCGAGTTCGGTGCCCCGACCAACGGGCCGGGCAGGGCTTCGGACGGAGGGGCCGGGGCGACCGGGCCCACGACGACTCACGTGACCGAGAAGCAGCAGGCCGCGATCGCCACGGACGCGGTGCCCACGGCGGCCAGGACCCCGCGCGTGCGAGCCCTGATCTGGTACACCGATCGCGACCACAGCACCGACAGGTCGTCGCGGGAGAACTTCTTCGGCCTGCGCCGCGCCGACGGAAGCGCCAAACCCGCCTTCGACGCGCTGCGTGGCGCCATTGCCGCGCTCGACGACTGACCTCGACCTGCCGTCGGCCCCGTTACCGGCGAGACAGAAGTTCTCCGCTGGCACCAGTGGGACGGATGGGCAAGCATTGATCGTGAATGCACTCGAGGACCGAACTCAGGGTGTTCGATGGCGGATCATCTGCGGCGGAACCGCTGCCGCCCTACCGCCTCCGCGCGGGTGAGGGCGCCCCTTCTGTCTGCACCCGTGGGGTGCCTCGCGACGGGGTTCCCCGCCTCCCTCGGCCCGGCACCGGGCCTCGGGCTCATGTGCCCCCGCGAGGACTCCCCCCGCGGACCGGGGTGGACCGGCGGGCGCCGGGAGCCCAACGGCCCAGGGCTCGTACGGGACACGCCCGTACGCACGGCCCGCACCGCGCTGGTGCTCGGTGCCGCCGAGATCATCGGCAAGCTCTCGATGCTGATCCTCACCGTCGGGGCCGCTCGGATGCTGGGTGTGGTCGACTTCGGCGCCTTCTCCTACGCACTGGCCATCGGCACCCTCGTGGCGGTCGTACCGCAGTGGGGGTACGACATCACGGTGATCCAGCGAGCCAGCGCCGAGCGGACGCGCCTGCGGGAACTGCTCGCCGAACTGCTGGTCATGCGAACGCTCCTCGCCGTCCTGGTCTTCACGATCGTCGGCGGGCTGTCCGGGCTCACGTCGCTCTCCGGGGGCCACGAACCGGTGGTCGGTCTGCTCATCGTCGCCGCCGTCCTGATGGATACGTACACGGAGGCGTACCGCTCCGCCACCGCCGCGCTGCAACGGCAGAGCATGATGGCGGTCGTCCACCTCGTGCAGCGTCTGCTGACCGCCGGTGCGGCTCTGCTGGCGCTGTTCGCCGACACCGGGCTCCCCGGGCTGGCCGTGGCCTTCTTCGCCGGAACCCTCGTCGGGCCGGTGACGGCCGCGGCGCTCATGCGGCGCACCGGATACGGACCCGACTGGAGAAGCGTCTCCCGCGCGGGACTGGTGGATCTGAACCGGGGAACCTGGGTGATCGGCGTCGCTTCGCTGGTGCTGATCGTGCTGTTCCGGATCGACACGCTGATGATCGGCTGGTTCGCCGGGACCCGCGAGGTCGGTATCTACGCCGCCGTCTACCGACTGCTCGAGACCACGCTCTTCGTCAGCTTCGTGGCCGCCCGGACCATCTTTCCCCTGATGGCGATCACCCCCGAGCCCGACCGGGTCAAGCGCTACAGCGAGCAGGGCATCAGCATGATGGCGGCGGTCTTCCTGCCGTACATGGTGCTCCTGTGGTGCCGGGGCCACGGCGTGCTGGACATCCTGTACGGCCGGCAGTTCGCCGACGAGGGGACCGGCATGCTGGCCTGGCTGGCTCCCGCCCCCTTCCTCTACGGGCTGTCCTATCTCGCCTCGTACGCCATCGTGGCGGCGGGGCCGACCCTGCGCGCCCTCACCGGTTCCCTGATCGCCCTGGCGGTCAACCTGGGCCTGAACCTCGCCCTCATCCCGGGCTACGGAGGGATCGCGGCCGCGTTCTCCACGTCTGTGTCCTACGGGGTCTACGCGGCCGCGCTCATCCTGCTGGGACGGTCCCGGGCGGGAATCCCGAGGCTGCCGAGGGCGCTGCTGCCCGCCGCCGCGGCGTCCGCCGTAGCCGCCGGACCGCTGCTGGCACCCTGGCCCTTCGTGCCGGCCCTGATCGGTGCCGCGGCCCTTTACGTACCGACCTGGCTCCTGATCACGCGCCGCATCGATCCCCATCAGGTGCAGGTACTGCGCAGGATGCTCCAGCGCGGGAGGTTCGCATGAGCTGTCCGCTGCGGGTCACCGTCGTGGCGCCCTACGGGGTCGTCGGAGGCGCCGAACTCTGGCTCCTCTCCCTCCTGGACGTCACCGACCGACTCGATGTGAACGCCGTGCTGCTCGCCGACGGGCCACTGCGGGACGAGTTCGCGCGGCGGGGCATCCCGTTCGCCACCCGCCCCACGGGCCGTTCCGCCGGGGCCCTGGCGGGCACCGCCGCATGGCTGTTCCACCGATTGCGCACCGCACGGCCCGACGTGGTCCTCGCCAACGGCGTCAAGGCCGCCACGGTCGCCGCCCCGGCCGCCCGGCTCGCCGGGGTGCCCTGCGTGTGGGCCAAGCACGACCACTCCTTCGACGGCCCCCTGACCCGGGCCCTGGCAGCGCTCACCGACATGTGCATCGGCACCGAGCCCGGACTGGTCGCCGCCTCCCGGCACCCTCGGCCCGTGGAAGTGCCGGTTCCCGCGCCGAGTGGTACGGCCCTGCCCCGTACGGCGGCCCGGGAGCAGCTGGTCCGGCGCGGGGCGAGGCTCGGCGACGACGAGCGACTGCTGCTCACCATCAGCCGGCTGGTCTCGTACAAGGGTGTGGACGACGCGGTCGCGGCCCTCGCGCGGCCCGGCGGTGAACAGTGGCGGCTCGCGGTGGTCGGCCCCGAGGATCCGAGCGATCCGGGCGAGCGGCGGCGGCTGACCCGGCTGGCCGAGGAGCTCGGGGTGGCGGACCGGGTGGACTTCGCCGGCTGGATCGAGGAGGCGTGGCGCGTCATCCCGGCGGCCGACTCCGTCGCCGTGCTCACCAAGCCCGACGGAACGGGCCCCGGGCAGGAGGCGTTCGGCGGGACCGCGATCGAGGCCATGCTCAACGGCGTACCGGTGATCACCACCGGGCCGGGTTCGGTCGCCGACCGCGTGGCCGGGCCGGCGTCGGTGCCGCCCGGCGGCATCGCGGTGCCCCCTGCCGACCCTGCCAAGGTGGCCGACGCCCTGGGCCGGCTCGCGGACCCGGGGTTCCGGGCGGCCATGGGGCGGGCCGGACTCCTCAGGACCGCCGCCAACCCCGGTCCGCGGGACTGTGCACGTCTCCTAGCTCAGGCGCTGTCCCGGGCCGCCCGGTTGCCCGGCGCCGGCCTGGAGGCAACGGCACCGGTGTCGGTCGTGGTCACGGTGCTGAACCGGGGCGAGGCGGTCGACGGGCTCATCACTGCGTTGCTCCGCCAGCTCACCGTGGACGGTGACGAGCTGGTGGTGGTGGATCGCGGCTCGAGTGACGACACCGCCCGGCGGGTGATGGCGCGGGCCTCCCAGGACGCTCGGATCCGGCCGTTGGTCCAAGCCTGCGCGAGTGCCGCCGCGGGACGGGACGCCGGGGCAAGGGCGTCGGCCAATGCGCTGGTCGCCTGGATCGACGCGGACTGCACGCCCGCGCCGGACTGGGTGGCCCGGATGCGTGCCGCGGCCGACGACTCGGAGGCGGCCGACCTGCTGGCCGGGGTCTGTCGGGTGACCGGTCACGGGGTGGCCTCGGACGCCGCGGCCCTCACGCATCCGCTCCCCGAAGAGATCCGGCGCGGTCCTGGGCCGTGGACGCGGATGCACCGGCTGCTCTTCGGCCCGGGACTCAGCACCACCGGACCGTACGGAAGGTCACTCGCCTTCACCCGCCGGGACCGAGCGGATGCCGAAAGCTCCGGCGAACGGCCTGCCCCCGGCGCAGACGTGTACCTCGAAAGGGCCCGCCCCACCGCCGTGGTGGCCTCCGCCGAGGTCAGCCGAGACGTACCGACGCCGTGGCGGGAGGCGGTGCGTCAGGCCTACCGGGAGGGCGTGGAGCTGGGGCGCCTGGCGAATCGCAGGCAGCTCGCCGGTGGGACCGTCCGGGGGGCCGGGTATGCGAGCGCCCTGGCCGTGGCGCACAGGCACCGAGGGGTCCGGTCGGCGTCAGCCGCCGGGGGCGTGGTCTGCCTCGGCTACCTCTCTCTGCCGGTCGCCCGGGCCGTCCACCGGGGCCACTGGGGCACGTTGTCCATCGTTCCCATGGCCGTCGGCGCGCTCACGACGGCCCGCGCCGCGGGCGCCCTCCACGGGCTGGCCGACCGCGTCGGGACGAACGGACGGCCGGATGCCTCCGAGGGAGGCGGGGCCTGATGACCGGGGCGATGGCTCTGGAACGGCACCGGACTCTCGGGATCGCAGGTGCGGTCCTGTTCGCCGGCGTCGGCATCTGGGTCTGCGCACGGAGCGTGCCGCTCGGTCTCGGCCTGCTGTTCGTGCTACCCGCGCTGATCCTGCTGACGGTCGCCGCCCTCCGTCGGCCGGTACTGGCCGTCGCCGCTTTCGCCGTACTCCTTCCGGCAGGGGGCATCGGGCTGCCCCTGGCGATGAACCTCGTGCAGCTCCTGGCCGCATTCACCGCCATGATCGTGCTCGCGGCGCGGATCAGCGGCCGGGGGCGCCCCATCGGCTGGTCTCCGGTGCTCGCGGCCTCGGTGCTCCTGGTGGTGTCCGCGGTCCTGTCCTCGCTCACCAGCTTCGACCTGAGCAATTCGCTGACGCAGTGCGTGAACTATCTGGCCGGACTGGCCCTGGCGGCAGCCGTCGTCGCGGCCACCGAGCGGCGTTCCGACCTCCTGGTGGCGGCGATGGCTCTCGTCGTCGGCGGGGCGGTGCTGTGCGGCACCGTCCTCACCTCGGTTCCGCACCTGGAGGCCCGCTACGACGCGACCCTGGTCGACAACCGGCCGGTGGGAACCTTTGCGCAGCCCAATGAACTCGGCCTGTGCGCGGCGATGATCCTGTGTTTCGGCCTGGCCATGGCCATCGTCATGCAGCGCCGGCGGCACACCGCGCTGAGCGTTGTGTGCGCGATCGCCTCGGCCCTGGCCCTGGTGGCCCTCGTGCTCAGCCTCTCCCGGGGTGCCTGGATCGGTGGCGGCGTCGGCCTGGTCGTCCTGTTCGCACTGCTGCGGGGAGCACGCCGGCCGCTGCTGATCTGTCTGACGGCGGTGAGCGTGGCGGTGGTGGCGTTCGTGCTTGCCGCCCCCGCGACGTCGGGCTCGTCCGTTTTCGCCGAGCGCCTCTCCTCGATCTTCACGGGTGAACGCAGTCCCTACGACGAGCGGCCGGCGGCCTGGGCCGGTGCCGTCCAGCAGATGCGTGAGAGCCCGTTGCTGGGCAGCGGCCCCGCCGCCTATCAGGCAGCGGCCGCACGGGGCGTGGCCCAGTTCACCGATGTGCGCCACGTCGATCACGCCCATGTTCTGTACCTCACCGTGGGCGCGGAGCAGGGGGCGCTCGGGGTGGCGGCCCTCGTCACCACGATCGGAGTCGGCACGCGGGAAGCCCTGCGCAACCGTGCCGCGGTCACGGACTCCACCAGCGGCGCGGAGGACGCCACGTCCACTGCGACGCAACCGGCGTACAGCGGTGTCTCGGCCGCGTCCGCCGCGGCGCTCGCGGCCGTCACCGCCCAGGGGGTCGTCGACTACTCGCTGCGCAACCCCGTCCTGGGAACGATGACGTGGCTGCTCATCGGCCTGCTCGCGGCATGTGCCCGAACCCGGTCGGCCCTGCCCGCCGACGTTGATCCCGAAGGTGGCCGAACATGAAGCGCACACCGGATGCCCTGGCGGCACCCAAGCGGCCGGAGGCAGAGCGGCAAGAAGGCGGGGGCAACCCTCGCCGCACCTCTTCCTACCGGCGCCCGGTCCTGGCCGGGCTGATCGCGGGGCTGATCGTGCTCGCCATCGGCGTGACCGTGATCGCGCTCCAGCCCAGCCGCTACACGGTGACCAGTACCGTGTCCTTCGCACCCCGCTCGCAGCCCAACGTCAGCGCGGAAGTGGTGCAGTTGGCCGCCACCAAGTACGCGGTGACGGCGGGGGCGAGAACGACGCTGGACTTCGCGGCCGATCGCAGCGCCATGACGACCTCTCAGCTGCGGGACCGGGTCTCGGTGTCGGTGCAGCAGGGCACCGCCAACGTCGACATCGAGGTGGAGGGCTCGAATGCCGCGCAGGGCGCGAGAGCCGCCAACGCCCTCGCTTCCTCCGTGGCGCAGGCGACCGCCGACGACGAGCTGATCGTCGGTGAGGTGACCGCTCCCGCCGACCCGGATGCCGCGGAGCACACGCCGTCACGCCCGTTGCTGCTGACCGTCGCGATCATCGCGGCCGTGCTGGTCGCCGGCTGGGTGGGCTTCGCCGTCCGGCACCTCGATCGGCGAGCAGCCAAGGGGTCCTGATGGGCGACGCACTGGTGCTGATGTATCACGCGATCGGCTCGCGCAGTTCGCAGCGTGATCCCCACAATCTGTTCGTCCCTCCGGAGCGGTTGCGCAGGCAGCTCGGCATCCTGCTCGAGCGCGGTTGGACGCCCTTGACGCTCGACGCGTACCTGCGGGGTGACGTCCCGAGGCGCAGCGTGCTGCTCACCTTCGACGACGGCTTCCAGTCGTTCCTGGAGGAAGGGTTGCCGGTGCTGCGGGAGCTGGCGGTGCCGGCCACCGTCTTCGTGCTCAGCGGACTGCTCGGTGGCAGGTCCCGCTGGATGGCGGACATGCCGGACGAACGGCTCGTGGACGCCGACGGTGTACGGGAGATGGTCGGCGCGGGGCTGGACGTGGAGAGCCACGGCTGGGACCACAGCACTCTGGCGGGCGCGGCTGCCGTGACGCTGAAACGCAATGTCACGGAGGCCGCCGGGGCGCTGTCCGAACTCACGGGGCGCCGGCCTCGCGCGTTCGCCTACCCGTACGGGGAGCATGACGGCGCCGCGCGTGCGGCCGTCGCCGATGCGGGCTTCGCCGTCGCGTTCAGTGTCCACGAGAAGGCGGGGCGGTTCGCCGTGCCCCGGGTCGATGTCAACCCCGTCGACACGGACACCACTTTCCGGATGAAGACCCGCCCCGGCTACTCGACGCTGCGGCGGCTGTCCGGGCGGGTCCCCGGGCTGCGTCCGGCCCTGCACTCCTTGGTCGGCCGGGCCGACCGGACGTAGTCACGCCCCAGGCACCACGGAGGAGAGTGATTCCCCATGTCGGATCGATTGCGCGTCACCGTGGTGGCATCCACCGGCGTCGTCGGTGAAGCCGAGAGCTGGCTTCTGTCCCTGCTGGATGCCACGGACCGGCTGGCGGTCGAGGCGGTGCTGCCGCAGGACGGGCCCCTGCGCGAGGAGTTCACTCGTCGGGGGATGCCGAGCTTCGTGCGCGCCACCGGCGACTCCGTCGCCGTTCTCGGCTCCACGACCCCCTGGCTGGTGCGCCATCTCCGCGCGACCCGCCCTGACGTGCTCCTGGCCGACGGAGTCCGGGCGGCGTTGGCCGCCGCTCCGGCGGCTTGGCTTGCCGGGGTCCGGTGCGTATGGGTCAAGCACGACCACGCGTTCGACGGACCGGTCATGGCGCTGCTGGCCGCGCTGACCGACGGCTGCGTGGCGACCGAACCCGCCCTGGTCCGGGCGTCCCGGCACCCCGAGGCGACGCTGGTGCCCAGTCCTGCCACCGGTCCCGACGGCCCCCGGATGTCCGCGGACCTGTTGGCGCAGGCACTGGCCGAGGCCGCCCGGCTGTCCGGCGCCGGGCTGACCGGGACGGCTCCGGTCTCGGTCATGACCTGTTTCTGGAACGAGGGGGAAGGTGTCGACCGACTCCTCGAACTGCTGCTGCCGCAACTGACCGTGGACGGCGACGAGATCGTGGTGGTGGACGACGGTTCCACCGACGACACCGCGGACCGGGCCACCGCCTGGGCAGCGGACGACGCCAGGGTCCACGTCCTCGGAAACCCCCACCGCGGACTGCCCGCAACGCGCAACGCCGGCGTCCGCGCGGCCCGCAACCCTCTCATCGCCTGCACCGACGCGGGCTGTGTCCCCGCTCCGGACTGGCTGGCCCGGCTGCGCGCGGCCTGGGCCGAACCGCGGCCCGCCGATCTGCTGACCGGCGGGTACCGGGTGAGCAGTGACGGGGTGTCGGCCAGGGCCATGGCACTGGTGGGGTATCCGGTGCCGGAGGAAGTCCTCCACCCGGGGCCCTGGACGCGCGTGTACACCCGGCTTCTCGGCCGTGCCTTCGACGCGTCGACGCCCAGCGGCCGATCGATGGCTTTCACCCGCGCGGCATGGCAGGACGCCGAGGGGTTCACCGAACACCTGAAGACGGCTGAGGACCTGGCGTTCGCCCGGGATGTCATCGCGGCAGGCGGTCGTGCGGTGCTGGTCACGTCCGCCGAGGTGGAGTGGGCGCAGCGGCCGACGATGCGCAGTACGGCGGTGATGTACTACCGGTACGGCCAGGGCAGCGGGCAGATGGCCGATGGCCGCCTGCTGGGCCGCGACGCCCTGAGAGCGGTCGCCTACCTGGCCGCCCCCGCCGCGCTGGCACGAGGCCCTCGCGCCCGAGCGCTCGTGGCCGCCGCGGCCCTCACCTACCTGTCGCTGCCGATGGCACGGGCCGTCCGCGGGCACCACTGGTCCGCCCTGCCTCTCATTCCCCTGGTCACGGCCGTACGTGATCTCGCCAAGACAGCGGGGGCGGTCCACGGACTGACTCTGCGGCTGAAGGACCGCCGGAGCTGAGTCGGCCGAGGGTCCTGCACCGTCCTCAGCGCGAGCGGCCCGTGCGTGCTTCCCATGCGCCGCGGGCGGCCTCGTACACCGTGGACATGTGCTCGACGACCTGGTCCACGCCGTGGTGCCGGCGCACGTGGGTGCGGGCCTGACGGCCCAGCGCCGCGCAGGTCGCCTGGTCCGACAGGAGGGAGGCCACCGCCTCGGAGAGTGCCCGCGGATCGTCCGGCGGCACCACTGAGCGCGCCGCGTGGTCCGGCGGAAGCGCTTCGCGTGCGCCCGCCACGTCGGTCACGACCACGGGACGGCCGGCGGCCATGGCCTCCAGGGGGGCGAGCGCCATGCCTTCCCACCGTGACGGCAGCACGACGAGATCCGCCGCGAGATACCAGTCCCGGGGGTCCTCCACCGCTCCCGCGAAGACCACCGCGGCGGACGCCCGCTCTCGCAGTGTCTCCCGGTCCGGCCCGTCACCCACCAGGGCGAGCCGAACGGCGGGAACCCGGTCGACGACGTCCTCCCAGCTCCGAAGCAGCACGTCCTGGCCCTTCTGTCGGCACAGTCGCCCGACGCACACCGCGAGCGGTGCGGCAGGGGCTACGCCGAGGCGACGTCTGGCCGCCGCGCGTGCCGAGCCGCCCCGCTCGTCGAAGTGATCGAGGTCGACCCCGTTGGGAATCACCACGTAGGGAGCCCGGACGCCGGCGGCCTCGCCCTGCTCGCGTTCCGCCTCGCTGACGCACACCAGCCGGTGTGTCCACCGAGCCCCGGTCCTTTCCCACCGCACGGTGGCCACCCGCAGGAGCCCCGTCACGGCATCGAAGGCCCACGCGTGGGGCTGGAAGACAGTGGGCAGGCGTCCCCTCAGGGCGATCCGCCCGGCCAGCCCCGCCTTGGAACTGTGCAGATGAACGACGTCCGGGCGGGCCGAATCCACGACGCGCCGCACCGCGGCCACTTCATGGGGCAGCCAGGGGCCCGGGGCGCGACGGGCATCCCAGACCAGTACCTCGGCACCGGCCCGCGCCGCCCGCGCGGCCAGTCGACTCCCCGGCAGACACGCGACGACGACTCGGTCCCCCCTGGCACGCTGCCCGCCGACCAGGCCGGTGACGACGGTGGCGGCACCCCCCTCGCTCGACTGGGCGATGTGCAGGATGCTTCGGCTGCTCGACGTCGGCGGCATGTCAGTGGCCTCCCTGGGCACGGACGCCTCGTTTACGACGTACACGTACACTCTCGACGCCTCGGCTTCGTCGCGTCAAGCCCCCTTGACCTGGCCCAGCACTTGGGTCGAGTATGTATATTTACAACGTAAGCGTACATAGGGGGGCATTGTCGTTCCAAGGGGCGCTACCCGATGAGCACGCCCATGAGCACGCCCAGGACAGCCCAGCGGGAGACGCCGCGCCGAGTGAGGCGGGCGATCCCCGGCACACCGCACCGGACCGGCGGCTGCCATCTGCCGTCGATCCCGTTCATGGCCACGGACATGATCGCGGCCCTCGCGGCCTCCGTCACGGTCCTGCTCCTCTTCGACCGGTGGTTCGTCCTCGCCGTGCTGCCGGCCGCCTGGATCCTGTGCCTGGCAAGGCGCGGGGCCTATGAACAGCACTGCTTGCGTGAAGGGACACAGGAGTCCCGCCGGGTGCTGCGCGCCGCGGGACTGATCACCGTGGGAGCGAGCGTGGCCTGGTGGTTCGCGCCCGAGGCCGGCCCGCTGCACGACACACTCTTCGCGCTGCCCGTCACCGTGGCAGCGACGCTCCTGCTGCGCCGGGCCCGGCGATCGCGCCTGCGCTCGGCCTGGCACCACGGACGGAATCTCGAGCGAGCGGTGGTGGTCGGACCCGCCTCCTCGGCCGCCGACCTGATCTCCCTGCTGCGCCGGAACAGCGACTGCGGCCTCGTGGTGGTCGGCGTCTGCCTGACGGATCCCGCCCAGGCCGACCCCGTCGTGCCCGACGGGGTGCCCTCGTACGTCGGCGTGGACGCCACGGCTGAAGCGGTACGGCACGGCGGCTGCGACGCGGTGATCGCCCTGCCGAGCCCCGGGCTGGAGGCCCGTGAACTGCGCAGGCTCTCCTGGCAGCTCCAGGAAGCGCGAGTGGAACTCCTCCTCGCGCCGGTACTGGCCGATGTGGCTGCCCCCCGGCTGACCGTGACGCCGGTCGCGGGGCTCCCCCTGATGGAGCTCCACGCGCCGGCCCTCTCCCGGCTCCCGCGCATCCCCAAGGAACTGACGGACCGGTTGTTCGCCGCGGCCGGCCTTCTCCTCCTCGCCCCGCTGATGCTGATCCTTGCCGCCCTGATCCGGCTCGACAGCCCCGGCCCCGCCCTGTTCAAGCACTGCCGGATCGGGTTGCGCGGCGAGGAGTTCACCCTGCTGAAATTCCGGACGATGCACCAGGACGCGGAGCAGCGCAAGGGAGAACTCTCCGCACTCAACCAGTACGGCAACGGTGCACTGTTCAAGATCGTCGACGATCCGCGGGTCACCCGCGTGGGAGCGTTTCTGCGTCGCTGGTCGCTGGACGAACTCCCCCAACTGCTCAACGTGGTGGCGGGCCGGATGTCGCTCGTCGGCCCGCGGCCGCTGCCACCGGACGAGACCATTGCCCTGCCCGAGGACATCAGACGGCTCCGCCTGTTGGTGAAGCCCGGTCTGAGTGGGCTGTGGCAGGTGAGCGGACGCTCCGCGCTTCCGCTGGAGGAGCGGATGCACCTCGACCTGAGCTATGTCGAGAACTGGTCGACGGCCCTGGACCTGCGCATCCTGGCCCGCACCCCGGGCGCGGTCATCCGTGGGACCGGGGCGTACTGACGAAGGACCGAGGCCCGCCATGAACCACGATGTGCCCGCCCTGCTGGTGAAAGTGGGCCCCTCCCCGCAGAATCACGGCTGCCTGGGCGCCCTGCGCAGCCTGGGCAGGGCGGGGGTGCCCGTGTACGCCATGGTCGAGGACCGGTTCACCCCTTGCGCCGTGTCCCGTCACCTCGCAGGCCGGTTCGTCGTGCCGACGACGGGCCTCGAGGAGCCCCGGGCCCTCGTCTCCGCGCTCCTGCGCCTCGGCCGCGCGATCGGCCGCAGGGCTGTCGCGGTGCCGACCGACGACGAGTCCGCCGTGCTGCTGGCGGAGAACGCGGAACGCCTCGCGGAGTGGTTCACGCTGCCGCCCGTACCCGCCGCCCTGCCCCGGGCACTGGCGAGCAAGGAGGGATTGCGCCGTATCTGCATCGAGCACGGCGTCCCCACGCCACGGGCCCACGCGCCCGCCGACCGCACAGAACTCCTGGCATGTGCCCAGGACTTGGGTTATCCGTTGGTGCTCAAGAACCTGGAGGCGTACACCCGGGTGCGCTCACCCGTCGTGACTCACACGACCGTCGTGCGGGACGAGGATGAACTGCTGGCCCTCGTCGGGCCCCATGAAGCGCCCTCGGTGTTGATGCAGGAGTACATTCCGCCGACCGACGCCGAGGACTGGAGCACCCACCTCTACTGCGGAGCGCGGGGCACGCCCCGGGCCGTCTTCACGGGGTACAAGATCCGCTCCTGGCCCGCGCGCAGCGGAGCGACCACCAGGGCGTGCGCGCGGCCCAACCCGGGGCTCGGCCGACTGGCCGCACAACTGTGCCGACGCATCGGGTACAGCGGCGTGGCCGATCTCGACTGGCGGTGGGACCGGCGGGACGGCCTGTACAAGCTGGTCGACTTCAACCCCCGTGTCGGGGCCCAGTTCCGGCTCTTCGAGTCCGGCCAGGGCATCGATGTGGTCCGGGCCCTGTACCTCGATCTGACGGGCCAGCGCATTCCCCGCGCGGAGCAGAGCTACGGCCGTATGTACGTGGTGGGTCAACTGGACCTGCTGTCGGCCACCGTCGACGCCTGGCGGGAACATCGCGTCCCGCCCGCGATCCTGCCCCGTCGCGGCACCGAACGTGCCTGGCTGAGCTGGGACGACCCCTGGCCGGCGGTTGCCGAATCGGTCCGCTTCGGTGGCATGGTCGGTCGACGTCTCACCCGGCCACTGCGTGCAGCTCACGACTGATGCGCCGCGCGGCGACTCCCGATCCGGAGACGAACCGCAGAAGCGGTCCGAACGTGGGAGCCGCGGTCAGCCCGGTGAAGAAGAGACCCGGGACCGAGGATTCGAAATCGGCCGAGAGCCGAGGGGAACCGCCGTTCTTGACGACCTCGCGACGCAGTTCGGCGCCCAGCATCTCCAGACGGTCGAGGTCCACGCGGTAGCCGGTGCCGGCAATGACATGGTCGGCCTCCAGTGTCCGCCGGTCTCCGTCCGGTCCTTCCAGCTCGAGCAGTACGCCCCCGCCGCTGCCGGGTTTCGCCGAGCCGATGCGGACGCCGCACCGCACCGGCAGGCGCCCGTCGACCCGCTCCCGGAGCCACCACGCACCATAGGGGCCGAGAATGGTGCGCAGCAGATGCGCGCGCGCACGGGCGGGCAGATGCCGGTAGAGGACGGGCCCTCTGCTGCACGCCAGGAGCGGCCATCCGTCTCCCAGCAGAGAATTGGGATACATCATCCGCGCCCGCACCGAACGTTCCCCGGGGCGCTCGGTTTTCGGTGGCGGGCCGAAGGCCAGCGAGGGGGTACGGGCGAGGACCGTGGGCCGGGCGCCCGCCTCGTGCAGCAGGGCAGCGCTCTCCAGCGCCGACTGTCCCGCTCCCACCACGGCCACCCGCTGCCCGGCGAACCGCGCCAGGTCCACGTGGTCCGCGGTATGGGAGACAAGCCCGTCGCCCACCAGCGGGGCCAGCACGGACGACACATGGGCGAATCGCGCGATTCCCACGGCTACGACCACGGCTCGGCTGTCGAACTCCTCACCGGAATCCAGGCTGATCCTGAATCCCCCGCCGGGCCCTGTTTCCACTCGGCGGACCGTCACCTCTTCGAGTTGGGGTGCCCAGTGCTGCTGGAACCAGAGTCCGTACCGGATGAATTCGGAAATGGGGACCGGGTCCCGCTCGCCACCGGTGGCTCTTCCCTCCGAGGCCTGAAAATCCGAAAGTTTCCAGCCCGGAGCCGGGGCGGAAATGAAGGAGGAGAAGGGAGAGGACTTCAGATACATGCCTTTCGGCATATGGGAGCGCCAGCCACCCATCAGCTCACCAAAAATTCTGAACGGAATTCCTTGACGCTTCAAATGGGCGGCCGTAGCCAGGCCGTACGGTCCTGAACCGATGACCGTGACCGGCTCTCCCTTTGCTGAGTTCACGATCAACTCCCCAGCAGTACATGTAACTCAAATTTATAACTCTGAATGGAGCACTGCAACAGCTGACGACAGCCGGAATACTCTGTAACCTTCCACCGTATGTCGACACCGTCGGCACTGACAGGAGCCCGAGGTCGAACATGGCGACGGACAAGAAGCCCGAGACCGGCCGACGCGCCGGGGACCGGGGCCGCTACGGCCGCCTGAGCCGCGAGCGCGTCCTCGCCAGCGCCCTGGAACTGGTCGACCGGGAGGGCCTCTCGGCGCTGAGCATGCGCCGCCTCGGCGGCGAACTCGGCGTGGAGGCGATGGCGCTGTACCGGTATGCCTCCAGCAAGGACGCCCTCCTGGACGGCCTGGTCGAGGCGCTCTACGTGGAACTGGAACAACGCCTGGCCGCCGAGGCCGGAACGACCGAGTGGCGGGCGGAGCTCCACCGGATCGCCCGGGCCACGTACGACGTCTGCCTGATGCACCCGCAGGTCGTGCCGTTGCTGGCCACCCGCATGCTGGCCGTTCCACTGGCCCGCCGCCCCCTGGCGGTGCTGAGGGACCACGAGCGGGTGCTGGCCCTGCTGCGCGAAGGAGGTCTGGACGAGGCACGGTCCATGGCCGGCTTCCGCGCCTTCACCGCCTGGCTGCTCGGTTATGTGTCGGTGGAGCTGGGGGAGATGGTGGACAACCCCAAGGAGCCGGAGCCCGCGTTCCGGCTGGGTCTGCACCGGATGCCGCCCCAGGAGCTGCCCCGGCTGCGCGAGGCCGCCCCGGCTCTGGCCGAGGGGGGTGGCCCCGAGGGCCTTGCGGCCGGACTGGACGCCCTGCTCGACCGGTTCACTTCCTGAGCGACTCGCTGAACGGAGTGACCGGACGTTCCAGGCGTTCGCCGTCCACGACCAGGTCGGCGGCCTCGTTGTAGAAGGCCAGATGCCCCTCGATGGCGCCGACCGCGGGCAGCGGTTGCGGATAGCTCCAGACGATGTTCCGTGGGACGTCGGCCTCGCGGCTCAGGCTCCAGTACCGGGCGTTTCCCTTGTAGGGGCACAGGGAGGTGTGCTCGGTGGCCTCGAAGAGGTCGAGGCGGACGTCCTCCGCGGGGATGTAGTACCGCGTCGGCAGACCCGTCTCGAAGAGCAGCACCGGGCGGCGGGTGTCGGCCACGACCGTGCCGTCGATCTCGACCTGCACATGGCGGCTACTGCGCAGAGCGTCCACCCGGTGATGCGGGTCGCGCGGGTGGCCGAAGATCTCCTCTTCCTCCTCGTACCAGTGGTCGAGGCCGTTGCTGCGGCGCAGAAACCACTCGAAGGCGATGTGTCCGGCCAGATCCGCGGCGGGAAACGTCCAGGCGGCGTTTTCCGCCCGCTCGCCGTCGACTTCGAGATCGTAGAAGATCCGTGAGCCGGTATGGGTGCCGGTCGGGGGGTTCCCCGCCGGGCGCAGGAGGTCGGTGCGGACCTCCTCGCGCGGGAAGGCGTAGCCCGGAACTGGGACGCCCTCGGGCTCCCAGACGAGGACGGGGTGGCGGCTGTCGACGACGGTGACGTCGCCCTTCACACCGCGCACCCAGCGCTCGCACGGCTCCCACAGCAGGCCTTCGGGGGTGGTACGGACGGACCGCTCTCCAGGTGTGGGCATGATCCACGCTCCTTCGGCTCCCTCTTCGGAGCGTAATCCACCCGGGCTCAGTGAGCGGCGTCCAGCCGAGCCCGCTGCTCCCCCGTCAGCTCCAGGTCCACCGCCGCCAGGTTCTCCTCCAGCTGGGCCACCGAGGATGCCCCGGCCAGCGGGATCACCGGCAGGTCGGCGCCGATCTGCCAGGCCAGGACGACCTGGTTGACGGTCGCGTCGGCCTCCCGGGCGACCTCCCGCAGCACCTTGAGGCGGGCCGGGGTGCCGGGGTGGTCGTAGTCCGCGGGCAGCGGCTTGTCCTCGCGCGTGTAGGCACCGGCGAGCAGCGGTGAGTAGGCGACCAGGGTGAGGTCGGACTCGGCGCGCAGGTAGCTCAGGAGTTCGGGACCGGCGTGGCCGAGGCCCCCGTCGGGGAAGAGGTCGCTCGGGACGTCGGAGCGCGGGCGCAGCAGGCTGTGCTGGTACTGCAGCACCTGGTAGCCGGGCAGTCCGGCCGCGGCGGCCAGCGCGCGGGCCCGTTCCACCCGCCACACCGCGTGGTTGCTGGCGCCCAGCAGCCCGACGGTGCCCTCGGCGACCAGCACGGCGAACCCTTCCACGGTCTCGGCGAGCGGCACCCGCCGGTCCTCGATGTGGGCGTAGAGCAGGTCGATCTTCTCCACGCCGAGCCGCTCCCGGCTGCGCTCGGCGGCTTCCCTGATGACCTTCGCGGACAGGCCCTCCGGGTTGTCCACGTAGCCGGTGCCGGGGGCCAGGGGGCGGGCACCGAGCTTGGTGGCGATGACGATCTCGCCGCCGATTCCCCGGCTGCGCCGCCACCGGCCGAGCAGTTCCTCGCTCTGGCCGCCCTGGCCGCCGTCCGCCCAGAAGGCGTAGTTGTCGGACGTGTCGATGAAGTTCCCGCCGGCCTCGACATAGCGGTCGAGTACGGCGAAGGACGTCTCCTCGTCGGTGTACGAGCCGAACAGCATCGCGCCGAGCGCGAGGACGCTGACCTCGCGGCGGTGCAGCGGGTCGGTGCCGATGGTGCGGTACTTCATGCCGGATCTCCTCGCGTGGGTGGTGTACGAGGGGGAGTCTTCAGCTTGAAGCGCACTTCAAGTCAAGCGCCGGGACGCCTACTTGGCGAACGGACCCTCCAGGGCCGCCCATTGCAGCAGCATGATCGTCTTGGCGTCGGCGATCTCCCCGGTGCGGATCATCTCCAGGGCCTGCCGGAAGGGCAGTTCGAGGATCTCGATGTCCTCGCCCTCCTCGCCCAGGCCACCGCCCTCGTGGGTGCGGGTGGACGGCCCGTACTCGGCCGCGTAGAAGCTCACCCGCTCGGTGACCGAGCCGGGGCTCATATAGACGTCGAACACATGCTGCACCGCCCCGATGGTGTGGCCGGTCTCCTCCACCACCTCGCGCCGCACGGCGATCTCGGGGTGCTCGTCGTCCTCGTCGAGGAGTCCGCCCGGGGTCTCCACCAGCATCCCGTCGGGGTGGCCGTTGACGTACACGGGGAAGCGGAACTGCCGGGTGAGCAGCACCGTTTCGCGCGCGGCGTCGTACAGGAGCATCGTGGCGCCGTTGCCGCGGTCGTGGGTCTCGCGCTCCTGGAGGCTCCAGGTGCCGTCGGCGTGCCGGAAGTCGAAGGTCGTGGACCGCTCGACGTACCAGTGACTGGACAGCAGCTTCACGTCCCGCACCTTCACGCGCGGGTTGCCGGTCAGGTCCAGGCCGGTCCGGTCGAGTCCGGTGCGGCCGCGGCGGTCGGGGGTGTCGATTCCTGGCACGGAGGAAGAGGTCATGGTCCGCTTCTATCATCACGCGGCGGTCTCAGCCCTCGGCGCCCGTGCGCAGCGCGGCCAGCACATCGGCGTCGGTGAGCTGCTGGAAGTCGTCGTACCAGAGCCCGACGGCCATGAAGTCGCGCGGCCGGTGCGGGCAGATCACCTCGTCGGCCTCCCGGCTCATCAGCTCCACGCCCTCGGGCGAGCCGACCGGCACCGCCAGCAGCACGCGCGCGGGCGACCTGCCCCGGGTCCAGCGCAGCGCGGCCCGGGCGGTGGCTCCGGTGGCCAGTCCGTCGTCGACCACGATCACGGTACGTCCGCCCAGCTCGAGGGCGGGACGGCCGTGCCGGTACAGCTCCTCGCGGCGGCGCAGTTCCGCGCGCTCGCGGGCCACCACCGGTTCCAGCGCGGACCGGGTGAGGCCGAGCCGGTTCAGGGCCCAGTCGTCGAAGACCGGAGGATCGTCACCGCAGAGCGCGCCGACGCCGAGCTCCTCCTGGAAGGGTGCGCCGATCTTGCGCGCGACCAGGACGTCGAGCGGGGCGTCCAGCGCGCGGGCCACTTCCTGGGCCACGGTCACCCCGCCCCGCGGCAGCGCGAGGACCAGGGGGTCCTTCTCGTGCCGGCTCCGCAGTTCCCGGGCCAGCTCCCGTCCGGCGTGCCCACGATCACGGAACAGCGTCATGGTCGTCACCCCATTCCCGCGCCGCGCCCTCCGCGTACCCAGGACGACGGGCGTCAGACAGGGCGGACCGAGGGCGTGAGACAGGGCGAACGAAACGGGCCCTCAGGAGTTCTCGCCCGAGGCGCAGGGATCGGGCCGCTTCGGTCGCCCGTCATGCGCCAGCTGGGCGTTGAACTGCGCGCCCGCCAGCAGCACGACGTGGGAGACCCACAGCCACACCAGGAACACCACTCCGCCCGCGAGGGAGCCGTAGAGACGGTTGTACGACGCGATGTGCGACGCGTAGAAGGCGAAACCCGCCGATGCCAGCAGCCAGAGCAGCACCGCCAGGGTTCCGCCGGGCAGTGTCTGCCGCAGCCCTCGGGTCTCCGGCGGCCCGGAGCGGAAGAGGAGCAGGACCATGGCGACGACCACCGTGAACAGCAACGGCCATTTCAAGCCGGCCCACACGAGGGCGGCCTGATGGTCCGTTCCCGTGCCCTCACCGATGGCCCGGGCGACCCACTCGGCGGCCGTCAGCGTCAGCACCCCGCTGAGCAGGAGTGCGAGCACGGTCAGTGCCCTGAGGAGGGTGGCCGGGAACGCCCGCCACACCGGGCGGCAGTCGGCGACGCCGTGCATCGCGTGCAGCGCCCGCCGGAAGACGGCCAGGTAACTGGAGGCGGACCACAGCGCGGCTCCGGCGGTGACCACGAGCAGCAGCCAACGGCCCGACGAGCCCCCCGGCGGGCTGCTCAGCGCCTGCTCGAGGACCGGGCGGGCCGCCTCCGGCACGAAGACGGCCAGTTGCGCGACGACGTCCTGGGGGGAGTCCGTGCCGAGCAGCGCGATGGCGAAGACCACCACCAGCAGGGCCGGGAAGACGGCCAGCACCGCGTAGTACGTCAGCGCCGCCGCCCAGTCGGTGAGATCGTCCTCCCACACGGCGACCGGTGTACGGGCCATGGCCCTGGCGTACGCCCCGTGCTCGCGCCGACCGGGCGCCGAGCCGCTCGCCGGGACACCGATCGTCATGCCACCACCCCTCCCCGTCCAGGGCCTGCCACCGCCCCGAGAGGGGCCGGCAAGTTGCGTGTCAGGTGCCCCGTCCGGGCGGTGTCACGCCAGGGAGTACGAGCGGTGTCACCGCGCGTGCTTGCCCTTCGCCTTCGCCTGCTTCGACTTCCCCTGCCCCGCCTCGGCCTTCTCGGCAGCCGGGGCGGCTGCTCCGGGACCGCTCGCACGGTCACGCTGCGGCTCCCGGCCGCCGGGAGCCGACGCCGTACCGTCGTCGATCGCCGCGGCCTCGGCACCGGTGCCCCGGCTGCTCCCGGTGCGCGCAGCGGATCGCGCCGCCGCCCCGGAGACGTCAGCGGCTCCGGCCGACGGGGAGGGCGTCGCTGACGCGCCCGACCGGTCCCCGCCCGGTGCGGCCGGCTCGGTCGTGGCGGGGCGCGGCGGGGCGGACCCGGCGTTCTCCGCCTCGGCGGCCGGTCCGCCCACCGACCCGGCCAGTCCGACGCCGAGGACGGTCAGGGCGGCGCCGGCGGTCAGCAGCATCCGGCCCGCCCGGCGGGGGGCGGGCCGGCCGGAAGGGGACCGTCCGTCGGATGCGGGGGCGGCGGCCCCGGCGGCGGCGATCCGCGGTGCGGCACCCGCGCCGTGCGAGCGCAGCGTGTCCGGGTTCCGCTCGCCGGGTTCGCCCTCACCGTTCACGGGCGGAGCGGCGGACGCGGAGGAGGCCGTCGCCGTCTCCGCGGACCCCTCGGATGCCAAAGCGGCCAGGGCGCGCTCACAGGCCCGGGCCTCCGGTCGGCGGTTCTCGTCCGCGTCGGTCATCGCTTCCAGCAGTTCGACGAGCGGCGCCGGTATGTCCGTGGGCATGACCGGGGGCCGGTGCAGGCGGGCGATCGCGGCCTCCAGGGGCGCCCCGTCGTACTCCAGTTCCCCCTTGATGCACTCGATGAGCACGAGTCCCAGGCTGTAGATGTCCGCCGCCGGCCCGGCGCCGCGGCCGAGCACCTGCTCCGGGGCCATGTAGGCGGCGGTCCCCACCAGGGCGCCGGTGACGGTGTGTGCCGTGGTGCCGAGCAGCCGGGAGATGCCGAAGTCCGTCAGGCGGGGGACGCCCGCCTCGTCCAGCAGGATGTTCGCGGGCTTGACGTCGCGGTGGACGACTCCGGCCCGGTGCACATGGGCCAGCGCCGAGGCCAGCGCGGCTCCGATCCGGCACGCCTCGGCGGGCGCCAGCGGGGCCGCGGTGATCCGCCGGCGCAGCGTCGTGCCCCTGACGAGTTCCATCACCAGGAAGGGCGTCGCCTCGTCCCGCCCGCAGTCGTAGACGGTGATCAGGCCGGGGTGCTGCAACTGGGCCAGCAGCCGGCCCTCGCTGTCGAACCGCTCCTCGGTGTCGGCGGCCCCGTCCGGGCGGAAGACCTTCACCGCGACCGGCCGCCGCAGGCGCAGGTCCATGCCTTCGTACACGTCGGCCGCGCCCCCGCGGCCCAGCAGGTCGTCGAGCCGGTAGCGTCCGGCCACCACGTGGGCGGTGAGCCTGTGGTCCGGTCGGATCGGCCACGAGCGGACTTTCATCACTGCGCTCCCTGCGTCCCGTTGTCCTCTGCCATCGTCCGCCCGCCCACGTGTGTGCTGCCGATGGCGCGCCGGCCGTGTGGTTGCGAGCACCGTGTCCACGTGTGCCCCCTCAGCGGTCGGGCATCCCTTCCGCCCCGCACCCGATCTCGTGACCGGGGGTTCGGCATCGCTTCGGCATCGCTTCGGCATGATGGAGTCATGCGGACCCGACCGGTGCTCGTCTTCGACGGTGACTGCGGCTTCTGCACGTCCTACGTGTCGGTCGTCGAACGCCGCCTCCGCCCCGACTGCGAGGTCGTCCCCTGGCAGTTCGCGGATCTGGCCGCGCTGGGCGTGCCGCCGGAGCGCGCCGCACACGAAGCGCTCTGGGTGACCCCGACGGGCCGGGTGTACGGCGGTGCCCGCGCGGTGGCGAAGATCTTGCTGCGTACGGGCCGGGGCTGGGCGCCGCTCGGGGCCCTGCTCATGGTGCCCCCGGTGCGGTGGGTCGCCGGCGCCGTCTACCGGCTGGTGGCGGACAACCGGCACCGGATCCCGGGTGGGACGGCGGCCTGCGCTGCACCTCTGCCACGTCGAAGGTGAGGTGAGCCGGGTGGTGGCTCCTCGCCGGAGGGGGTAGGTGATGACAGCACACGACCACCGCGTCTGCGAAGGAGACGAGCGTGACCGACGACGCCTACCTGTTCCTCGTGGATGACCCCGCGACCCCGCTGGGCACATCCGTCGCCGCTGTCGGAGACCTGGCGTGCCTGGAGACGCCCGCCGTGCAGGCCTGGCTCGACGCGCACGAGGTGACCGCCGCGTCCGCGGGGGTCCGGCTGCTGCCGCCGGAGGAGACGGGCGCCATCCCCGACGGGGCCGAGAAGCTGCCCGTTCCGCTGAGCGACGAGGAGCTCGACCGGCTGCGCCGGGCCCTGGCGCCGGGCGCCCTCGCCCGTGTGGAGCAGGAGCTGCTGGCCTATCGCGACTGCGCGGGCGATCGGGACGCCCTGCTGGCGCGGGCCGCGGCCGCCGGGGTTCCGCCGCACCGCATCGTCGAACTCACCGGCGAGGAACCCCGGACGGTGGCATCGGCTGCCGCGCCACAAGGGCAGGGCCGTCCGTCGGATCCCGGCCCGCGGCAGCCGTGAGGGGAGGGGGAACATGACGCCCGAGGAGACACGGAGCAGGCTTCGGCTGCTGGAGGACCGGCTCGGCGAGCGCACCCCGGCGCCGATCGAGGGGCAGACGCGCATCCCCCTCACCCGGCCCACCGCGGCGGACGACAAGGATGAAGCTGACGGGATGCCGTCCGGGAACGACCGAGGAGCCGCCGCGGATTGCTCTGCGACGGCTCCTCGACCTGCGACTCTCACGAGTCGGGACGACAGGATTTGAACCTGCGACCCCTTGACCCCCAGTCAAGTGCGCTACCAAGCTGCGCCACGTCCCGGTGCGCTCACACACGGTGAAATGCGTGATGGCGCGAACAGCACTTTACCGCACACCGGGGGCGGCATCGAAGGGGGCACCGGGCGCGGCACAATCGGCGTATGGGCAGCACATCGTCGGGTCGGGAAGCCGGGGCACGGGACCGGGACAGCGAGGGACGGGCACGCAACGCGCGGCCCCGGGACGGGCTCGGGCGGCCCCTGCCCTACGGCGCGAGCGGAGTGGACCGGCAGCCCGAGGGCGTCGTCCGCACACCCGAGCAGACTGTGGCCGAGGCGCAGGAGCTGCTGGACGCGGGGCGGCCGTTCCACGCGCACGAGGTCTTCGAGGACGCCTGGAAGGCGGGGCCGGACCGCGAGCGCGGTCTGTGGCGGGGGCTGGCCCAGCTCGCGGTGGGCCTGACGCACTCGGCCCGCGGGAATGTCACCGGCGGCGCCCGGCTGCTCCGGCGCGGGGCCGGCGCGGTCGACGAGTGGGCGGCCGACACCGGGCTTCCGCGGCCGTACGGGATGGATCTGGCGGGGGTGACCACCTGGGCGCGGGAGCTGGCGGCGACCGTCGAGGCGGACGCGGCACCGGTCGACGCGAGCCGGTGCGCACCGACGCTGCGCGGGGCGCCCTAGCGGCGACCGACACGGCCGGGCAAGGCCCCGCCGGATACCGAAGGGACACGGCGCGGGCCGGACAAGGCACCCTCGAACCCCGGACGGACACGCGCAGGCCGAACAGGGCCCTCACCAACCCTGCGGCCCGAACAAGGCCCCCACGAACCCCGGACGGACACCCCGCGGCCCGAACAAAGCCCCAACCAACCCCAGAGGCGCACCCCGCGGGCCGAACAAACCCCAGCCAACCCCGGAAGTACACCCCACGGCCCGAACAAACCCCCCTCCACCCCCGGAGGGACACCGCGGTGTCGGCCCCGTCCGTGGGGTGCGGCAGACTCGGGGCGTGCGAAAGATTCATGTCATCGGTATCGGCGCGGGCGACCCCGACCAGTTGACCCTCCAGGCGGTCAGGGCGCTGCGGAGCACGGACGTCTTCTTCGTCCTGGACAAGGGCGAGGTGAAGTCGGACCTGACCCGGCTGCGCCACGACATGCTGGACGCACATGTGCCGCAGGGGACGTACCGCGTCGTCGAGGCGCGCGACCCGGAGCGGGACCGCTCGGCCGGCGGGTCCGCCTACTCCCCCGCCGTCGGCGACTGGCGCAGCGCCCGCGCCGGCATCTACGAGCGGCTGATCACCGACGAGCTCGGCCCGGACGAGACCGGCGCGTTCCTGGTCTGGGGCGATCCGGCGCTGTACGACAGCACGCTGGGGATTCTGGAGGAGGTGCTGCGCAAGGGCGCGGTGACCTTCGCGTACGACGTCATCCCCGGCATCAGCAGTGTCTCCGCGCTCGTCGCCCGCCACCGGACCGGGCTCAACCGGGTCGCCCGTCCCGTGCAGATCACCACCGGGCGGCGGCTCGCCGAGGGGTTCCCCGAGGGCGTGGACGACGTGGTGGTGATGCTCGACGCGCACCAGACCTTCCGCCAGTACGCCGACCAGGACATCGACATCTACTGGGGCGCCTACATAGGCACTCCGGACGAGATCCTCGCCTCGGGCCCGATCGCCGAGGCGGCACCCCGGATCGAGCGGCTGCGTGCCGAGGCCCGGGAGCGCAAGGGCTGGATCATGGACACGTATCTGCTGCGCCGCAACCCCGAGCGCGACCCGGACCACACCTAGAGCCCGTCCCGCGTGCGGGGACCATCGCCCGGTGTGATCGTGTCCTCGTGACCATCGCCGAGGAAACCGCGCGCCCGCCCGCCGCAGAGCCTCCCGTGCTGGACAAGCGGCGGCGCAACGTCGTCTTCGTCACGATCATGCTGGGCATGCTGCTGGCCGCCCTGGACCAGACGATCGTCGGCACCGCGCTGCCCACGATCGTGTCGGACCTCGGCGGTGCCGCGCACATGTCGTGGGTGGTGACGTCGTACCTGCTCGCCGAGACCGTCGCGACCGTGCTGGTGGGCAAGTTCGGCGACATGTTCGGCCGCAAGGTGGTCTTCCAGGTCTCGGCGATCGTGTTCATCACGGGCTCGTTCCTGTGCGGTCTCGCCGACAACATGACGCTGCTGATCGTGTGGCGGGCGATGCAGGGCGTCGGCGCGGGCGGGCTCATGGTCACCTCGATGGCGCTGATCGCCGATGTGATCCCGCTGCGCGAGCGCGGCAAGTACCAGGGCGCGATCGGCGCCGTGTTCGGGGTGGCCACGGTCGTCGGGCCGCTGCTGGGCGGCCTGTTCACCGATCATCTCTCCTGGCGCTGGGCGTTCTACGTCAACGTCCCCATCGCGATCGTCGTCGTCATCGCCGCCGCCCGCACCATCCCGGTGGTCAAGTCGGCCGCCCGGCCCGTCATCGACTACCTCGGCATCGCGTTCGTCGCGATCGGCGCCAGCGCCCTGATCCTGGCGACGAGTTGGGGCGGGAACGAGTACGCCTGGGGTTCGGGCGTCATCATCGGCCTGTTCGTCGGCGGCGTGCTCGCCCTCGGGCTCTTCTGCTGGGTGGAGACCCGCGCGGCCGAACCCATGCTGCCCATGCGACTGTTCGGCAATCCGGTCTTCACGGTCTGCTCGATCCTCAGCTTCATCGTCGGCTTCGCCATGCTCGGCGCGCTGACCTTTCTGCCGACGTATCTGCAGTACGTGGACGGCGATTCGGCGACCGTGTCGGGTGTGCGGACGCTGCCGATGGTGGCCGGGCTGCTGATCGCGTCGGTCTTCAGCGGCAACGTGGTCAGCAAGACCGGCAGGTACCGGCTGTTCCCGATCATCGGCTCCCTGGTCATGGGCGTCGGGCTGTATCTGATGTCCCTGATGGGGCCGTCGACCGGGGCCTGGCTGGAGTCGCTGTACATGTTCGTGCTGGGGACCGGCATCGGCCTGTGCATGCAGGTGCTGACGATCGCGGTGCAGAACACCGTGGAGTACGCCGATCTCGGCACCGCGACCTCGGGCGTGACCTTCTTCCGCACGCTGGGCAGTTCCTTCGGCACGGCCGTCTTCGGCACGATCTACACCAACAGCCTCACGCCCAATCTGCGGGAGGGAGTCGAGGCCGCCGCCCGGACCGGCGAGGTGGACCCGGCGACCGTCGCCCAGGCGGCGACCAGCCCGGAGGGCCTGCACGACCTGCCGCCGGCGGTGGCGGCGCCGATCATCAACGCCTACGCGGATACCTTGCAGACCGTGTTCCTGTGGACGGTGCCGGTCGCGGCGCTCGGCTTCCTCGTCGCCCTCTTCCTCAAGCAGGTCGAGCTGCGGGACAGCGCCCGGATGGGGTCGACGGACATGGGCGAGGGGTTTGCGCAGCCGCGCGGCGCCGACTCGCAGCGGGTGCTCGAGGTCTCCGTCATGAAGATCATCGGCAGTACCGATCTGGACACCGCACGCGATCTGGTGCGGTCCTCCGACACGCGTCTGGACGTGGCCGGAGCCTGGGCGGTGATGCAGGTGGAGCTGCTGACCCGGGTGGTCGGCCATGCCAGCCTGGGGCTGATCGCAGCCCGCCGCCATGTGCCGCCCGAGGTGCTGCTGCCGGTCTTCGACCGGATGGTCGAGGAGGGCTATCTGACCCGCGACGGCTCCCTGCTCTCGCACACCCACGCGGGTGCCCGCGAGGCCGAGGTGATCAGCCGTTCCTGGGCCGTCTGGCTGGAGGAACGGGTGGAACAGGACATCGGCCGCCCCTCGGGTACGGATCTGCGGGCCGCCGTCGACACGATCGCCAAGCGGCTCCTGCTGGAGGACCTGAGCAGCGGCCTGCCGGCCCGGCTGAAGGAAGCGGCGACGGCGGCCGCCCCCTGACTGCTGCACCGTGTGAGGGCGGCCGCCCGCTGAAACCCGATTGCCCCGGCGCGCCGGTCACCGTCATGATCGAGCCATGTCTCCCGCCCCGGTCCGCTTCCACGACCCCGGCACGGACGCGTACCGCTACCGCCACTCCGTGCTGGTCCGCTGCCCGGGCTGCGACCGCGTCGCCCACCTCGAGGCGAGCAGGGTGATCTGCCGGTCCTGCGGCCGGTGCCGCCCCGTGACGCCGAGCACCTGGCCGAGGCTGTGGCTCCGCGCGGAGACCCGGCACGGCGAGCTGTGGGCGTACAGCCTCGAACACCTGGACCTGATCCGCCGGTTCGTCGCGGCGGACCTGCGCGAGCGGGCGCCCTGGTACGAGCACGGCCGGAAGATGACCGTCGTCGCCCGGCTCCCCACCTGGGTCAAGAGCGCCAAGAACCGTGCCGAGGTGCTGCGCGTCATCGACCGGATGCGCCGCTCGGTCATCGAGGGCTGAGGCCCAGCCGTTCCAGCACGCCCGCCACGTCCGGCACCGCCACGACGTCCTCGGGCAGCGGTGGACGCCGTACGACCACCACGGGCAGCGCGAGGTGCCGGGCGGCCGTGAGTTTCGCCGCCGTCGCCTGCCCGCCGCTGTCCTTGGTCACCAGGACGTCGACGCAGTGGCCCAGCAGCAGGGCCGTCTCGTCGGCCACCGTGAACGGGCCGCGGGCCAGCAGGACTTCGGTGCGCGGCGGCAGCGGCGGCGCGGGCGGCTCCACGGACCGTACGACGAAGTGCAGCTCCGTCAGCGGGGCGAAGGCCGCGAGGCCGAGGCGGCCGGTGGTCAGGAAGACCCGGCGGCCCAGGCTCGGCAGCAGCTCGGCCGCCGCATCCAGGGAGGCGACCGGATGCCAGCGGTCCTCCGGGCCGGGCTGCCAGCCGGGGCGGCGCAGCACGACCGCCGGTACGCCGGTCGCCGCGGCGGCGCGGGCGGCGTTCGCCGTGATCGACGCGGCGAAGGGGTGGGTGGCGTCGACGAGGGCGTCCACGCGCTCCTCGCGCAGCCAGTTCGCGAGCCCTTCCACGCCGCCGAACCCTCCGATGCGCACCTCGCCGGTGACGGCGCCGGGCCGTTGGACGCGGCCCGCGAGCGAGGTGGTCACCCGGAGGCCGGGCAGCGCGGTGAGCACGGCGGCGAGTTCACGGGCCTCCGTGGTGCCGCCGAGGATGAGGACGTGCGGGGACATGGGGTGAGCCTACGGCCGTCCGGCAGGCGATCCGCCGGTACCGCCCCACGGTTCAGGGCAGCAGGAGCTGGACGCCGCCCACCACGGTCGCCGCGATGACGAGCTGCTCGAAGAGTCGCTGGTTGATCCGGTTCACAACCCATTTGCCGAGCAACGCGCCCGGCACGACGAACCCCACGAGCGCGGCGTCGAGCAGCAGCGAGCGGCCGTCGATGAGGCCGAGCCCGACGCTGAACGGCACCTTCGAGACGTTGACGATCAGGAAGAAGAAGGCCGAGGTGCCCAGGAAGCCGAGCTTCCGGAAGCCCGCGGAGAGCAGGTACATCGCCATCACCGGTCCGCCGGCGTTGGCGACCATGGTGGTGAACCCGCCGAGGACGCCGTAGGAGCGGGCCTTGATCCGGCCGCCGCGGGTGACCACCGCGTCCGGGTCACGCTCGGTGTCGGCGGTCCGGCGCCGCCACACCGTCACGGCGGCCATCAGCAGCAGGATCACGCCGATCGACGTCCGCACGATCCCGTCGTCGGCCCACATCAGGAACACCGTGCCCGCGACCACTCCGCCCGCGACGGCGGGGAACAGCCGCCACAGGGTGGGCCAGTGCGCGTGCCGCCGGTAGGTGAGCACGGCGAGCAGGTCCCCCGCGATCAGCACCGGAAGCAGTACGCCCGTGGAGGCACGGGCGGGCAGCACCGCGGCGAAGACCGCCAGGCTGACCGTGTTGGCCCCGCTCACGGCGGTCTTGGAGAAGCCGACGAGCAGCGCCGCGAAGGCGAGCGCGGCGAACTCCCAGCCGGTGATGTGCCACAGCGTCATCGTGTCCATGCGAAGACTGATGCTATGCACATTCAACCAACGCGTCAGCACGCGTCTCACCGACCGGCGAGCGCGCCCCGCCCGCTGTCGCCCGCGCCCCACCCGCTGTCACCCCGCCGCGCCGGCAGGACCTAGTGGCGCTCCACCAGCACCGCGCTCCCCTGCCCCACCCCGACGCACATCGTGGCGAGGCCGCGCTCCGCGCCCGTGCGGCGCATCCGGTGCAGCAGGGTGGTCAGGATGCGGGCGCCCGAGCAGCCCAGCGGATGGCCGAGCGCGATCGCGCCGCCCGTCGGGTTGACCAGTTCCGGATCGATGCCCAGCCGGTCGACGCAGGCCAGCGCCTGCGCCGCGAACGCCTCGTTGAACTCGGCCTCCTGGATGTCCGCCACGCTCCACCGCGCCCGGGCGAGCACCTTCTGCGTGGCCGGAACCGGTCCGATGCCCATCACATCCGGATGCACACCCGCGGACGCGCCGCCCGCATACCGGCCGAGCGATTCGAGCCCGAGGTCGTTCAGGGCCTCCTCGCTGACCAGGAGCAGCCCCGCGGCACCGTCGTTCATCGGCGAGGCGTTCCCCGCGGTGACCGTGCCGCCCTCCCGGAAGACGGGCTTGAGCCGCGCGAGCTTCTCCACCGAGGTGTCCTCGCGCACGCACTCGTCGCTGTCGACGACCACCCCGTCCGGCCGCTCGACCGGCAGCAGTTCGTCGTCGAAGTGGCCGTTCTTGCGGGCCTCGGCGGCCAGTCGGTGGCTGCGCAGGGCGAACTCGTCCTGCCGCTCGCGCGAGACGCCGTATCGCGCGGCGACCTCCTCCGCGGTCTCCCCCATGGCCAGCAGCCCGTGGAGGTCCTTCATCGCCGGGTTGACCAGCCGCCAGCCGAGCCGGGTGTCGACGGTCTCCATGCGGTGCGGCAGGGCCTCGTCGGGGCGGGCCAGGACGAAGGGCGCGCGGCTCATCGACTCGGAGCCGCCCGCGAGCACGATGTCGGCCTCGCCCGCGGCGATGGTGCGGGCCGCGGTGGTCACGGCCTCCAGACCGGAGGCGCAGAGCCGGTTCACCGTGGCGCCGGGCACCGATTCGGGCAGCCCGGCGAGCAGCGCGGCCATGCGGGCGACATTGCGGTTGTCCTCGCCTGCCTGGTTCGCGGCGCCCCAGTACACGTCGTCGATGCGCGCCGGGTCGAGCCCGGGCACCTCGGCGACCAGCCCGCGGATGACGGTCGCGGCGAGGTCGTCGGGCCGTACGGAGGACAGGGCTCCGCGCAGTTTGCCGATGGGGGTGCGGCGGGCGGCCGCGAAGTGGACGGGACGCACGAGAAGGACTCCTGACCGACAGCGCCGACCACCATCCGACCGGCATGATCAGCGTCTCTTAATTAGCACCGCTAGTTTTCGACTATAGACCGCCGACCCTCCCCCTGGGAAGATCCCCGGGACCCTCGTCGACGCAGCCGGAGAAGACATGGCCGACACCCGCGAACACCTCCTCGCCGGAACCCACGGCCCCCTCGTCGTCCACGAGTGGCCCGCCGGAGAGCCCCGCTACCTGGCGCTCCTGGTGCACGGCTACGGGGAGCACGCCGGCCGGTACACCGGGGTGGCCGACGTGCTGACCGCGCACGGCGCCGCGGTGTTCGCCCCCGATCACACCGGGCACGGGAAGTCGTCCGGCGAGCGGGTCCTGATCGAGGACTTCGAGGACGTCGTCAGCGATCTGCACGCGGCGGCGGACCTCGCCCGGGGCGCCCACCCCGGCCTGCCCCTGGTCGTGATCGGGCACTCCATGGGCGGCCTGATCGCGGCCCGCTTCGCCCAGCGCCACGGCGACGAGCTCACCGCGCTGGTCCTGTCCGGGCCGGTCATCGGCGACTGGCCGCTGCCGCGCCGGCTGCTCGCCCTGGACGAGATCCCGGACACCCCGATCAGTCCGGGCGCGCTCTCCCGCGACCCCGGGGTGGGCTCGGCGTACGCGCAGGATCCGCTGGTCTGGCACGGCCCGATGAAGCGGCCGACGGTGGAGGGCTTCGCCCGGACCTTGCAGACCGTCGCCCGGGGCGGGGACGTGGGGCCGCTGCCGCTGCTGTGGCTGCACGGCGCGGAGGACCGGCTGGTTCCCCTCACCGGAAGCCGGTCCGGCATCCAGGAGCTGCGCGGGGAACGGCTGACCGAGCGCGTCTATCCGGGTGCCCGGCACGAGGTGTTCCACGAGACGAACAAGGCGGAGGTCCTCGACGATCTGGTCCGCTTCCTGGACGACGTACTCACACCGTGAGACGGCAGGTCGCCGCGTTTGCACGAGTACACCCGGGGCACCCGCGCCCTCATGGAGTGGTTGCGGAGAGCAGCCTGCGCGGGCGAGGACCCCGAGCTGTTCTTTCCCGTGGGCCTGCGGGGACCGGCGCTGCGGGAGACCGCGGCGGCCAAGCGCGTGTGCGCCCGCTGCCCGGTGATCACCCAGTGTCTGGCCTTCGCGCTGCACAGCGGACAGGCATCGGGTGTGTGGGGCGGAACCTGCGAGGAGGAACGCGCCGTACTGCTCCGTACGTCAAGGCAGCACGCCGAGAGGAGAAGCACCCTATGACCGTGGTGAAGAGCACTCTGCCCGACAAGGAACGCCGCATCGCCGGTGACGCCCTCCAGGACACGCTGGTCGACCTGCTCGGCCTGTCACTGACCGGCAAGCAGGCGCACTGGAACGTCGTCGGACCGAGGTTCCGCTCGATCCACCTCCAGCTGGACGAGGTCGTCATGGCCGCCCGCGAGCACGCCGACACCGTCGCCGAACGCGCCGCCGCGCTCGGCGTCTCCCCGGACGGCCGTCCGGAGACCGTCGCCGCCGCCCTCGGCCTGCCCGGCGCGGACGAGGGCTGGCTGCGCGACACCGAGGTCGTCCGGCTGATGGTGGCCGCGCTGGAATCGGCCATCGGCCGGCTGCGCGCCCGCATCGACGCCACCGAGAAGGCGGACCCCGTCACCCAGGACCTGCTCATCAGCATCACCGCCGATCTGGAGAAGCAGCGCTGGATGTTCGACGCCGAGAACTGGCCCCGGGACGAGTAGACGAGCGGACGAGCGCACGCACACCCGGGCAAGAGGACGAGTGAAAAGGGCTGACCATGACCGACTCCCTCGAACTCGACGCGCTGTGGGAGGACTTCCACCGCGCCGTGAACATGACCTCGCAGGAACTGGCCGCCTGGCTGCGGGTCAGCGAGGCCTCCGAGGAGACCGAACCCCTCCCCGAGCACGCCGGTTCGCCGACCGGACAGCATGTCCTGGCGATCCTCCAGAAGCGGCGCACGGACCTCACCGACGACGACGTCGCGGTGATGTACGAGGTGGTCGACACGGTCGCCGAACAGGCGGACGTGGAGAACGAGCCCTCGGCGGAGGACCCCCGCCGACGGCACCTGCTGATGTCCCTGGGCCACGACCCGCTCAAGCCATGAGCCGGACGAACAGGCGGCGCCCGTACGGGCGTTGAGGTGGCCGACAGCCCACCGCGAGGTGGCCGAAGACAGACTCCGTCGCCTCCGGTGATCGTGAAAGACTGCCCGCAGCGCACCCCCGTGCCGAGCGAGCAGAGGAGCACGTGTGACCGGGACCGAGCCGGCCGTCCGCATCGACACCACCCGGCCCCATCCGGCCCGGGTGTACGACTGGTACCTCGGCGGCAAGGACAACTACCCGGTCGACGAGGCCCTCGGCCGCCAGATCATGGCGATCGACACGGGGGCGCCGCGGGCGGCGCGCAGCAACCGCTGCTTCATGCAGCGGGCCACGCGCCACCTCGCCGGGGAGGCGGGAATCCGCCAGTTCCTGGACATCGGCACCGGCATACCCACCGAGCCCAACCTGCACCAGATCGCCCAGTCCTTCGCCCCGGACGCGCGCGTGGTCTACGTGGACAACGACCCCATCGTCCTCGCGCACGCCGAGGCGCTGCTGCGCGGCACCCCGGAGGGCGTGACGGAGTACCTCCAGGCCGACGCCCGCGAGCCCGGCGCGATCCTCGAACAGGCCGCCCGCCTCCTCGACTTCGACCGCCCGATCGCCCTGTCCCTGATCGCCCTGCTGCACTTCGTCGCGGACGAGGACGGCGCCCAGGAGCTGGTGGACACCCTCGTCGAGGCCTTGGCGCCGGGCAGTTGCCTGGTCCTGTCCTGCATGACCGCCGACTTCGAGCCGGAGAACGTGCGGCAGGGCATCGAGCGGTACGCGGCGGGCGGAGTGACGCTCGTCGCGCGCACGCGCGCCGAAGTGGGCGGCTTCTTCAAGGGACTCGACCTGTTGGAGCCGGGGATCGTGTCGGTGAAGGACTGGCGCCCCGACCTGGCCCGGGACGAGGCCCCGCTCGGCGACGGCCCCGTCTCCCTCTACGGCGGGGTCGGCCGCAAACTCTGAGGCACCCCGCACCCCCTCCTCCCCTCCCCGCCGAGGGTCAACCGCCCCTGCTGCCGTGCCGGTTCCGGAGACACCGATTCCGGAGACAGAATGATCAAGGGACGGCACAATGGCCCTACGGCGGGTCTCGGCCGTGCGTGCGAGGAGAGGACAAGTCGTGACCGGCAGCCCATCCCGACGGGCCCGGTGCGGTGCTCGCCGTGGCGGCCCGGGTCCGACTCTCCCGTCGCGGTGCCGCGGTACGGCGCGATGGCCGTGAAACCCTGACGCCCCAGTGAGTGTCGCGGCCAGCTCGACGAGGAGAACGGATGACCACCCTTGCCGATCCCGTGCCCGGAGGGCGTCCCGGAGAGGTCGAGCGGGCCACCGCCCTGAGCGGCGAGCTGTCCGGGCGGGGCGTGCACGGCATCGTGCTGGCGTACGTGGACACCGCCGGGATCGGCAGGGTGAAGGCGATCCCGACGGCGAAGCTGCCGTCGGCGGTGGCCTGGGGCGTCGGCATGTCCCCCGTGTTCGACACCTTCCTGGCGGACGACTCCATCGTCACCACCGACGCCCTCGGCTCCCCGGACGGCGATCTGCGGCTCTACCCCGACCTGGGCGGCCTGGTCGTGCTGTCCGGGCAGCCCGGCTGGGCGTGGGCCCCGGTCGACCGGATCGCCCAGGAGGGCGACCCGCATCCGGGCTGCAGCCGCACCTTCCTGCGGCACCTGGTCACCGACTCCGCCCGCCGGGGCATCGCCTTCCGCGCATCGATCGAGATCGAGTGGACCGTCGGCCAGGGCCCCTCGGCGGCGGGCGAGTTGCTGCCCGCGACGACCGGCCCCGCCTACGGCGCCACCCGGCAGGTCGAGCTGAGCGACTGCGCCGCGGACCTGCTGGCCGCGCTCGCCGAGCAGGGCGTGGACGTCGACCAGCTCCATCCCGAGTACGCCGCGGGGCAGTTCGAGGTGTCGGTGGGCGCGCTGGACCCGGTCGCGGCGGCCGACCGCAGTGTGCTGGTGCGCCAGACGATCCGGGCCGTGGCCCGGCGCCACGGCCTCGTCGTCTCCTTCGCCCCCGCGGTGGTCGCCGAGGGCGTCGGCAACGGCGGCCACCTCCACCTGTCCGCCTGGCGCGACGGTGTCAATCTGCACGCGGGCGGCGACCGCCGGCACGGCATGACGGCCGAGGCGGAGTCCTTCACGGCGGGTGTGCTCACCCGCCTCCCGGCGCTCACCGCGGTGACCGCGCCCAGCCCCGCCAGCTATCTGCGCCTCAAACCGTCCCGGTGGGCAGGGGCGTTCACCGCCTGGGGCCGGGAGACCCGCGAGGCGGGCGTGCGGGTGATCACCGGCACCACCGGCCTCCAGGACCGGTCTGCGAACATCGAGATCAAGCCGGTCGACCTCGCCGCCAATCCCTATCTCGCCCTCGGCTGCGTCATCGCCGCCGGCCTCGACGGCATGGCGATGTCCACGCCGCTGCCCCAGGAGACCACCGGCAACCCGGAGTTGCTGGACACCGGGCAGGCCCGCGCCCGGGACGTGCGCAGACTGCCGACCTCGCTCGGCGAGGCGGTTGCGGAGTTCCGCGCGGACGAGGTGCTGCGCACCGCCCTCGGACCGGTGCTCACCGACGCGGTGATCGCCGTACGCGAAGGGGAGATCGCCGCCGTCGACGGGCTCGACGACGCGGGGATCGCGGCGGCGTACCGCTGGCGGTACTGACATGACGGCCACCCCGCTCCACGAGACCCTCGCCGCCCAGCCGCTCACCGACCACCACTGCCACGGCGTGGTCACCGAGGCCCTGGACCGGCCCGAGTTCGAGTCCCTGCTGACCGAGGGCGGCGCCCCTTGGCCCGGCATCTCCCCCTTCGACACCCCGGTGGGCGTGGCGGTACGGCGGCACTGCGCACCCCTGCTGGACCTTCCCCGCCACGCACCCGCCGAGGAGTACCTCGCCCGGCGCGCCGAACTGGGCCCGACCGAGGTGAACCGCCGCTTCCTCACCGCCGCCGGCACCGACGCCCTCTGCGTCGACACCGGCTACACCCCGCGCCCCCTCACCACCCCGCGCGAACTGGCCGAGGCGGCCGGCGCCGACGCCTTCGAGGTCGTACGGCTGGAGAACATCGCGGAGGCGACCGTACGGGCCGGGGTGGAGCCGGACGCGTACGGCGCCGCCTTCCGCGCGGCCGCCGAGGACGCCGTGCGCCGGCCCGGGGTGGTGGCGGTGAAGTCCGTCGCGGCCTACCGGACCGGCTTCGGCCTCGACCCGGCGCGGCCCGCGGACGCGGAGGTCACCGGGGCGGCCCGGCGATGGCTCACGGCCGGCGGACGCCTCACCGACCCGGTGCTGGTCCGGCATCTGCTGTGGACGGCCGTCGACCTGGGCCTGCCCCTCCAACTGCACACCGGGTTCGGCGACAACGACATCCGGCTGCACCGCGTGGATCCGGCCCGCCTCACCGACTGGCTGCATCTGACCGCCGGCACGATCCCCGTGCTGCTGCTGCACTGCTGGCCCTACCAGCGCCAGGCCGCCTATCTCGCCGCCGTGTTCGAGCAGGTGTACCTCGACGTGGGCCTGACCCTGCACCACGTCGGCCCGGCCCGGGCGCGCGCGGTCCTGGAGGAGGCGCTGGAGATCACACCGTTCCGCAAACTGCTGTACAGCTCCGACGCCTACGGTCTGGCCGAGTTCCACCTGCTCGGTGCGGTGTCCTTCCGGCACGGTCTCGGGGCGCTGCTCCAGGACCGGGTGGACGCCGATGAACTGAGCCTGCCGGACGCACAGCGCCTCGTCCGGTGGACCGGCTCCGCCAACGCCCGCCGCCTGTACGGACTTCCCTCCGAAACCGTCCCCCGTCGCGACTGAGCGCGCGCCGATCCCGGAAAGTATGATCAAGCAATGTCTGATATGACCGAAACCACGCCCGGTTGGCTGACCTCCGACGAGCTGGAGATGGCCCGCGCCCGCATGCCGATCCTCTATGTCGAGGCCGTGCCCGTGCGCGTCGACGACAGCGGCGAGGTCACCAGCATCGGCCTGCTGCTGCGCATCGGACCGGACGGAACGGTCAGCCGGACCCTGGTCTCCGGCCGGGTGCTGCACCACGAGCGGGTGCGTGACGCGCTCCTGCGGCACCTGGAGAAGGACCTCGGCCCGGTCGCGCTGCCCCGGGTCCCGGCCTCCCTCCAGCCCTTCACGGTCGCGGAGTACTTCCCCACGCACGGCGTCACTCCGTACCACGACCCGCGCCAGCACGCGGTCTCCCTCGCCTACGTGGTGCCGGTGACCGGGGACTGCCGCCCCCGCCAGGACGCTCTCGACCTGGTGTGGTTCAGCCCGCAGGAGGCGCTGTCCCCGGCGGTGCAGAGCGAGATGCCGGGCGGCCACGGCGTGCTGCTGAAGCAGGCGCTGGCACATGTCGGCTGTGTGATCTGACGCTCACGCGCGGGTGGACCGCAGGTGGAGACCGCCTCGAGGTCCGCTCGCGGCAAAATTGAACCGTTCGTTTTCTTGAACCATTCGTGTTTATGAGGGTAGGTTCGGCGCATGAGCTCATCCGGGACCCCCACCACCGCCGACGAGCTGCGCGGAGCCGGCCTGCGGGTGACGGCTGCCCGGGTCGCGCTGCTGGAGACCGTCCGGCACGGCGACCACCTGGGTGTCGAGGCCATCGCCTCCGGCGTGCGGGACCGCGTGGGCCATGTCTCCCTGCAGGCCGTCTACGAGGGCCTGCACGCCCTCACCACGGCCGGGCTCGTCCGCCGTATCGAGCCGGCCGGCAGTCCGGCCCGGTTCGAGGGGCGCGTCGGGGACAACCACCACCACGTCCTGTGCCGGTCGTGCGGTGCCGTCGCCGATGTCGACTGCGCGGTCGGCGACGCCCCCTGCCTGACCGCCTCCGACGACCACGGCTTCGCGATCGACGAGGCCGAGGTCATCTACTGGGGCGTGTGCCCCGACTGCTCGACCTCCCAGACTCTTTGAGCACGAGCTCCACCCAAGCTTGGAAGGATTCCCATGGCTGAGAACCCCGACGCAATCGTCACCGACCCCAAGGCGGAGGAGGTCACGGGGGGCTGCCCCGTCGCGCACGGTCGTGCCGCGCACCCGACGCAGGGCGGCGGCAACCGCCAGTGGTGGCCCGAGCGGCTCAACCTGAAGATCCTTGCCAAGGACCCGGTCGTCGCGAACCCGCTGGGCGCGGAGTTCGACTACGCCGAGGCGTTCCAGTCCCTGGACCTGGCCGCGGTGAAGCAGGACATCGCCGAGGTGCTCACCTCCTCCCAGGACTGGTGGCCCGCCGACTTCGGCAACTACGGCCCGTTGATGGTCCGTATGGCCTGGCACAGCGCCGGCACCTACCGCATCAGCGACGGCCGCGGCGGTGGCGGGCGCGGGCAGCAGCGCTTCGCGCCGCTGAACAGCTGGCCGGACAACGGCAACCTCGACAAGGCCCGCCGTCTGCTGTGGCCGGTCAAGAAGAAGTACGGCCAGTCCCTGTCCTGGGCCGACCTCATGATCCTCACGGGCAACGTGGCGCTGGAGCAGATGGGCTTCGAGACCTTCGGCTTCGGCGGCGGCCGCGCCGACGTCTGGGAGGCCGACGAGGACGTGTACTGGGGTCCCGAGACCACGTGGCTCGACGACCAGCGCTACAGCGGCGACCGTGAGCTGGAGAACCCGCTCGGCGCGGTCCAGATGGGCCTCATCTACGTCAACCCGGAGGGCCCCAACGGCAACCCGGACCCGATCGCCGCGGCCCGCGACATCCGTGAGACGTTCCGCCGGATGGCGATGAACGACGAGGAGACCGTCGCGCTGATCGCCGGCGGCCACACCTTCGGCAAGACGCACGGCGCCGGCCCGGCCGACCACGTCGGCAACGACCCCGAGGCCGCCTCCATGGAGGAGCAGGGCCTGGGCTGGAAGTCCACCTACGGCACCGGCAAGGGCGGCGACGCCATCACCAGTGGTCTGGAGGTCACCTGGACCACCAAGCCCACCCAGTGGAGCAACGACTTCTTCGACATCCTCTTCGGCTTCGAGTGGGAGCTGACCGAGTCCCCGGCCGGCGCCAAGCAGTGGGTCGCCAAGGACGCCGAGGCGATCATCCCCGACGCGCACGACCCGTCGAAGAAGCGTCTGCCCACGATGCTCACCACCGACCTCGCGCTGCGCTTCGACCCGATCTACGGCCCGATCTCCAAGCGCTTCCACGAGAACCCGGCCGAGTTCGCGGACGCCTTCGCCCGCGCCTGGTACAAGCTGACCCACCGTGACCTGGGCCCGAAGTCGCTGTACCTCGGCCCGGAGGTCCCCGCGGAGACGATGCTGTGGCAGGACCCGCTGCCGCAGGCCGAGGGCGAGGCCATCGACGCCGCCGACGTCGCGGCCCTGAAGGCGAAGATCCTCGCCTCGGGCCTGACCGTCCCGCAGCTCGTCTCCACCGCGTGGGCGTCGGCCTCGAC
The DNA here is from genome assembly GCF_023544665.1 of Streptomyces sp. YS415. Classification (GTDB taxonomy): domain Bacteria; phylum Actinomycetota; class Actinomycetes; order Streptomycetales; family Streptomycetaceae; genus Streptomyces. The sequence goes on from NZ_JAMJFL010000008.1 coordinate 53,635, forward strand.
GTTCCGCGGCAGTGACAAGCGCGGTGGCGCCAACGGTGCCCGGATCCGCCTGGAGCCGCAGCGCGGCTGGGAGGTCAACAACCCCGACGAGCTCGCCCAGGTGCTGCGCACCCTGGAAGGCATCCAGAGCGAGTTCAACACCGGCGCCAAGAAGGTCTCCCTGGCCGACCTGATCGTCCTCGGTGGCTCCGCCGCCGTGGAGAAGGCCGCCAAGGACGCCGGTGTCGAGGTCGAGGTGGCCTTCTCCCCGGGCCGGGTCGACGCGACCGAGGAGCACACCGACGTCGAGTCGTTCGCGGCGCTGGAGCCGACCTCCGACGGGTTCCGCAACTACCTGGGCAAGGGCAACCGCCTGCCGGCCGAGTACCTGCTGCTGGACCGGGCGAACCTGCTCACCCTGAGCGCCCCCGAGATGACCGTGCTCGTCGGCGGTCTGAGGGTGCTCGGCGCCAACCACGGCGGCTCCAAGCACGGTGTGCTGACCGAGACGCCGGGCAAGCTGACCAACGACTTCTTCGTCAACCTGCTCGACCTGGGCACGGAGTGGAAGTCGACCTCCCCCGACCAGAGCACCTTCGAGGGCCGTGACCCGGCCTCCGGCGAGGTCAAGTGGACCGGCACTCGTGCCGACCTGGTCTTCGGCTCCAACTCCGAGCTGCGTGCGCTCGCGGAGGTCTACGCGAGCGACGACGCGAAGGAGAAGTTCGTGAAGGACTTCGCCGCGGCGTGGACCAAGGTCATGGACCTGGACCGCTTCGACCTGGTCTGAGCGCATCCCCCCTGGACACCCGGGCCGGCCGACACTTCCGTCGGCCGGCCCGGCCGTCTGTCCCACCGAATCGAGGCTGACCTGTTGGAACTCGCCTTCACCGGCCAGGTGATCGAATGGCGCGGCCCGTCGCCGTACTACTTCGTCCCCGTACCGTGGGAGGAGTCCGCCGACATCCACCAGGTGGCGTCCATGGCCTCCTACGGCTGGGGCGTGATCCCGGTGGAGGCCCGCATCGGCGCGGTCGCCTTCACCACGTCGCTGTTCCCGAAGGACGGCCGCTACCTGCTGCCGCTGAAGGCGGCGGTACGCCTGCCGCAGGGTCTGGCGGCGGGCGACGAGGTGGAGATCGAGCTGACGGTCCGGCGGCAGTGACCCACCTGCGACGATGTGACCGATCTTCCTGATGAGGCTGTGATGGGTGAGCAGACGAAGCCCGAGGTCGACGTTCCGAAGGGTCCCGCGCCCACCGAGCTGACCCTGCGTGACCTGGTCGTCGGGGACGGGGCCGAGGTGAAGCCGGGCATGGTGGTCCGGGTGCACTACGTAGGCGTGACCTTCGGGTCCGGGACGCAGTTCGACGCTTCCTGGGACCGCGGCGAGCCGTTCAAGTTCGCCCTGGGCGGCGGCAGGGTCATCAAGGGCATGGACCGGGGTGTGCGCGGGATGAGAGTCGGCGGCCGGCGCGAGATCGTCGTTCCTCCGCGTCTCGGCTACGGCAAGGAGTCGCCCTCATCCTTGATCCCGGCGCACTCGACCCTCGTCTTCGTGGTGGACCTGATCGACGCGTACTCCCGCACCACCGGGTGGAGCAGCACCTCCTGAGGCAACCGGACCTCGCTTCAGGAACCTTCGAGCAGATCGCGCAACGTCTCGGCGGCGCGTACGGCGGCGTCACCGCAGCAGTTGTTGAACAGGACGTGGAGCTCCTCGACTTGGTCCGCCAGTAAGCGCAGGCGCGGCAGCCAGGCGGCCAGCTCCTCCCGCGTGTAGGCATGGCGGAAGCGGTCCTCCTTGCTTCCGGTCCCCCATGCCGCGCTGCGGCCGTGGAAGCGGACCACTGCGAGCCTCGGACACGTGACGGGTGTGACGGCGGGCATCGAGTTGGGCAGCCCCTGGGCCGTGTCGACGGCCACCGCGGTGACGCCCAGGTCCCTCAACAGGGCGGCGGTGCGCTCCCGCCGGTCCTCGCTCCACCAGTCGGGATGGCGGAACTCCACGGCCATCGGCCACTGGTAGGCCCGTTTCCTGGTGGCATCCAGCACGGTCTCCGCCTGCGCGCCCGGAGCGAACCACGGCGGGAACTGGAACAGTACGGCGCCCAGCCGGCCGGACTCGCCGAGGGGCCGCAGGGCCGCGCCGAAACGGTGCCAGACCTCGTCGAGCAGCTCCGGGTCGTCGAGGGCGTGGCCGCGCAGGTCGACGGGCAGGGCGTTCTTGCGGGTCGGGTGGCCGGTGAGGAGGGAGAACGCCTTGACATCGAACCGGAAGCCCGGCGGAGTGCGTTCGTTCCAGAGCAGACTGTTGCGCACGCTGGGGAGGGCGTAGTAGCCGGCATCGACCTCCACGACGGAGAAGTGCTCGGCGTAGTGCCGCAGCCTCCCCTCCGCGTCACGCCGCCCGGGTGGATACCAGCCACTGGCCACCAGCGCCTTGTCCGTCCACGAACACGTCCCGATCAGAAACTCGCCCATGCCGGCCGTCCTTTCCTCGCGGCCCCTCTACCCGGGAAAGCCCTCACCCCCGCCTCCGGACACGCGAAAGGCCGCCCTCTCGTGATGAGAGAACGGCCTCCGACCTGCGTTTCCGCACAGTCGGGACGACAGGATTTGAACCTGCGACCCCTTGACCCCCAGTCAAGTGCGCTACCAAGCTGCGCCACGTCCCGATGCCCGCTGACCTGGGCTTTCGCCGGGCCGAACGAACAGGGAAACAATACCGCACTCGGGTCCGTGGTCGCGCACCGGTTTATTCGGCACGGGCCCGCTCCGGCTGGTCCGCGGGCAGCGATCCGGCGGTCGTCCCATCCGCCCGCACCAGGTCCCGCACCGGCCGGACCGCGAGCAGGATCGCCGCGACCACCAGGCTCATCACACCCGCGACCAGCAGGACGTTCCCGGCGCCGAGAGCGGACGCGGAGGGGCCCGCGAGGGCCTGGCCCACCGGCATCATGGCCAGGGAGCCGGCCACGTCGTAGGCGTGGATGCGGTTGAGGACGTCCGACGGGACCTGGGTCTGCACGGTGGTCGCCCACATCACGCTCCAGAAGGACATGCCCGCACCCGCCACGGCGGCGCCCGCCGCCATCGCGGGCACGTCGAGTCCGAGGCCCACGGTCGCCGGGAAGCCGACGAAGGCGAAGAGGCTGATCGCGCCGGCCCGGAGCATCCGGCGGGGCCGCAGGCGCAGGGCGAGGAGACCGCCGACGACGGTGCCCGCGCCCAGGGCGGAGTTGATCAGGCCGTAGGCCCCGGCGCCGTGCTCCTGGACCACCTCGGTCGCGACCAGCGGCAGGGTCGGGCCCCACACCATGAGCATGTACAGGCACCAGACGGCGATGACCGCCCAGAGCCAGATACGCGCCCGGAACTCCCGCCAGCCCTCGACCAGGTCCGCCCGGAACGTGCTCGGCACCGGCGCGCCGCCGGAGGCGAGCGGGGGCAGCCGCAGCAGCAGGAGGCACAGGGCGCTCACCGCGTACGTCACCGCGTGGGCGGCGAAGACACCGCCCGGGGAGGCGAGGCCGACGAGGAGGCCGGCCAGGGCGGGGCCCGCGAGGTGGGCCGCGGACTCCGCGATGCGTATGGCGCCGTTCGCGCCCTGGACGTCGGTGGCGAGCCGGGGAGTCGTACTGGCGACGCCGGGCTGGAAGACGGCGCTGGCGACACCGTTGACGAAGCCGATCGCGCAGATCTCCCACAGCACCACATGACCGCTGAAGAACAGGACCGCGGCGAGGGCCTGGGTGCCCAGGCGCACCAGGTCCGCGCCGATCATCAGTCCCCGGGTGCTGAAGCGGTCGGCGATCACTCCGCCGAAGACGACGAACCCCGCGAAGGCGGCGGCCGTGGCGGCCATGGCCAGGCCCACCGCGCCCGCGCCGTACCCGTGCTGGAGCAGTCCGGCGGCCAGGGCCACCGGCAGCATGGTGTCGCCGAGCCGGGCGACGGCACGGGCGGCGAAGAAGAGGGCGAAGTCCCGGGACCAGACCGGCCGGACCTCACCCGACGCCTTCGACCGCCGCCTCGCCATCCCCGCGCTCCCCTCCCCGTGCACCGGTCACCGCGGCAGCCGGGGCCCCCTCCGCCCCGACTTCCGCACACGCCTCCGGATCATGCCACGCGGCACTGACAACGCCCGAGGGGATTTCACTCCGCGGCCGGAAGCCCCAACTCCGGGTAGGCCTCGAGGAGTCGGGTGGGCGCCGCCTGCCGCCAGGAGTCGGCGAGGATGTCCCGCAGCTCGTCCCCGTCCTCCAGCGCCGCGAGCCGGACCCGCACCCAGGCGAACTGCGCCTCGTGGTCGGCGATCCAGAACTTCCCCGGCTCGGCCAGCACCAGTTCGTCGCGCTCCTCCTTGGGGCAGCGCACGGCGATGGAGGTCTCGTTCTCGGGCAGTGTCGCGAACATCTTCCCCGCCACCCGGAACGTGGGCATGTTCCAGGCGGTCTTCTCCGTCGTGTCCGGCAGGGACAGGGCGGTACGGCGTACGTCTTCGGCATCCTGCATGGCAGGCACCGTAACCGGTCGCACTGACATCACCGGGCGGGTACGGGCGCCCCGACCTGCTTGTAGTACAGCGTCGTCGGCCGCAGCACTCCGCCCGGGTCCGCCGCGTAGTCGGGGATCGTCCCGGCCCGGGTCCAGCCCGCCGAGCGGTAGAGCTGCTCCGCGGGGCTGCCGGTCTCGGTGTCCAGGTGCAGGAGGGTGATGCCCGCGGCGGCGGCCGCCTGCTCGGCGGTGGTCAGGAGCGTACGGCCGAGGCCGCGGCCGCGCGCGTCCCGGTGCACCATCAGCTTGACCAGCTCGGCGCGGTGGCGGCTGTTGGGCTTGTCGGGGAAGGCCAGGCTGACGGTGCCGACGATCCGCCCGCCGTCGAGCGCCGCCCACACCGCGAACGGCCCCTGTGCCCGGTCCTTCCACCAGGCCTCCGCCGCGGCCCGGTCCAGGGAAGCGAGGAACCCGACGGAGGCACCCCCCTCCACGGCGTCCAGCATCAGTTCCGCCAACTCACCTGTGTGCGCGATCAGTTGATCCGCGTCCAGCCGGAGGACGTTCACGGCAGCACCACCGCCAGCACGTACCGCGCCTCGCCGGTTCCGGTGCACCGGAACCGCGTCGGCCCCCACACCCGCAACCGCAGGCAGTCCCCCGCCTCCAGGTGGTGCTCGGCGTCCTGAGCCGTCACGTCGAGCTCCCCTTCGAGGACCCAGATGTGCTGTTCCAGACCCGGCACGGGCGGCCGGTCGTAGGCGATGTCGGCGCCCGCGGCGAGCCGGCCCTCGACAAGTTCGCCGCGCAGCCCGGGGTGCGGCGGGGAGACGGACCGCCGGACGAAACCGGAGGCCCGGTCCGCCCAGACCTGCTGCTCGGCGGCCCGCACCAGCAGTGCGGGCTCGGACTCCACCTCGCTGAGCAGCTGGGACATGGTCCGCCCGTACACCCCGCACAACCGGTTCAGCAGCGAGGCGGTGGGGCTGATCTCCGCCCGCTCGGCCCTCGACAGGGTCGACTTGCTGACCCCGCTGCGTTCCGCCACCTCACCCAGCGACCACCCGCGCTCGGTCCGCAGCGCGGCGAGCCGTGCGCCGAGCCGGGCGTCGACGGGGTCGACCTCCACACCCTGTTTCACATAGGGGACTGTATCCCAGATGTGAAACGACCGTCACGCCGTCCCCTCGCCCGCCGCCCGCAGGGCGTCCAGCACCGGGCGGATCAGCGGGTGCTCCTCGGCGCCACGGCGTACGGCCGCGAAGACCCGGCGGGTGGGCGCCACGCCGTCGACCGGGCGGACGACCACGCCGGTGAGGTCCATACCGGTCAGCGCCGAGCGCGGGATCAGGGCGACGCCCGCGTCCGCGGAGGCCAGCGCCACGACCGCGCGGAAGTCGTCCGAGGAATGTTCCAGGCGGGGCTGGAAGCCGGCGCTCTCGCAGGCCAGCACGACCACGTCGTGGCAGGGGTTGCCGGGGTACGGGCCGATCCAGGGGTCCTTGGCCAGTTCCGCCAGCGGCACCTCCGCCGCGTCCGCCAGCCGGTGGGTCATCGGCACGACCGCGTCGAAGGGCTCTGCGTACAGCGGGACGTGGCTCAGCCGGGGGTCGTCGGCGGGCGGGGCCCCGCGGTACTCGACGGCGACCGCGATGTCGACCTGCCGGTCCAGCACCATCGGCAGGCTGGCGTCACCCTCGGCGTCCTGGACGCGGATCCGGATGCCGGGCGCGGACTCGGCGAGGCGGGCCACGGCCGGGGCCACCACCTGGGCGATCCCGGTCGCGAAGGCGGCGACGGTGACCGTGCCGGCCGCCCCGGAGCCGTAGGCGGCCAGCTCCGCCTCGGCGCGCTCCAGCTGGGCGAGGACGGCGTTGGTATGGCTCAGCAGGATCTCACCGGCCGGGGTGAGCCGTACGCCCTTGGCGCCGCGCTCCACCAGGCGGTGGCCGGTCTCCTGCTCCAGCGCGGTGAGCTGCTGCGACACGGCCGAGGGCGTGAGATACAGCGCGGCGGCAGCCGCCGTCACCGTGCGATGGTCGGCCACCGCACGGAGGATGTGGAGCCGCCGCGCTTCGATCACGGATCGATTCTCTCAGGTCAGCCGGCCAGCTCCGCGCGGGCGGCGACGAACGCGTCCACGGCCCGGTTCACGTCGTCGGTGGAGTGCGCGGCGGACAGCTGCACCCGGATGCGGGCCTGGCCCTGCGGCACCACCGGGTAGGAGAAGCCGATCACGTACACCCCGCGCTCCAGCAGCAGCTCCGCCATCCGGCCGGCGACAGCGGCGTCACCGATCATCACGGGCGCGATGGCGTGGTCGCCGGGGAGGATGTCGAAGCCCTCCTCGGTCATCCGGCGGCGGAACAGCGCAGTGTTCTCGTTCAGCCGGACACGCAGCTCGTCCGCCGACTCCAGCAGGTCCAGCACCTTCAGCGAGGCCGCGGCGATCACCGGGGCGAGGGTGTTGGAGAACAGGTACGGCCGGGAGCGCTGCCGGAGCAGGGCGACGATCTCCGCGCGGGCCGCCACATAGCCGCCGGAGGCGCCGCCGAGGGCCTTGCCGAGGGTGCCGGTGATGATGTCGACGCGGTCCATCACGCCGTGCAGTTCGGGGGTGCCGCGGCCGCCGGGGCCGACGAAGCCGACCGCGTGCGAATCGTCGACCATGACCATGGCGTCGTAGCGGTCGGCGAGGTCGCAGATCTCCGCGAGCGGCGCGACATAGCCGTCCATGGAAAAGACGCCGTCGGTGACGATCAGCCGGCGCCGGGCGTCGGAGGCGTCCTTCAACTGCCGTTCCAGGTCGGCCAGATCACGGTTGGCGTAGCGGAACCGGCGGGCCTTGGACAGGCGGATGCCGTCGATGATGGAGGCGTGGTTGAGGGCGTCGGAGATCACCGCGTCCTCGGGGCCGAGCAGGGTCTCGAAGACACCGCCGTTGGCGTCGAAGCAGGAGGAGTACAGGATCGTGTCCTCCTGCCCGAGGAAGGCGGAGAGCCGTGCCTCCAGCTCCTTGTGCACCTCCTGCGTGCCGCAGATGAAGCGCACGGAGGCCATGCCGTAGCCCCAGCGGTCCAGCGCCTCGTGGGCGGCCGCGACCACCTCGGGGTGGTCGGCGAGGCCGAGGTAGTTGTTGGCGCAGAAGTTGAGGACCTCGCCGGGACGGCCGCCCGCGGTCACGCTGACGGTCGCGGACTGCGGGGTGCCGATGACCCGCTCGGGCTTGTGCAGCCCGGCGGCCCGGATCTCGTCGAGGGTGACGCGCAGGTCGTCGCGCACGGAGTCGAACATCGAAGAAGCTCCTAGGGTTTACGCGGTCCAGTCGAGGATGACCTTGCCGCCGCGGCCGCTCGCCGCGTCGGCGAAGGCCGCCTCGAAGTCACGGAAGCCGTACCGGCCGGTGATCACGGGAGTGAGGTCGAGGCCGCCCTCCAGCAGGACGGACATCGCGTACCAGGTCTCGAACATCTCGCGGCCGTAGATGCCCTTGATGGTGATCATCGAGGTGACGATGCGGGCCCAGTCCACCGCGAAGTCCTCGGCGGGCAGACCGAGCATGGCGATCCGGCCGCCGTGGGTCATGTTGGCGATCATGTCGCGCATGGCCTCGGGGCGGCCGGACATCTCCAGCCCGATGTCGAAGCCCTCGCGCAGTCCCAGCTCCCGCTGGCCGTCCGCGATCCCGGTCTCCGCCACGTTCAGGGCCAGGCTCACGCCGATCTTGCGGGCGAGGTCCAGCCGCTCCTCGCTGACGTCGGTGATCACGACGTTGCGGGCGCCCGCGTGCCGGGCGACCGCGGCGGCCATCAGACCGATCGGGCCCGCGCCGGTGATCAGGACGTCCTCGCCGACCAGCGGGAAGGACAGCGCGGTGTGCACGGCGTTGCCGAACGGGTCGAATATCGCGGCGACATCGAGGTCGACCGGTACCCGGTGCACCCAGACGTTGGCGGCGGGCAGCGCGACGTACTCGGCGAACGCGCCGTCGCGTCCGACCCCGAGCCCGATCGTGGCCCGGCACAGGTGCCGGCGTCCGGCCAGGCAGTTGCGGCACTTGCCGCACACCAGATGGCCCTCCCCGCTGACCCGGTCGCCGGGCCGGATGTCGGTGACGTCGCGGCCGGTGTCGACGACCTCGCCGACGAACTCGTGGCCGAGCACCAGCGGGGTGCGGATCGACTGCTGCGCCCAGCCGTCCCAGGACCGGATGTGCAGATCCGTGCCGCAGATGCCGGTGCGCAGCACCTTGATGAGTACGTCGCCGGGACCGACGGCGGGCTCGGGCACGTCCGCGAGCCACAGCCCGGGCTCCGCCTTCTCCTTGACCAGCGCCTTCACTCGTACGGCTCCTGTGGGTACGGCCCCGGGCCCGGGCATGCCGAAGCGCCCGTGTCCGGGGAGAGGGGTGGAATCGGTTAGCAATCTGCCGTACCTCGCCGCCCCGGTCCATCGAGGATTTCTTAAGCGGAGCAGCAGATCTCCTTCACACCGCTCCCAAAAGGACCGAGGGAGGCAACAATCGACGGGGCACACCGCACCCGACCGACCTGGAGCCGCACATGAACACCGCACGGGATCTCGCCATCACCGCCCTGGACGCGCCGCCCGGCCGTTCCGTGGAGCAGGGCGACCTCTCGCTCGCGCTCGCGGGAGCCGAGGTGCTGGATCTGGTCGAGGCCGGGGCGCTGACGCTGGACGACGACCGCCTCGTACCGGGCACCGCGGCGGCGACGGGCGACCGGCTGCTGGACGAGGCCGCCGCCGCGCTGCTCCGCAAGGAGCCGTACGAGACCGTCACGGACTGGCTGTGGCGGCGGGGCGACGGGCTCGCCGCGGCCTACGTCGACGATCTGGAGCGGACCGGCCTGGCCACCCGCGGGCGCGGCCCGCTGGGGCCCGGCCCGGCGGTGCCCGTCGAGTCGCCGGCCCGCGCCGGCGCCGAGGAGCGCCGGGCGTCAGGCGAGCCCGTCCTCGCCGCACTCGCCGCGGCCGCCGGCCTCGAGGACCCGGCCGGAAACGCCGAGGACCTCACGGACGACACCGTCACCACGGTGCTGGCCGCCGTGGGCGACGCGGTGATGGAACTGGAGGCCGTACGGCAGCGGCGGTCGATCGAGGGCTCCGCGTTCGACAACGTCTGGCGGGGCTTCTAGAGCGGACCGTGGCCTGGGGCGGCGGGCCGGGGGTCAGGGCAGCGGCAGGCCGTCGGCCGCCCGGCGTTCCAGCCGGGCGACGAGATCCGCGGCCGACGCCTTGATGCTCTCCAGACCCGGTCTCCCCCACGGCCGGGGCTGCACGTCGACCACGCACACGGTGCCGAGCACCATCCCGGTGGTGTCGATCAGCGGTGCGCCGAGGTAGGAGCGGATGCCGAACTCGTCGACGACCGGGTTGCCCGCGAACCGCGGGTAGTCGCAGACGTCCTCCAGGACGAGCGCCTTGCGCCGGACCACCACATGGGGACAGAACCCGTGGTCGCGCGGCAGGGTGCGGGTGACGCGCGGACTGGTGCCGTCGCCCTTCACGTACAGCGCGGCCGCGGGGAGATGCAGGCCCGCGAAGAACTGCCGGTTCTCGTCGATGAAGTTGACCATGGCGTACGGCGCCCCGGCCACCTCCGCGAGGGCGTCCGCGTAGGCGTCGAGGACGGGTTCCGTCCGCTCCCCGAGGCCGAGTCGGCGCAGCCGGTCCGCTCGGGCGGGTGCCTCCTTGTCGTCGGGCGTGAGCAGCAGTCGACCGGCCGGGCGGGGCGGGTCGTAGCTCATCGGCGCGCTCCGGTGGTGTGGGCGTATGGCATAGGAGGGCTCCGTGGGGTGTGCGGGGATCACATATGGGCGCCGTAGCCGGTCGCGGGGGCCGGGGCGTGCGCGATGAGGTGTTTGACGAGGGTCAGCAGGGTCTGGACGCCCGAGCTGGAGATCCGGGCGTCGCAGCGCACGATGGGGACCCCGGGGTCGAGGTCGATGGCGGCGCGCACCTCCTCGGGGTCGTAGCGGTAGGCGCCGTCGAAGTCGTTGATGGCGAGGATGAAGCCGAGGCCACGCTGTTCGAAGAAGTCGACGGCGGCGAAGCAGTCCTCCAGGCGCCGGGTGTCGGCGAGGATGACCGCGCCGAGGGCGCCTTCGCACAGCTCGTCCCACATGAACCAGAACCGCTCCTGTCCGGGCGTGCCGAACAGGTACAGGACATGCTGGGGGTCGAGCGTGATGCGGCCGAAGTCCATGGCGACCGTGGTCTCGACCTTGTTCTCGATGCCGTCGAGATTGTCGGTAGCGGCGCTGACCGTGGTGAGCAGCTCCTCGGTGCTGAGCGGTGCGATCTCGCTGACCGCGCCGACGAAGGTCGTCTTGCCGACCCCGAATCCGCCCGCCACCAGGATCTTCAGTGCGGTGGGGAAGGGGTCGGCGCCGGCGCCGCCGTGGTAGTCAGAGCTTTCGTCGTAGTCCATCGAGCACTGCCTCCAGAAGGGCCCGGTCAGTGGGGTTGTGGTGGAACTCGGGGGGCTTGGTGGTGAGCGCCCCGCAGTCGACGAGGTCCGCCAGCAGCACCTTGGTCACTGCCGCCGGCAGCTTCAGGTGCGCCGCGACCTCGGCGACCGAGACGGGGGCGCGGCACAGGTCGAGCGCCTCCGTCTGTTCAGGGCCCGGATAGCCGAGGGGGGTCGCCCCGGTGGCCATCACCTGGGAGATCAGGTCGAGGGCGACGGTGGGCCGGGTCCGGCCGTTGCTGACCGTGAAGGGGCGCACCAGCCGTCCGGCCGCGTCATCGAGCCAGGGCCCGTCGCCGGCCGCCGCCACGCTCAAGGCCTCGACGCCGACGGTTCGACGGCATGATGGCGGGGGGCGGTCACCAGATAGGGGCGGACGCTCTTGACCAACATCGCCATCTCGTAGCCGAGCACGGCGGCGTCGGCCTCGCGTCCGGCCAGGACGGCGAGGCAGGTGCCGGATCCGGCGGTGGTGACGAACAGCAGGGTGGAGTCGAGTTCGACGACGACCTGGCGGACGTCTCCGCCGTCGCCGAAGCGGACCCCGGCGCTGCGGCCCAGGGAGTACAGGCCGGAGGCCAGGGCCGCCATGTGGTCGGCGCTGTCCGCGTCGAGGCCGTGGACCGACTTCACGAGCCCGTCGCAGGACAGGAGCACCGCGCTGCTGGTGTGCGGTACGCGCTGCACGAGGCCGGTCATCAGCCAGTCGAGATCGGATGCATGGCCGGTCGGCGCTTCGCTCGCCATGGTGGATCGACTCCTTGAGGTACGAAGGTCAGCGGGAGCGCTGGGACAGGTCCTGGGCGTGGGGGTGGGTGTGGGGGTGGGTGCGTGCGTGGTCATCCGGCTGATGCGCTCCCGTCGTGCCGGTTGGTGTGCTCGGGGCGGGACGGCTGCGCGGGGCGTGCCTGCGGTATGCGCGCCGGCGTCACGTCCGCCGCCGTGAAGTCCGCGGTGAGGAGGTCGGGGGCGAACTGGTCCGGGTGCTCGGACTCCAGGTGCTGCTGCGCCTCGGCGAGGCCGACTCCGCGTTGGAAGGCGGCCATCAGTCCCGGATCGTGTCCGGCGAGCTGCTCGGGTTCCAGGCGCGGTGCGGGACCGTCGCGCAGTTGGGGGGCGAGGTGTTCCTGGGCGCGGCGCTTGGGCAGTTGGGGCTTGCCCATGGTGCCGCGCACGGCACTGGAGCGCGGGGTGGGCGGCGCGACGGTGTGCTCGGCGACGACCGCCCGGTCCTCGGGGCTGATGCCGGGCACGGCCTCGGCGATGGTGCGCCGCTCCTCGTGGGTGCCGCGCACGGGCAGCGGCACGGGTCCGGCGCCGTTCGCCCTGGGCGTCGCGGCCCGGGGGCCCGGTCGTTGCGACGGGGCCTGCGCGGGGGGCGGCCCGGCCGGCTGCACCTGCGGCGCCTGCGGTGTCACGGCGGTCTCGGCGCCGCCCGGCGCGCCACCGAGCAGGCCCTGCGGTACGACGAGGACGGCCTGCACTCCGCCGTAGATGTTGGTCTGGAGCCGGACGTTGATGCCGTGTCGCCGGGCGAGCTGGGAGACCACGAACAGGCCGATGCGGCCGTCCGCCAGCAGGCTGGCGACGTTCACCTGGTCGGGGTCGGCGAGCAGGGCGTTCATGCGTTCCTGTTCGCCGACGGGCATGCCGAGTCCGCGGTCCTCGACCTCGACGGCGAGGCCCGAGGTGACGAGGTTGGCGCGCAGCAGTACCTGGGTGTGCGGGGCGGAGAACACGGTGGCGTTCTCGACGAGTTCGGCGAGCAGGTGGATGACGTCGGCGACGGCGTGCCCGCGCAGGGTGCCGTCGATCGGCGGCACGAGCTTGACCCGGGAGTACTGCTCGACCTCGGCGATGGCCGAGCGCAGCACCTCGGTCATGGAGACCGGGTTGCTCCACTGGCGGCGCGAGACGGCACCGCCGAGGACGGCGAGGTTCTCGGCGTGGCGGCGGATCCGGGTGGCGAGGTGGTCGACGTGGAAGAGGCCCTTGAGCAGGTCGGGGTCCTCGATCTCGTTCTCCAGCTCGTCGAGGATCGAGATCTCGCGGTGCACCAGCGACTGCAGGCGCCGGGCGAGGTTGACGAAGACCTCCAGCTTCTGTTCGCTGCCGGCCTGGCTGGACAGCTGTGCGGCCTGGACGACGGCGGTGACGGCCCCGTCGTGGGCGCGGGCCAGGTCGGCGGCGAGCAGTTCGAGGTCGTCCGCGTCCTCGGGCGGACCGCTGCGTGGTTTGCGCCGGGGCGGGCTCTCTCCCCGGCGCAGTGCGTCGACCAGGGCGCGCAGGTCGGCCTCGCCGCGGGCGCTGCTGCGGCGCAGGGCGCCGATGCGTTCGCTGATGGACCTGGCGGTGCGGTCGGCGACCACGGCGGCGATCACGATGCCCGCGAGGGCGACCGCGCTCGCGCCGGCGAGCATGCCCCACAGGGGCAGGCCCGGCCGGGCGCCGGCGGCGCGGACGCTGAACAGCACGGCCGCGCAGCCGGCGAGGGCGACCGCGACCGGCGGCAGCACGGCGAGCCGCAGGAGCTGCGGCCGTATGTACGTCTCGGGCAGCGCCGGGGCGGGGCGGGCGACCGGACGACCGTGCCGCCCGCCCTCACGGCGGTCTGCACGCGGGGCCGGTGCGCGGAGGTGAGACATCGGTGTCCTCGTACTGTCCGTCGGGCGCGCCGCCGGGCCGGAGCGCGGGCGGGCGCGGCCTGATCCACACGACGCCCGGCTCGGTCTGCGCGTCGGGCGTGCGCCATCGCGGTGCCGGTCGACCGAGCCGAAGAAATCGGCCCTGCGTCGCCCGACGGACACTGACAGTAGTCGGCAACGCATCATGTGCGGTGGGCAGTTGACAAACTCGTACGCGGGTCATCCACCTCTGGTATGAGGCCTCGTACGGGAGATCGACAACCCGAAGCGAATCCCGCTCCGGATCGCAAAAACTTCGATCAGACCTGGTCGGAAGTGGTCGGACAGTGACGACGAGGGCCGGGAAGCCCTTCGCTTCCCGGCCCTCGTCGTCCGCGGTTTCTCCGACCGGCGTCAACTCGCCGACGCCGCTTTCACCCTCTCGGGGGTTCTGGCCCGACCGTCACCCGCCGTGTCGGGGTGCGTCTGCCGCTCAGCGGTCGCCCGCCAAGTCGAGGTCGCCGCGGGGGCTCTCCTCGGGCGCGGCCAGCGGCTCCGGGCGGCGCCAGGGATGCGGGAGCGGCGCGGACAGGGAGCGCCACCAGGGCTGGACGGGCAGCAGTCCGGCGGGCTCGAACGGCTCGCCGGGCCGCGGGAAGGCGGCCGCCTGGCCGGCCTCGTCGGCGGCGTCCCGGGTCCACTCGCCGGGCTCCGCCCACGCGTGCGTGGCGAGGTTGAAGGTGGCCCAGTGGATCGGCAGCAGCACGCCGTGCGGCCGGCCGCCCTGGAGGTCGAGGTGGGCACGCATGCCCTCCTCGGGCGTCATGTGGATGTCCGGCCAGAAGTCGCTGTACGCGCCGATCTGGATCATCGTCGTGTCGAACGGGCCGTGCTCGGCGCCGATGTCCTTGAAGCCCTCGAAGTACCCGGTGTCGCCGCTGTGGAAGATCCGGTGCTCGGCGCCTGCCACGGACCAGGAGGCCCACAGCGTGTGCTGGGTGTTGCGCAGACCGCGGCCGCAGAAGTGCCGGGCCGGCGTGGCGGTCAGGGTGAGCCCGCCGATCCTGGCCGACTCGTGCCAGTCGAGCTCGCGCAGCCGGTCGGGGGAGACGCCCCAGCGCTCCAGGTGGGCGCCGACGCCGAGCGGCACGGCGAACACGGTGTCCGTGCCGGCCAGCGCCTTGATGGAGGGCAGGTCCAGGTGGTCGTAGTGGTCGTGCGAGATCACGACGACGTCGACCGGGCCGAGCGCGGCCAGCGGCACCGGCACCCGGTGCAGCCGCTTGGGCCCGGCGAAGGAGAAGGGGGAGCAGCGCTCGCCCCACACGGGGTCGAAGAGGACGCGGTGGCCGTCGATCTCCGCGAGCACGCTGGAGTGTCCCATCCAGGTGATGCGCAGTCCGGTGGCGGGCGGGCGGGCGAGGTCGGCGAGCGTGGTGGAGTGCACGGGCACGCTGCCGCGGGGGGATCTGCGGGGACGTTCGTCCTTGGCGAAGAAGACCTTCGCGAACTCCAGCATCGAGCCGGAGGGGCGGGTCCGGGCGTGCCCTCCGGGGTTCTGGAAGACGCCGTTAACGAAATGGGGCGATGCGTGGATGCGCGCCAGGCGCTCGCCACTCGGCTCCGCGCCGAAGCCCGCCGGCTCCAGCGCGCGGAGCACGGAGCCCAGGGAACGGAAACCGGTCACGGTACCTCCATGTGGAGTCGTCGAGGCATCCCATTATGGTCGGCCCCTCCGACAACCACCCCGGCTCCTTCCCCCCGAAGATCCGTTGAGCACATTGACAGTGCGGGCGCCCGCTCACGACACTGACCGGTGATTCAGTAAGGAGAGTCGATGACCGCCCCTCTGCTGTCGCTGACCTGGACCGACGACCTCACCGGCCGCCAGGGCTTTCTCGTGATCGACCGGCTGGTGCGCGGCGTGTGCAGCGGTGGTCTGCGGATGCGGGAGGGCTGCACCCTCGACGAGGTCGCGGGGCTCGCCCGCGGCATGTCCATGAAGGAAGCGCTGCACTACGACCCGGACCGCCGCTACGTCCCGCTCGGCGGCGCCAAGGGCGGCATCGACTGCGATCCGCGTGATCCGCAGGCGTACGGCGTGCTCGTGCGGTATCTGCGGGCCCTGCGGCCGTACGTCGAGAACTTCTGGACCACCGGCGAGGATCTCGGGCTCGGTCAGGACCTGGTGGACCGGGCGGCGGCCGAGGCGGGCCTGGTGTCGTCCGTCCAGGCCGTGTATCCGCTGCTCGACGACGAGGCCGCCGCCCGGCGCCGGCTCGCGGACGCCTTCGCCGTGGAGGTCGACGGCATCGGGCTGGACGAACTGGTCGGCGGCTGCGGGGTGGCGGAGTCGGTGCTCACCGCCCTGGACCGGGCCGGGGTGCCGCAGGCGGGCACGCGCGTGGCCGTGCAGGGGTTCGGCACCATGGGCGGGGCCACGGCACGGTTCCTCACGCGCGCGGGGCTGACGGTGGTGGCCGTCGCCGACCTCAAGGGCACCGTCGCCAACCCGGCGGGGCTGGACGTCGAGGCCATGCTCGCCGCGCGGGACGCGTACGGCACCGTGGACCGCGCCGCGCTGCGCCCGGGCGACCGTGAACTGCCGGGCGACGCCTGGCTGTCGGCGGACGTGGAGGTGCTGGTGCCGGCGGCCGTGTCGTACGCCGTCGATGCCGCGAACCAGCAGCGGATCACCGCCCGCTGGATCGTCGAGGCGGCCAACATGCCGGTGCTGCCCGAGGCCGAGGCGCTGCTGGCCGGGCGCGGGATCACCGTGCTGCCCGACGTCGTGGTCAACTCCGGGACGAACGCCTGGTGGTGGTGGACCCTCTTCGGCGACATCGGTCCCGACCCGGCGGAGGCCCTCGCCCACGTCCGCCGCTCGATGCGCGCCCTGACCGACCGGATGCTGACCCGCGCGCAGACCGACGGAACGACCCCCCGCGCGGCAGCCCACGCCCTCGCCGGGGACCGCCTGCCACTGATCGCGGAACGGTACGGCCGCTACCGGTGAACCGCTGACCGAGGCACCGCACAGTGGTGTGCCGCAGGAGCAGCGGACACCGGGCCGGACGCACCCACCCCGGCAGCCGCGCGCCACGCACCCTCGGCTACGGGACAGTGCCCCCGGCGTGCCGCACCGCGGTGGACCGGGCCGCGCGCAGTCGCCTGCCCCAGTGGCGGTGGCGCAGTACCCGCAGCCCGGTGGCCCGGGGATCACGGTTTAGGGTGAGGCCCGTGGCGAGGGTGCGGTTGAGTGTGGCCGAGCGGCGCGAGGAGTTGCTGCGGGCCGCCGTCGAGCAGATCGAGGCGCGGGGCGTGGCGGCGGTCAGGATCGCCGACGTGGCGTCGGCGCTCGGCGTGAGCAACGCCCTGGTGCTGTACCACTTCTCCACCAAGGAGAAGCTGGTCGCCGCCGCCTTCGCGCACGCGGCCGAGGGCGACCTGGCCCATCTGCGCAAGCTGCTCGGGCGCCGGACGACCGCGCTGCGCCGGCTCCGCGCGGCCGTGCGCTGGTACGCGCCCACCGGCCAGGCCAAGGGCTGGCGGCTGTGGATCGAGGGCTGGGCCGCGGCGCTGCGCGAACCCGCCCTGCGCGAGGTCACCCAGGCCCTCGACACGCAGTGGAAGGCGGCCCTCGCCGAGGTCATCGCCGAAGGAGTGGCTGCGGGCGAGTTCCGCTGCCCCGACCCGGCCGGCGCGGCCCTGCGCCTGACGGCCCTGCTCGACGGGCTCGCCGTCCAGCTGACGTCCTACCCGGGCGCGCTTTCCCGCGCGCGTGCGCAGGAGTGGGCCGACGAGGCGCTGGCCCGGGAACTCGGTGTGGAGCGGGAGGCGTTGACCGCGGCGGCGCGGTGAACGCCGGGATCAGTCCAGCTCGTAGACGGCCGTGACCCGGACGTCGTCCTGGATCTCGCCGGGCGCGATCGGCACGCCCGCCCCGCTGCCGGCCACGTCAGCGGGGGCCGGGACCGGGGAGGGCCCGCCCGACAGGCCCTCGGTCAGCGAGACCAGCCGGCCCAGGTCCCGTCCGCTGAGCCGGGCGTACTGGAGTGCCTTGGCGTGCGCGTCCTTGTGCGCGGACGCACGCGCGCGTGCCCGCAGGTCGGTACGGTCGGCGACGTCGAAGACGACCCCGTGGATCCGGCCCGCGTCACCGGTGGCGTCCGTGACGGACTGGAGGATCAGGCCCGTCCGCGCCACCATGCGGACCTTCAGGGAGAAGGTCTGCGCGGCCTGATACCCCGTCAGCGTGGAGTTGCCGTCCTTGTACTTGTACACGGGCGTCAGGGACAGCCCCTCGGTACGCACGTCCTGCTCGGCCACACCGCGCTCGCGCACCGCGTTCAACAGGGCGTTCGCCGCTTTGCTCTGGGCGTCCTGGGCAGCCTGCGCGGTCTTGCCGACGGCCTCGACACCGACGCTGACGATGGCCAGATCGGGGACGGCGGTCGCGGAGCCGACACCGGTCACCGTGATGGTCGACGGCACCGGCGCGCTCCGCACGGGCGCCGAAACAGCCTTAACAGCAGCGGGGCCGGCCAGCGCGGGCGCCGGAGCGGCGGCGAGGAGCGGCAGACCGAGGGCGAGGAGGGCGACGGCAAGGCCGGCGGTGGGACGGGGCAGCGGTACGGTCATGACCGACCTTCCGGGCGTGGGGACGAGTCGGGCCCATCCCAGCACCGGGGTCCGCACGCGCGCGTGCACCACTCCCCCGCCGTCACCTCACTGGTCGAGCCCGTCCGGGCACCGGCGGCTCCTCAGACGGCCGCCTCGATGCGCATCCTGATGTCGCCCGGCGACAGGTTGCCCTTGGCGATCACATGGTCGCCCGACGACTGCCCGCGCAGCCGCCGCCCGAACCACGGCACCAGGTACTCGCGTGCCCACTGCACATCGTCGCGCCGGACCTCCAGGGTCCCGCGCGGCGGCAGCGGCGGCCAGGGCTGGTCCGGGTCGGCCGGTACCTCCAGGCCGAGGACCTGGCCCGCGCGCAGCGCCACGCGCGTGTGGCCCTCGGGCGACAGGTGCAGCCGGTCGCTGTCCCAGGCACGCCGGTCCTGCACGGTCTTGAGGGACCACAGGTCCAGCACCGGGCAGCCGTACCGGTCGGCGATGGCCCGGACATGGAGGTTGTACGTGGCGATCTTGCCGCGCAGATGCTTCAGCACGGGCACGCCACGGGTGTCGAAGCCGGTGGTCACCATGACGGTGCCGGCGGCCTCGGTGAGCCGGGCGACGGCCCGCTCGAACCGCTCGGCGACCTCGTCGGGGTCGCTCCCGGGCCGGATGATGTCGTTGCCGCCGGCGCAGAACGAGACCAGGTCCGGGGCGAGTTCGAGCGCCATGGGGAGCTGGTCGGCCACGATCTGGTCCAGCAGCTTGCCGCGTACGGCCAGGTTCGTGTAGCGGAATTCCCCCTCGGGGCGGCGGTCCGCGAGCAGTACCGCGAACCGGTCGGCCCAGCCGACGAAGGCCCCGTCCGGACCGGGGTCCCCGACGCCCTCGGTGAAGCTGTCCCCCAGCGCCACGTACGACCCGATCACTGCTTCGTTGTCACTCTTCGAATCGTCTGCCACATCGGGTCATGATTCACCTTTCAATGTGACCTACGCGACCGTAGGCAGGGGTTGACGGTCGGTGAGATAAGCCACTCCTCAAGGCTTCACCAATTCCGGAATAAAACACCGAAGGCCGGACCCGGGGATCAGGGGTCCGGCCTTCGGTGGCGTGTCAGGCAGGTGGTTCCTCAGGGCGGGTCCGTCAGAGGGAGACACCCTTGGCGCGGAGGTAGGCGACCGGGTCGACGTCCGAGCCGTAGTCCGGCGTGGTGCGGATCTCGAAGTGCAGGTGCGGGCCGGTCGAGTTGCCGGTCGAGCCGGAGAGGCCGACCTGCTGGCCCGCCGTCACCGACTGGCCGCTGGAGACGGACAGCGAGGACAGGTGGGCGTACTGGGCGTAGTGGCCGTCGGCGAGCCGGATGACGACCTGGTTGCCGTACGCGCCGGCCCAGCCGGCCGAGACGACGGTGCCCGCGCCCACGGCCTTCAGGGAGGTGCCGGTCGGGACGACGAAGTCGGCGCCGGTGTGGTAGCCGCTGGACCACATGCTGCCCGCGACCTTGTAGGCGGTGCCGACCCCGGCACCGGCGACCGGAGCGCTGAAGCCGCTTGCGGGGCTCTGCGCGGCCTGCGTGGTGGTGGTCGCCTCGGGCTTGGAGGCCTCCGCGGTCTCCGAGGACTGCGTGGCCTCCGAGGTCTTGGCGGGGCTCGGCGAAGAGGGCTTGGCGGAGGACGTGGCAGCCGGCTTCTCGGCGGTGTCCGTCGTGGCGGCTCTCTTGCCGATCGACAGCTTCAGGCCGGGGTGGATGAGCGCCGGGTCGTCGCCGACGGCCTCACGGTTGTCCGCGTAGAGCTTCTCCCAGCCACCGCTGACGTTCTGCTCGTTCGCGATCTTCGAGAGGTAGTCCCCCGAGCGCACCGTGTAGGTCTTGGCGGTGGCCTTCTTGGCGGCGGCCTTCTTCTCCGCCGCCTTCTTGTCCGCGGTCTGGACCGACTGAACGGCCTTTTCCGGAACGGACTGCGACGGGGCCGCGTGGGCGCCGGTGGCCCCCAGGAGCGGGAGGGCGAGTGCGGCGCCACCGGTTCCGGCGACGGCGATCGAGCGAGTGAAGCGCAGGGCCTTGGGACGGCGGTGCTTACCCTTCGCGGGCATGACGAATTCCTCTCCGGCGCCTACGAGGTGAGCTGTCGGGTGCGGACTGGAGATGTCCGGCCGCGCGCTGGGCGCGACTTGACCCCGAGCCTGTTCCGGGAACCGGACCAGGCAGTGGTGCCTGTGGGTCCCCCGCTCCTGCCGTGCACGGGTGAGTGTGTGCGGATTCCGAGCAGCGGCAGGATTAGGCGTCCGCTCGGATTGGTGGCGAACGTAAGCGACCAAGACGCAAAGGGACAAGCAGAAGGTTCCGCATGAAGCCGTCCCTCTTGATCCCTTAGGGGATTTCCTCGTCACTTTCCGTGCATTAGGCCGGGGGCCGTTCCCGCAAACGCCCTTGAGAAACGGGTGAATTACGTGAACATGACGGGCGACGCTCGGTCACGGATATGACGCTGCTCACGCGACGTCGCTCCACCCTCCCTCATTCCGCAGCGAGTTGGAATGAAGGCTGCAATTCGGACAGAACACGCAGAAGCGGCGCAGACGGAGAACTAACGCATCATGCCCGATGCGTTAACCCGCATGAATCAGCAGGGTTTCCACGGTGTTCGCCCGTTTTGCCGCATTCACTGACCGGGCGGTATGCATGTCGTATCGTCAAGGCGTGCCCGTCGGCGAGCCGAGCCGGCGGGATCCGGTGGGAGGAGCCCAAGTGACGCAGCAGGTCCCGTCGACCGAACCCGAGCTGGCCGGAGTGCGCAACTTCCGTGACGTGGGCGGGCTGCCGACCACGGACGGACGGCGGGTGCGCTACGGCGTGCTGTTCCGCAGCGGCCACCTCGCGCACGCCACCGAGCAGGACACGGCGTTCCTCGACTCCCTGGGCCTGCACACGATCTTCGACTTCCGCAACGCGGCGGACCAGAAGCTGGAGGGCCCCGACGTCGAGCTCACCGGTGTCCGGAATGTGAACCTTCCGCTGACGGACCCCGCCGACGGCGCCGAGTTCTGGAAGATGGTCCGCGACGGCGAGATCGAGCAGCTGCGGCAGATCCTCGACGACGGCAAGGCCGCGAACCGGATGATCGAGTCCTACCGCACGATCGTCAAGGAGCGCACCGCCGAGCACGCCCAGGTGCTGCGTTCGCTGGCCGAGGACAGTGTCCCGGCCCTGATGCACTGCGCCGCCGGCAAGGACCGGGCCGGTCTGTCGATCGCGGTGACGCTGCTCGCCCTCGGCGTCGAGCGCGAGGCGATCCTCGCCGACTACCTGGAGTCCAACGCCAAGCACCGCCGCTACAAGGTGCAGCGCAACAACACCCACACCCCCGAGGTCATGGAGCTGCTCAGCCCGCTCTTCGACGCGCGCGCCGAGTACCTCACGGCCGCCCTCGACACCATCGAGGAGACCTGGGGCGACGTCGACACCTACCTGGAGCAGGGGCTCGGCATCACCCCGGAGATCCGGGAGCGGCTGCGGGAGCGGCTGCTCGACTGAGCCCGGCGGCTACTGGCCGGCCCCCAGCTCGAAGAGCAGATAGATGAACGCCGCGAAGACGTGCCCCACCGCCAGATAGATGATCAGCCGGATCCACAGGGCACGCGGGAACTTCTCCTCCATGTCGCTCATGGCGTCTCTCCGGGGGTCGGGCCCAGGCACAGGGCTGCCGTGGGGCTCTGCAGCAGGGTGTGGACGAACAGCAGCTCGACGCCGTCCCGGTCCAGGGCGGCGATGCGGTGCGGGGTGAGCGAGTCGAAGTGGGCGCTGTCGCCCGGTGCCAGCCGGTGCGCGGTGTCCCCGAGGCGCAGCCGGAGCCGCCCGGTGAGGACGTAGAGCCACTCCTCGCCGGGATGCACCCGCACGATGTCGCCCTGGGAGCCGAAGGGGACGTGCAGCCGCAGCGCCTGCATCCCCCGGCCGGGCGCGCCGGCCTGCCGGTACGTCCAGCCGCCCGCCGCCGTCGGTTCCATGTCGGCGGCACGGATGACGGCGTCCCGATCGGCGACCGTCTCGCCGAGCAGCTCCGAGACGGTCGTACCGTAGATACGCGCGAGCGAGAGCAGCATCGGCAGTGAGGGCTGGCGCTGTCCCGTCTCGAGCCGGGACAGATGGGCCGGCGACAGGCCGGCGGCGCGGGCCGCGGCCTCCAGGGTGAGGGCGGCCTGACGTCGCAGGGCTCGGAGCTGCGGCGCCACCGCGGGCAGGTCGTCGTCCTGCCCGGACTCGGGAGAGCTCATGCTCTCCATTCAGCCGGAGCCTTGCCTCTACGGCAAATTCCTTGCCTCAGAGGCAAGCCCCACGCAGGTGCGCGCGGCGCGGCCCTACCGGTTGGCGACGGCCTGCTTCACCAGCGTCTTGCCGAAGTCCCACATCAGCCCGCCCCCGCTGTGCGCGTCGTCCATCACCTCGGTGAAGGCCTCCACGAACCGCTCCACCTCCCGCTCCCCCACGATCAGCGGCGGAATCAGCTTGATCACCTCCAGATGGTCGCCGGAGACCTGGGTGAGGATCCGGTGCCGCTGGAGCAGCGGTACGACGACCATCTGCGCGAAGAGCCCCTTGCGGGCCGCCTGCAGCATGGTCCACCGGCTGCGCAGCTTCAGCGAGGAGGGCCGACCGAACTCGATGCCGATCATCAGGCCCCGGCCGCGTACGTCGGCGAGCAGCTCGTACTTGTCGACCAGGGCCGTGAGCCGGGACTTCAGCAGCTCGCCGGTGACGCGGGCGTTCGCGACGATCTGCTCGTTCTCCAGGACCGCGAGCACGGCGAGGCCCGCCGCCATGGCCTGCGCGTTGGACCCGAAGCTCGCCGAGTGCACCAGCACCCGGTCCATCGAGGAGTAGACCTTCTTGAAGATCCAGTCCTTGCCGAGGGTGGCGCCGACCGGCATGTAGCCGCCGGAGAGCGCCTTGGCCACGCAGACCAGGTCCGGCTCGACCCCGTCCTCGTGCTGGTAGGCGTAGAAGTCCCCGGTCCGGCCGAGCCCGGTCTGCACCTCGTCGGCGATGAGCAGCGCCTTGTGCCGGTGCAGCAGGTCCTGGGCGGCCCGCAGATAGCCGGGCGGGGCCTCGTGCACGCCCTTGCCCTGGATCGGCTCCACGATCAGGGCGGCGACGTCGCCCTTCTTCAGCTCCCGGGCCAGGGCGTCGAGATCACCGAGGGGTACGGCGGTGTCGGGCAGCAGCGGCCCGAAGCCGTCGCGGAAGCCGTCCTCGCCGTTGACGGACAGGGAGCCGGTGGTCAGTCCGTGGAAGGAGTGGTCGCAGTAGAGGATGCGCGCCCGGCCGGTCGCCCGCCGGGCGAACTTCAGCGCGGTCTCGACGGCCTCCGTGCCGCTGTTGCCGAAGAACACCCGGTCCAGGTGCGGGCTGTGCGCGAGCAGCTTCTCGGCGAGCAGTCCGGGCAGGGGCTGGCAGTCGAAACGGGTGAGGTCGGCGAGCTGGGCGTCCAGGACGTCGTGCAGCGCCTTGCGGACGACCGGGTGATGGCGGCCCAGGCCCATCACCCCGAACCCGGCGAGCATGTCGAGGTATTCGTTGCCGTCGGCGTCCCAGAAGCAGGCGCCCTCGGCACGCTCGTAGACCTTGTCGAAGCCGATGGTGTGCAGCATGCGCGGAAGCTGGTGGTTGAGGTGTCTGCCGTGCAGCTCGTAGCGCTCGGCTCCGCGCTTGGCCAGCAGTGCGCCGAGGTCGAACTCCGTGGTCATTCCGCTGTCTCCTTGACTGGCTCCTGGACGGCCAGGCTCGCGCTGATCCGTCCGGCGACCTCGACGGGGGTGAGGCCGATGTCGGCCAGGACCTCGCCGCGTTTGGCGTGCGCGAGGAACTGCTCGGGGATGCCGAAGCGCCGTACCGGCACGTCGACGTCGGCGTCGCCGAGGGCCAGCGCCACGGCGGCGCCCACCCCGGCGGCACGGCTGTTGTCCTCGACGACGGCCACCAGCCGGTGCCCGGCGGCGAGCGGGGGCAGTGCCGGGTCGACGGGCTTGACCCAGCGGGGGTCCACCACCGTGCAGCCGATGCCCCGCGCCGCCAGCAGTTCCGCGGCCTGGAGGCAGACGGGAGCCATCACGCCGACGGCGACCAGGAGCACCTCGGGCCGCTCCCCGCGGTGCAGCACGTCCAGGCCGCCGACCCGGTCCACCGCCGGGATCGCCGGGCCCACCGACTCCTTGGGGAACCGGAGAAGGGTCGGCGCGTCGTCCACGGCGACCGCTTCCCGCAGCTGCGCCCGGAGTTGGTCGGCGTCGCGCGGCGCGGCGATCCTGAGGCCGGGCACGACCTGGAGGATCGACATGTCCCACATGCCGTTGTGGGAGGCGCCGTCGACTCCGGTGACCCCGGCCCGGTCCAGCACGAAGGTCACCCCGCAGCGGTGCAGGGCCACGTCCATCAGGAGCTGGTCGAAGGCCCGGTTGAGGAAGGTGGCGTAGACGGCGACGACGGGATGCACCCCGCCGGTGGCCAGCCCGGCCGCGGAGACCGCGGCATGCTGTTCGGCGATGCCGACGTCCCAGACCCGGTCGGGGAACCGCTGGGCGAACTTACCGAGACCCACCGGGTGCAGCATGGCCGCCGTGATCGCCACGACGTCCTCGCGCTCCTCCCCGATCTTGACGATCTCGTCGCCGAACACCGACGTCCAGGACGGCCCGCCCGCGGGGGCGAGGGACTCGCAGGTGAGCGGGTCCATCACACCGACGGTGTGGAAGTGGTCCTCCTCGTGGGCGAGGGCGGGTTCGTAGCCGCGGCCCTTCTCGGTGAGGCAGTGCACCAGGACGGGCCCGTGGAAGCGCTTGGCGCGGCGCAGCGCGGACTCGACGGCACCGATGTCGTGCCCGTCGATGGGCCCGACGTACTTCAGGCCCAGGTCCTCGAACAGGCCCTGCGGGGCGAAGGCGTCCTTGAAGCCCTTCTTCGCGCCGTGCAGGGACTCGTAGAGGGTGTGGCCGACCACGGGCGTGCGCAGCAGGACGTCCTTGCCCCAGGCCAGGACCCGCTCATAGCTGTCGGTGGTGCGCAGGGTGGCGAGGTGGTCGGCCAGGCCGCCGATGGTCGGCGCGTAGGACCGCTCGTTGTCGTTGACGACGATGATCAGCGGCCGGTCCTTGGCGGCCGCGATGTTGTTCAGTGCCTCCCAGGCCATCCCGCCGGTCAGCGCGCCGTCGCCGATGACCGCGACGACATGGCCCGTCCCGCCCTGCACCTGGCGGGCCTTGGCGAGCCCGTCGGCCCAGCCCAGCGCGGTGGAGGCGTGGCTGTTCTCGACGATGTCGTGCTCGGACTCCTCACGCGAGGGGTAGCCGGACAGCCCGCCCTTGCCGCGCAGCTTGGAAAAGTCCTGACGGCCCGTCAACAGCTTGTGCACATAGCTCTGATGGCCGGTGTCCCACACGATGCGGTCGGCCGGCGACTCGAAGACCCGGTGGAGTGCGACGGTGAGTTCCACCACCCCCAGGTTGGGCCCGAGATGCCCGCCGGTCCTGGCGACCGCGTGCACCAGGAACTCCCTGATCTCTTCGGACAGTTGACCGAGTTCCGGCTCGGACAGCGCCTTCAGGTCGCGTGGTCCCCGGATGCTCTCCAGAATCGACATGTGCGGGCCCCCTTCGGTCCGTGGTACTCAACTCACGGTGACGGCCGGCTCCCCCGACCCGACGCCGTCCTGCTCCATCCGCTCGGCGATCTTCATCGCCTCCTCGATGAGGGTCTCCACGATCTTCGACTCGGGCACGGTCTTGACGACCTCGCCCTTCACGAAGATCTGCCCCTTGCCGTTGCCGGAGGCGACCCCCAGGTCCGCCTCCCGGGCCTCGCCGGGACCGTTGACCACACACCCCATGACGGCCACCCGCAGCGGCACCTCCATGCCCTCCAGGCCCGCCGTGACCTCGTCGGCCAGCTTGTAGACGTCGACCTGGGCGCGTCCGCAGGAGGGGCACGAGACGATCTCCAGACGCCGCTGCCGCAGGCCCAGGGACTCCAGGATCTGGATGCCGACCTTGACCTCCTCGGCGGGCGGCGCCGACAGGGACACCCGGATCGTGTCGCCGATCCCCCGGCTGAGCAGCGCCCCGAAGGCCACCGCCGACTTGATCGTGCCCTGGAACGCGGGACCGGCCTCCGTCACCCCGAGGTGCAGCGGGTAGTCGCACTGCTCGGCGAGCAGCTGATAGGCGCTGACCATCACCACGGGGTCGTTGTGCTTCACGGAGATCTTGATGTCCCGGAACCCGTGCTCCTCGAACAGCGAGGCCTCCCACAGGGCGCTCTCCACCAGCGCCTCGGGCGTGGCCCTGCCGTGCTTCTGCAGCAGCCGCCGGTCCAGCGAGCCCGCGTTGACCCCGATCCTGATCGGGGTGCCGTGGTCGGCCGCGGCCCGCGCGATCTCCTTCACCCTGTCGTCGAACTGCTTGATGTTGCCGGGATTGACGCGTACGGCCGCACAGCCCGCCTCGATCGCGGCGAACACGTACTTGGGCTGGAAGTGGATGTCCGCGATCACCGGGATCTGCGACTTGCGCGCGATGGTCGCGAGGGCATCCGCGTCGTCCTGCGTGGGGCAGGCGACGCGGACGATCTGGCAGCCGGACGCGGTGAGTTCGGCGATCTGCTGCAGGGTGGCGCCGATGTCGGACGTGCGGGTCGTGGTCATCGACTGCACCGACACCGGGGCCCCGCCCCCGACCGCCACCGGTCCGACCTGGATCCGCCGCGACCGTCGCCGCTCGGCGATCGGCCGGACCGGTACCTCGGGAACGCCCAAGGGAATGGCGGTCATGGGGTCACTCCCGGTTTCCGCTGACCGTCTCGCGCATGGCCCGCAGCGACTCCTTCAGGGAGCCCATGGTGGCGAGGACGGCGGTGGGCTCGTAGCCGCAGTGCGCCATGCAGTTGGCGCAGCGCGGGTCCTTGCCGCGGCCGTACTTGTCCCAGTCGGTCTCCTCGATGAGTTCGCGGTACGTCGGCACGTAGCCGTCGCTCATCAGGTAGCAGGGGCGCTGCCAGCCGAAGAGCGAGTAGTTCGGGATCGCCCACGCGGTGCACGGGAAGTCGACCTTGCCCTCCAGGAAGTCCAGGAAGAGCGGGGAGTGGTTGAGCCGCCACCTGCGCCGGTTGCCGCCCGCGAAGGCCTTCTTGAACAGCTCGCGGGTCTGCTCCACGCCCAGGAAGTGCTCCTGGTCGGGGGCCTTCTCGTAGGCGTAGGCGGGCGAGATCATCATCTCGTCGACCTTCAGGTCGTCGTTGAGGAAGTTGAGGACCTCGATGATGGTCTGCGGGGTGTCGGTGTTGAAGAAGGTGGAGTTCGTGGTGACCCGGAAGCCGCGCCGCTTGGCCTCCTTGATCGCCTCCACCGCCTCGTCGAACACGCCCTCCTTGGCCACCGACTCGTCGTGGCGCTCGCGCAGGCCGTCGATGTGCACGGCGAAGGCGAAGTAGGGCGAGGGCTTGAACTTGTCCATCTTCTTGCGCAGCAGCATGGCGTTGGTGCACAGGAAGACGTATTTCCGCTTGGCCACCAACTGCCGCACGATCTCGTCGATCTGCGGGTGCATCAGGGGCTCGCCACCGGCGATCGACACCATCGGCGCGCCGGATTCGAGCACCGCGCCCACGGCCTGTGCGACCGGCATGCGCTGCTTGAGCACACCCGCCGGATGCTGGATCTTGCCGCATCCCTCGCACGCGAGGTTGCACGCGTAAAGCGGTTCCAGCTCCACGATGAGCGGGAACTTGTCGCGCTTGCGGAGCTTTTGTTCAGCCAAGTACGTAGCGACCTTGATGGACTGACGCAGCGGCATGGCCATCTGGCTCACCTCCTGGGGAGCAGCAAGGAACGGTGCCATTCGAAGAAAGCGGGAAGGACCGACCGGAGGACACGGAACGCCGATATTCCCCCGCGTACCGTGCCGATCCGGACGAGTTCATGTTCTGGAGCGTCCACGACCACCCGTACGGCCGCAACGGGGCGCTCGCCCGCGCGCACGGCGCTCAGGAGCGTCGCGGCCGACTCCATGTCGACGGCGATCGCGCCGGTCGCGCGCAGACCGGCGCGTTCCTGACCGCGGACCACATGATCGGATCCGGTGAGCGGTCCGGTGTGCACGGTCCGCCCCGGGACCGCGCGGGTGAGTTCCTTGACCAGCAGCTCGGTCGCCACGCACGGGGTGGTTCCGCGCGGATCGCGGGTCTCCTCGGCGACGACCAGGTCGCCGGGGTGCATCCCGGGGGCCAGCCCCGCGCAGAAGCCGGTGGCGAGGACGGCGGCCCCGGCCAGCGCCGGCTGGGCGAGGGCCCGGCCGACGGAGCGCTCGGCCGCCCTGGGTCCCATGCCGGTCCGCACGACGGTGACCGGCCCGCCGGCGCCGCGCCGGCCGCCCGTGCGCAGTGCGAGGCGCTCGATGCCGAGGGCGCAGGCGATCAGCAGCGGGGCCGGAGCGGGCTGGGTGCTCATCAGCTCCCCTTGGCATGGGCGAAGGGCTCGCCGTGCACGTACCGGCCGAGCGCGGTGAGCGGGAAGACCTGCCGGTAGAGGTGGTAGTTGATGGAGAAGTCCCAGGGGAATCCGGTGCCGGTGAAGTACGGCTCGTCCCAGGATCCGTCCGGTCGCTGGGTGGCCGCGAGCCAGGCGACCCCGCGCTCCACGGCCCGGGAGTCCTTCTCCCCCGCGGCCAGCAGCGCCATCAGCGCCCAGGCGGTCTGCGAGGCGGTGGAGGCGCCCCGGCCGCTCCAGCCCTTGGCGTCCCGGTAGGAGCGCAGGTCCTCGCCCCAGCCGCCGTCGTCGTTCTGGACGGACTCCAGCCAGGCCACGGCCCGGCGGATCGCCGGGTGCGCGGTGGGGATCCCGGCGGCGGTGAGGGCGGGTACGACGGATCCGGTGCCGTAGATGTAGTTCACGCCCCAGCGTCCGAACCACGAGCCGTCCGCCTCCTGTTCGGCGAGCAGCCACTGGATGCCCCGCCGGGTGCGCGGGTCGTGAGCGAGGCCCTCCACGGCGAGCATCTCCACGACGTGCGCGGTGACATCGGCCGACGGCGGGTCGATGACCTCGCCGAAGTCGCAGAACGGCAGCCGGTTGGGGAAAGGGCTGGTGTTGTCGACGTCGAAGGCGCCCCAGGCACCGTTCCTGGACTGCATGCCGAGGCTCCAGCGGACCCCGCGCCCGATCGCCCTCTCCACCCGCTCCGGGTCGTGGTGGCGGACCCGGCGCAGCGCGAGGACCACCTCGGCGGTGTCGTCGATGTCGGGGTAGTTGTCGTTGTGGAACTCGAACGCCCAGCCGCCCGGCGGCAGTTGGGGGCGCTTCACGGCCCAGTCACCGGGCCGGACGATCTCCTCGCCGAGCATCCAGTCGGCCGCCTTGACCAGTTGCGGATGGTCGGCGGGCAGCCCGGCGTCGGCGAGCGCGATGGTGGCGAGGCAGGTGTCCCACACCGGCGACTGGCAGGCCTCGATCATGCGGGCGCCGTCCTCGCGCCAGACGGCGAAGCGGTCCAGCGACGCGAGCCCTTCCCGGATCACCGGGTGCTGGAGGTCGTAGCCGAGCAGATGCAGGGCGATGATCGAGTACACGGCGGGGGGCTGGATGCCGCCCCAGCAGCCGTCGTTCTCCTGGCGCTCGATGATCCAGCGGGCGGCGGTGTTCATCGCGGCCCGGCGCAGCCTGCGCGGGGCGATCCGGCGCAGCTGGTGCAGCGCCTTGTCGAGCCGCTGGAAGGCGCCGTCCCAACTCACGGCCCGGGCCAGGGGCTTGGGCGGGTTGGGGTTCGCCGGGTCGGTGTGCAGTTCGTCCAGCGGGAAGGGCGCGGGGCGTACCGGCCGCTTGGCGGAGACGATCGTCAGCGGGACGATGGTCTGCCGGGCCCAGCAGCCGAAGTCGTAGATGTTGAGCGGCACCCAGGCGGGGAACCAGATGAGCTCGGGCGGGAGTTCGGGCAGGTCCTCCCACTTCCACCAGCCGAACAGGGCCAGCCAGATCCGGGTGAACACCCGGGCCGCGGCGATGCCGCCCCGGGCCCTGATCCACGCCGACGCCTTCGCCATGTGGGGCGCGTCCGGCGCGTCGCCCGCCAGGCGCAGCGCGACATAGGCCTCGACGGTGGCGGAGAGGTCGCCGGGTCCGCCGTAGAAGGTGGCCCAGGTGCCGTCCTCGCGCTGCTCGCCGCGGATGAACAGGGCGGCGGCGTGGGCGGTGGACTCCTCCAGGATGCCCAGGAACTGACGGAGCAGCAGATCCTCGGCGTCCATGGTGACGTTCGTCTCGAGGTCGCCCTTCCACCAGCCCTCGGCGTCCTGCCGGGACAGCAGGAAGTCGGTGGCACGCCGCATGGCGTGCTGGGCGGCGTCGTGGACCCCCGCCGCCGCGGGGGCGATGCTGTCGGTTTCGCTGGCCGCGGCAGCGCGGGGCGGCAGGGCCCCGGTGCTTCCGTCGGTCGTCGCTGTCATGGCTTCCCCTTAAGTGCAGTGTGCAAGTGGTGCTCTGCTGTGGGTCCGCCGTCGGCCGGTGCGCGCTGTTCCCGCGCCACCGGCCGGCGACTACGCGAGGACTATTCGACCGATAGTGATCATCTCTTTCGTACGACGACGAAGTCGGCCAGCGCCGTGAACTGGGCCCGCACCCGGTCGGGCATGTCGACGGCGTCCAGGGCTTCGATGGCGACGGTGTGCTGACGGCGCGCCTCGTCCGCGGTCCACTCGCGGCCGCCGGCCTCCTCGATGAGGGCGGCGCGGGTGGCGAACTCCTCCTCGGAGAAGGTCTCGAAGTCGCTGCTCTTGGCGTCGGCGGCCAGCAGCTCGGCGAGCTGCTCGGAGGCGGCACCGCCCGCCGCGAGCGCGGCCACGACCGGCAGGGACTTCTTGCGCTGGCGCAGATCGCTCCAGGTCTGCTTGCCGGTGGCGACCGGGTCGCCCCAGATGCCGAGGAGGTCGTCGACGGCCTGGAAGGCGAGGCCGAGGTGGTAGCCGTACTTCTCCAGGGTGTCGGCGGTGCGGTCGTCCGCGCCGCCGAGCACCGCGCCGATGGAACTGGCGCAGGCCAGCAGGGCGCCGGTCTTGTTGCCCTCCATCTCCAGGCACTCCTCGACGCTGACGCGGTCGCGGTGCTCGTAGGAGATGTCCTGAGCCTGTCCGTCGATCAGCGCGCGGGTGGCACTGGTCAGCCGGCGGGTGGCGCGGCCGGCCTGGACGGTGCCCAGCTCCAGCAGCAGCTCGTTGGCGAGGGCGAACAGGGCGTCGCCGACCAGGATGGCCTGGGCGGGGCCGTGCACCTTCCACACCGTGTCGCGGTGCCGACGCTGCTCGTCGCCGTCCATCAGGTCGTCGTGCAGGAGCGAGAAGTTGTGGACGAGTTCGACGGCGACCGCGCCGGGGATGCCGGCCTCGGGGGCGGCGCCGGTGACCTCGGCGGAGAGCACGGCGAGGGCGGGGCGCACGGCCTTGCCGCCGTCGCCGGCAGTGGGCCTGCCCTGGGCGTCGATCCAGCCGAAGTGGTAGGCGGAGACGGTGTCCATGGGGGGCGCCAGGCGGTCGATCGCCGCCCGCAGCACCGGGGTGGCCAGGGTCCGGCCGCGCTCCAGGAGCGCGGTCACGTCCACCGCCTCGGAAGCCGTCGAGGCCGGGGGCACAGGGGGCACAGTCTCTCCTCTTGTTGCGGTACCGGGGGTGCGGGGACCAGCCGCGCGCTGATGGAGCATCAGGCCGCCTCCTCCACTTCGAAGAGGTGACGGGGGCGGGGCCGGCCCAGGGCGCTCAGCGCGGCGTCGGCCGCGCTCACACCGCTGCGGACCGCACTCTCCATGGTCGCGGGCCACCCGGTGGCGGTCCACGCTCCGGCCAGGTAGAGGCCGGCGGCCTTGGTGCGGGTGCCGGGCCGCAGCCGCCCGACACCGGGGGTGGGGGCGAACGTCGCCGTGCGCTCCCGGGTCACGAAGAAGTCCTTCACCTCGGCGCCCCGGACCCGCGGCAGCAGCCGGGCCAGCTCCGGCAGGTACTTCTCGCGCAGCTGGGCCACCGGGGCGTCGATCTCGTGGTGGGCGGCCGACTGGGACAGCGCGAGGTACTGCCCCTCGCGCAGCCCGGAGGATTCGGTCCGGTCGAACACCCACTGCACCGGAGTGCCGAGGGCGGCGAAGAAGGGGGTGCTGAGCACCGGGCGGTCGTAGACGACATGGACGTTCAGGATCGGCGCGGTGCCGATGTCGAGCAGCCGCCCGGGATCGTCCAGGGCTCCCTCGGGCAGCAGGTCGTGGGCCTCGCCCTGCGGTACGGCGAGGACGACGGCGTCCGCCCGGAGCGTCTCGCCGGGCACCTCGACGCTCCAGCGGCCGTCGTCGTCACGGGAGACGGAGCCGACCCGGGTACGGGTCTCGGTGCGCACGCCCGCGGAGTCGAGCGCCTTGCGGGCCAGCCGGTCGTGCAGGTCGCCCAGCGGCACGTGCGCCCATCCGATGTCGGCCGCGCCGGGGTCGGACAGCAGTCCGGTCTTGAAGACCATCGCGGCGAGCCCCAGCGAGGCGTCCTCCGCGAACGCGTTCAGGGTGGCGATGCCGACCAGGTTCCACAGGGCCGTGACGGCACGCGGGGACTGCCCGTGCGCGGCCAGCCAGGTGCCGAAGTTCTGCGCGTCCAGGGCCGGATCGGCGAGGTCGAGCGACATCAGCGCGAGCGCGGCACGCCCCACGGCGGCGCGCTCGGCGAGGGAGAGGTGCGGGTAGGTGGCGAGGCTGCGGCCCAGGTGCAGCGGTACCGGCAGCGGGTCGCGCCGGATCCTGCCGAGCCGCCGCCCCTCGGGCTTGGCCAGGTCGAGTACGGGCACGTCGAGACGATCCTGCAGCGGCGCCAGCGCGGTCCCCTCGATCCGGTCGAGGAACCAGCGGTAGGCGGTGCAGCAGCGCAGGTAGACGTGCTGGCCGTTGTCGACGGTGAGGTCGCCGCGCTGGAAGGAGAAGGCGAGTCCGCCCAGCCGGGGCCGGCCCTCCAGGAGGGTCACGCGCACCCCCGCGTCGGCGAGCGCCAGCGCCGCGGTGATGCCGGCGAGTCCGCCGCCGACCACGACGGCGTGGCCTCCGGTCGTGATGCCGTCGGTCATCGTGTGCCCTCCCCCGAACGGCCGCCGCGGTGCCTGAACCATGCACGGTCGGCCGTCTCCGTCAGGGACGCCGCCGCACCGCGGAGGGTTGCCTGCCACTTCTCACCGGTGCCATCGCCTCGGACCGCACAGTCCATCAGGCCCGCCTCCTGATCGTCCGCCGCGACACATGCCGGCTGTCGAGACCGGACAGGCCGCGCACGGCGACGTAGGCCTTCTCGCGTCCCGGCAGGGAGACCCGCCCGCGCAGCACCGCCTCCGGCTCGCGCTCGATGCGGTCCAGCAGGCGGCGGTAGATGCCGGCCATGGCGGCGACACAGGCGCCGCTGCGCCGGTCGAGCATCGGGAGCAGCCGGTAGCCCTCGGCGAAAAGGGCGCGGGCCCTGCGCACTTCGAAGTGCACGAGGCCCGCGAAGTCCGCGCCCTCCGGCACGGCCGGACTGGCGAACCCGGCCGAACAGCCGAATTTCGCGAGGTCGTCGGAGGGCAGATAGGTGCGGCCGCCCTCGGCGTCCTCGCGCACGTCTCTCAGGATGTTGGTGAGTTGGAGCGCGAGCCCGAGCGTGTCCGCGTACTCCGGCGCGCGCTCGGCGCCGCGCGCCCCGGGTTCGGTGCCGAACACCCCGAGCGAGAGCCGCCCGATGGCACCCGCCACACAGCGGCAGTACACCTTCAGGTCGTCCCAGGTCTCGTACGTCTCGCCGCGTACGTCCATCAGCACGCCGTCGATCAGCTCGTCCAGGCCGTCGAGGGGGATCGGGAATACCTCGGCGGCATGGGCGAGGGCGACCGCGACCGGGTCGGTGTCGTCCTCGTCGACCGCGCCGTCCCGTACCCGGGTGAGCAGCGCCCGGGTGTCCTCGAGTCTGGCGACCTTGACCTCGTGGGCCAGCGCGCCGTCGCCGATGTCGTCGACACGGCGCGAGAACGCGTACAGCGCCGACATCGCGCGCCGCTTCGGCGTCGGCAGCAACCGGATGCCGTACGCGAAGTTGCGTGCCTGCTGTCCGGTGACGGCCTCGCAGTAGCTGTAGGCGGCGAGTACCGGTGCGGACGCGTCTGGTGCGAACTCCACAGTCCGGATCACCCCTCTCCTCGCAGAGTCACGCCCACCTCGCGCAGCAGTCGAACCTTGCCGGGCTTGGGCGGGCCGGGAAGTACGTCGAAATCGGCGGCGGCGATCGCGTGGATCGCCGCCCTTCCCCCCGCCACGAACCCTGCGAGCAGCAGTCTGAGCCTGCCGTGGACGCTACCCACCAGGGGGGCGCCCTCATTCAGGAGATCGCGGGCCCGTTGGGCTTCGTAGGCGATCAGTGCGCGCACCGACGCCCCCGCGGTGGTCGTGACGAGATCCGCCTCCTGGACGTGAAAGCGCTTCATGTCCGCGGCGGGCAGGTAGATGCGGTCGCGGCCGAGGTCCTCGGCGACGTCCTGGAGGTGCTCGACGATCTGCAGGGCGGTGCAGATCGCGTCGGAGCGGCGGATCCGCTCGGGGGTGGCGGTGCCGGTCACGGCGAGGACGAGATGTCCGACGGGGTTGGCGGACAGCGCGCAGTAGGCGAGCAGGTCGTCGTAGCTCTCGTAGCGGCTGACCAGCTGGTCCTGGCGGTTGGCAGCGATCAGGCCGAGGAACGGCTCGGGGGTCAGCGAGCAGCGGCGGACCGTGGGCTGCAGGCGGCGCAGCAGGGGGTGGCGGGGCGTGGCGTCGAACACGCGTCGCAGGTCGGCCTCGAAGGCGTCCAGCATCAGCAGGCGGTCGTCGGCATCCGTGGCCGACACGCCGAGCAGCCGTGCGTCGGCGCCGCCGGGGGCCAGATCTCCGTCGCCGATGTCGTCGACGAGGCGGGCGAAGCCGTAGACGGCCATGAGGTCGGTGCGCCAGGCCCGGGGCAGGAAGAAGGGGGCCACGGGGAAGTTCTCGTGCGCGGCCTTGTCGAGCGTGCCGCGCTCCGCCTCACCGGCGTGCGGCGTGCCGGTACCCGTCACCGCACACTGCCTGCGGCGGGGACGGCGCATGCTGCGTTGAGCAGGGGAGTTTCCGTAGCCATTGCCGTCACATCTCCCGTTCTACACCGCCGACCCAATACACACTATTTCGGACACGCCGCCCAGCGGTCCGCGCGGCCTCCCCCCAGAGAGTGTGGGGCATTATGGCCCCACTTGCCGCGATTGGGGACCGGTACAGCTTACGTTGTACAACGTACGGCGGTTCGCCGGGGTGTCCTGCGCATCACAAGAA
This sequence comes from Streptomyces sp. YS415, assembly GCF_023544665.1. Taxonomy (GTDB): domain Bacteria; phylum Actinomycetota; class Actinomycetes; order Streptomycetales; family Streptomycetaceae; genus Streptomyces. Next base: position 89,215 of record NZ_JAMJFL010000008.1, read on the forward strand.
CACACCGATTGGTCCCAAGATTCCTACCGCTGACCGAAGTTGACGTTTCCTTTGCAGACGCGGAGCCCCGCCGGACGGGGCGGATTCAACAAATCGTCGCAACAGAGTGGTTGGTGGGGTCGCTCTGTAGCAGCTCGGTGAAGCGCTCGGCTGGGGTTTCCCAGCCGAGCGTCTTTCGTGGTCTGGTGTTCAGCTGGGCGGCCGCGGCGTCCAGGTCGTCCTTGGTGTACTTCGAGAGGTCTTCGCCCTTCGGGAAGTACTGCCGCAGGAGGCCGTTGGTGTTCTCGTTCGAGCCTCGTTGCCACGGGCTGTGTGGGTCGCAGAAGTACACCGGGATGCCAGATGCCTCGGAGAAGGCGTAGTGATGCGCCATCTCCGCGCCCTGGTCCCAGGTCAGGGAGCGCTTGAGGTGCGGCGGCAGGCCTTCGACGGCCGCGAGGAGCGCTTTGCGGAAGTAGCCGGGGCTGTGGCCGTTCGGCAGGTGGACGAGCAGGGTGAAGCGGGTGCTGCGTTCCACAAGGGTGCCGATGGCGGACCCGTTCTTCGGTCCGACGATCAGGTCGCCTTCCCAGTGGCCCGGGACCGCGCGGTCTGCGGCTTCGAGGGGACGCTGGCTGATCGGGGTCATGGGGTGGGAGAAGCGCGGGGCTCTGCGATCCGGCTGCCGACGCTGCTTCCGGATGCTGCGGCCGGTCCTCAGTCGCCGGGTCAGCTCGCGCCTCAGGCTGATGTCGGCCTGGGCGTAGAGGGCCCGGTAGATCGTCTCGTGCGTGACATGCATCTGCGGATCCCCGGGGAAGTCCCGGCGGAGGACCTCGGCGATCTGCTGGGGGCTCCACCGTTCGTCCAGGCGCGCCTGGACGAAATCGCGCAGTTCAGGAAGCTGATCGATCCGCCGAGACTTGGGGCGCGCCCGGCGTTCCTCGGCGCGTCTCTGAGCAGCGAAGGGGCGATAGTAGCCGGTGTGGCTCGGCCTGAGGTTGGGGTTGCAGTTGCGCCGGATCTCCCGGCTGATGGTCGACGGGCTGCGGCCCAGCTCGGCCGCGATCGACCGGACGGACCGCTTCTCCCGCCGCAGGTCGGCGATGCGTATGCGCTCCTCCTCGGACAGGTAGCGGTCAGAGATCCGACGCCGACGCCCCACCCACTCGTCCCGGCGAGGGTGCGCCAGAGACTCGCGCCGAGTGCCAACCAGTGGCTGCACTGCCGGCCGCACCGCCTTCCGGCCGGGCTTGGTCGTTCCGATCCGCTCGTTACGGCCGTTGACCCACTCCTGGCCGGTCCTGCGGTTGATGCCGACAAGCCGACTGGCTCCTCTGATGCTCACGCCTTCATGTATCAGGTCGAGGAACCGCTGCTTCACCTCGGGGGACGCCCGCTTGCCGTTCGGGCGTCCCCCGGCAGTGATCTTGCTATCCGTCATCGCCTACCCGCTGGTGTCGGGTGTTGCGACGATCATTAGAACCCAAGCGGGTTCCGGCGGGGCAGTGGGAAGCGGGCTCGGCCGGGTGCGGCGGTCCGGGGTGGACTACTTGGCCGTGAACTTCTCGTACTCCTTGAGGACCTCGTCGGTCGGGCCGTCCATGCGCAGCTCGCCCCGTTCCAGCCACAGCACACGGTCGCAGGTGTCACGGATCGACTTGTTGTTGTGGCTGACGAGGAACACCGTGCCGGCTTCCTTGCGCAGCTCGCGGATGCGCTGCTCGGAGCGCTTCTGGAACTTGCGGTCGCCGGTGGCCAGGGCCTCGTCGATCATCAGGACGTCATGGTCCTTGGCGGCGGCGATGGAGAACCGCAGCCGGGCCGCCATGCCGGAGGAGTAGGTGCGCATCGGCAGGGTGATGAAGTCGCCCTTCTCGTTGATGCCCGAGAAGTCGACGATCTGCTGGTAGCGCTCCTTGATCTCCTCGCGGGACATGCCCATGGCGAGACCGCCCAGTATGACGTTCCGCTCGCCGGTCAGGTCGTTCATCAGGGCCGCGTTCACCCCCAGCAGCGAGGGCTGGCCGTCGGTGAAGACCTTGCCCCGCTCCGCCGGGAGCAGCCCCGCGATGGCCCGCAGCAGGGTGGACTTGCCGGAGCCGTTGGAGCCGATCAGACCGATCGCCTCGCCGCGGTAGGCGACGAAGGACACGCCCTTGACGGCGTGCACCTTGCGCACCCCCCGCTCGGTGTCGCCGGAGCCCCGCCTGAGGATCCGGCTGAGCGCGGCGGTGGCGCTGCCCTTGCCCGCCTTGGCGCCGTTGACGCGGTAGACGATGTGCAGCTCGTCGGCGATGACGGTGGGAATCCGGGTCTCAGCCACGGCCGTACCTCTCCTCCGCCTTCCAGAAGTACACGAAGCCGCCGACCGCGAACAGCAGGGCCCAGCCGCCCGCGACCGCCCACACGTGGTTCGGCAGGTTCTCGGAGCCGTAGCCGTCGATCAGCGCGAAGCGCATCAGGTCCATGTAGATGGCGGCCGGGTTCCACTGCAGGACGTCCGCGATCCACTGCGGCTTGTCGGCGAGCATGATCGGGATCGAGTACATGACGCCGGAGGCGTACATCCAGGTACGCATCACGAACGGCATCAGCTGCGCCAGGTCCGGGGTCTTCGCGCCGGCCCGGGCCATGATCAGGGCCAGGCCGGTGTTGAAGAGGAACTGCAGCGCCAGGACCGGGACCATCAGGAGCCAGGACAGGTCCGGGTAGCTGCCGAAAGCGCAGGTCACCGCGACCAGCACGATCATCGACGCGAGCAGCTGCTGGAGCTGCTGGAGCGAGAACGACACCGGCAGCGAGGCGCGCGGGAAGTGCAGCGCGCGGACCAGGCCGAGGTTGCCGGAGATCGCGCGGACGCCCGCCATCACCGAGCTCTGCGTGAAGGTGAACACGAAGACGCCGGTGACCAGGAACGGGATGTACACCTCGCGGGACATGCCCCGGTCGGCTTCCAGGATGACGCCGAAGATGAAGAAGTACACGGCCGCGTTCAGCAGCGGGGTCACCACTTGCCAGAGCTGGCCGAGCTTGGCCTGGCTGTACTGGGCGGTCAGCTTCGCCCGCGAGAAGGCGAGGATGAAGTGCCGCCGGTCCCAGAGCTGGCGGACGTACTCGACGAGCGAGGGGCGGGCGCCGCTCACGCTCAGCCCGTACTTGGCGGCCAGCTCGGCGGCCGTGAGTCCGTCGTCGGGCGACGGCGGCGCGGTCACCGCGACCTGTCCGTCGTGCGTTGTCTCACTCACTGGTGGAAACTTTCGTCTTCGAGATGCGCAGCCTGTGCGGGCATGCCGTGAGCCTGAGGCCTGGGTGCGGACCTCCTGTGCTGTCAGTGAAGCTTCTCAGACGACAGGAGGACGACCCAGCCGGGTCAGCCGCCACACCGTACGCCACTTCATGGGCCGGCGGGGGCCGCACGGGCTCGTCCAGCCTTCCCGGAATCCACCGAACCATGCCCGCAGCGCGGGCCGCGACGGCCTGCGTATCAGCGTGAGCAGCATCCACACGCCCAGGTAGACGGGGACGAGGAGCGCGGGGAGGTTGCGGCGGGCGAGCCAGACGCGGTTGCGGGCGACCATGCGGTGGTAGACCGCGTGCCGGGAGGGAGCGGTCGTGGGGTGGTACAGCACCATGTCGGACCGGTAGTCGATCGACCAGCCCGCGTCGAGGGCCCGCCATGCCAGGTCGGTTTCCTCGTGGGCGTAGAAGAATTCGTCCGGGAGGCCGCCGACTTCGGCGAAGACCTGGGTGCGGACGGCGTTGGCGCCGCCGAGGAAGGTGGTGACCCGGGAGGAGCGCATCGGGTCGGCGGCGCGCAGCCGGGGGACGTGGCGGCGCTGGGTGACGCCCGTCTCCGGGTCGGCGATGCGGAAGCTGACGATGCCGAGCCGGGGGTCCTCGGCGAAGGCCCGGCGGCAGAGCTCGGCGGTGTCGTGCTGGGCGAGGAGCCCGTCGTCGTCGAGGAAGAGCAATATGTCGACGTCGCGGCCGCTGGGGCCGAAGGCCTCGATGCCGACATTGCGACCGCCGGGGATGCCGAGGTTCTCCTGCAGCTCGATGGTGCGGACGCCCTCGGGCACGTCCGGGACCGGCGAGCCGTTGCCGACCACGACCACCTCGACGCGGTCGCCGTCCTGCTTGGCGATCGAGTCGAGGAGGGCGCGCAGTTCGTCGGGGCGGTTGCCCATGGTGATGACGACCGCCCCGACCTTCATCGGGGCACTCACTTCAGCCTGCTCGACGCGAGGATGGACACCAGGTGCAGCAGCGTCTGCACCAGCGCGATGCCGGCGAGTACGGCGACACCGAGCCGCGAGTAGAACAGGTCGCCGCGCAGCTGGTCCACGATCGCCAGGACCAGGATCAGCAGCGACGCCTCGATGCCGAGGATCAGCCGGTGGAACTGCAGGGCGGCGGCGGCGCGGCGGGCCAGTGCCATCCCGGAGGAGCGCATCTCGGCGGCGGCCTCCTTGACCGGCGGCAGCCCGCCCTGGTGCCGGGCGACCTGGACCAGGTCGGTCTCGGCCTTGATCAGGATGGCGCCGAGCGCGGCCAGCGTGCCGAGGAAGGCCCACAGCCAGTCGATGCGGCCGGTGCCCCACACGTCGGCGGCGCGCAGCCCGAAGCCGACGAGGACGGCGGCGTCGGTGAGGTAGGCGCCGACCCGGTCGAGGTAGACGCCGTTGAGCGAGTACTGCTTCTTCCAGCGGGCGATCTCGCCGTCGACGCAGTCCAGCAGCAGATACATCTGCACGCAGACCACGCCGAGCACGGCGCCCGCGATCCCCGGCACGAGCAGTGCCGGGGCCGCGAGCACACCGAAGACGGTCATCAGGTACGTGAGCTGGTTGGGCGTCACCCTGGTGTTGACCAGGTAGCGGTCCACCCGCAGGGACACCTCACGCATGTAGAGGCGCCCCATCCAGTGCTCACCGCTGCGCCGGTCCTTCACCCCCGCGGGGTGGACGACCGGACGGAGTTCAGCTACCGATGGCCTTGACATAGTCGGTGTACATGTCCTTGATCTGTTCGGTGGTCAGGTCGAGGTGTTCGAGGATCGTGAAGCGGCCGGGGCGGGTCTGCGGGGCGAACTCCACGGCCCGGACGAACTCGTCCGGGGTGAAGCCGATCTCCTCCGGCAGCACCGGGAGCCCGTGCCGGCGCAGCACCTCGGCCATGTAGGCGGACTCTTCGTGGGCTCCGCGCAGGAACATCGCGAAGGCCGCGCCCAGTCCGCACTGTTCGCCGTGGGCGGCGGCGCGCCTGGGGTAGAGCAGGTCGAACGCGTGGTTGATCTCGTGGCAGGCGCCGGAGGACGGGCGGGAGTCGCCCGACACCGACATGGCGATGCCGCTGAGCACCAGCGCCTCGGCGAGCACCTGGAGGAAGTCCGTGTCCCCGATGCCGCCGGGGTGCCTGAGGACCGCCTCGCCGGCCTGCCGGGCGATCGCGGCGGCGAGGCCGTCGATCTTCTCGCCCTTGACGCGGTTGGCGAGTTCCCAGTCGGCGATCGCCGAGATGTTGGAGATCGCGTCCCCGATGCCCGCGCGCACGAAGCGCACCGGGGCCTCGCGGATGACGTCGAGGTCGATGACGACCGCGATCGGGTTCGGGACGCCGTAAGAGCCGCGCCCGGCGTCATTGTCGAGGGTGGCGACCGGCGAGCACAGGCCGTCGTGCGCCAGGTTCGTCGGTACGGCGACCAGCGGGAGGCCCACGCGTGCAGCGGCGAACTTGGCGCAGTCGATGATCTTGCCGCCGCCGAGGCCGACGACCGCGTCGTAGTGGCCGGCCTTTATGTCACTGGCCAGCCGGACCGCGTCGTCGAGGGTGCCGCCGCCGACCTCGTACCAGGTGGCGCCGGACAGCGAGGGCGCGAGGCGCTCCCGCAGCTTGGCGCCGGAACCGCCGCTGACGGCGATGGCGAGCCTGCCGGAGTGGGAGATGCGCTCGTCGGCGAGGACGCCGACCAGGTCGTCCAGGGCACCCGGACGGATGTCGACGACGACCGGCGCGGGGATGAGCCGGGTCAGTAGAGGCACGCGATCTCCCGTCCCCGGGCGAGATCGTCGTGGTTGTCGATCTCCACCCACTGAACGTCGCCGATCGGCGCCGTGTCGATCGTGAAGCCGCGGTTCACGAGCTCCTGGTAGCCGTGCTCGTAGAACTGCTGCGGGTCGGTCTCCCAGACCGTCTTCAGGGCGTCGGCCAGCTCGGTGGCGGCGTCCCCCTCGATCAGGGTGACGCCGATGTACTCGCCGGTGGCCTCGGCCGGGTCCATCAGCTTGGTGATCTTCGTGACGCCCCTGTCGGGGTCCACGACGACCTTCATCTCCTCGTCCGCGAGCGACTTCACGGTGTCCAGGGCGAGGATGATCTTCTTGCCGTCGCCGCGGGCGGCGAGCAGCGTCTTCTCGACGGAGACGGGGTGCACGGTGTCGCCGTTGGCGAGGATCACGCCGTCCTTGAGGGCGTCACGGCCGCACCACAGGGAGTAGGCGTTGTTCCACTCCTCGGCCTTGTCGTTGTCGATGAGGGTCAGCTTGAGGCCGTACTTCGCCTCCAGGGCCGCCTTGCGCTCGTAGACGGCCTCCTTGCGGTAGCCGACGATGATCGCGACCTCGGTGAGACCGATCTCGGCGAAGTTGCCGAGGGTGAGGTCGAGAACCGTGGGTTCGCCTTCTATGCCCGCGGGGCCCACCGGCACCAGAGCCTTGGGAAGGCTGTCGGTGTAGGGGCGCAGACGCCGTCCGGCGCCGGCCGCCAGCACGAGGCCGATCATGCGGGTTCTCCTTCATCGTGTACGGCAGGGGCTCCAGCGGAGACCCAGAAGCGGATGCTCTCCACGAGCACCACGAGCGCGACGGCCACGGCCAGCGCCGTGAGTGCGACCGGGAACTGCGAGGCGGTGAGCACCGCGGCAAGAACGGTGACGACCAGCGTCCGTCCGTCGTGCCCCCCGACGGCGCGCACCAGCCAGGCCGGGGGTGCTCCGGCGTTGCCGCGGATGCGGTACACCGTGTCGTAGTGATGGTAGGCGACGGCGGCCACCAGACCGAAAGCCGCAGGAAGGGCTCCGTTCACCTCGCTCCTGGCCGCGAGGATGAGGACGGTGCCGTATTCGGCGGCCCGGAAGACCGGGGGGACGAGCCAGTCGAGGGCGCCCTTGAGGGGGCGGCCGACGGCGGCGGCGGAGCACACGACGTAGCCGACGGCGCCCAGGACGGTCTGCCAGCCGGCCCCCCACACCGCAGCCGAGCCCGTCACCAGCACGGCGCCGATCAGGGCCGCCACCAGCGCGTTGGGCGACCGGGTAAGGATCTTGGCGGGCAGCAGCTCGGTCAGCGGTCCGCTGTCCGCCAGGTCGGCCAGCGCCCGGGCGGCCCGGTCGGTGCGGACGGCCTTGCGGGTCAGGGAGCGAAGCACGCGGCCCGCCGTGGTGTAGGCCGCCGCGAAGGCGCACCCGACGAGCAGGGCGTAGAAGGTGATCCGCGGGGTGGTGAGTGCGGTCAGGACGGCGATCATCGCCCAGCGCTCGCCGATGGGGAGCACGATCATGCGGCGCACCCAGACCGTCCAGCCGACGCTGTCGAGCTTGTCGGAGAGGGCTGCGGTGGGGCTGGTGTTGGCGGTGGCGTCGTGATTCGCCTCGTTGAAGGAGAAGTCCACGACGTGCCGGCAGGTCTGCAGGACCATCGCGCCGAGGGCGAGCGCCCATACGTCGTCACTGCCGCCGCCCCGGGCGGCTCCGAGCGCGAGGCCGGCGTAGTAGGCGTACTCCTTGGCTCGGTCGAAGGTGGCGTCCAGCCAGGCGCCGAGCGTGGAGTACTGCAGGGAGTAGCGGGCGAGCTGGCCGTCGGTGCAGTCCAGCACGAAGGAGAACAGCAGCAGCACACCGGCCGCGACGAAGCCACCGCGGGTGCCGGTGGCCGCGCAGCCCGCGGCTATGAGCGCGGTGAGCAGGGACGCGGTGGTGACCTGGTTCGGGGTCAGGCCCCGGCGGGCGCACCAGCGCGCGAGGTAGCGCGAGTAGGGGCTGATGCAGAAGGTGGTGAAGAAGCCGTCGCGGGCCTTGACGGCCGACTTCAGGCGTACGGCCTCGTCGTCGACGGCGGCGACGGCCTGCCGTGCCTCGTTGCGGACCTGGGGGTCGGCGGGGACCTCGGCGACGAGGCTGCCCAGCTCGGGGCGGTGCACGTCGGTGTCGAGCGCCTCGACGAGCCGGTCGGCGAGGCTGTCCACGAGGGTGGTGCCGGCAGCGGAGTTCTCGCGGGCCAGCGCCCGGGTCAGGGCCTGGCGGGCGGCGGGCTGGGCCGTGAGGGCCCCCGGGATCGCGGCGAGCGGGAAGCGGGGGTCGGTCAGGCCGAGGCGCAGCGCGTGCACATGGCCGACGAAGCGGGCGTCGACCACGGCGACCCGCTCCCGGCTCGGCACCTGGGCCAGCAGTGTCTCGGCCTCCGCGGCGTCGGCGGCGGTGCGGACGTCGAAGCCGAGGGAGCGCAGGTCGCCCTCGATCGGCGATCCGGGCACCGGCTGGCCGGTGAGGATGGCGGTCGACAACCGAACTCACTCCCTGGGTGCCGACGCGCGGGCGCCGGTCATTGACATGGTGGGGCGCCCCTGGTCCGTGACACCCGGGCGGCATGTCGGCAGAGGCTATCGGATACCGGGAACGCGGCGTTCACCGCCCGTTTCACGGCCCGATCGACGTGGTTCGCTCACGCCGTGCCGCGATCATCATCGGGGAAACGGGGCCCGGCCGACAAACTGCACTGCCAGAGCGGACATGTGACGCATTTCCTTCGGCCGCGGGGGCTGAGCATAGGGTGGGCGACCATGACATGGCTGATCACAGGCGGGGCGGGGTACATCGGGGCCCACGTCGCGCGGGCGATGACCGACGCCGGGGAGCGCGTGCTGGCGCTGGACGATCTGTCGGCCGGGGTGCCCGCGCGGCTGCCGGACGGAGTGCCGCTGATCAAGGGCTCGTCCCTCGACGGTGACCTGCTCCGGCGGGTGCTCGCGGAGCACGCGGTGACGGGTGTGGTGCATCTCGCCGCCCGCAAGCAGGTCGGCGAGTCCGTGGACCGGCCCACCCGCTACTACCGGGAGAACGTGGGCGGTCTGGCCACGCTCCTGGACGCGGTCGCCGAGGCCGGGGTCCGGCGGCTGGTCTTCTCCTCCTCGGCCGCCGTCTACGGCAACCCCGATGTGGATCTCATCACCGAGGACACCCCGTGCGCCCCGGTGAACCCGTACGGCGAGACGAAGCTCACCGGCGAGTGGCTGGTGCGGGCCGCCGGACGGGCCCACGGGATATCCACCGTCTGCCTGCGCTACTTCAACGTGGCCGGCGCAGCCGCGCCCGAGCTCGCCGACACCGGGGTGTTCAACATCGTGCCGATGGTCTTCGACCGGCTCACCCGCGACGAGGCGCCCCGGATCTTCGGCGACGACTATCCGACGCCGGACGGCACCTGCATCCGCGACTACATCCACGTCGCCGACCTCGCCGAGGCCCACCTGGCCGCGGCCCGGCGCCTGACCGGCCTGAGCGGCGACCTCACGGTCAACATCGGCCGCGGCGAGGGCGTCTCGGTGCGCGAGCTGATCGACGTCATCGGCGAGGTCACCGGCGACGCCCGGCCGCCCGTCGTCGAGGACCGCCGCCCCGGGGACGCGCCCCGGGCGGTCGCCTCGGCCGCGCGCGCCGCCGAGGAGCTCGGCTGGACCGCCCGCCGCTCGGTGCGCGAGATGGTCGACTCCGCCTGGCGCGGCTGGCTGCTGCACCACCGCGGCTGATCGCCCAGCGCTCTGACCTGCGGATCGTTTCCGCAGGTCAGAGCATATGACAACGGTGTTCAGTGCCGCGTTGCCCGATACCCCCCACCCGTAGTTCACTGTGATCCGGAAGCGATGACAGGAGGCGGCTCTCCATGGGGGCTGGGCACGATCACGGGCACGCGCACGGCGGTCACGCCGGCGGTACGGCGACCGCGGCGTACCGCGGCAGGCTGCGCATCGCGCTGTCGATCACGCTCACCGTGATGGTGGTCGAGATCGTCGGCGGGGTGCTCGCCGATTCGCTCGCCCTCGTCGCGGACGCCGCGCACATGGCGACCGACGCGGTGGGGCTCGCCATGGCGCTGCTGGCGATCCACTTCGCGAACCGTCCGGCGACCGGCAACCGCACCTTCGGCTTCGCCCGCGCCGAGATCCTCGCCGCGCTGGCCAATTGCCTGCTGCTGCTCGGCGTCGGCAGCTATGTCCTGTACGAGGCGATCCAGCGGTTCATCACGCCGGCCGAGACCGAGGGCGGGCTGACCATCGTGTTCGGCGCGATCGGCCTGGTCGCGAACATGATCTCGCTCACGCTGCTGATGCGCGGCCAGAAGGAGAGCCTGAACGTCCGCGGGGCGTTCCTGGAGGTGGCCGCCGACGCGCTCGGCTCGCTGGCGGTGCTGATCTCCGCGGTGGTGATCCTGACGACCGGCTGGCAGGCGGCGGACCCGATCGCCTCGCTCGTCATCGGCCTGATGATCGTGCCGCGGACCGTGAAGCTGCTGCGCGAGACCCTCGACGTCCTGCTGGAGGCGGCTCCCAAGGGCGTCGACATGATGGAGGTGCGGTCCCACATACTGGCCCTGGACGGGGTGGAGGACGTGCACGACCTGCACGCCTGGACCATCACCTCAGGCATGCCGGTGCTCTCCGCGCACGTGGTCGTCAGCTCCGAGGCGCTCAGCGGGATCGGACACGAGAAGATGCTCCACGAACTCCAGGGGTGCCTGGGCGACCACTTCGACGTGGAGCACTGCACCTTCCAGCTGGAGCCCAGCGGGCACGCCGAGCACGAGGCGCGGCTCTGCCACTGAATCCGGTGCGCGAGGGAGCGCGGCGGTCCGGCGCGCGGCGGCGTCTTCACTCCCGCGGCCGGGCGGCGCCAGGGTTCCGCGTTCGCCGCGCCGGGCACGCTCAACTGCCGGGAGTGCCGGATTCGTGCGGCACACTTGTGGCGCACAACCGATGTGAAGGATGGGTATGCCGATCACACCTGCCGCCGCGACGCACGCCTCGCCGAACGGCACCGCAGCCGAGATCCTGCTCGAACTGGTCGACGAGAACGGTGTGACGATCGGCACCGCGGAGAAGCTCGCCGCCCACCAGCCCCCGGGACGGCTGCACCGCGCCTTCTCCGTGTTCCTCTTCGACGAGCGGGGCCGGCTGCTGCTGCAGCAGCGGGCGCTGGGCAAGTACCACTCCCCCGGGGTGTGGTCCAACACCTGCTGCGGCCACCCCTACCCCGGCGAGGCGCCCTTCGCGGCGGCGGCCCGCCGCACGTACGAGGAGCTCGGGGTGTCGCCGTCGCTGATGGCGGAGGCGGGCACGGTCCGCTACAACCACCCCGACCCGGACTCGGGCCTGGTGGAGCAGGAGTACAACCACCTCTTCGTGGGCATGGTGCAGTCCCCGCTGCGCCCCGACCCGGAGGAGGTCGGGGACACCGCCTTCGTGACGCCCGCCGAGCTCGCGGAGCGGCACGCCGGGAACGCCTTCTCGTCGTGGTTCATGACCGTGCTGGACGCGGCCCGTCCCGCGGTCCGGGAGCTGACGGGCCCGTCCGCCGGCTGGTGAGCTAAGGCACGTGCGCGGGCTTGAGCGGCAGGGCGGCCCAGATCACCTTGCCGCCGCTCGCGGTGTGCTCGACGTCGCAGACGCCGCCCGCCTCCTGGGTGACCTCCCGTACCAGCAGCAGCCCGCGCCCGCCGGTCTGGCCGTGGTCGGCCTCCAGGGCGGTCGGCCGGTAGGGGTGGTTGTCCTCCACGGCCACCCGCACCCACTCGGCACCGACGGCGACCTCCACGGCGAGCATCGGGGACAGCAGCGCCGCGTGCCGGACGGCGTTGGTGACCAGTTCCGAGACGATCAGCAGCAGGGCGTGGACCTGGTCGTCCGTCAGCGGCACCCCCTGGCGGTACAGCAGATCCCGTACGGCGTGCCGCGCCTGCGGGACGGAAGCGTCGACGGCCGAGGCGGTGAACCGCCACACACCCTCGTAGGGCAGTGGGTCCTCTGTTGGACGTGGGGCCGGCCCGCGCCCATGGTTCTCCATCGTCCGGTCGCCACCCTCGCACTCGATTGTCGCCACGTGTCGAGTGTTGGTTCCGAGCCGCTCCGGTCCATGGAACTGAACACAAGTCAGCGATTTTCGAGCGCTTTCTGATCGATGACGCGTGACGAAGTCAGGTGCGGGACCGGTCCTGTCCCCCTGTGCCGACATTACGAACTATTCGGGTTGTACGGGTTTGGTGGTGCTGGGTGCGGGGGTGTCAGGCGCGGGGGCGCCGGGCTCCTTGGTCCCGGACTTCGCAGACTCCCTGGCCTCGGCGTCCATCGCGTCGGAGACCATCCCCACCACACGCCGGCCGCCGTAGCCCGTGGCGATGAGCCCGAGCCCGTCGAAGAGCAGGGCGAGCGCGAAGAAGGTGCCGATGACGTACTTGCTGCTGCTCGGCCAGGACGCCAGCACCAGGATGCCCAGCAGCAGGTCGAAGGCGCCCTGGATCAGCGTCCAGCCGAACTGCGGTCCGCGCACCACCGCGCTGCCCACCAGCCGGAACACCCCGCCGGTGAGGAACAGCAGCGCGGCGAACATGGTCAGCGCCTCGGCCGCCGCCTCCGGTTTGGTGATGATCACGACACCGGCCGCGATGTTCAGCGCCGCGACCACCACCCCGAGCCAGAAGAAGTTGGTTCCGCGGGCCTGGACGGCGTGCAGCAGGCCGACGGCGCCGCCGATCAGCAGCAGCCAGCCGAACAGCAGCATCGAGGTCAGCGTGGCGGCGGCCGTGTAGACCAAGCCGACCAGACCGGCGACGACGAGGATCACGCCGAGCACGGTGAGCCGGCCGAAACCGCGGCGCATCTCCTGGGTGGACTCGCTCATCGGCGTCTCCTTCGTCGTCCGCAGCCTCCGGGTCCCCTTCGTACCCTGGGTCGTAACGCTGCGCGTCGCCCTTCCTGACCGGCCGTCCGACGCGGCGGATAGCATCCGCCCCATGGAGCCCCAGCTGCTGCACGGCGTCACCGACTCGGTCGCCACCGTCGTCATCCATCACCCCGAGAAGCGCAACGCCATGACCTCGGCGATGTGGGCCGCGCTGCCGCCGCTGCTGGACACCCTGGCGGCCGATCCGCGGGTCCGGGCGCTGGTGCTGACCGGGGCGGGCGGCACCTTCTGCGCGGGGGCGGACATCGGCGCGCTCCAGCACACGCCCGAGGAGGCGCAGGGCCTCGCCCGGCACGCCGAGGACGCGCTCGCGGCGTTCCCGAAGCCGACGCTCGCCGCCGTGCGCGGACACTGCGTGGGCGGTGGCACCCAGCTCGCCGCGGCCTGCGATCTGCGGTTCGCCGAGGAGGGGGCGCTGTTCGGGGTGACGCCGGCGAAGCTGGGCATCGTCTACCCGGCCTCCTCCACCCGGCGACTGGTGGCGCTGACCAGCCCGGCGACCGCCAAGTACCTGCTGTTCTCCGGCGAGTTGATCGACCCCGCGCGGGCGCTGCGCACGGGACTCGTCGACGAGGTGCTGCCCGCGGGCGAACTGGACAAGCGGGTGGCCGAGTTCACCCGCATCCTGGTCAGCCGCTCGCAGCTGACGCAGGCGGCGGCCAAGGAGTTCGCCGACGGCCGCCCGGACCGGGACGCCCACTGGCTGGCGCAGGCGCGCGGCAGCGACGACCTCACGGAGGGGGTCGCCGCGTTCCTCCAGCGCCGGCCGCCGCGCTTCACCTGGAGCGTGCCTACGTCAGGATGAACCGGCTGGTGGCGCGGAACTCCGCCACCAGGTGCGCGGGCGCCTTCTCGGGCGATCCGGCGTCGTAGGGCGGCTGCGGGTCGTACTCCGTGAGCAGCTGTACGGCCTGGGCGTGTTCGTCTCCCGCGATGCGCCCGAGCAGGGTCAGGCCCATGTCGATGCCGGAGGAGACACCGGCGGCGGTGACGTACTTGCCGTCGAAGACGACCCGCTCCCCGGTGGGCTCGGCGCCGAACCGCTTCAGGTGGTCCAGGGCCAGCCAGTGGGAGGTCGCCCGGCGCCCCCGCAGCAGCCCCGCCGCGGCCAGCAGCAGGGAGCCGGTGCACACGGACGTCGTCCAGGTACTGGTGGCGTCGGCGGCGCGCAGCCAGTCCAGCAGCGCCGTGTTCTCCATCTGCGGGGTCTGGCCGGGGCCGCCCGGCACGATCACGATGTCCGGGCCCGGCACCTCGGCGAGGGTCCGGTCGGCGGTGAGCGCGAGCTTCCCGGTGTCACTGCGGACGGGACCGGTCCGCTCGGCCACGAAGACGGTCTCCGCGTCGGGCAGGCGGCCGAGGGTCTCGTAGGGGCCCACGGCGTCGAGGGCGGTGAAGCGGTCGAAGAGGACGATGGCGATCTGCATCGGGGGCCTTTCGTCGGCGTCAGTACGCGGGTGCGGGTCGGAAGCGGCGGCGGTACTCCGCCGGGGCCGTGCCGAGGGCCTTCAGGAAGGCCCGGCGCATGGCCTCGGGGGTGCCGTAGCCGCTGGCTCGGCTGATCTCCTCGACGCCCGCGGCGGTGTCCTCCAGGAGGCGGCGGGCGTGTTCCAGGCGGACCCGGTCGACATAGCGGCCGGGGGTGGTGCCGGTCTCGGCGCGGAAGGCCCGGGCGAAGTGGCGCGGGGAGAGCCCCGCGCGGGCGGCGAGCGCCTCGACGGCCAGGTCCTCGGCCGGGTGCTCGCTGATCCACTGCTGGACGTCCCGGAGCGGTTCACGGCGGGCTGTCTGGGCGGCGAGCTGAGCGCTGAACTGGGCCTGGTTGCCCGGCCGGCGCAGGAAGACGACCAGGTGGCGGGCGACGGTCAGGGCGGTGTCCCGGCCGAGGTCCTCCTCGACCAGGGCGAGTGCGAGGTCGATGCCCGCGGTGACGCCGGCCGAGGTGGCGACCGGTCCGTCACGGACGTAGATGGGGTCGGGGTCGACGTCGATCGCCGGGTGGTCGCGGGCGAGCTTGGCGCAGTACGCCCAGTGGGTCGTCGCCCGGCGGCCGTCCAGCAGTCCGGCCTCGGCGAGCAGGATGGCCCCGGTGCACACGGAGACGAGGCGTTCGGCGCGCGGTCCGTGCTCGCGCAGCCAGGCGGTCAGCCGCGGGTCGGGAGCCCGGGTGCCCTGGCCGCCCGGGACGAGAAGGGTGTGCGGGCCGGGCGCGTCCGCGAAGGAGGTGTCCGGTACGAGGGTCAGGCCGCTGGAGGTGCGGACGGGGCCGCCGTCCAGGGAGGCCGTACGGATGCGGTAGGTGCCCGGCGCCTGGTGCTCCGCGCCCGTGAAGACCTCCAGCGGGCCGGTGACGTCGAGGCTCTGCACACCGTCGAAGAGGACCAGGAGAACCGTTCGCTGCGCCATGCCCACGATTCTTCGCGGGTGCGCTCACGGCCGCAATGACGAGTTCCCCACCTTTCCTGCCACCTGCGGTCACCCTCTGGACCTGGGATACCAAGCGGTCGGTAACCTGCCGGGCATGACTACAGCCGCCCTGGACCCGCGCGCGGGCCGCCGCTGCCACAACGCCCTCAACACGCTGCACTCCATGCACTACTTCGCACCCGAGCTGGGCGAGGAAGCGGGCGCCCTGGGGATCACCCACCCCAAGGCCGTGAACTTCGCGGTGCGGTCCGCCGCCCTCGGCGCCGTCGGGCCAGGGACGGTCGCGGCGACCTTCTACAACTACAAGTACGAGGCCGTGGCCCGGCACGTCCCCGCCGTCTGGCGGACCGCCGCCCCGGAGCAGGTGCTCGCCGCACGCGCGCGTGCCGTCGACGCCATGCTGCGCCGGCTGCTCGGCGCGGAGATCATCGCCTCCGCGGAGCTGGCCGAGGCGGCGGAGCTGGCGCTGCGCGCCACCGAGGCCTGCTCGCGCCACGCCCGGCCGCTGTACGCCGCCCACGCGGACCTGCCGGTCCCCGAGGAGCCGCACATGGCGTACTTCCATGCCGCCACGCTGCTGCGCGAGCACCGGGGCGACGGGCATCTCGTCGCGCTGGTGGCCGCGGAGCTCGACGGCCTGGAGGCGCTGGTGACGCACACCGCGACCGGCCGGGGCTTCACCCCGAAGTGGCAGCTCGCCACGCGCGGCTGGAACCAGGACGAGTGGGACGCGGCCTGCGCCCGCCTGCGCGCGCGTGGCCTGCTCGACGACTCGGACGAACTGACCGAGGAGGGCGTCGCCCTGCGCGACCGCGTCGAGCGCGAGACGGACCGCCTGGACCGGGCCCCCTACGAGCACTTGGGCGCGCAGGGCGTGGCCCGGCTGACGGAGCTGGGCGGCGGTTTCGTCCGTACCGCACTGGCCGCGGGCGCCTTCCCCGCCGACCTGATCGGCAAGGCGTGATCGCACCACACGCATGATCGAGAGCGCACGAGGTACCCGATCCCCCACGGCCGACGTGGCCGCAGAGGAAAGGGGAAGCTTGTGTTCCGCGCTATTGCAGACGTTCTTCGCCAGATCGGTGGCGCCATCGCCACCGTCGTGACCCTGCCCTTCCGGGCGCTCGCCCGGCTCTTCGGCGGCGCGTCCGGCAGCGCGCGGGGCCGCAGGGCCTGACCCGGCCCCGCCCTGATCCCCAATTGTCGGTGTCACCTGCCACAATTGCCGCGCAACCTCAGTGAGAAGGCGGTACGGGATCGTGACGACACCCGGATCCAGCGGGTCCAAGGCAGCAGGGTCCATCGAAAGCAGGATCGCCGAGGAACTCGGCGTGCGGGAGCGGCAGGTGAAGGCCGCCGTGGAACTGCTCGACGGCGGTTCGACGGTGCCCTTCATCGCCCGCTACCGCAAGGAAGCGACCGAGATGCTCGACGATGCGCAGTTGCGCACGCTCGAGGAGCGGCTGCGCTACCTGCGGGAGCTGGAGGAGCGCCGGACGGCGATCCTGGAGTCCGTGCGTGAGCAGGGCAAGCTCACCGACGAGCTGGAGGCGCGGATCCTGGGCGCCGAGACCAAGGCGCGCCTGGAGGACATCTATCTGCCCTTCAAGCCCAAGCGGCGGACCAAGGCGCAGATCGCGCGCGAGGCGGGCCTGGAGGCGCTCGCCGACGGGCTGCTCGGGGACCCGGGTGTCGAGCCCCTGGCCGCGGCCGCCGCGTTCGTCGACGCCGACAAGGGCGTGGCCGATCCGCAGGCCGCCCTCGACGGCGCCCGGGCGATCCTCACCGAGCGGTTCTCCGAGGACGCCGACCTGATCGGCGAACTCCGGGAGCGCATGTGGGTGCGCGGGCGGCTGGTCGCCAAGGTGCGCGAGGGCAAGGAGGAGGCGGGCGCCAAGTTCGCCGACTACTTCGACTTCGCCGAGCCGTTCACCGCGCTGCCCTCGCACCGGACCCTGGCCATGCTGCGCGGCGAGAAGGAGGAGGTCCTCGACCTCGTCCTGGAGCCGGAGGAGCCGACGGACGGGCCGTCCTCGTACGAGGGCATCGTCGCCGCCCGGTTCGGGATCGCCGACCGCGGCCGGCCCGGCGACAAGTGGCTGAAGGACACCGTCCGCTGGGCCTGGCGGACCCGGCTCCTGGTGCACCTGGGCATCGACATGCGGCTGCGGCTGCGCACGGCAGCCGAGGACGAGGCGGTCGACGTCTTCGCCGCGAACCTGCGGGACCTGCTGCTCGCCGCGCCGGCCGGCACGCGCGCGACGCTCGGCCTGGACCCCGGTTTCCGTACGGGCGTGAAGGTGGCCGTGGTCG
This sequence comes from Streptomyces sp. YS415, assembly GCF_023544665.1. Classification (GTDB taxonomy): domain Bacteria; phylum Actinomycetota; class Actinomycetes; order Streptomycetales; family Streptomycetaceae; genus Streptomyces. The sequence goes on from NZ_JAMJFL010000008.1 coordinate 106,946, forward strand.
ACGCGACCGGCAAGGTCGTCGCCACCGACGTCATCCACCCGCACGTCCCGGCCAACAAGTGGGACGAGGCGATCGCCAGGCTGGCCCGGCTCGCCAAGGAGCACGCGGTCGAGCTGATCGCCATCGGCAACGGCACCGCCTCCCGCGAGACCGACAAGCTCGCGGGCGAACTCATCACCAAGCACCCCGAGTTGAAGCTCACCAAGGTGATGGTGTCCGAGGCCGGCGCCTCCGTGTACTCGGCCTCCGCGTTCGCCTCGCAGGAGCTGCCCGACATGGACGTGTCGCTGCGCGGCGCCGTCTCCATCGCCCGCCGCCTCCAGGACCCCCTGGCCGAGCTGGTGAAGATCGACCCGAAGTCGATCGGCGTCGGCCAGTACCAGCACGACCTGTCCGAGGTGAAGCTGTCGCGCTCCCTGGACGCGGTGGTGGAGGACTGTGTGAACGGCGTCGGCGTCGACGTGAACACCGCGTCCGCCCCCCTGCTTTCCCGGGTCTCCGGCATCACCTCCGGACTCGCCGAGAACATCGTGGCGCACCGCGACGCCAACGGTCCCTTCGCCTCCCGCTCCGAGCTGAAGAAGGTCCCCCGGCTCGGCCCCAAGGCGTACGAGCAGTGCGCGGGCTTCCTGCGGATCCGGGGCGGCGCCGACCCGCTGGACGCCTCCAGCGTGCACCCGGAGGCCTACCCGGTGGTCCGGCGGATGGTGAAGACCTCCGGCCAGGACGTGGCGTCCCTCATCGGGAACACCGGTGTGCTGCGCTCCCTCAGGCCGCAGGAGTTCGTGGACGAGACGTTCGGTCTGCCGACCGTGACCGACATCCTCAAGGAACTGGAGAAGCCCGGGCGCGACCCGCGGCCCGCGTTCAAGACGGCCACCTTCAAGGAGGGCGTCGAGAAGATCTCCGACCTGTCGTCGGGGATGGTCCTGGAGGGCGTCGTCACCAATGTCGCCGCCTTCGGCGCCTTCGTCGACGTCGGTGTCCACCAGGACGGCCTGGTGCACGTCTCCGCGATGTCGAAGACGTTCGTCAAGGACCCGCGCGACGTCGTCAAGCCGGGTGACATCGTGAAGGTCAAGGTCCTCGACATCGACATCCCGCGCAAGCGGATCTCGCTGACGCTGCGCCTGGACGACGAGGCCGCCGCCCAGGGCCAGGCGGGCGGCGGCGGTGAGCGCCGTCAGCAGCGCGGCGGGCGTCCGCCGCAGCAGCGCCAGGGACGCGGCGGCGGTGGCGGCAACACCGCGCGCCAGGCGCCGCCTCCGGCGAACAGCGCGATGGCCGACGCGCTGCGGCGCGCGGGCCTGGCGGAGCCGAAGAAGGGCAAGCGCTGACCGGCGGCCCGGCCTCTCCCCCGTGGAGAGGCCGGGCCATTGGGCCGTGTGCAGCAACACGGCGGGCCCGCGGGTGCGGGGCACAGCAGGCTGGACCGCGACCGACCAGCCCTTCCCGGGAGTGCCCATGCCGATCCGCCGCCGTGTCCTGCGCCGCCCCCGTCTGAAAGCGGTCCCCCTCGTCGCGGTCTGTCTGACCACGCTGTCCCCCGCCGTCGCGGGCGCCGCCACCCCTCCCCGGCCGGACACCGGCCCCGCCCTCCAGCGCCAGTTGGAGGACCTGACCCGCAGACCCGGCGGGCCGCCCGGTGTCATCGCCGTGCTCAAGGACGGACGCCACACCCGCGTGGTGAAGGCCGGGGTGGCCGACCTGGAGACGGGGCGCGCGCCCAGGGTCCACGACCACATGCGGATCGCCAGCGCGGCCAAGGCGTTCAGCGGCGCGGTCGCCCTGTCCCTCGTCCGCCTCGGCGATCTGAGCCTGGACGACACCCTGGGCGAGCGCCTGCCGCACCTGCCGGACGCCTGGAGCGCGGTGACCCTGCGCCAGCTGCTGCACCACACCAGCGGCCTGCCGGACTACTCCGAGTCGCCCGAGTTCGTGGAGACACTGCTCGCGGACCCCCGGCACCGCTTCGACTCCCGCAGGCTGCTCGACTTCATCGCCGACCGCCCCCTCGACTTCCCGCCGGGCAGCCGGTTCCGCTACTCCAACTCCGACAACATCGCCGTGGCCCTGATGGCGGAGGCGGCCACCGGCGTACGGTACGAGCGGCTGCTGAAGGAGCTGGTCTACCGGCCGCTGGGCCTGCGCCACACCAGCCTGCCGCAGGGCTACCGGATGCCGAGGCCGTATCTGCACGGCTACGACGTGTCCCCGCCCGAGCCGCCGGAGGACGTCAGCGAGCTCATCGGCATGTCCGGGGTGTGGGCCTCGGGGGGCATCGTCTCCACGCCCGCCGACATGACCCGCTTCATCCGCGGCTACGCCGGGGGCAAGCTCTACGGCCACGAGGTCGCCCGGCAGCAGCGTGACTGGATCGAGGGCGCGTCCGAGCCCGCGGGACCGGGCCGGAACAAGGCGGGCCTCGCCCTCTTCCGGTACAGCACGCGCTGCGGAGTGGTCCTCGGCCACACCGGCAACACGCCCGGCTACACCCAGCTGATCGCGGCGACCCCGGACGGGCGCAAGTCCCTGACCTTCTCCACCACCACGCAGATCAACCAGACCCTCAAGCCGGATCTGCTGCGCACGCTCCGCGCCGTCCAGGAGAACTTCGTCTGCGCGCTGCTGAAGGGCAAGGGCAGGAGCTAGCGCTCGGTCACCTTGCCGTCGAGGACCTCCAGACGCCGGGTGACGTGGACCGCGTCCAGCATGCGCCGGTCGTGCGTCACCAGGAGCAGGGTGCCCTCGTAGGCGTCGAGCGCCGACTCCAGCTGTTCGATGGCCGGCAGGTCGAGGTGGTTCGTCGGCTCGTCGAGGACGAGGAGGTTGACGCCCCGGCCCTGCAGCAGGGCCAGGGCGGCCCGGGTGCGTTCGCCGGGTGAGAGGGTGGCCGCCGGGCGCAGGACATGGTCCGCTTTCAGACCGAACTTGGCCAGCAGGGTGCGCACTTCGGCCGGTTCGGTGTCCGGGACGGCCGCGGCGAAGGCGTCCAGCAGCGCCTCCTCGCCGTGGAACAGCTTGCGGGCCTGGTCGACCTCGCCGATCAGTACGCCCGAGCCGAGCGCGGCCTGTCCCCCGGTCAGGGGGACACGGCCGAGCAGGGCGCCCAGCAGGGTCGACTTGCCCGCGCCGTTGGCGCCGGTGACCGCCACCCGGTCCGCCCAGTCGATCTGCAGGGTGACCGGGCCGAGCGTGAAGTCGCCGCGGGCGACCTCCGCTTCGCGCAGGGTCGCCACCACCGCGCCGGAGCGGGGGGCCGAGGCGATCTCCATGCGCAGGTCCCACTCCTTGCGCGGCTCCTCGACGACGTCCAGGCGCTCGATCATGCGCTGGGTCTGGCGGGCCTTGGCGGCCTGCTTCTCGCTGGCCTCGCTGCGGAACTTGCGGCCGATCTTGTCGTTGTCGTTGCTCGCCTTGCGGCGCGCGTTCTTCACGCCCTTGTCCATCCAGGAGCGCTGCATCTGGGCCCGGTCCTGGAGGGCGGCCCTCTTGTCGGCGTACTCCTCGTATCCCTCGCGGGCGTGGCGGCGGGCGACCTCGCGCTCCTCGAGGTAGGCCGCGTAGCCGCCGCCGTAGAGGTTGATCTGCTGCTGGGCCAGGTCCAGTTCGAGGACCTTGGTGACCGTGCGGGTGAGGAACTCGCGGTCGTGGCTGACGACGACGGTGCCGGCGCGCAGGCCGCCCACGAAGCGTTCCAAGCGTTCGAGGCCGTCGAGGTCGAGGTCGTTGGTGGGCTCGTCGAGGAGGAAGACGTCGTAGCGGGACAGCAGCAGGGAGGCGAGGCCGGCGCGCGCCGCCTGGCCGCCGGACAGCGACGTCATCGGCTGGTCCAGGTCGACGGCCAGGCCCAGGGAGTCGGCGACCTCCTCGGCGCGCTCGTCGAGGTCGGCGCCGCCCAGGTCCAGCCAGCGCTCCAGGCTCGTCGCATAGGCGTCGTCCGCGCCCGGCGCCCCGTCGACCAGCGCCTGCGTGGCCTCGTCCATGGTGCGCTGGGCCTCGGCCACGCCGGTGCGCCGGGCCAGGAAGCCGCGGACGGTCTCACCGGGCCGCCGCTCCGGCTCCTGCGGGAGGTGGCCGACGGTCGCGGTCGGCGGGGAGAGACGCAGCTCACCCTCCTCCGGCGCGAGCAGCCCGGCGAGCATCCTGAGCAGGGTGGACTTCCCGGCACCGTTGGCACCGACCAGACCGATCACGTCCCCGGGCGCGACGACGAGGTCGAGCCCGCTGAACAGGGCGCGGTCGCCGTGGCCGGCGGCGAGGTTCTTCACGACGAGGGTGGCAGTCATCAGGCCCCGATCCTACTGGCCGGGCAACTGTGGCTTCCGTCCGCCGCCGGCCCCGATCACCGGGCCATGGCCTGCACCAGCACGCTTCCCGAGCTGCGCGCCACCACGTAGGCCTCCCCCTTCACCGCTTTGGCGTCCAGGGGAATGCGATGGCGGCCGGCCTCCAGGACGCCGTCGAAGACCTCGTGGGCGTGGGTGCGGTAGAGGCGGTCCAGACGGTACGCGGTCAGCCGGACCCGGCACGGGGAGGTGACCTCCACGCCGGCCTCGCCGTCCACCGCGACCAGGCGGGTCAGCCGGCGCTGCTGCACCGGGCTGCGGTCCAGGGCGTGCTCTATCTGGGCGACCAGCAGCGGGACGATGGGGGCCAGGCCGTGGACGTAGGCCACCTCGACCCCGGCGCGGTCGAAGACCCGTCGTACGGCGGCACGTTCCTGCTCGGTGACCGCGCGGCCGAAGGCGACGGCGCCGTAGCCGCGCAGTTCGTCGGCGGGCACGCCGTCGGCGTCGCGGGTGATGTCGGCGCCGATGCCGATGGTGCGCAGGGCGGCGGCGAGCTTGGCCAGCACCGCGACCCGGGCGCCGATCAGCAGGACGCGGCGGCGGGAGCCCCCGGGGGCCGCCTCCAGGAGGGAGGCCAGGGCGGTCCGGTACTCGGCGCCCCGGAAGCGGAAGGGCCCTATGCCGTGGTAGCCGTTGCGCTCCAGGTCGGCGCGCTCGTCGGTCTGCCAGGCGAAGTCCCGCCAGACGAAGTCGTCGCCGGCCCGGTCGATGGCGGCGGTGACCGCGCCGCACCCCAGGCTCTCGCACTCGGGGCAGCCGTAGATGACGTACCGGCCGTCCGGCAGCGGTGGGTCCGCCTCCAGCAGCAGGCCCCGGACCTGTGCGGTGAAGATCGCGGGCGGTACGTCGGAGGCGAGCGGGGAGACGGCGTCGAGGTCGGATAGCTGGAACAGCAGCGGCCGGCCCTCGACGATGAAGTCCACGAAGTCCCGGTGGACTTGGTAGTCACCGTTGGCGAGGACTCCACCGGCACGCATCGCCGGTGCCAGGCCGAAGGTCGCGTACTCGGCAGACATGCTGTGAGTATCCCCAGCGCGGAGGTGATGTGAGCACGGCATGGCACATTCCGCTACCGTCCCCGGGTGGAGAAGCGGCGGAGCGACGAAGTCATCGTGGTCGGTGGCGGGGTCATCGGCCTGACCACGGCCGTGGTCCTGGCCGGGGGCGGGCGCCGGGTACGGCTGTGGACGCGGGACCCCGTCGAGCGGACCACCTCGGCGGTCGCGGGCGCGCTGTGGTGGCCGTACAGGATCGAACCGCTGGCCCTGGCGCGGCAGTGGGCGCTGCGCTCCTTCGACGTGTACGAGGAGCTGGCCCGGCGCCCCGGGGCCACCGGCGTACGCATGGTCGAAGGGGTACTGGGCGAAGGGGAGCTGGACGGGGCGGACGCCTGGGCGGCCCGGCGGGTGCCGGGGCTGCGGGCCGCTCCGGACGGGGCGGGGCTGTCGGCCCGGTTGCCGCTCATCGACATGTCGACCCATCTGCCGTGGCTGCGGGAACGGTTCCTCGGCGCGGGCGGGGAGATCGAGGCGCGGGAGGTGTCCGCGCTCGCGGAGGCGCCGGCGCCGGTCGTGGTCAACTGCACGGGGCTCGGCGCGCGGGAGTTGGTGCCGGATCCGTCCGTGCGCCCGGTGCGCGGGCAGCTGGTGGTCGTGGAGAACCCCGGCATCGACACCTGGCGCACCTCCACCGACGCCTCCGGCAACATGGCGTACTTCTTTCCGCAGCCCGGACGGCTGCTGCTGGGCGGTACGGCGGAGGAGGGCGCCTGGTCGCTGGAGCCGGACCCGAAGGTGGCCGAGGCGATCGTGGCGCGGTGTGCCGCACTCAGGCCGGAGATCGCCGGGGCACGGGTCCTGAACCACCGGGTGGGACTGCGGCCGGTGCGGGACGCGGTCCGGCTGGAGCGCGAACTCCTGCCGGACGGACGGCTCCTGGTGCACAACTACGGCCATGGCGGCGCCGGAGTGACGGTGGCCTGGGGCTGCGCGGAGGAGGCGGCCGCCCTCGCCTCCCGCTGAGCGCGCTCAGGCGTGGTCGTGGCCCAGCGGGTCGCCCCCCGTCTCGGTGCCGGGGCCCGGGCCGACCTTGATCTCGAAGTCGCCGTCGTACCTGCGGTGTCCGGCGATCACGGCCAGTTCGACGGCCTCGCTGCCCATCTCGCCGCGCACGATGACGGGGTCCCGGCGCAGATCGCGCAGCAGGGCGACGCACATGCCGATCATCACCAGGACGAAGGGCGCGGCGGCCAGGATGGTGAGGTTCTGCAGGCCGGTGAGCGCGTCGCCCTGACTGCTGCCGACGAGCAGCATGATGGCGGCGACGGCCCCGGTCACCACGCCCCAGAACACCACGACGAGACGGCCGGGTTCGAGCGCGCCCTTCTGGGAGAGCGTGCCCATCACGATGGACGCGGCGTCGGCGCCCGAGACGAAGAAGATGCCGACCAGGATCATCACCAGCAGGCTGGTGGCCGTGGCGATGGGGAACTCCTGGAGTACACCGAAGAGTTGGCCCTCGGGGGTCTCCTCGCCGCCGAGCGCGCCGCCCTCCTTCAGTTTCATCGCCGTACCGCCGAAGACCGCGAACCAGACGAGGCTGACGGTGCTGGGCACCAGGATGACCCCGCCGACGAACTGCCGGATGGTGCGGCCCCGGCTGATCCGGGCGATGAACATGCCGACGAAGGGCGTCCAGGAGATCCACCAGGCCCAGTAGAAGACGGTCCAGCTGCCGAGCCAGTCCGCGACGCCCTCGCCGCCGCTGGCCTCGGTGCGCCCGGCGAGCTGGGGCAGGTCGCCGAGGTAGGCGAAGATCGAGGTGGGCAGCAGGTCGAGCACGATGATCGTGGGGCCGGCGAAGAAGACGAACAGCGAGAGGATCAGGGCGAGCACCATGTTGGTGTTGGACAGCCACTGGATGCCCCGCTCGACACCGGAGACGGCCGAGGCGACGAAGGCCAGGGTCAGTACGGCGATGATGGCGACGAGCAGGCCGTCGCTGACCTCGTCCAGCCAGTCCAGCTCCTGGAAGCCGGAGCCGATCTGGAGCGCGCCGAGGCCCAGGGAGGCCGCGGAGCCGAAGACGGTGGCGATGATCGCGAGGATGTCGATGACCCGGCCGGCGGTGCCGTTCGCGTGCCGCTGCCCGATGAGCGGGGTGAAGACGGCGCTGATGGTCTGGCGGCGGCGCTTGCGGAAGGTGCTGTAGGCGATGGCGAGGCCGACCACCGCGTAGATCGCCCAGGGGTGCAGCGTCCAGTGGAAGAGGGTGGTGGCCATCGCCGTCTCCATGCGTTCGCCGGAGTTGGCGGGGTCCGTGCCCGGGGGTGGCGTCGTGTAGTGCGAGAGCGGCTCGCTCACGCCGTAGAACATCAGGCCGATGCCCATGCCCGCGCTGAACATCATCGCGACCCAGGACACGGTCCGGAACTCGGGTGCCTCGCCCTCGGCGCCGAGGTGGATGCGGCCGTAGCGGCTGATCGCGAGCCACAGGGCGAAGACGACGAAGCAGGAGGCGGCGAGCATGAAGGCCCAGCCGCCGTTGTGGATCAGGCCGTTGAGCATCTTCGTGGAGACGCTCTGCAGCGAGTCGGTGGCCGTCGAGCCCCAGATCACGAAGGCCACGGTGATGACGGCGGTGACCCCGAACACCACGCGGTCGGTGTGGTGGGGGCCGGGAGGCTCCGAAGGGCCTTCCCGGCCACCCCTTTTCTTCAGGTCTTCCGTCATCTGCGGCACCTTTCAATGGAAACCGTGGGTATGCCCTATGTGCGCATCTCCTACGGCCTACCACAGGTGCCGTCCGTCAGGACCGTTTCAGCAGTCGGTGTCGGGCTCCGCCACCGTGAGGCGATACGGGGCGCGGGCGTCCAGGAGCAGCGGGACCAGGGCGCGCAGGGACTGGCGGAGCGGGACGTAGGTGCCGTGGGTGCGCACCCCGTGCAGCGCCAGTTCGTCCTTCAGCTGCGCGTACTGATTGTCCGTCAGCCGGTAGCCGCAGGGCGGGTCCTGGATGATCTCGGCGGGCTCGGCGGGATCGTTGTCCGCGCCGCCGACGTAGACCGGTCCGGTGTCGCGCCATCCGGCGAGGCGGGCGGCGGTGGTCGCCGCGTCGACCTGGCGGCCCCGCTCCCCCGCGAAGGAGAACAGGCCCTCCAGCGCGGAGAGTTGCGAGTCGACCCGGCGCAGGTTGTTCACCGGCTCCGGCACCTCGGTGAGGGGTTCCACCCGGCTCTCGATGAGCAGGCCGACGGTGTGCTTGATTCCGGACATGTTGCGCAGGATGCGCTCCTGGCCGTCCCCGGCGACCTGCCGGACGGGTTCACCGGTGACGGGGTCGGTCCATATGCCGTAGGTACCGGTCGTGTAGCCGTCGGCCCGGGCCGCGGGCCGTACGTGGTCCAGCGACAGGTTCTGCGCCTCCTCGTGCACGGCGTCGGCGGTGTTGAGGTTGCGGGGCCACAGGTCGAACAGGTCCTTGTCGTAGTACGGGGGTGTGCCGCCGTACTCGTGCAGGTCGTAGACCACGTCCGGCCTGCGGTCCCGGATCACCGCGGCCAGGGCCCGGCCCTCGGCGGTCCCCAGGGCGATGTGGTCGCGGTTGATGTCGACGCCGTCGCTGTTGCCGCGGGTGTTCGCGGCCCGGCCGTCGGGGTTGGCGGTGGGCATGACGAGCACGGTGGTGCTCCGCAGCAGGCGCCGGGTGCGCTCGTCGTCGCCGTACGCCAGGTCGCGGACGGTGGTCAGGCACGCCTCGCGGCCCGAGGGCTCGTCGCCGTGCTGGCTGCACACCAGCAGGACGGTGCGGGTGGTCGGGCGGGTGCCGATGCGCACGAGCTGGAGCGGGCGGTCCTGCTTCGTGGTGCCGATCCGGCTGATCGACACCCGCGCGCTCGCCTCGTCCACGGCGGCGAGGAATGCCTGCTCCTCGGGCTGGCTGGTCCAGCGGGCGCCGCCCGACTCCTCGAAGCCGGTACGGGGAGGGGTGTCCGCCGCGCGCGCCGGGATCGACAGCAGGGGTGCGGCGAGGACGGCCGCGATCACCGCGGCTATACGGGACTTCACGAGGCCTCCGGGATGCGCTGGGCGGTGCGCGGCTCGCGTACGCCGTCGAGGACGGCCCCGCTCGGGGCGGCGGTCGCGCCGGAGACGGCCTTGCGGAAGGCGCCGGCTCCGCCGACCAACGGCACCCGGGCCGAGGTGCGGGACAGGTCGAGCGTCAGCGTCGGTGTCGTGGACGGCGGTTCGATGAGGTCCCGGTCGGTGCCCGCGACGATCAGGGCGAGCCGGTGGCCGGCCGGGACGACATGGTCGGTGGCCGCCAGATCGAGGGTCACGGTGTACGGCGTGCCGAGTTTCAGGGGCGCTCCCCCGTACGAGGCGAGGTCGGCCCAGCCGCGGCTGAGGATCGTGTAGTCGACGTCCACCGCCTTGGTCGCGGTCTCCTTGAAGCAGGCGCTGTCACCGGTGCTGCTCGCGCCCCAGCAGGTCCGCTCGGTGAGGGGGGTGATGCCCTCGCCCGCGCCGGCGTAGTCGCGGATGGTGTCGGGGCCGAGGTCCACGAGGACGGCCGACAGATGGGCCGTGGAGGTGGTCGGGGTCGCGGTGACGGTGACCTTGGAGGAGCCGGACAGCCGCAGGTCGCGGGTGAGCGGTCCGGTGACGAAGCCCGCCTTGTCGGGGGTGGGCCGGTCGATGTGCGCGGCCCAGTCGGTCTCGTCGCGCTCCGGGTCGTCGGTGAAGGTCTCGGTGCCGGTGCCGCGGGTCAGGCCGAGGGTGCCGACGCCTTCCTGGGCTCCTTCGGCGGGCCGCAGGGTGGTCTTCTCGGTGCCGCGGGGGGGCCAGACGGCCGAGGTGACCCACTGGTCGGGCCGGCGTTCGATGTCGGCCATCGGTTCGTCGTCGATGCCGTTGTCGTAGCCGAGGAGTTCGTGGTCGAACCAGCGGTGCAGGGTGTCCACCCACTCGGCGCGGCGGAAGTCGAACGGGTCGACGTGTCCGACCTGCGAGAGCCAGATCTTGCGCTCGACGCCGTTCCTGGCGAGCGCGTCCCACCACTGGCCGAAGTGCTTGGCGCGGACGTTGAGGTCCTGCATGCCGTGGATGACGAAGACGCTGGCCTCGACCCGGTCGGCGTCCGGCACGTAGTTCCGCTCGCTCCACAGCGGGGTCCACTCGCCGGTACGCGGGGCGCCGGCGACGATCCTCTGCTGCACGGCGGCACAGCGGGCGCGGGCTTCGGGGCTCTCGACGTAGTTCGACAGCCAGTCGGGGCCCGAGCCGAACAGGGGGGCGCCCTGGGCGAAGTAGTAGTCGTACCAGGAGGAGATGGCACCGATGGGCACGATCGTCTCCAGGCCCTCGACGCCCGTCGCGGCGACACCGTTGGCGATGGTGCCGTCGTAACTCTTGCCGATCATGCCGGTCTTGCCGTTGGTCCAGCTCGTGGCCTTGGCGCGGGTGCTGCCGGTGCGGGTGGTGTACGCCTTGGCGCGGCCGTTCAGCCAGTCGACGACGGCCTTGGCGGACTGGACGTCGGAGCGGCCGCCGACGTCGACGCAGCCGTCGGAGCGGTTGGTGCCGGCGAGGTCGACGCCGACGAAGGCGTAGCCGCGGGGCACGAAGTAGTTGTCGTAGAACAGCGGCATCTGGACGACGTCGCCGTCCGCGTCGTACGTCTTGCGCTGGCTCTCGTTGCCCCGTCCGCAGCAGGAGTAGTAAGGGCTGGCGTCCATGATGACGGGGATCTTGCGGCCCTGCCGGGCGGGTTCGCTGGGGCGGACGATGTCGACGGCGACGCGGTCGGTGCGTCCGTCGGCGTCGCCGTCGAGTCCGGTGTCCACCCAGACGGCCTCGCGGATGGCGTTGTCGTAGGAGTGGACGGGTTCGCTCGTGCGCGGGGCTGCCCCGGCCGTCGCGGGTGAGAGGAGGGTGGCCATCAGGGCGGCCGTGGCCGCCGTCGCGAGCGGTCTCCAGATCGTGAAGCGCGTGCGTATCGGCATGCGCCGGACGGTACCCCGGTCAACTCCCGCGCAGAAGAGGGCAACCGGACGCCCGGAGGGACCCCGGGGGCCGGGGGCCTGTGTCGGCCGAATGGCGATCGTGTGACAGCCGGGCCGGTGGACACGGGCGGGGCACAGGTGGTGAATAGGGTTCGAACAGCCTTCGGTCCCCAACGACTTGGAGCTTTTCGTGCACCGCAGATTCTTCGCCCCGGGCGCACTCGCGGCGGCCTCCGTACTGCTGGCGATCCCGGCATCGGCCGCGAGTTCCGCCCCCGGCGCCCCGGGCATCGGCGACCCCTACTACCCGGCCTACGGCAACGGCGGATACGACGTCTCGCACTACGACCTGCGCCTGAAGTACGAGCCCGCGACCGACCGCCTGGAGGGCACCGCGACCCTGCTGGCCCGCACCACGCAGGACCTGTCGCGGTTCAACCTGGACTTCCTGCTGGACGTCGGCGAGGTGCGGGTCAATGGCGCGAAGGCGTCGTTCACCACCTCCGGCGAGCACGAGCTGGAGATCACCCCGAAGAACCCGCTGGCCAAGGGCTCCGCGCTCACCGTCGTGGTCCGCTACAGCGGGGTGCCGTCCGGCGAGCAGGCGTACGGCTTCACCAGCTGGCACCGCACCGCGGACGGCGGGGTCGCCGCCAACGAGCCCGAGGCTGCCTGGTGGTGGTTCCCGAGCAACGACCATCCGCTCGACAAGGCCACCTACGACGTCTCGGTGCAGGTCCCGGACGGTACCCAGGCCATCTCCAACGGCACGCTCCAGTCGACGAGTTCCCGCCTCGGCTGGACCCGCTGGAACTGGCGTTCCAACAAGCCGCAGGCGACCTACCTCGCCACGCTCGCGGTCGGCAGGTTCGACCTCACCACCGGGACGACCGAGAGCGGAATCCCGGTCGTCAACGCCTACAGCAAGGACCTGGGCGACAACTACAACGCGGCGCGCGCGAGCATCGAGCGGTCCGGGGAGATCGCCGACTGGCTGAGCGAGTACTTCGGGCCGTATCCCTACAACGCGCTCGGCGGGTACGTGCCCAACACCACCACCCGGTACGCGCTGGAGACGCAGACCCGGCCCTTCTACAGCCCGTCCCGGTTCGCGAACGGGACCAACACCTACCTGGTCGTGCACGAGCTCGCGCACCAGTGGTACGGCAACTCCGTGTCGGTGGCCGGGTGGAAGGACATCTGGATCAACGAGGGCTTCGCGCGCTACTCCGAGTGGCTGTGGTCCGAGCACGAGGGCGAGGGCACGGCGCAGGAGATCGCCGACTACGTGTACGCCACGCGCGCGGCCGACGATCCGTTCTGGACCGTGCGGCCGGGCGACCCGGGCCCGGACAACCAGTTCCACATCGCCGTCTACGACCGGGGCGCGCTGACGCTCCAGGCGTTGCGCAACGAGATCGGGGACGACGACTTCTTCGCGATCCTGAAGGGCTGGACGGCGAAGTACGCCCACGGGAACGCGTCCGTGGCCGATTTCCGGGCGTACGCCGAGCAGGTGTCCGGGCAGCCGCTGGCGGAGTTCTTCGACACCTGGCTCTTCCAGCCGTCGAAGCCGGCCGCGCCCGCGGCGCGTGAGGCGTCCATCGCGCGGGAGACGTCCGCGCCGGCGCAGCCGAAGTCCTGGAAGAAGATCGCGGCGACGGGCGACGTGCACGAGCACTAGCCCGGCGCCGGGCCGCTCGGGCGCCGTTCAGCCCTCGACGCCGGTCGAGGTGTGGGCGGCGCCCACCGGCTTGGACTCCGGGGAGCCGCGTTCGCGCAGGTAGGTGGCGAGGATCGCCATGGACGCCACCGCCAGCAGCTCGGACTGCCAGTTCTGCAGGGTGCGGCTCCAGAAGTCCGCCGAGCCGATGTAGTCGCCCCAGCCGACGGGAGCCTGCAGCTGGCGCAGTCGCTGTTCGTCGTAGGCGGCCACACCGGCGAAGGACTGGGCGAGCCAGGAGAGGGCGAAGAGCGTGCCCATCACCAGGCCCAGGGAGTGGGAGTAGAGGAAGCGGCGGAAACCGCCCACGGCCGCCCACCGCGGTGAGTCGGCGCGCGCGTGCTGTCCCACCCTCTGGGCCCTGTCCGACTCGACGCCCGCCTTGTGCATCTCCTTCGACTCGGGCGAGCCCCGTTGCAGCAGCCAGACGGTCGCCGTGATGTAGAGGAAGAACTGGAGGTATTCCGACTGCCAGTTCTCCGTCACGTCCACGGCGAAGTCGGAGGAGAGCAGGTACTCGCCGAAGCTCATCCTCGGCAGTCCGTCGGTGACGAGTTGGTTGTTGAACTCCGCGTGCCCGGCGACGGCCTGTCCGGCGAGGGCCAGCAGGAATCCGAGGCCGAACGCCAGACTCAGGCCGTTGTCCCGCAGGAATCGGCGCGCCCGTGCGGTCATCGGTGCGTGCCCTGTGGTCATCGGTGCATCAACCCCACTGCGCTGAAGTAGACGAGGCCGCTCACCACCACGACCAGGCAGAGGATGAACATGGTCCGCATCCGCCGTCAGCCTCCCTCGACCACGCAGTCGTAGGGCCGCTCCGGCCGGGGTGTGCAGCCGGCGGCCACGACCTTCCAGCCGTCGGGGAACCGCGACAGGAACAGCGTGTCGCCCTCCAGCACGACCCGGGCCTGCCGGCCGTAGACCTCCGCGGAGCGCACGTCGCCGCCCTCGGGGAGGTCCTGGGCCGTGATCGCCTCCGCGCACTCCTTCTGCTCGGACTGCTCCACTTCGCTGCGCGTTTCCGGCGCGAGGGCGGCGCACAGCCCGGTTCCGTCCTCGGACCTCAGCAGCTCTTCGAACGCGGTGGCCGCGGCGGACGCGCCTGCGGCGCGCTCTCCCTCACCCAGGCAGCCGGTGAGGGCCAGTCCGAGGGCGCACAGCACGGTCAACGGGGTGATGCGGCGCATGGTCTCTCACGCAGCCTCCCTGTGTGGGCGGGGGGACCCGGCCCGTCGTGCGCCGCCGAGTACCCCACTTCTCCCGCGCGTATCCGGGCCCACCGCTCAGCGTCGGCCGTCCCCGTGGTCGTAGACGGTGACGGGTATCCCCCGGCGCACCAGCCGCTCGGTGATCAGGGGTTCGACGCGGGACCACTCGCCGCCGGCGAGACCGCACCCGATGCGGGGCATGTGCACGGACGCGCCGGCGCCCAGTCCTCTTTCGTTCGCTGCGTTCGCGGTTCCGGGTGCTGTACGTCAGCGGCCCCCTTTCCCGCACCGTCGGGACGGGGGCGTCACCCCGGACATACGTGATCTCCGACATGACGCCACCGTGGGTATGTACCGCCGGGCTACTTCGTGAGCTCGGACAGTTCCTGTTCCTGGGTCTTCGCGACGCGGCGCCGGACGCCGTACCAGCCGGCCACCAGCATCGCGGCGATCACCGGGACGAGCAGCAGGGTCTTGCGGCCGACCTCGGGGTCGTTCCACATCAGGCCGAGCACGGCGAGCAGGAAGGCGATCGTGACGATCTCCGTGACCGGGCTGCCGGGCAGCCGGAAGGAGGGGCGGGCGAGCAGGCCGGCCTTGGCGCGGCGGACGAACACCAGGTGGCAGATCATGATGATCACCCAGGTGCTGATGATGCCGAGGGAGGCGACGTTCAGCACGATCTCGAAGGCCTGGCTCGGCATGAGGAAGTTCAGGCCGACACCGAGCACACACACCGCGCAGGTCAGCAGGATGCCGCCGTAGGGCACCTGGCTGCGGTTCATGCGGGCGGTGAACTGCGGCGCGGAGCCCGCCATGGCCATGGAGCGCAGGATGCGGCCGGTGGAGTACAGGCCGGAGTTGAGCGAGGACATCGCGGCGGTGAGGACCACCAGGTTCATCACGTCTCCGGCGCCCTCGACGCCGATCTTCGACAGCACGGTGACGAAGGGGCTCTCGTCGGCGGAGTACACCGAGCCGGGGAGCAGCAGGGCGAGCAGGACGACCGAGCCGACGTAGAACAGGCCCACCCGCCACATGATCGAGTTCACCGCGCGCGGGACGATCTTCTCCGGCTCGGCGGTCTCGCCGGCGGCGACGCCGACCAGCTCCAGGGCGGCGTAGGCGAAGATCACGCCCTGCATGACCAGGACGACCGGCATCAGGCCGTGCGGGAGGACGCCGCCGTGGTCGGTGATCACGCTCAGGCCGGGGGTGGTGCCGCCCACTTCGTGCTGAGTGGCCAGCAGGAAGATGCCGACGAACATGAAGGCCACCAGCGTGGCGACCTTGATGATCGCGAACCAGAACTCCATCTCGCCGAAGATCTTCACCGAGATCAGGTTCACCGCCAGCACCACCGCGAGGGCGATCAGGGCGAGCACCCACTGCGGGATGTCGGTGAAGGCGCTCCAGTAGTGCGTGTAGAGAGCGATGGCGGTGATGTCGGCGATCCCGGTCGTGGACCAGTTCAGGAAGTACATCCAGCCCGCGACGTAGGCGCCCTTCTCGCCGAGGAACTCGCGCGCGTACGACACGAAGGATCCGGAGGAGGGCCGGTACAGGACCAGCTCACCGAGGGCCCGTACGACGAAGAAGGCGAAGATCCCGCAGACCAGGTAGGCGATGGCCAGCGCCGGTCCGGCGTTGTGGAGGCGTCCTCCGGCGCCCAGGAAGAGTCCGGTGCCGATCGCTCCGCCGATGGCGATCATGTTGACGTGGCGGGCCTTGAGGTCCTTGCTGTAACCGGCGTCGCCCGCGTCCGCGGGCGTCTGGGCCGCCAGGGTGGGGGGTGCGGCCTGTGCCGTGTCCACGGCGTCCTTGCTCACGGGGGTACCACTCTCTGGTGCGCCCGAGCGGATCGCGCTCGGGTGTGCCGGACGTACGTATGGTCCGTGCCCCGGTAGGAGCACAGACCAAGGCGCCACCTTCCCCCATGGGCGGCGGCTCACGCGGTGGTGGAGTTCACAGAGCGGAACATCTCACATGATCCGCACCTGACGTCCGGAGGAACTCCTCGTGATCGGCTCCGGGCGCCCGGGGAGGTGTCACAGCAGTGGTGAGACAGCGATACTGCTGCACATGAAGACCGACGCCGAGGACCCCACCCTCACCATCGACGAGCTGGCCGCGCGGGCGGGCGTCACGGTGCGTACCGTGCGGTTCTACGGCACCAAGGGGCTGCTTCCGCCGCCGGTGATCGGTCCGCGCCGGGTGGGGCACTACGGTCCGGATCATGTGGCGCGGCTGGCCCTGATCGAGGAGTTGCAGCAGCAGGGGATGACGCTGGCGGCGATCGAGCGGTACATGCAGCGTCTGCCGCCCGGGCTGAGCCCCGGCGATCTCGCCATCCACCGGGCCGTGGTGGCCTCCTGGGCCCCGGATGCCGTGGAGACGGTGACGCGCGCGGAGCTGGAGCGGCGGGCGGGGCGGGAGCTGGCCGACGAGGACGTGCGGCGGCTGGCAGCGATGGGCGTGGTCGGGGCCGACGGCGAGGGGTTCCGGGTGGACGTCGGGCTGCTGCGGCTCGGGGTGCGGCTGCTCGACATGCCGCTGTCGCAGGACGCGATCCTGGCCGCGCGGAGGGTGCTGATCGACCACTCGCGGGCCGCCGCGCACGAGTTGTCGCAACTGTTCCGCGGCGAGGTCTCCGAGCGTGCGGCCCAGGACGTGAAGTCGCTCTCGTCCGACATGCAACCGCTGGTCGTGCAGGCGCTGCTGACGTCGTTCCAGCGGTCGCTGAAGGAGGAGCTGCGGGAGTGGGTCAAGGCGGCGGACCCGTCCGAGGTGGACGGATCCGCCTGAGACGCGGGGCGCGTCACGCGTCCGTGAACCGCTCCCCCTTCTCCGCCTTCTCCACCAGCAGCGCCGGCGGCAGGAAACGGTCGCCGTAGCGGTCCGCCAGCTCACGCGCGCGTGCCACGAAGCCGGGCAGGCCGCCCTCGTAGCCGTTGATGTACTGCAGCACGCCGCCCGTCCAGCCGGGGAAGCCGATGCCGAAGATCGAGCCGATGTTGGCGTCCGCCACCGACGTCAGGACGCCCTCCTCCAGCAGCCGGACGGTGTCCAGGGCCTCCGAGAAGAGCATGCGTTCCTGCATGTCCTTGAAGGGGATCTGTGCGCCCTCGCGGGTGAAGTGCTCGCGCAGGCCCGGCCAGAGGCCCACCCGCCTGCCGCTCTCGTCGTAGTCGTAGAAGCCCGCTCCGCCGCTGCGGCCCGGCCGTGCGAACTCGTCGACCATCCGGTCGATCACGGCCTCCGCGGGGTGCGTCGGCCAGGTGCCGCCCGCATCCTCGACGGCCCGCCTGGACTCGTTGCGGATCTTGCGCGGGAGCGTGAGCGTCAGTTCGTCCATCAGGGAGAGGACCTTGGCCGGGTAGCCCGCCTGGGCCGCCGCCTGTTCGACTGAGGCCGGCTCGATGCCCTCGCCCACCATGGCCACGCCCTCGTTGATGAAGTGGCCGATCACCCGGGAGGTGAAGAAGCCGCGCGAGTCGTTGACCACGATCGGGGTCTTCTTGATCTGGCGCACCAGGTCGAAGGCCCTGGCCAGCGCCTCCTCGCCGGTCCGCTCACCCTTGATGATCTCGACCAGCGGCATCTTGTCGACCGGCGAGAAGAAGTGCAGGCCGATGAAGTCCGACTGCCGCTCCACACCTTCGGCGAGGGCGGTGATGGGGAGCGTGGAGGTGTTGGAGCACAGCAGCGCGTCCGGCTCGACGAGGTGCTGGATCTCCTGGAAGACCTTGTGCTTCAGCTCCGGGTTCTCGAAGACCGCCTCGATCACCGCGTCGCAGCCCGCCACGTCCTGCGGGTCGGCCGTCGGCGTGATGCGGGCCAGCAGCGCGTCCGCCTTCTCCTGGGTCGTACGGCCCCTGCTCACGGCCTTCGCGCAGAGCTGCTCGGAGTAGCCCTTGCCCTTGACCGCGGCTTCCAGGGCGACGTCCTTCAGGACGACGTCGATGCCCGCGCGGGCGCAGGAGTACGCGATGCCCGCGCCCATCATCCCGGCACCGAGAACGGCGACCTTGCGGACCTGGCGCGCCTCGACGCCCTTGGGGCGGTTCGCGCCGGAGTTGACGGCCTGGAGGTCGAAGAAGAACGCCTGGATCATGTTCTTCGAGGTCTGTCCCGCGGCCAGCTCGACGAAGTAGCGCGCCTCGATGACCTGCGCGGTCTCGAAGTCGACCTGGGCGCCCTCCACCGCCGCAGCGAGGATGTTGCGCGGGGCAGGGTAGGGGGCGCCGCCCGTCTGCTTGCGCAGACTGGCCGGGAAGGCGGGCAGGTTGGCGGCGAACTTGGGGTTGGCGGGCGTGCCGCCGGGGATGCGGTAGCCGGGCCGGTCCCAGGGCTGCCGGGACTCGGGGTTGGCCTCGATGAACGCGCGGGCCCTGGCGAGCATGTCCTCGTGGGTGGTGGCCACGTCGTCGACCAGGCCGTTCTCGAGGGCGCGCCGCGGGTCGTACTGCGTGCCCTGGAGGAGGACCTTCAGCAGGGCGTCGGCGATGCCCATCAGGCGGACGGTGCGGACCACGCCGCCGCCGCCCGGGAGCAGGCCGAGGGTGACCTCGGGGCAGCCGATCTTCGAGCCGGGCGCGTCAAGGGCGATGCGGTGGTGACAGGCCAGGGCGATCTCGTAACCGCCGCCGAGAGCGGCGCCGTTGAGGGCGGCGACGACCGGCTTGCCGAGGGTCTCGATGCGGCGCAGGTTCCGCTTGATCGCCATGCCGCCCTCGAACAGCTCCTGGGCCGTCTCGGGGGTGACCCGGATCAGGTCGCGCAGGTCGCCGCCGGCGAAGAACGTCTTCTTGGCTGAGGTGATGATGACGCCGCGGACGGTGTCCTGCTCCGCCTCCAGCCGGTCGGTGACCTGGGCGAGGGAGTCGCGGAAGGCGCGGTTCATGGTGTTGGCGGACTGGTCGGGGTCGTCGATGACGAGGGTGACGACCCCGGTGCGGTCCTGTTCCCAGCGGATGGTGGTGGTCATGAGGGGGTCTCCGTAGAAGTCTCGTGGGGCCGCTGGGGAGTTCAGATGCGTTCGACGATGGTGGCGATGCCCATGCCGCCGCCGACGCAGAGGGTGGCGAGTCCGTAGCGCTTGTCCTGGCGCTCCAGTTCGTCGACGAGCGTGCCGAGGATCATCGCGCCGGTGGCGCCGAGCGGGTGGCCGAGGGCGATGGCGCCGCCGTTGACGTTGACCTTGTCCAGGGACAGGCCCATGTCCTTGACGAAGCGCAGGACGACCGCCGCGAACGCCTCGTTGATCTCGACGAGGTCGATGTCGTCGATGGTCAGTCCGGCCTTGGCCAGGGCCTTGCGGGTGGCCGGGGCCGGGCCGGTGAGCATGATCGTGGGCTCGGAGCCGGAGACGGCCGCGGAGACGATCCGCGCGCGGGGAGTGAGTCCGTGGCGCTCGCCGACCTCCCGGGAGCCGATGGCGACGAGGGCGGCGCCGTCGACGATGCCGGAGGAGTTGCCCGCGTGGTGGACGTGGTCGATCCTCTCGACCCAGTGGTACTTCTGCAGCGCCACGGCGTCGAAGCCGCCCAGCTCGCCGATGTCCGCGAAGGACGGCTTCAGCTTGGCCAGGGAGTCGGCGGTGGTGCCGGGGCGCAGGTGCTCGTCGTGGTCGAGGACGACCAGCCCGCTGCGGTCCTTCACCGGGACGACGGACCGCTCGAAGCGGGACTCCTTCCAGGCGGTGGCCGCCCGCTCCTGGGAGAGGGCCGCGTACTCGTCGACGTCCCGCCGGGAGAATCCCTCGATGGTGGCGATCAGGTCGGCGCCGATGCCCTGCGGCACGAAGTTGACGGCCAGGTTGGTCATCGGGTCGTTGAACCAGGCGCCGCCGTCGGAGGCCATCGGCACCCGGGACATGGACTCCACGCCGCCCGCGAGGACCAGGTCCTCCCAGCCCGAGCGGACCTTCATGGCGGCCATGTTGACCGCCTCCAGGCCCGACGCACAGAAGCGGTTCTCCTGGACGCCGGCCACCGTGTCCGGCAGGCCCGCGGCGACGGCGGCGATCCGGGCGATGTCGGAGCCCTGGTCGCCGACCGGGCCGACCACGCCCAGCACGATGTCGTCGATCGCGGCCGGGTCCAGGCCGGGGAAGCGGTCGCGGATCTCGTGGATGAGTCCGACGACCAGGTCGATGGGCTTGGTGCCGTGCAGGGCGCCGTTCGCCTTGCCGCGGCCGCGCGGGGTGCGGATCGCGTCGTACACGTACGCTTCGGTGCTCACGAGGAAGCCTTTCGGTGAGGGTCGGCCGGGAGACTGTGCGTCAGCCGAGCAGGGAACGGCCGATGATCTCCTTCATGATCTCGGTCGTCCCGCCGTAGATGGTCTGGATGCGTCCGTCGGTGAAGGCCCGGGCCACGGGGTATTCGCTCATGTAGCCGTATCCGCCGTGCAGTTGCAGGCAGCGGTCGGCGACGCGCTTTTGCAGTTCGGTGGCCCACCACTTGGCCATGGAGGCGTCGACGGCGCTCAGTCCGCCGTCCGTGTGCTCCTCCACGCAGCGGTCGAGGAAGGCGCGGGTGACGGCGCACTCGGTGGCCATCTCCGCGATCTCGAACCGGATGTGCTGCTTGGTGGCCAGCGGCCGGCCGAAGGCCTCGCGCTCCTTGACGTACCGGGTGGTGATCTCCAGCAGGTGCTCCGCGCCCGCGATGGCCGCGACCGCGATGCTCAGCCGCTCCTGGGCGAGGTTGGTCATCAGATGGACGAAGGCGCCGTGGAGCTCGCCGAGGAGGTTCTCCTTGGGCACGCGCACGTCGTGGAAGAACAACTCGGCCGTGTCCTGCGCCTTCTGGCCGATCTTGTCGAGGTTGCGGCCGCGCTCGAAGCCCTCCGTGCCGCGTTCGACGACCAGCAGGGACAGCCCGTGCGCGCCGCCCTCGGGGGTGGTCCTCGCCACCACGATCACCAGGTCGGCGAGGATGCCGTTGGAGATGAACGTCTTGGAGCCGTTGAGCAGCCAGTGGTCGCCACGGTCCTCGGCGTGCGTCCGGATGCCCTGGAGGTCGGAGCCCGCGCCCGGCTCGGTCATGGCGATGGCCGTGATCAGCGAGCCGTCGCAGAAGCCGGGCAGCCAGCGGCGCTTCTGCTCCTCGGTGGCGAGCCCCGTCAGATACGGACCGATGATGTCGTTGTGCAGCCCGAGCGCGAGCCCGGGAGTGCCCGCGCGGGTGAACTCCTCGGCCATGACGGCGCTGTAGCGGAAGTCGGCGGTGCCGCCGCCCCCGTACTCCTCGGGCACGGCGAGGCCGAGCAGGCCCTGCTTCCCGGCCGCGCGCCAGGCGTCGCGGGAGGCGATGCCGTCCTTCTCCCACTGGTCGTAGAACGGCAGCACTTCCTTGGCGAGGAAGCTGCGCACGGTCTCGCGGAACGCGTCGTGCTCGTCGGAGAAGATCCGCCGCTTCATTCCAGGCCCTTCATCAGGTCGGGTACGTCCCAGTCGCGCGCCACGTCCGCGGTGTCGGCGCCCGGCCGCGCGGGCCCGGTGCGCACGGCGGTGGGGGTCGCCGAGAAGCGGGGCGCGGGCGCGGGCTGGGTGATGCCGCCGTGGTCGGTGAAGGTGCCGCGGGCGGCCAGATGCGGGTCGTGCGGGGCCTCGGTCAGCGACAGGACGGGCGCCACGCAGGCGTCCGAGCCGGCGAAGACGGCCGTCCACTCGGCCCGGGTCCGGGTCCTGAAGCGGGCGGTGACCGCCGCGCGCAGGTCGCCCCAGCGGGTCCAGTCCCGGCGGGCGTCCGCGTATCCCTCCAGGCCGAGCAGGTCCAGGAAGGCGTCGTAGAACTGCGGCTCCAGGGCGCCGACCGCCATGTACCCGCCGTCGGCCGTCTCGTAGGTGCCGTAGTACGGGCAGCCGCCGTCGAGGAGGTTGGCGGCGCGGCGGTCCTGCCAGCCGCCGGCGGCGAGCATGCCGTGGATCATCGCGGAGAGGTGGGCGGTGCCGTCCACGATCGCGGCGTCCACGACCTGGCCGGCGCCGGTCGCGCGGGCGTGGTGCAGGGCGGCGAGGACGCCGACGACGAGGTACAGGGAGCCGCCCGCGTAGTCGCCGAGGAGGTTGGCCGGAGCGGGCGGGGGCTCGTCGGGGGCGCCGATCATGCCGAGGGTGCCGGTGAGGGCGATGTAGGCGATGTCGTGCCCGGCGCGCTGGGCGAGGGGGCCGTCCTGGCCCCAGCCGGTCATCCGGCCGTAGACGAGCCGTGGATTGCGGGACCGGCAGGTGTCGGGGCCGACGCCGAGCCGTTCGGCGACTCCGGGCCGGTAACCCTCGATGAGGATGTCCGCGCGGGCGGCGAGATCGAGCACGCGCGCGGGGCCGTCGGGGGCCTTCAGGTCGACGATCACCGAGCGCTTGTTGCGGTTGGTGACGTCGTACGCGGGATCGATCGCGAGTCCGGGGCCGCCGGGCCGGTCCACGCGCACGACGTCGGCGCCCAGGTCGGCGAGGAGCATCGCGGCGAACGGGCCCGGCCCGATACCGGCCAGCTCCACGACGCGTACGCCGGTGAGCGGGCCGTGTCCTGGCGTCTTTGCCATCCGGTCCCCAGGGTAGGTGTGACACTAATGATGTAACACCAAGGATGTTAGGAACTCGCCGCAGTGAGCACAAGAGGTGGGCGAGCAAGCGCTTAGTGAAAAGTATCCGGTGGCGGCGGCGGTGTCGTCACCGCCCGTCGAGCTCCGCCGTGAGCCGCTTCGGCGCGATGGTGCGGTAGCTCTCCTCCACCCAGTCGCACAGCAGCTCGGCGGCCGGCGCGCCCTTGGGTTCCAGCGGGATGCTCACCCAGCCCGATTTCCCGAGGCCGTAACCTGCGGGCTCGGCGCCGGGGCAGGTCAGCGCGTGGGCGTGGGCCGCCTCGTCCGTGAGCTTCACGGTCACGCCCAGGGGATGGCTGCCGTCGTCGGAGCCGAGGAAGACGAACACCTTCTTGTTGACCTTGGCGACGGTCTCGCCCCAGGGGAACTCCTCGGCGGCGCCGGGCATGCCGAGGGCGAACTGACGCACTTTCTCCCACTTCTTCAGGGCGTTCCGGTCCACGGCCATCCGCTGCCTCCCGGGCTCCTCGTCGGGCTCCGCACACCTCACGCTAGCCTCGGCCACCGACAACGGCGCGTGATGAGGGACCGAGAGGTGTCATGAGCAGGCTGAATGAGGCGGACCGTCCCTACGACATCGTGCTCTTCGGGGCGACCGGCTTCGCCGGAGCGCTCACCGCGGAGTACCTGGCGGCGCACGCGCCCGAGGGGCTGCGCTGGGCGGTGGCGGGCCGCGATGCGACGAAGCTGGAGCGACTGCGGGAACGGCTGCCCGGCGGCGAGCGCGTCGGCGTCCTGCGCGCGGACGTGGCGGATCCCGGGTCGGTGCGTGAACTCGCCCGGCACGCGCGTGTGGTGGCCACGACGGTGGGCCCCTATGTGCGCTACGGCGAGGAGCTCGTCGCCGCCTGCGCGGACAGCGGCACGGACTACCTCGACCTGTGCGGGGAGCCGGAGTTCGTGGACCTGATGTACGTGCGTCACGACGCACGCGCGCGGGAGACGGGCGCCCGGCTCGTGCACGCGGCCGGGTTCGACTCCGTGCCGCACGATCTGGGCGCCTGGTTCACGGTCCGGCAGCTGCCGGAGGGTGTGCCGCTGACGGTGGACGGGTTCGTCACCGCGGACGCCATGTTCTCGGGCGGGACGTTCGCCTCGGCGCTGGGCCAGTTCGCGCGCGGGCGCCAGATGATCGCCGCCGCGCGGGACCGGCACCGGCACGAGCCGCGCCTGGTGGGCCGCCGGGTCGACGCCCCCACGGGCGTGCCCCGGTTCGCCGGGGAGGTGGGCGCCTGGGCGGTGCCGCTGCCGACCATCGACCCGCAGATCGTGCGCCGCTCCGCGAAGGCCCTGGACCGCTACGGCCCCGACTTCCGCTACCGGCACTACGCGGCGGTACGGCATCTGCCCGTTGCCGTGGCCGGTCTGGTGGGCGTGGGCGGACTGGCCGCCGCCGCCCAGCTGCCGCCCGCGCGCCGGTGGCTGTCGGACCGGCTGAAGCCGGGGGACGGGCCGAGCGCGGAGAAGCGGGCGAAGAGCTGGTTCTCGGTGCGGTTCGTCGGCCAGGGCGGTGGCCGCCGGGTCTTCACCGAGGTCTCGGGCGGGGACCCCGGCTACGACGAGACGGCGAAGATGCTCGCCGAGTCGGCCCTCTGCCTCGCCTTCGACGACCTCCCTCCGACGGCCGGCCAGGTCACCACGGCCACGGCCATGGGTGACGCCCTGACCGAACGGCTCCAGCGCGCGGGGATCGTCTTCCGGGTGGCCGCGAGCCGCTAGCCCCCTACAAGGGCCACTGGGCCACGGTGTAGACCATCCCGCAGATCCACCCGAGCCCCGCCAACACGGCGACCACGAGCGCGGCCGTGACGACCCGCTCGACGGGCCGCTCCGGGTCGGCGAGGGGCTTCGGCGAACGCTGGTTCGCCATGCGCCGGGAGGTCATGCGGTGGGAAGCCACGCGGTGCGAAGTCATGCGCCCAGCCTGCCGAACGGGCGGGGCGCGGACATCCGTACGAGTACTCAGGCGACGTACTCAGTCGACGTACTCAGCGGCCGGGTGCCCGGACGACGTCCTCCGACGGGAGCCGGTCCCCCAGCGCGGCTTCCAGGCGGGCCCGGAGAGCGGGGTCGGGGGACGCCGTCGCGATCCGGCAGGCGAGCGGGCCGATGTCCCAGCCCGCGTGATGGTCGAAGTACGGCGGAGAACCTGCCGTGTTGTGGGCGACCTTGGCCACCAGCTCCGCGATCCGGAAGACCGACTGGTCCTCCGCCCCGACCCCGGCTGCCCGCACCCGGTCGAAGAGTTCGCGGCCCCGGGTCCACTCGTCCCGGTCGGCCGCCATGGCCAGAACGGCAGCGAGTTCCGGTCCCCGGTCCGCCTCCGGGACGGCCGCTGCGAGCACCCGGGCCGCCCAGGCCACCGGGTTGCGCTGGGACTCGAAGAGGGTGCGCCCCCAGGAACGGTGCTTGTCCGCACGCGCGCGTGCGGCGAGTTCTTCGTTCGGTGCCGTCGCCTCGTGCAAGGTGTGGCGGCACAGGGCGTCCGCCTTGCGGGTTGTTTCCGGGAGGCGGTAGGCCGGAGTGAGGGCGAGGGTGTGGGCGCAGGCCGTGGTGAGGGTGACGCGGTGGCCGGTGGAGACGAAGACCGGTTTGACGGAGTCCCGGGTGCGCAGGGCCCGGCCGACCTCGTCCGTGCCCGCGAGCAGGGGGGACGAGGAGCCTCGGGCCGCCTCCGGCTCGTCGTAGGAGAAGGTGAAGGGGTTCTTGGCGACGCCGATGGTGGGCAGGCCGGTGAGGACGCCGAGGTGGCTGGCGAGGCCGAAGCGGCGGGGGTGGGCGAGGCCGTAGCCGTCGCAGACCACCAGGCCGGGGTCGCAGGACAGCGCGTCGAGGGCGGCCAGGACCGTGGGGATCTCCCGGAAGGCCAGCAGGCCGGGCACGTACGGGAAGGAGATCCGGCCGACGGCCGTCGCCTCCGCGACGACCTCCAGGGTCGCCGCGTCCAGCACGACGGCCGCCGCCGCCACGACGTCCCGCTCGTCGTCGTAGGCCACGTCGACGCCGGTGACGTGCCCGGCGCCGGGCGGCGGACCCGGCTCGTCCAGCACCACGCGTGCGCGCAGCTCGTCCTGGACGGCACGGGCCTCTTCCTCGGTGGCGGGCCAGCCCGCCGGGATGCGTACGGTCGTCATGATGCCGACGAGCCTACGGCCCCCTCGGCCGACTCCGGTCGCCCAGGGCGCGCTCGGGCCGGCTCTGGTTCATGCCCCGAAGGGCCTTGCACGTCACGGCGCTTGGCCTCCGCGTGCCCACCTGCCGGATCACCTCTCCAGACGGGCCGCTCGCCCCTTCTCGCCCGCCGCCCAGCAGCCGAAGTCGGGCGTGCAGTCCACGGTGTCGTACGAGCCGCTGTCGACGGTCCGCCAGGTGCGGCCCCCGTCCGTGGTCAGGTCGGTGCCCGTGGGGCCGACCGCGAGGGCCGCGGTGCGGCTGTGCGGGAGCCAGGCGACGCCCGAGCGGTAGGCGCTCACCGGGGCCGCGGCGGGCCGCCAGGTGGTGCCGCCGTCCCGGGTGCGGGCCGCCGCGCTCGGGGAGTCCTGGTCGGGGCGGTAGTCGCCGCCGACGGCCAGACCGTGGGCGCGGTCGCGGAAGGCGAGGGCGAAGACGCCCCGCGCGGGATCCCCGGCCGGGATCGGCGTGTCGGCGGCCGTCCAGGTCCGTCCGCGGTCGGCGGAGTGCAGCACACGCGCGCGTGCGCCGCCGCCGGTGGCCAGCCAGACGTCCTTGGACCCGGCCGTCACCAGGCACTGCCCACTGGCCGCGAACCCTGCCTCGCCGGCCAGCGCGTCGGGCATCCCGTCCTGGGGCAGGACCGTCCAGGACCGGCCGCCGTCGGCCGTGGACAGGATGCGGAACCTGCCGTCCACGGGGTCGCTCATCGCGAGGCCGTGGCGGCGGTCGAAGAAGGCCATGCAGTCGTAGAAGGCGCGCGGGTCGGTGTTGCGGAACGCCTCGGCCCAGGTCGCGCCGCCGTCCTCGGTGCGGTACACCCGGGACGCCTCGCCCTCGCCGATGGCGAGCACCACGGCCCGGCGCGCGTCGAACGCCTCGACGTCCCGGAACTGCAGCTCCCCGGCCCCCGGCGGCGAGACGTTCCGCCAGCTCGCCCCGCCGTCCGTGGTGCGCAGGACCGTGCCGGCGCTCCCGGCCAGCCAGGCGGTGTCCCGGTCGACGGCCGCCAGCCCACGGAAGCGCACGGCAGGGCTGCCGGTGTCCTTCAGCTCCCAGTGCGCGGAACGCTGCGGCTCAGGCTCCTGCGCCTGCGCCGGTACGGCCGTCACCGCGGCCAGCGCTCCCGCGCACACCACCCCCGCGGCCGTCGTGCGAACCATGCCTGCCCAGCGTCGCGTGTTCCCCAAGGCCCTCATGGCGGGCGAAGCTAGCCCACACCCACGGCGCCGTCCAGACCGCCTCAGCAGCCTCACACGGCCTTTACGGAACCAGCAGACGAATCACGTCACTCCTGTGCATGAAAGGCGGTGACCGAGGTCACTCGACGGCGGTGTGCACGGATTCATCGATTCCGACGTCTTCTAGAGTGCCCGGCCTCATCCGCCCGGAGCCCGTCCAGCCGTCGCAAGGGAGCAAGGCGTTGTCCTACGTCATCGAGCAGCTCGTAGAGGCCCGTCTCGTCGCCGCCGCGCCGCGGGTGTCCAGCATCCCCGCCACGCTGCACTACGACCGGCGCGACCCGTTCGCCGTCCGCATGACCTTCCCGGCCCCCGCCACCCTGGAGGGCGTCGAGGTCTGCTGGACCTTCAGCCGGGAGCTCCTGACCGACGGGATGCGGGAGAGCGTGGGCCACGGCGACGTCCGCGTCCGACCCTACGGCTACGACCGCACGGTGCTGGAGTTCCACGCCCCCGAGGGCACGGCCGTCGTCCACGTCCGCAGCGGTGAGATCCGCCGGTTCCTGGACGCCACCGGCGAGCTGGTCCCGGTCGGCCTGGAGCACCTCCAGCTCGACCTGGACCACGACCTGGCCGAACTGATGCGGGACGCCTGCTAGCGGGCGCCGCCCAGCAGGGAGTTGAGCTCCCCGTAGTCGGCCCCGTCCGCGAGCGTCCCGTACGTCCCCGCACCGAGCAGCTCCCGCGCGGCGCGCCGGACGAGGGCGTGGGCGGCCTGGGCGATTGCGGAGCCGACGCTGACGCGCGCCACGCCGAGCGAGGCCAGCTCGGACACGGTCGGCGCGCCGGGGCCCGCCATCACGTTCACGGGCGCGTCGATCCCGTCGACGAGCAGCTTCACGGTTCCCGGGTCGACGGCCCCGGGAACGAAGATCCCGTCGGCGCCCGCGGCGAGGAAGGCGGCGGCCCGCTCCAGCGTGGCCTCCACTCCCCCGGCGCCCCGCAGAAACGTGTCGATGCGCGCGTTGACGAACAGCGGCACCTCCGCGGCATCGGCGGCCGCCCGGGCGGCGGCGATCCTCTCCGCCTGCTCGGGAACGGGGCGCAGCGGCCCCGCGCCGGGCTCGTACAGGGCGTCCTCGATGTTCACACCCACCGCGCCGAGCGCGAGCACCGCCCGGATCGTCTCGGCCACGCCCGCCGGATCATCGGCGTAGCCGCTCTCGATGTCCGCGCTCACGGGCACCGCCACGGCGGCCACGATGCGAGCGACGGCCGCCAGGGCTCGGTCGCGGTCCAGCCGGCCGCCGTCAGCGGCACCGAGGTCCCAGGCGAGCCCGGCGCTCGTGGTGGCCAGCGCGGGGGCACCGGCGTCCTCGACGACGCGGGCACTGGAGGTGTCCCAGGCGTTCGGCAGCACCAGCGGGGTGCCCGGGACGTGCAGGGAGCGGAAGTCGAGTGCGCGCTCGCGGAGGGCGGAGTCCTTCGTCATGCGTCGACTCAACCAGCTTGTCCGGGCTGGGTCTGGCAGGAATCCGACAGGAACGTACGGCCACGGATCAGGGACGTACGACCTCGTGTGCGGGCCCTGAGGGTTTCACATTCGCGCGCCCTGCGTTTCGGGCGGGACCTCACGGATCAGGCTCGTCAAAGGGCCGCGGGTGCGCCAGCCCAGGGAGGCGTACAGCGCGCGCCCTTCGGCCGTCGCGGCCAGCACGGCGCCCGAGGAGCCCGCGGCAACGGCGGCGTTCCCCAGCGTCCGCATGACCAGACTGCCGAGTCCCCTGCGGCGGTGGGCCGCGGAGGTCTCGACCTGGTCGACCACGGCCGCGCGCCCGGGGCCGGGCACGGCGACCTGGCCGCGGGCCGCGAACGCGCCGTCCCGCGTCAGGACGAGAACGCGTGTGACGCCGTCCCTGGTCCAGGCACGCGTCCGGTATCCCGCGGGCACCTCGGCAGCGGCGGGATGCAGCCGGGCGGACATCAGGAAGCCGTCGTCCCCGAAGCGCCAGCCGGGCGCCACCCAGGGGGCGACCGTCTGCCGCGGCAGGAAGACCTTGAGCCAGATGCCCGGTGCCGTGGCCGTCTCCGTCAGTTTGCCGACCAGCGCCTCGTCGGCATCGGTCAGGACGTGCCGGGTGACATGGCCGGCCAGCCCCACGTCGACGGTGAGGCCCCATGGCTCGGCGACCGGCGGCGCGGCTCCGCGGGAGACGACCCAGCCCTCCACCCACGCGCGTACGAGTTCGGCGTCCACACCGACCCTTTCGTAATAGGCAAAGAAGGTGTGCACATATTACGCGGCGGGCTTCCGCCACCCCCGGGGCGGCCCTCGTAATTCCGTTGACAGCCCTCCCGCCCCCTCCTACGGTGTGGAGCGGTCCTGTTGCCGTCGATTGGAGAAGGACGTTGCTCGTCTGAGGTCCTGAGACACCCGCCGTCACACCCCTGAGGTGTGGCTGCCGTGTGCGACCTCGGCGTCCGAGCCGTCCTCCGGAACAGGGCTTTTCCGCTGCCCGCCCCGAGGCCTCCCCGCGGGTCGCAGGTGTCTCGATACGCGTTTGCCCTTGTCGCATCGAGCAACCGCGGAGGCCCGCATGTCACCTTCCATCACCTGCACGTCCCTCGCCTTCACCTGGCCCGACGGCACCCCCGTCTTCGAGTGCCTCGACACCGCCTTCGGCCCCGGCCGCACCGGGCTCGTCGGAGTGAACGGCTCGGGGAAATCAACCCTGTTGAAGCTCATCGCCGGCGAGCTCACGCCCGCCGACGGCACCGTCCGCGTCGCCGGCGAGGTCGGCTACCTTCCGCAGAACATCACCCTCGACACCGGCCTCAGGGTCGACGAGGTCCTCGGCATCGCCGACCGGCGCGCCGCCCTGCACGCCATCGAGGCGGGCGACGCGTCCGAGGAGCACTTCGAGACCGTCGGCGACGACTGGGACGTGGAGGAGCGGGCCCTCGCCACCCTCGGCGAACTCGGCCTCGGCCACGTCCGGTTGGACCGCACGGTCGGCGAGGTGTCCGGCGGCGAATCGGTGCTGCTGCGGCTCGCCGCACTGCTGCTGCGCCGCCCGGACGTCCTGCTCCTGGACGAGCCGACCAACAACCTCGACCTGTACGCGCGCCGGAGGCTGTACGCCGCCGTCTCCTCCTGGCCGGGCGTCCTGGTCGTGGTCAGCCACGACCGTGAACTCCTCGACCTCGTCGACCAGATCGCCGATCTGCGCTCCGGGGAGATCAGCTGGTACGGCGGCAACTACTCGGCATACGAGGAGGCGCTCGCGGTGGAACAGGAGGCGGCCGAGCGGATGGTGCGGGTCGCCGAGGCCGATCTGAAGAAGCAGAAGCGCGAACTGACCGACGCCCAGGTCAAACTGGCCCGCCGCAAGCGGTACGGCCAGAAGATGTGGGACCAGAAGCGCGAGCCGAAGATCGTCATGGGGGCGCGCAAGCGGGCGGCACAGGAGTCCGCGGGCAAGCACCGGATCATGCACGAGGAGAAGCTCGCCGAGGCGAAGGAACGGCTCGACGAGGCGGTGGAGGCCGTACGGGACGACGACGAGATCCGCATCGACCTGCCGTACACGGCCGTACCGCCGGGCCGTGAGGTCCTCCTGCTCCAGGATCTGGAACTGGCTTACGGCGCGCGCGTGGCCGGCGGTTTCGACCTGCGCGGCCCTGAGCGGATCGCGCTGATCGGACGCAACGGCGCGGGCAAGACCACGCTGCTGCGCACGATCGCCGGGGAGCTGCAGCCGGTGTCGGGCGAGGCGCGGACCCATGTGCCGATGCGGTTCCTGCCGCAGCGGCTCGACGTCCTGGACGGCGAGCGGACCGTCGCCGAGAACGTGGCCCGGTTCGCGCCGGCCGCCACCAACAACCGGATCCGGGCGCGGCTCGCCCGCTTCCTGTTCCGGGGCGCCCGCGCCGACCAGAAGGCGGCGACGCTCTCCGGCGGCGAACGCTTCCGGGCGGCACTGGCGGCGCTGATGCTGGCCGAGCCCGCACCGCAGCTGCTGATGCTGGACGAGCCGACGAACAACCTGGACATGGCGAGCGTGAAGCAGCTCACCACGGCCCTGGAGTCGTACGAGGGAGCGCTGATCGTGGCCAGCCACGACCTGCCGTTCCTGGAGTCCATCGGCATCACCCGCTGGCTGCTGCTCGACGGAGAACTGAAGGAAATCACGCCAGAAGCTGTCGGGTATCCCGCCTAGCGTCGAGGGCATGAGCGATTTCATCACCATCACCGGAGCCAGGGAGAACAACCTCAAGGACGTCACGCTCCGCATCCCGAAGGGCCGGCTGACCGTGTTCACCGGCGTTTCGGGATCGGGAAAGTCCTCGGTCGTCTTCGACACGATCGCGGTGGAGTCGCAGCGCCAGCTGAACGAGACGTTCACCTGGTTCGTGCGCAACCGGCTGCCCAAGTACGAGCGGCCGCACGCGGAGACGCTGGAGGACCTCTCCCCCGCCATCGTCGTCGACCAGCGCCCGATCGGCGGCCACTCGCGCTCCACGGTCGGCACCATGACGGACGTCTACTCGGTCATCCGGGTGCTGTTCTCCCGGCACGGCACGCCCAGCGCCGGTCCCGCCACCGCGTACTCCTTCAACGACCCCTCGGGCATGTGCCCGCAGTGCGACGGTCTCGGGCGAGCCGTGGGGCCGGACTGGGACCGCATCCTGGACGAGGAGCGCTCCCTCGCCGACGGCGCGGTCCGCTTCCCGCCGTTCACCGCGGGCACCTGGCAGGGACAGACGTACACGAACTCCGACGAGCTGGACCCGCACAAGCCGGTGCGGCGGTTCACCGCCGCGGAGCGGGAGTTCCTGCTGCGCGGCCGGCCGGGCAGCAAGGTCACCATCAGCGGCTCGGGCGGCACCTGGATCACCGACTACGAAGGGCTCGCCGACCGTTTCGAACGGCTGTACCTGAAGCGGGACCTGTCGTCGATGAGCCAGAAGACCCGTGATCTGATCGGGCAGTTCATGGTGGACGGCGTCTGCCCGGCCTGCCGCGGCGCCCGGCTCAACGCGGCGGCGCTCGCCACCCGGATCAACGGCCGGACCATCGCCGACTGCACCCGGATGCAGGTCAGCGACCTCATCACCGTACTGAAGGAGATCGACGACCCGGTCGCGCGGCCGATCGCCGGGGCCGCGGTGGCCGCGCTGGAACGCATCGACGCGATCGGGCTCGGCTACCTCAGCCTGGACCGGGAGACCGCCACGCTCTCCGGCGGCGAGGGGCAGCGGCTCAAGACGGTGCGGCACCTCGGGTCCAGCCTGACCGGGATGACGTACATCTTCGACGAGCCGAGCGTCGGGCTGCACCCGCGGGACGTGGGGCGGCTGGGGGATCTGCTGCTGCGGCTGCGCGACAAGGGCAACACCGTCCTCGTCGTCGAGCACGACCGGGACGTCATCGCCCTCGCGGACCATGTGGTCGACATGGGTCCGCGGGCCGGCGCCGACGGCGGGCGGGTGGTGTTCGAGGGCACGCCGGACTCTCTGGCCGCCTCCGGGACGCTGACCGGGCGGTGCCTGGGCCGTCGTACCGCCGTGAAGGAGACCGTGCGGGAGGCGACCGGCGGGCTGTGGGTGAAGGGCGCGGACCGGCACAACCTGCGGGACGTGACGGTGGAGTTCCCGACCGGGGTGCTGACCGTGGTGACGGGGGTGGCCGGGTCGGGCAAGAGCACCCTGGCCGCCGAGCTGACCCGGGCGCACCCGGAGGCGGTGGTCGTGGACCAGTCGTCGATCGGCATCTCCGGACGGTCGACCCCGGCCACCTATGTCGGGATCATGGACACGGTCCGCAAGATCTTCGCCCGGGAGACCGGCGCCGAGGCGGGCCTGTTCAGCTTCAACTCCTCCGGCGCCTGCCCCACCTGCGAGGGCCGCGGGATCATCTCCACCGACCTCGCCTTCATGGACCCGGTGACGATGACCTGCCACGACTGCGAGGGGCGGCGCTTCAAGGACGAGGTGCTGCACCTGACCGTCGACGGCCGCTCCATCGCGGACGTCCTGGAGATGACGGCGGGGCAGGCGCTCGACTTCTTCGACGACACCGGCGTACGGCGCCGGCTGCGCGCCCTGCGTGACGTCGGCCTCACCTACCTCACCCTCGGCCAGCCGCTGTCCACGCTCTCCGGCGGGGAGCGCCAGCGCATCAAGCTGGCGACCCGGCTGCATCTGACCGAGGTCCTGTACGTCCTGGACGAGCCGACGACCGGCCTGCACCTGTCCGACGTGGACGCGCTGCTCGCCCTGCTGGACCGGCTGGTCGACGCGGGTAACACCGTCGTGGTGGTCGAGCACCACCTGGACGTGGTGGCCCACGCCGACTGGGTCGTCGACCTCGGTCCGGACGGCGGGCGCGACGGCGGGGAGGTGATCTTCACCGGTACCCCGCGCCGGCTCCTCGACGTCCCCGGATCCTTCACCGCGGAGCATCTCAGGAGGGCCACAGCCTGGTGAGACGGGTTTTGCCCGGGCGGAGCGGCCCTGCATGATGGCGGACCGGCGCCGGATGACGGGCGCCGGAACCTGTCGCCGATTCGGAGAAACTCGTGCCCAGCAAGAAGGCCCTCGTCCGCCGCCCCGGCCCGCGCCTCGCCGAGGGGCTGGTGACGCACATCGAGCGGGAGCAGGTCGACGTCGGCCGTGCGACGGAGCAGTGGGAGGCGTACACGGAGGCGCTGCGCGCCCACGGCTGGGAGACCGTCGAGGTGGATCCGGCCGACGACTGCCCGGACGCGGTGTTCGTCGAGGACACGGTCGTCATGTACAGGAACGTCGCGCTGATCACCCGCCCCGGCGCCGAGGCGCGGCGCGCGGAGACCGTCGGCGTCGAGGAGGCCGTCGCCTCCCTCGGCTGCTCGGTGAACTGGATCTGGGAGCCCGGCACCCTGGACGGCGGCGATGTGCTGAAGGTCGGCGACACGATCTACGTCGGCCGCGGCGGGCGCACCAACGCGGCCGGGGTGCAGCAGGTGCGGGCCGCCTTCGAGCCGCTCGGGGCGCGGGTCGTCGCCGTACCGGTGAGCAAGGTGCTGCACCTGAAGTCCGCGGTCACGGCGCTGCCCGACGGGACGGTGATCGGGCACATCCCCCAGGTCGACCGGCCGGCGCTCTTCCCGCGCTTCCTGTCGGTGCCCGAGGAGGCCGGGGGCCATGTCGTGCTGCTCGGCGGCCACAAGCTGCTGATCTCCGCGAGCGCGCCGAAGACGGCCGAGCTGCTCGCCGACCTCGGTCACGAGCCGGTCGTGGTGGACATCAGCGAGTTCGAGAAGCTCGAAGGCTGTGTGACATGTCTCTCGGTACGGATGCGGGAGCTGTACGCCTGACCTGGTGACACCTCATCCTCTCAGCCCCGGGACCTGCCGATTCCCGGGGCCCTTCGGCATGCCCGCCGCATCCCTGGGAACCCGGCTGATCAGCGGTCTTTACAGCACTCTTAACCTACGGCTTCGTAACCTACGGTCTCGTAGCCTACGATTGCGTAGGTTCCACCGACCGCACGCCGGTCCGCTTCCGCTCGTGTTACGTCCCCCTGGAGATCCCGTGACGATCACTTCCCCGCATCTCGGCAGCCCGTCCTCGGCCTGGACCGACGCCAGGCTGCTCTACGCGCTCGAGGAAGTGGTCGAAACAGAACTGAACCGCCATCTCTCCGTCGCCAAGGACTGGATGCCGCACGAATA
Organism: Streptomyces sp. YS415; assembly: GCF_023544665.1. GTDB lineage: Bacteria > Actinomycetota > Actinomycetes > Streptomycetales > Streptomycetaceae > Streptomyces. The sequence goes on from NZ_JAMJFL010000008.1 coordinate 141,912, forward strand.
CGTGCCCTGGTCCGACGGCCGCAACTTCCCCGGCTTCTTCGAGGACGGCGAGGCCTGGGACAAGGAGCAGTCCAAGGTCACCGAGATCGGCCGGATCGCGCTGGTCGTGAACCTGCTGACCGAGGACAACCTGCCCAGCTACCACCACGAGATCGCCTCGCTCTTCGGCCGGGACGGCGCCTGGGGCACCTGGGTGCACCGCTGGACCGCCGAGGAGGGCCGGCACGGCATCGTGATGCGCGACTACCTGCTCGCCTCGCGCGCCGTCGACCCGGACAAGCTGGAAGCCTTCCGCATGGCCCACATGAGCGAGGGCTTCGAGTCGGACAACCGGCACTCGATGCTGCACTCGGTGGCCTACGTCGCCTTCCAGGAGCTCGCGACGCGCATCTCGCACCGCAACACCGGCCACCAGTCCGGCGACCCGGTCTGCGACCGCATGCTCGCGCGCATCGCGACCGACGAGAACCTGCACATGGTCTTCTACCGGAACCTGCTGAAGGCGGCCTTCGAGCTCGCCCCCGACCTGACCATGCAGGCGGTCCGGGACGTCGTCGTGAACTTCCGGATGCCCGGTCACGGCATGCCCGGCTTCGAGCGGTTCGCCGCGCAGATGGCGATCGGCGAGGTCTACAACATGCGGATCCACCACGACGACGTGCTCCAGCCGGTGCTGCGGCACCTGAAGGTCCTGGAGATCGACGGCCTCGGGCCGGAGGGCCTCAAGGCCCAGGAGGAGCTGGGCCTGTTCATGGGCGGCCTGGACGCCGAGGCCTCGAAGTTCGACGAGAAGCTGGCCGCGCGCAAGGCGCGCATGGCGGCGCGCGCCGCGGGCTGACGCCCTCCCGGTATTTCCCTGGGGCAGATCGCGGGCCTGCGGCATCATGCAGGCCATGCGTGAGAACAGCAGGTCGCAGCAGGCGGTCGGATTCCTGCTCGGCCTGGTCGACGAAGAGACCGCCGCCCGGGTCCGCGCGCGGACCGGTCTGCCCGGACCCGAGGCCCCCGACGCGAGCGTACGGCGCCTCCAGCGCGCGTGGACGTGGTCACGGCTGCTGCCGGCCTCCGTCGCGCTGTGGATCCTGGAGAACGACGACCCGACGCTCAACGCCGTGGTGTGGCGGCACCTGGAGACGGACGCGGGGCTGCGCCGCGCCGTCGTCCGCGGCATCCCGTTCGGTCCCGGCCGCACCGAACCGGTCCGGGTGGACCCCCTGCTCATCGGCCAGGAGCCGGAAGTGCCCGCGCGCTACGTCCGCGAGGGCCTCGTCGGCTGTCTGCGCGCGGTCACCTCGATGAGCGAGGGCCGCGCCGCCGCCTCGATGGTCCTCACGCGCGCCGACTGGGACACGGTCGCCGCGGCGGACGACGAGGCTCCGCTGCCCGGTTACGCCCGCTGGGCGCTGTCCGTACGCCCCGACTGCCCGCCCGCCGTGCGCGCCGGCTTCGGCTCCCACGCCAAGTTCACCCACCGGATCCGCCAGGCGGGCGTGCTGGCGGGGCCGGCCCCGTTCGCGCTGTCCTACGACCCGGCGGTCGGCGTTCTCGAGGTGTTGGCGATGGGCCACGTGCTGTTCCCCCGGCGCATGCCGGAGGCCGAGGACGCGCTGCGCCCGCTGGTGCGGGAGCACCTGGGCGAGAGCGAGGAGGCGTGGGCAGTGCTGGCGCAGCTGATGGAGACGTTCCACGGAACCGCACCCGAGCTGATCGTCACCGCGGGCGCCATCGCCTGAGCGCTGCCGGAAAAAAAAGGGGGGCGGGGCGGCCGGATTCGAACCGGCGTGTTCTGGTTTTGGAGACCGGTGCGCCTGCCTCTGCGCTACGGCCCCGCCCTTGGGGGCGAAGCGTAATGCCTTGGCCGGTTGTCGGTGGGGCCTGGTACCAATGATCCACGGGGGAACATCCGGTACGGGGGGCGGCACATGGCGTACGGGGAGCGGGAGCGGCGCGTCCCGGTGGTCGATCTCGCGGACCGCAGGGCGCTGGAGCGGTACCGCCCGGCGGACACCGGGGTGATCGAGGAGGCGCGGCGGCTGAAGGAGGCCGCGCTGCTGGACTTCGGGCTGACCGAGTCGGCCGTGGCGTCCTGGCTGTACGCGAAGTGCCGGCACCAGATCCCGACCACGGCGGTGGCCACAGCAGCGGTGGTGGCCTGTGGCGACGGCTCCTGCCTGCTGCTGTACAACCCGGACTTCTTCGTCGGACTCGGCCTGGACGGCGTGAAGTTCGTGCTGTTCCACGAGGCCCGGCACCTGGTGCACCGGCATCTGTTCGCCGATCCCTCCCTGCGCGCCGACCCGGTCTTCGAACTGGCCGCCGAGGTGTCCATCAACCATGTGGCGATGGTCCGGCTCGGCCGGCCGGTGCTGCCCCTGCTCGACGGCAGGCCGACGGGGGTGGATCCGCGGGAGGTGCACGAGCTGTACCGCACGGACCTCACGGCACACGGCCTGGAACCGCTGGCGTACGAGCGGTTCACGGAGACCGACATGCGGATCTACGGCGAGCTCAAGCGCATGCGCCACCCTCCGGTGCCCGCACCGCGGTTGTGCGTGCACCTGATGGCGGGCGCGGTCCCGGCCGACCAGGAGACCGTCGACCTGGTCGCCTCCTCCGCGCTGCTCAACTCCCTGCTGGCGGCCCGGCGCGGGCACCCGGGCGCGGAGGCGGAACTGCTGGACCTGATGGGCCGCACCGAGGACGGCAACGCCCGCGCGGCCCGGCTCTGGGGCCGCCTCGGCGCGGGCATCCTGCGCGGGGAGACCACGCGCACGCGCACCGTCGACTGGTGGCAGCGCTGGCTGATCGACGTGCTCGCCTCGAAGCTGCGCGAGGGCGAGCGGCTGGTGTACCCGAAGAAGCGCGGGGCGCTGCTCGCCGCGCTCGGCCAGGATCCCCTCCTCTCGCGCCGCGGCCCGGTCCGGGAGAAGGTCCTCGTCATCGCCTACGACACCTCGGGCTCGATGCCGCACCACGTGATCACCTGGCTCACCGGACTCGTCGGCCGCATCGACGGCGTTCAGGCGCACTGGCTGTCCTTCGACGCCGTGGTGATGCCCTTCGTGCCGGGCGAGAGGGTGTACGGCGGGGGCGGCACCAGCTTTCAGGCGGTCGCGGACCACGTGGAGGGACGCACAGAGGTGAACGGGCGCCGCTTCGAGGAGATTCCCGACGCCGTCGTGGTGCTCACCGACGGATACGCGCCGCCGATCACACCCGCCGAGCCGGAGAAATGGATCTGGCTGATCACCGAGGGCGGCGACGAATGGCCCGACCGGCACACCCCCGCGGTGGACTGCCATCGCGTCACCACAGGATCAGGCAGATGACCACGGAAGTGCAGCAGACGGCCCTGTCCCGCCTGGAGTCCTTCATCGACGCGATGATCGACCTCGGGCAGACGGGGCAGATCTTCGGCGAGCACGGCATCGGCAAGACGGCGACGTTCTTCTCGCACCTCGCCCGGAGCCGTCCCGACACGGCACTGGTGTACGTCCCGGCGGCGAACCTGACGCCGGACGACCTGCTCGTCAACGCCCCGGTGCGCGATCCGCGCACCGGTGAACTCGCGCTGCGCCAGCTGGTGATGAGCCAGCTCAAGCCGGGCCGGCCCTTCGTGCTGCTCATCGACGACTCGCTGCAGGCGGGCGGGACCATCCAGTCGCAGCTGATGCAGATCGCCTGCAACTGGACGCTGGGCGAGCACGATCTGCGCGCGCTCGGCTGCGTGGGCGTCTTCCTCACCGACAACGAGTCGCTGACCGAGACCTCGGCCCGGCGCGGCGATCTCGCGCTGCTGGACCGGATGGTGACGATGCGGATCACCGCGAACGACACCTCCTGGCGGCGGCATCTGGCGGCCAAGTACCGCCCGTGGGACCTGCGTCCGGTGTTCTCGTTGTGGGCCTCGCTGCCACCGGCCGTGCGCGAGCTGCTGTCACCGCGCACGCTCGACCATGTCCTGGCCAACGCCCGCGAGGGCTTCCCGCTGCGCTGGGGCCTGCCCCTGATCGACGGCGAGCGGCTGCGTCTCGCGGAGCCCGGTGCCGACGGCAGACCCGGGCAGAACCGAACGGCCGAGATCCTGGACCGGATCGCCGAGGCGGTGGGCGTATCCAATCCGTCCACGGTCCCGGACCCGGTGCGCCAGGTGGTGCGGGCCGCCCTGCGCAACCGCTGGACGGTCCTGCTCCAGGGGCCGCCGGGCTGCGGGAAGACCGAGTTGGTGCGGCAGACGCTGCGTGAGGGGCTGGGCCGGGAGGCGCTGTACTTCTCGCTGCCGGTGACGAACGTCGAGGACCTGTGCGCGCCGGTCCCGTCCGCCGACGGGACCCTGGACACGCTGCTGGCCGCGAAGTTCACCGGCCCCGAGCCCAAGGCGATCGTGTGGGACGAGTACAACCGGCCCAAGGACAAGTCCGCGTTCGCCAAGCTCATGGAGGTCACCCAGGAGTGGTCGCTGGCGGGCCGCCCGATCGACAACCTGCGCGCACAGATAGCGGTCCAGAACCCGCCGTACCACCTGGGCCGCAAGCTGCTGGTCGCGCGGAACAACATCGCGCAGGCGACCCGGTTCACCGCCTCGCTCCAGGTGGCGCCGGAGGACATCCCGGCCAACGAGTGGCTGCTCGCACGGTACGGCTCCGACGCCGAGACGGTGCTGGAGTGGTGGAAGCACGACATCGACGACGAGGGCCGGGCCTGGATCACCAAGCGCACCCTGGAGCGGTTGATCAAGCTGCACCGGCGGGGGCTGCCGCTGGAGATGGCGACGGTCTACCTCGGCGACGGCGAGTACGCGCCCGTGCCGCTCACCGCCCTGATGGACCGGCTCGGCGGCCGTCAGGTCACCGGCCTGCGCGAACTGGCCCGGGACGCGGACGTGTGGGAGGCGCGGCTGCGGCGGGCGGCGGAGGCCGGCGACGAGGGCGGGGACGACAGCGACGTGGTGCACCAGATCCTGGCCAACGCGGAGTTGTCCCAGCTGAAGAAGCACCAGGCGGTGGTGGTCCGGATGGTCGCCCTGCTGCCGGCGAAGCTGCGGGCGACGTACCTGGTGGGGGCGTCGCGGCAGCAGCAGCGCTTCTGGACGGAGGTGTTCATGGGACTCCGGCGCTGAGACGGACCGGCCGCCGGGCGGTTCCGGCACCGCCCGGTCGTGCCGTCGCTCACCACTGCGCCGCCCGGTAGTCCTTCAGGAACACCCCGGACACCGGATCGCCCGCCTCGCCGCGCACGATCGGGTCGTACACGCGGGCCGCCCCGTCCACGATGTCCAGCGGCGTGCGGAACCCCGCGCCGGCCATGCGGGCCTTCTTGGGCGCCGGGTTCTCGTCGGTGATCCAGCCGGTGTCGACGGCGCACATGTGGACGCCCTGGGCCGCGAGTTCGGCGGCGCTGGTGCGCGTGAGCATGTTGAGGGCGGCCTTGGCCATGTTGGTGTGCGGGTGGCCGGCCGTCTTGTTGCGGACGGCGAACCGGCCTTCCACGGCGGTGACGTTGACGACGTACCGGCGCGGGTGCGGGGAGGCGAGCAGCAGGGGCAGCAGCCGGTCGCACAGCAGTGCCGGGGCGAGGGCGTTGACGAGCTGGGTCTCCAGGACCTCGGCGGGGTCGAGCGCGCCGAGCCGCGCCGACCAGGAGTTCTCCGGGGAGGGGTCGGGCAGCAGCCCCGCCTCGTCGGCCTCGCGCAGCGCGACGGGCAGCGCCGCGGCGCCGCTCTCCAGCCTCCGCATCGGTGTGAAGCCGGGTGCCTGCCGGGCCCCCGCGGGGAGCGCGTCGTACTCCCCGGCGGCCAGCAGCGCGTACGACTCGGGCGGACGCCGTACGGTCTGGGCGGCGTTGTTGACGAGGATGTCCAGGGGCTCGCCCTCGGCCCGCAGTTCCTCGCACAGGCCGAGCACCTGGCGGGGGTCGCGCAGATCCACGGCGAGGACGGTCAGCCGGTCGAGCCACTTGCCGCTGCCCGGCTCGGCCCGGAAGCGGCGCACGGTGTCGTGCGGGAAGCGGCTGGTCACCAGCAGTTCGGCGCCGTCCCGCAGCATCATCAGCGCCAGCTGGAAGCCGATCTTCACCCGGCCGCCGGTGAGCAGCGCCCGGCGCCCGCTCAGATCGGTGCTCAGGGCGCGGCGGGAGCGGTTGTCGGCGGCGCAGCCGGGACAGAGCCGGTGGTAGAAGGCGTCGACCTGTCGATAGGGGGACTTGCAGACATAGCAACTGCGCGGTTTGCGGAAGGCGCCCGGCGCCCCGGGATCGGCCAGCGGCGCGTCCTCGCGCCGGTCCACCGCCCCGGTTGCCGTCGCCGCCATCGCCGCCGCGTCGGCCGCCGACGCCTCGGCCCCGCGAGTCCTGCGCCGCCGCAGCCGCCCGTCCCGGGCGAAGGAGGCCGCGACCTGCTCGGCCTTCAGCCGCACCGGGTCGTCGACGGGCAGGGCCCGCAGCTTGCCGACCGTACGGTGGAAGGCGGCCAGCTCCTCCTCGTCGATGCCCTCGCCCATGTCCCCGCCCCGTGTGTGCCCGTGTGCGTGGTGGCCCCGGCCGGATTCGAACCGGCGTATCCGCCCTGAGAAGGCGGTGAGTCTGCCTCTGCTCTACAGGGCCCCCGGCGCGGACCCGGGAATCGGATTCGAACCGATGTCTTCCGCCTGGGCAAGGCGGGTGCGCCTGCCTCTGCGCTACGCCCGGGTGCGCCCCCGGATCCTAACCGCACCGCGCACGGCCGGTCGCCCCGGTTTCCCGCCGCGCACGGGGGACGGCATCACGTCAGTGGGCGGTGCGCCGCAGCGCCAGGCGTTCCTTCTCCGACAGGCCGCCCCAGACGCCGAAGCGCTCGTCGTTGTCGAGGGCGTACTCCAGGCAGGCGGAGCGGATCGGGCACAGGCCGCAGATCCGCTTGGCTTCCCGTACGGAGCTGCCCGGCTCGGGGAAGAAGAAGTCCGCCCCGGTCTGCGCGCACAACGCCTCCTGCTGCCAGGTGAGATCGGGCGTGGTGACTGTGTCGATGAACATGGACCGTAGCGTGCCCGGCGGCGAAAAACGTTCGATCAACGCCGGATCAACGCCTCGGGGCGCGGCCCCGGGCGACCGCACGATGATGCCCCCGCCGTGCCCGGGAAAGCACGGCGGCGCGCGGCGCCTCCGACGTGATCCGTGTGCCGGTCCGTGTGCCGATCCGTGGCCCGGTCAGCCCTCCTGCGGGGCGGCGCTCTTGATCACCGCGAAGCGTGCGCCGTAGGGGTCCTCCAGCTTGGCCATACGGCCGACACCCTCCACGTCGACGGCGGGCATCCGGACCGTGCCGCCCTGCTCCAGCGCCTTGCTGACGACGACATCGGTGTCCCCGACCTCGAAGTACGGCAGCCAGTACGGCTCCGTCTCGGTACCGGTGGGGTCGTCGGCGACGGTGACCAGGCCGCCGAACATGGCGTCCTCGCCGGCGCCCGCGGGATTGATGCAGGTGTAGACGCCGCCGGGGAACGCCATGGCCGAGGTCTCCCAGCCGAAGACGGTGTCGAAGAAGGCGGCTTCCCGGGCCAGGTCCTGGGTGTACAGCTCCACCCAGCACAGCGAGCCGGGGTCGCCCGCGACCTCGAGGCCTTTGAGGGCGGCGGGCTGCCAGATGCCGAACGGCACACCGGCGTGGTCGGCGAGGATGGCCATGCGGCCCTGGCCCATGACGTCGTCGGGCGGCACGAGCACCTGGCCTCCTGCCCGCTCCACCGCCTTCGCCGTGGCGTCCGCGTCCGGGCTCTGGAAGTAGACCGTCCAGGCGGGTGGGCCCTGATCGGACGTGGTCTGCATGCCACCGGCGGCGGTCCTGCCGCCGAGCTGGAAGAAGCCGTAACCGCCGGACTCGGGGCCCGCCGACCGGAACTCCCAGCCGAACAGGGCGTGGTAGAAGGCGGTGGCGCCGTCGATGTCGGTGGTGCCGACGTCGACCCAGTTGGGAGCGCCGTGGACAAAACGGGTGGTGAGCATGTGCCCTCCTCCGAGGGGTCCCGTTGCGTGCTCTGCCGAGTCTTCCACCGCCCACCGACAATCGCCGTCGGAGCGCGTCCCATCCGTGGTCCACGGCGGAGATCACCGAGGGGCGCGACCGGGCGGCACACCAACGCACCGAGCAGATGTTCGCCTCAACCGGTCACCGGCCCTGCCCGCCTGCTGGTCGCCTTCGGTACGGCGCCGGAGAGCCGCACGACGCGGGCTCGGGGCGGAGGGGTCCCGAGGAGGCCGTGAGCCGCAGGGCCATCCGGGTGACGCCGGACGGCTCACCGCGCAGGACCGACCGCCGCCGCCCCTCGCCGGGACTGCTGCCCCTCACCAGGACTGCTGCAACCTAGCTCCAGCAAGCCCTGGACGCCCCGCACCGCCCGTTCGCCTAGGCCGAGCCCCGCCGCACCAGCGTCGTCGGCAGGACCACGCTCGCCGGCTCCGCGGCTGGGCCCCGCAGCAGCAGCCGGGCCATCAACCGGCCCATCTCCTCAATGTCCTGACGGACCGTCGTGAGCGGTGGATCCGTCTGCTCGGCCACCGGCAGCATGTCGTCGAACCCGATGACGGCCACGTCCTGCGGCACCCGCCGCCCCCGCTCCCGCAGCACTCGGAGGGCGCCCGCCGCCGTCAGGTCGTTCGCGGCGAAGACGGCGTCCACGTCCGGGCACCGATCGAGGAGTGCGCGCATCGCCCACTCCCCGCCGCCCGGCGTGAAGTCGCCCTCGGCGATCCACCGCGGATCCGCGTCCCCCGTGACGTCCCGGTACCCGTCCAGCCGGTCCACCGCCGAGGTCTGGTCCAGCGCCCCGGTGATGTGCGCGACCCGGCTCCGGCCGAGCCCCACGAGATGCCGTACGGCCTCCCGCGCCCCGCCCCGGTTGTCGCTGTCGACGTACACCACGTCGCCGCGGCCCCCGCGCCAGCCGGGCCGCCCTCCGAACACCGTGGGGATCCGGGCCTGCTGGATCAGTCCGGGCAGCGGATCGTCGAGGTGCAGGGAGAACACCAGCGCACCGTCGACATGTCCGCCGGACAGGTAGCGGGCGACCCGGGCATGGTCGTCCCGGCCCTCGGTGAGCAACAGGACGAGCTGGTTGTCGTGGGCAGCCAACTCCTTGCTGATGCCCCGCAGCTGAAGGGCGAAGAAGGGGTCGGCGAAGACCCGGCTCTCCGGTTCCGCGACGACGACGGCCACCGCGTCGTGGCGCCGGGTGACCAGACTGCGGGCCGCCTGATTGGGCACGTATCCGAGCTCCTCCACCGCTCGCCGCACCCGCGCGGCGAGGGGTTCCCGCACCCCGTCCCCGCCGTTGACCACCCGGGACACGGTGGCCCGTGAGACCCCGGCGCGTGCGGCCACGGCCTCCAGCGTGGGACGCGGGGCGGCGCCGGTCACTGCGGGCTCCTCATCGGCCCAGGATAGCTCCGGCCTCCCACGCCGTGAGAGCGCTCCAGTCCTGCCTCAGTGCTCGTGCTCGTGAGGCTCGTGCTCGTGGGGTTCGTACCCCGGGATCGTCCCGTCCGTCTTCTTCACCAGGAACAGCCCCACCATCCCCATGTCGGAGTGGCTCTGCACATGGCAGTGGTACATCCAGGCACCCGCGCCGACCCCCTCTCCCGCGATCACCTGGAAGCCGAACGAGTCCGCCGGACCCACGATCTTGTTGTCGATGACCTGACTGGGATCGTCGGGCCCGGTGAGCATGCCCGTGCGGTTGTCCGCCCAGCGATGACCGTGCATGTGGAAGGTGTGGTAGAACTCGCCGTGCGTGATCATCACGAACTCGACCCGATCACCCACGGTGGCCTCGAAGTTGGGCCCGGAGTGCGCCGGCTTGTTGTTGATCAGCATGTCGTTGAAGACGATCGTGTACGTCATGTCCGGCAGCACATCGCCCGCGCGCCGGACGATCACCGGGCCGTAGAGGCCCTTCCTGATGCCGCCCGTTCCGTGTTCCGTCCCGACCACGTGGTCGTGGTAGTGCCAGTAGCCCGCGCTGCCCGCCCGCCAGGTGCCGTCCTTGCGGCGGCCGGGGGCGTGGGTGCGCCAGGTGTAGGTGCGGGTGCCGCCGGGTTCGACATGGCTCTTGTTCAGCCTGGTGCCGTCGCTGGTGATCTCGTAGTCCAGGCCGTGCACATGAAGGCTCGCCGCCACGTCCATGGTGTTCTCGAACTCGATGTGCACGGTGTCGCCCTCGGTGACCTCGATCAGCGGTCCCGGGACGGTCGCCTTGCCCTTCTCGAAGCCGTAGCCCATCTGACCGTCGGCGAGCTTCTCGGCGTACAGCTTGAGGTGTCTGACCTCGCCTCCGGCGGCGGCCGTACGTGCCGCGCGGTCGGCACCGGTCGCCTTGGGCACCATCGACAACGATGTCGTGAGCGCCGCGCCGCCCAGCAGTACCCGACGGTTGAAGCCGCGTCTGTCCATGCCGAACTCCCCTGTTCCGGTACGGAGTTGGAGACAGTAGCGGGACCGGAGCGGTTTATCCACACTCAGGACAAAGTTCGGCCCATTGTGGTCATAGGTATTGGCGAGTGAAGCAAAGGGGTCTAGCTTCCATGGCGCTGTTGCTGTGACCGAGGAGGTGCCCATGCGCTTACGAGGGTTGAGCAGAACAAGACGCGGCTGGGCGGCGGCCGTTGCGGCCGGGGCCGTCGCCGCAGGACTGCTGTCGGGCCCGGCCGCGAGTGCGCGCCCGGCCCCCGACCCGAGCCTGACAACGATGTCCGTCAAGTCGCCCCCGGGCGGCGCGAACGTACGCGTGCTGATCTTCTACGGCTCCGCCGCCGGCGGCGACGAGTCGCCCCTGGTGAACGCCGGTATCGAGGCGATCGAGAAGATCGGTCTCTCCGGCCCGCTGAACCAGCGCTTCAAGGTCGAGGCGACGGACGACGCCTCGGTGTTCACCGACGAGACCCAGCTGGGCCGCTACAACGCCATCGTGTTCCCGACCGGCGGCGGCGACGTCCTCGACCCCGAGCAGGAAGCGGGACTCGAGGCCTACATGGAGGCGGGCGGCGGCTTCGTCGGCCTGCACGACGCGGCGCGCGCGGAGCCGTACTCGGAGTGGTTCACCGGACTGATCGGTGCCCGGCCGGCGGCCGGCAGCCCGGCCGGCGCGCAGCGGGCGACCGTGGAGGTCGGCGACCGTTCGCATCCGGCGACCAAGGACCTGCCGGTGCAGTGGAAGCGTCCGGACCGCTGGCTGAACTGGACGAAGAACCCCACCGGCAGCGTGCACACCGTCGCCCGGGTGCGCGAGTCGACCTACCAGCCGGGCGCGGGCGCCAACGGCTGGGACCACCCGGTGAGCTGGTGCCGTGACTACGACGGCGGCCGGTCCTTCTACACCGGCATGGGCGGCACGGTCTCCTCCTACGACGAGACGGACTTCCGCGCCCATCTGCGCGGCGCCCTGCTGTGGACGACCCGGCTGGTGCGGGCGGACTGCAAGGCCACCATCACCGGCCACTACACGGCCAAGCGGCTCACCCGGCCCAACCAGCCGGGCCAGAACGACCAGATCGGCGAACCGCACGGCCTGGTCACCGCCCCCGACGGGCGGGTGCTCTACATCGGGCGCGGCGGCGCCGACTCCTCCCAGCCGGTGATCACCGACTGGAACAACCCGGACATCGGCAAGGGCCAGGGCGAGATCCACGTCTACGACCCGAAGACCGAGCAGGTCACCCGGGCGGGCGCGCTCACCGTCTTCGGCAACAAGGGCGGCGGCGACGAACTGGTCAAGGTCGAGGAGGGGTTGCTCGGCATCGAGCTGGACCCGCGGTTCCAGGAGAACGGGTGGGTGTACCTGCACTGGACCCCGCACGCACAGATCAACCGGGACACGCGCATGGCCGAGCGGCGGGTCTCCCGCTTCACGCTCGACCTCGCGACGAACAAGCTCGACCTGAGCAGCGAGAAGGTGCTGCTCAAGTGGCCGGTGCAGATCCACAGTTGCTGCCACGCGGGCGGCGGGATGGCCTGGGACTCCCGGGGCAACCTGTACATCGCGACCGGTGACAACAACTCCAGCCGCTTCAGCGACGGTTACTCGGGCAACAACCCGCAGCCGAACTTCAAGGGCGTCTCCTTCGCCGACGCGCGTCGCACCGCCGGCAACACCAACAACCTCAACGGCAAGATCCTGCGCATCCATCCGGAGCCGGACGGGACGTACACCCTGCCCGAGGGGAACCTGTTCACCGGCCGGGAGACGGACGAGGGCGGCGGCAAGACGCGCGGCGAGATCTATGTGATGGGGGTCAGGAACCCGGCCCGTATCTTCGTCGACAAGTCGACCGACATTCTCTACGCGGGCTGGGTCGGCCCGGACGCCGGCGCACCGTCGCCGACCTGGGGCCCGGCCAAGTACGACACGTTCGCCGTCATCACCAAGGCGGGCAACCGGGGCTGGCCGTACTGCATGGGCAACAAGCAGCCCTACCGGGACCGCAATCTGCCGGATCCCACCAAGCCGCTCGGCTGGTACGACTGCGACCGCCCGAAGAACGAGTCGCCGAACAACGACGGCCTGGTCAATCTGCCGCCGGTGACCGGCAACAACATCTGGTACTCGCCCCAGGGCGGCGCCCCGGACTTCCCGCGTGACGCGAACGGCGTCCCGTCCTACCAGCAGGCGGAGTCGACGTATCTGCTGCCGTGGCTCAAGGGCGGCGGACAGGCCGCGATGAACGGCCCCGTCTACCGCTACGACCCGGCGAGCACCAGCACCACCAAGTGGCCCGCCTACTGGGACGGGAAGTGGTTCGTCGGCGACTTCTACGACGCCGACCAGCCGCGCAACGCGGTCATCACCGACCCGAGGACGCACGGCGAGGGCGGACTGCCGGTGCACTCGGAGTCGCTGAAGAAGATCGTGCCGGTCGGCAATGACGGCATCAAGAACCTCATGGACTGGAGGTTCGGTCCGGACGGCGCGCTCTACGTCCTCGATTACGGCCGCGGCTTCTTCACCTCGGACGCCAAGTCCGCGCTGTGGCGGATCACCTACACCGGGGGCGGCCCGACGCCGGCCGCCGGTCAGCTGGCGAGGGGAGCACAGTGATGCGGCAGCGAAGACTCCTGACGGCCCTGCTGGCCGCCGTACTGGTCCTGCTGGGGCTGCAGGCGGCGCCGTCCACCGCACGGCCCGAACAGGCGGCGGCCGCCGCGCAGGTGCTCACCTGGACGGCGGGCGACGACATCACCAAGTACACCTCGGCCCCCGCCACGGCCGTGGCGGGCCCGACGACGATCGTCTTCGAGAACAGCGCGGCGACCGGCAACACCACCGGCATGCCGCACACGCTGACGTTCGCCACCAGCGACCCCGAGTTCAACAGCGACGTCCAGCTCAACATCCTGGCGACCCCGGGCGACGACATGGGCGGCCGCCACACCGCCGAGGTCACGCTCACCCCGGGCCGCTACTTCTACTCCTGCACGATTCCCGGCCACGGCCAGATGCAGGGCATCCTCGTCGTCACCGAGGGCACGGGCGAGGACTCCACCGCGCCCGCAACCTCGGCGCACGTCACTGGCACGCAGAACTCCCAGGGCCAGTACGTCGGTTCGGCGAGCGTGATGATCCACGCCACCGACGAGGGCGGCTCCGGGGTGGACCGCGTCGAGTACGCGATCGGCGCCACGGGCGCCTGGCAGCCGTACACCACGCCGGTCGTGGTGGACCACGTCGGTGATCACACGGTGCGCTACCGGGCCGTGGACAAGGCGGGGAACGTCTCCGCCGAGAAGAGCGCCGCGTTCACGGTCGTGGCGCCGCCCACGGACGACACGACCCCGCCGGAGACCTCGGCGACGGTGAGCGGTGAGCGCAATCCCGACGGCAGTTACGTCGACATGGCGACGGTGACCGTCTCCGCCTCCGACACCGGTTCGGGCGTCAACACCATCGAGTACGCCGTCGGAACGGGCGCCTGGCAGCCGTACACCATGCCCGTGATGGTGCATCAGGCGGGCACGCACACGGTTCGGTTCCGCGCCACCGACAAGGCGGGGAACGTTTCGGCCGACAAGAGCGTCCAGTTCACGGTGGTGGCGGCGCCGCCGCAGGACACCACTCCGCCGGTGACGGGCGTGACCGTGGAGGGCACGCGCAACTCCGACGGCGCGTACGTGGCGAGCGCCAAGGTGACGGTCAGCGCGACCGACGCGGGCGGGGTCGCGGGCATCGAGTACTCGCTCGACGGCGGGCCCTATCTGGCGTACTCCGCGCCCGTGATCGTCGACCGCGCGGGCGCCCACACGCTCGCGTACCGGGCGACCGACACCGCGGGCAACACCTCCGCGGCCCGGACGGTGAGCTTCACGGTGGTCGCGGGCGGGGTGCCCGCGCCGCCCTGCCCGGAGTACGACGAGCGGCTGACGGTCATCGTCGGCACGGTCGACTCCGGGGTGCCGAACCGGCTCACCGCCAACCGATGCCGGATCAACGAGCTGATCGAGGACGAGAAGGAGTGGACGTCCCAGGCGCTGTTCCTCAAGCATGTGAAGACGGTCCTCGACCGGCTGCTGAAGGCGGGCGTCGTCGACCAGCGCGAGTACAACCTCATCACCAGGGCCGCCCGCCAGTCCGGTATCGGCACGCCGGGCCAGACCGAGGGCTACCGCACTCTCTTCGACGGCAGCGCCGGCTCCTTCGCCAAGTGGCAGCACGTGGGCGGCGGTTCGTTCGGCCTGAACGCCGACGGGTCGATGACCAGCGGCACCACCCGGGCCGGGCTCGGCATGCTGTGGTTCCCCGAGCGCAAGTACGGCGACTTCTCGCTGCGCCTGCAGTGGCGTGACGACGCTCCGGGCACCGGGAACGCCAACTCCGGTGTCTTCGTGCGCTTCCCGTGGGTCCACGGCCACCCCGAGGAGACCCGTCCCGAGTGGGTCGCCATCAAGTACGGCCACGAGGTGCAGGTGCTCGACCGGCCCGACGGCGACATGTACAAGACGGGCTCGATATACGGCTTCGACCGGGTCGGCCTGGCCGGCGCGGGCGTGACCGAGAAGGGCACCTGGAACGACTACGAGATCCGGGTGGTGGACCAGCACTACTCCGTCTACCGCAACGGCGTGCTGATCAACGAGTTCGACAACCTGGGCGGCCAGGACTTCTCCCCGCCCCGCTCGGACGACCCCGGCACGGACGGACGCCGGTTCGCCTCCGGGTACCTGGGCCTCCAGGTGCACGGCACGACGGACGTGGTGTCGTACCGGGACATCCGGATCAAGGAGCTGTAGGCCCCTCCTTGCGGGCCTTGCTCGGCTGTACCCGCTTGGGTTCTCCCGGCATCTTCGGATACTCGGGCGGGTACGGCAGATCCCCCAGCCCGTGGTCGCGCTCGTCCCGCGCGGCCAGCTCCAGCAGTGCCTCCAGCGAGAAGCGGTGCTCGTCCATGTCGGCGTGCACATCGCCGAGTTCGGCGAAGCGGACCGGCATGGTCGCCAGGTCGAAGTCGCGGGGGTGGGCGGTGCCGACCTCCTCCCAGCGCAGGGGTGCGGAGACGGGGGCGTGCGGGCGGGGGCGCACCGAGTAGGCGGAGGCGATGGTGCGGTCGCGGGCGGTCTGGTTGTAGTCGATGAAGATCCGCTCGCCCCGCTCCTCCTTCCACCACTTGATCGTCACCTGCTCGGGCATCCGGCGCTCCATCTCCCGGCCGACGGCGATGGCGGCGCGGCGGACCTGGGTGAACGTCCAGCGCGGTTCGATCGGCACGAAGACGTGCAGACCCCGTCCGCCGGAGGTCTTGGGCCAGCCCTTCAGTCCCCCGAACTCGTCGAGCACGGCGCGCAGTTCGTGCGCGGCGCGGACCGCGTCGTCGTAGTCAGTGCCGGGCTGCGGGTCGAGGTCGATCCGGAGTTCGTCGGGGCTGTCGACGTCGTCGCGGCGCACCGGCCAGGGGTGGAAGGTGAGCGTGCCGTACTGGGCGGCCCAGAGCACGGCCGCCTCCTCGGTCGGGCACATCTCGTCGGCGCTGCGGCCGCTGGGGAAGGTGATGTGGGCGGTGGGGATCCAGTCGGGCATGTTCTTGGGGGCCCGCTTCTGGAAGAAGTTCTCGCCGTTCACCCCGTCCGGGTAGCGCTCCAGCGTGGTGGGCCGGTTCCGCAGGGCGCGCAGGATGCCGGGGGCGACGGCCTGGTAGTACCGGGCGAGGTCCAGCTTGGTGAAACCGCGCTCGGGAAAGAAGATCTTGTCCGGGCTGGACAGCCGTACCGTGCGTCCGCCCGCCTCCAGCTCCACCGCTTCGCCCATGCGAGCCACGGTAGGCGCACCTCCCACAGCTCGCATACCGGGCGAATCGTGAGGGATCCGCGCAAAATCGGACCATGGACCTCCCCGTGATGCCGCCCGTCAAGCCCATGCTCGCCAAGTCCGTCGCCACGATCCCGGCGGGCATGCACTACGAGGCGAAGTGGGACGGGTTCCGGGCCATCGTGTTCCGCGACGGCGACGAACTGGAGCTGGGCAGCCGTACCACCAAGCCTTTGACCAGGTATTTTCCCGAGCTGGTGGCGGCGCTCAAGGAGCGGGTGCCGGAGCGGTGCGTGCTGGACGGGGAGATCGTGATCGCCCGCGAGGGGCATCTGGACTTCGACGCGCTCACCGAGCGGATCCATCCGGCCGCCTCCCGGGTGCGGACGCTCGCCGAGCGGACCCCGGCCTCCTTCGTCGCCTTCGACCTGCTGGCCCTGGCGGACGAGTCGCTGCTCGACGTACCGCTGACCGACCGGCGCGCGCTGCTGACCAGGGCGCTGGCCGGGGCGACGCCGCCGGTGCACGTGGCGCCCGCGACCACCGACATCGAGGTGGCCGAGCGGTGGTTCCAGGAGTACGAGGGGGCCGGTCTCGACGGGGTGATCGCCAAGCCGCCGGCCTCCCGGTACCGCCAGGACGAGCGGACCATGTTCAAGATCAAGCACGAGCGGACGGCCGATGTGGTGGTGGCCGGGTACCGGCTGCACAAGAGCGGGCCCGTCGTCGGCTCGCTGCTGCTCGGGCTCTACGACGACCGGGGCGCCCTCCAGCACGTCGGGGTGTCCGCCGCGTTCTCCATGAAGGTGCGCGCGGCCCTGGTCGAGGAGCTGGAGCCGCTGCGCATGGACGAGGTCGCCGGGCACCCCTGGGCGGCCTGGGCCGAGGAGGCGGCGCACGAGACGGCCCGGCTGCCGGGGGCGCCGAGCCGCTGGTCGGGCAAGAAGGACCTGTCCTGGGTGCCGCTCAGACCGGAGCGGGTGTGCGAGGTGGCGTACGACCACATGGAGCAGGGGGCACGCTTCCGGCACACCGCCCGGTTCCGCCGCTGGCGTCCGGACCGGACCCCGGAGAGCTGCACGTACGCACAACTGGAGGAGCCGGTCCGGTACGACCTGGAGGAGATCCTCGGCGGCTGATCAGGGCTGCATCAGCACCTTGACCGCGCCGTCCTGCTTGCGCTGGAACATCTCGTACGCGTGCGGCGCGTCGGTCAGCGGCACCCGGTGGGTGGCGAAGTCGTCGACGCCGAGCGGGTCCTCGTCCGTCAGGTACGGCATGATCTCGTCGGCCCAGCGGCGGACGTTGGCCTGGCCCATCCGGATCTGGATCTGCTTGTCGAACAGGGTGAGCAGCGGAAGCGGGTCGGCGGTGCCGCCGTAGACACCGACCAGCGAGAGGGTGCCGCCGCGGCGGACCAGGTCGATGGCGGTGTAGAGGGCGGCGAGCCGGTCGATGCTGAAGCGTTCCGCGAGCTTCCCGCTCAGCGCCCTCGGGAGCAGCCCGGTGGCCTGCTGGGCGAGGCGGGCGGCGGCGCTGCCGTGGGCCTCGGTGCCGACCGCGTCGATCACGGCGTCGGGGCCGCGGCCGTCGGTGCGGTCGCGGATGGCCGCGACGAGTTCCTTCTCGCTGTCGAAGTCCCGCAGGTCGAACGTCTCCACGCCCCGCTCCCGGGCCCGGTGCAGCCGTTCGGTGACCAGGTCCACGCCGAACACGGTCCCGGCGCCGCGCGCCCGGGCGATCCGGCAGGCCATGTCGCCGATCGGCCCGAGTCCGAGCACCGCGACGCTGCCGCCCGGCGGGACCGCGGCGTACTCGACCGCCTGCCAGGCGGTGGGCAGCACGTCGGAGAGGTAGACGAACCGGTCGTCGGGCGGACCCTCGGGCACCTTGATCGGGCCGTACTGGGCCTGCGGGACCCGCAGGTACTCGGCCTGCGCGCCCGGCACCGAGCCGTACAGCCGGGTGTAGCCGAAGAGGGCGGCGCCCATGCCCTCGCCGGTGCACTGGGTGGTCTCGCACTGGGTGGGCAGCCCGTTCAGGCACATCCAGCAGTCGCCGCAGGCGATCTGGAACGGCACCACGACCCGGTCGCCCGCGCTGAGGTCCATGACCCCCGCGCCGACCTCCTCGACGATGCCCATGGGTTCGTGGCCGAGGATGTCGCCCGGTGTCATGAACGGGGTGAGCACCTCGTACAGATGCAGGTCGGAGCCGCACAGCCCGCTGGAGGTGATGCGGATGATCGCGTCCGTGGGCTCCTGGATGGTCGGATCGGGCACGTTCTCCACTCGGACGTCCCGCTTTCCCTGCCATGTCACAGCTTTCACGCCACTGGCTCCCTCCATCGGATCCGCGCCCCGGGTACCCGGGGCGCTCACCGCGAACCACGCGTGCGCCGATCGGTGCAATAGCAGCGGTCGATCGGATTCCAGCGGGTATGGCCATCAATGAAGTCATAAGCGCACAATCATGACAACAGAACGGGGTGGCGTCGGTGGGCATCAGACGCAGGGCGCGTACGAGACGCGCAGCGACGACCGCGGCACTGCTGGCCACGGCGGTGACGATCTCCCTGGCGGCGGGCTGCACCTCGCCGGACGAGGGGCGGAACGACGGACGCTCACCCGACCGGACCTCGGAGGCGGCCGGCCCGGCCCCGGTACTCGCCGTGAAGATCGACAACGTCCGCCGGGCCAAGCCCCAGACCGGCCTCGACGCCGCGGACATCGTCTACGTCGAACAGGTCGAGGGCGGACTGAGCCGCCTGATGGCGGTGTACGCGACGCGGCTGCCCGAGACCGTCGGCCCGGTGCGCAGCGCCCGCGAGTCCGACCTGGAACTGCTGCGCCAGTTCGACCGGCCGACGCTCGCGTTCTCCGGAGCCCAGCGCAAGCTGCTCCCGCTGATCGACAAAGCCCCCGTCAACGCCCAGCCGCCGGGCGCGACCGACGGCGCCTACTACCGCGGCGCCGACCGGCCCTCCCCGCACAACCTGTATCTGCGCCCGGCCCGTCTGATGCCCTCGGTGCCCGGCGCCGACGCGCTGACCACCGGCTTCCGCTACGGCGCCGCCCCCGCGGGCGGCCGGGCGGACACCTCGGAGACGGTCCGCTACCCGGCCGCCGAGTTCACCTTCTCCTGGTCCGCGGAGCAGGGGCGCTGGCTGGTCTCGCAGGACGGCGCGCCGACCGTGCAGACGGACGGCAGACGCGTGGCTCCGGCGACCGTCGTCGTGCAGTACGTCACGGTCCGCACATCCCCGTACCACGACTCGCTCGGCAACTACACGCCCTACACCGAGACGGTGGGCTCGGGGAAGGCGAAGGTGCTGCGCGACGGGCGGGCCTGGGACGCCGACTGGAAGCGCGCGACCCCCGCGGACGGCACCGCGTTCACGGCCCCGGACGGCAGCCCGGTGACCTTCGCCGAGGGCCAGGTGTGGGTGGTGTACGCGCGGGCGACCTGACATCCGGGCGGCTTGCTCAGCGCGGCGCCCCCAGGGGTTCCGCGGGGTTGCGGAGCCCTTCGGCCGCGTCCGCGACCCGCCGGATGAGGTCGAAGAAGACGGTCTGCTCCTGCGCGGAGAGCGGGGCGAGAAACACCTGGTTCATCCGGGCCGTGCGCACGGTGAGCTTGCGGTGGGTGCGCACCCCCTCGTCCGTCAGGCGCAGCAGGAAGCGGCGGCCGTCGGCCGGGTCACGGACCTTGTCCAGCAGTCCGCGCCGGCCGAGCCGGCTGATGACCTCCGCGATCGTGGACCGGTCGAGCCCGACCCGCTCCCCCACCGTCCGCTGGTCGAGCCCGGGCTCGGCGACGAGCGCGTTCAGGACGGCGAACTGCGGTGAGGTGATCTCCTCCGAGACCATCGTGTTCCACAGCAGGTAGTGCGCCTGCTGCAGCCGCCGGGCCAGGTGCCCGGGGTGGCCGGCCAGATCCACCGCGGCCATGTGCGCTCCCGTCCTCGAATTCGTTGGTGCACGGAACGATACCGGTCTTCACGCTCCCCGTCTGCACCGACTACCTGCTGTTTCTCCGAGGCCTTGACGCTTCGGCCCGCCAGTGGCAGCGTGAGGGACACCTCGCTGAAATACTCAGTGCCCTGACTAATTACAGGCCGGGCGCTCGGACGAGATGGGGCTTCACGGATGGACAAGGTGGTCGCCACGGCCGTCGAGGCGGTGGCAGACGTGCCGGACGGCGCGTCGTTGGCGGTGGGCGGTTTCGGGCTGAGCGGTGTGCCCAACGTGCTCATCGAGGCGCTGTACGAGCAGGGCACCGGCGGGTTGTCGGTCGTGTCCAACAACTGCGGGGCGATGGAGTCCGGGCTCGCGGTCCTGCTCGCGGCCGGGCGGATCGCACGGGTGACCGGCTCCTACATCGGCGCGAACAAGGAGTTCGCCCGCCAGTACCTCGCCGGGGAGCTGGAGGTGGAGATGATCCCCCAGGGCACCCTCGCCGAGCGGCTGCGCGCGGGCGGGGCCGGGATCCCCGCCTTCTACACGCCGGCCGGGGTGGGCACGCAGGTCGCCGAGGGCGGACTGCCGTGGCGCTACGACGGCTCCGGCGGCGTCGCCCTCGCCTCGCCCGCGAAGGAGGTCCGCGAGTTCGACGGCACCGAGTACGTGCTCGAGCACGGGATCCGCACCGACTTCGCGCTGGTGCGGGCGGCGAAGGGCGACCGGCACGGGAACCTGGTGTTCAGCAAGTCCTCGCGGAACTTCAATCCGCTGGCCGCGATGGCCGGGCGGATCACGATCGCCGAGGTGGAGGAGCTGGTGGAGCCCGGCGCGATCGACCCGGACGCGGTCCATCTGCCGGGGATCTTCGTGCAGCGGGTCCTCGCCCTCACCCCCGAGCAGGCGGGCGACAAGAAGATCGAACGGCGCACGGTCTCCGCGCCCGCGGCACGAGGGACGGTGAACGGCTGATGGCCTGGACACGCGAGGAGATGGCCGCGCGGGCGGCGCGTGAGCTGGCGGACGGCCAGTACGTCAACCTCGGCATCGGGCTGCCCACCCTCATCCCCAACTACCTCCCCGAGGGCGTGGAGGTGATCCTGGAGTCGGAGAACGGCATCCTCGGCACCGGCCCGTACCCCACCGAGGACCAGGTGGACCCGGATCTGATCAACGCCGGGAAGGAGACCGTGACGGTCCTGCCCGGCGCCTCCTTCTTCGACTCGGCGCTGTCCTTCTCGATGATCAGGGGCGGCCACATCGATGTCGCCGTGCTGGGGGCGATGCAGGTCTCGGCGGGCGGCGATCTGGCCAACTGGGCGATCCCGGGCAAGCTGATCACCGGGATCGGCGGGGCCATGGACCTGGTGCACGGCGCCCGCACCGTGATCGTGGTGATGACGCACACCGCCAAGGACGGCTCCCCCAAGATCCTCGAGGAGTGCGAGCTGCCGCTCACCGGCAAGGCGTGCGTGAACCGGGTCATCACCGACCTCGGCGTGCTCGACGTGACCCCTGAGGGTCTGCTGCTCGTCGAGACGGCGCCCGGCGTGGGCGTCGCCGAGATCGTCGCGAAGACCGACGCCGAACTGACCGTTGCGGAGGATCTGCTGTGAAGCCGGTGTACATCGTGGACGCGGTCCGTACCCCGATCGGCCGCTACAACGGGGGCCTCGCCGCCGTACGCCCGGACGACCTGGCCGCCCACGCCGTCCGGGAGCTGATCGCCCGCACCCCGCGGCTGGACCCCGCCCGCATCGAGGACGTCTACTTCGGCAACGCCAACGGCGCCGGCGAGGAGAACCGCAACGTCGGCAGGATGGCGGCGCTGCTCGCCGGGCTGCCGACCTCGGTCCCCGGCGTGACCGTGAACCGCCTGTGTGCCTCGGGTCTGGAGGCGGTCGTCCAGGCGGCCCGCGCCATCGCCGCGGGCGACGCCTCCGTCGCCGTGGCGGGCGGCGTGGAGTCCATGACCCGCGCCCCCTACGTGCTGCCCAAGAACGACAAGCCGTTCCCCGCGGCCCACACCGAGCTGTACTCCACCACGCTCGGCTGGCGCATGGTCAATCCGCGGATGGAACCGCAGTGGACGATCCCGCTCGGCGAGTCGGCCGAGCTGATCGCCGACAAGCACGGGATCACCCGGGAGCAGCAGGACGAGTTCGCCCTGCACAGCCACCGGAAGGCGGCCAGGGCGCAGGCCGAGGGGCTGTTCGACGCCGAACTCGCCCCCGTGCCGGTCCCGCAGCGCAAGGGCGACCCGGTCGTCGTCGGCGCCGACGAGTGCGTACGGCCGGACGCGTCACCGGAGGCGATGGCGAAGCTGAAGCCGTCGTTCCGCACGGACGGCGGCACGGTCACCGCGGGCAACGCGTCACCGCTGAACGACGGTGCCGCCGCGCTCCTGCTGGTCGACGAGGAGGGCCTGAAGGCCACCGGCCGCGAACCCCTCGCCCGGATCTCCGCCACCGGCGTGCACGCCCTGGACCCGCAATACTTCGGCCTCGCCCCCGTCGAGGCCGTCCACCGCGCCCTCGCCAAGGCGGGCCGGACCTTCGCCGACCTGGACGTCCTCGAACTCAACGAGGCCTTCGCCGCCCAGGTCCTCGGCTGCCTCGCCGAATGGCCCGGCCTCGACCCGGCGATCCTCAACCCGCAGGGCGGCGCCATCGCCCTCGGCCACCCCCTCGGCGCCTCCGGCGCCCGTCTCGCCGGCACCGTCGCCCACCAGCTGGCCCGCAAGGGCTCCGGCGTCGGCGTCGCCACCCTGTGCATCGGCGTGGGCCAGGGCCTCGCCCTCGTCCTCGAACGCTGAGAACCCCCGAGGAAACCTCATGACTCTCACCCAGCACGACATCGACCAGGAGATCGCGGCCGAGCGCGCCGCCTACGAGAAGCGGATCGCCGGCGGCGCCCCGGTCGAGCACCACCCGCGGCGCGACTACACGCCGTACCGCTCCTCCGTCCTGCGCCACCCCAAGCAGCCGCCGGTCGCGATCGACGTCAGCAAGGACCCGGAGCTGGTGGAGCTGTCCTCCCCCGCCTTCGGGGAGCGGGACATCACCGAGATCGACAACGACCTGACCCGGCAGCACCATGGCGAGCCGATCGGTGAGCGCATCACCGTCTCCGGGCGGCTCCTCGACCGGGACGGGCGCCCGGTCCGCGGCCAGCTCGTCGAGATCTGGCAGGCCAACTCGGCGGGCCGCTACGCCCATCAGCGCGAGCAGCACGACGCCCCGCTGGACCCGAACTTCACCGGCGTCGGCCGCACCCTGACCGACGACAGCGGCCGCTACACCTTCACCACCATCCAGCCGGGCCCCTATCCCTGGCGTCAGCACCTCAACGCCTGGCGGCCGGCGCACATCCACTTCTCGGTCTTCGGCTCCGCGTTCACCCAGCGGCTGGTGACGCAGATGTACTTCCCCAGCGACCCGCTGTTCCCCTACGACCCGATCATCCAGTCCGTCACCGACGACGCGGCCCGGCAGAGGCTGATCGCGACCTACGACCACAGCCTGTCGGTGCCGGAGTTCTCCCTGGGCTACCACTGGGACATCGTGCTCGACGGCCCGCACGCCACCTGGCTCGAAGAAGGGCGCTGAGCTGCCAT
The DNA here is from genome assembly GCF_023544665.1 of Streptomyces sp. YS415. Taxonomy (GTDB): domain Bacteria; phylum Actinomycetota; class Actinomycetes; order Streptomycetales; family Streptomycetaceae; genus Streptomyces. The sequence goes on from NZ_JAMJFL010000008.1 coordinate 165,746, forward strand.
GACGAAGATCGACACCAGTCGCCCCGAGACGGTCCTGCCGACCCCGTCCCACACGGTCGGTCCCTTCTACGGCCACGCCCTGCCCTTCCCCGGCGGCGGCGACATCGCCCCGCTGGGCCACCCGGACACGATCGCCCTTCAGGGGTACGTCCGCGACGGGGCGGGCGATCCGCTGCCGGACGCGTTCCTGGAGCTGTGGGGCCCCGACCCGGACGGCCGGGTGCCGGCGGTCGACGGTTCCATGCGGCGCGACCCCGCGAGCGGCGGCTTCCTCGGCCGCAACGGCGTGGAGTTCACCGGCTGGGGGCGGGTGCAGACCGACGCCAACGGCCACTGGAGCGCGCGGACGCTACGGCCCGGCGCGCGCGGGCTCAGCGCGCCGTACCTCAGCGTCTGCCTGTTCGCGCGCGGCCTGCTCGTGCACCTGTACACCCGGATCTACCTGCCGGGCGACGACGCGGCGCTCGCCGGGGACCCCTTGCTGTCCCGGGTGGATCCGGAGCGACGCGCCACGCTGATCGCCGCCGAGGGACCGCACGGCACCTACCGTTTCGACATCCGCCTTCAGGGCGAGGGCGAAACGGTCTTCCTGGAGTTCCAGTGAGTTCTGCCGATGACGACGCGCTGCTCGGTCCGGGCTGGGCGGACTGCGCCGCCGCGTCCGCGACGGGCGACACCGCCTACCTCCAGGCCCTCCTGGACGCCGAGGCCGCGCTGACCCGCGCCCAGGGCCCGGCCGCGGCGGGCGAGGCGGTGACCGAGGCGGCCGACGCCGCCCGGTTCGACGTGGCGTCGATCGCGCGGCGCGCCCGCGCCGGCGGCAACCCGGTCATCCCCCTCGTCGCCGACCTGACGAAGGCGGTGGGCGAGGAGTACGGGCCCTTCGTGCACCGGGGCGCGACCAGCCAGGACATCATGGACACCGCGACCATGCTGGTCGCCCACCGCGCCCTGGACCCGCTCCTCGCCGACCTGGCCCGCACCGAGGCGGCGCTGGCGCGGCTGGCCGCCGGGCACCGGGACACCGCCCTGCCCGGCCGCACCCTGACCCAGCACGCCGTACCGACGACGTTCGGACTGAAGGCGGCGGGCTGGCGCTCACTGGTGCTGGACGCCCGGGACCGAGTCATCGCCGTACGGGAGTCGCTGCCCGTCCAACTCGGCGGCGCCGCCGGGACGTTGGCCGCCTTCACCGCGTACGGCACCGAGGACGCGACCGCGCTGGTGGCGGCCTACGCCCGGGAGACCGGGCTCGCGGCGCCCACCCTGCCCTGGCACACCCTGCGCACGCCGGTCGCCGACCTGGCTGGCTGCCTGGCGTTCACGGCCGGGGCGCTGGGCAAGATCGCGGCGGATGTGCTGACGCTGTCCCGTACCGAGATCGCGGAACTCGCCGAGGGCAGCGGCGGCGGTTCGTCGGCCATGCCGCACAAGGCCAATCCCGTGCGCTCCACGCTGATCGCGGCCGCGGCCCGGCGGGCGCCGCAGCTCGCGGCCGTCCTGTACGGATCGCTGGCCGCCGAGGACGAGCGGCCGGCCGGTGCCTGGCACGCCGAGTGGGAGCCGCTGCGCGAGCTGCTCCGACTGGCGGGCGGCGCCGCCCGGGACGCGGCCGAGCTCACCCAGGGGCTGCGGGTCAACGCGGATGCGATGCGCGCCCACCTGGACCTCACCCACGGGCTGATCGTCTCGGAGCGGCTGTCCGCCGCACTCACCCCGCTGCTCGGCCGCGCCCGCGCCAAGGAACTGCTCACGGAACTGGCCCGGCGCACCCACACCGAGGACCGAAGCCTCGCCGAACTCCTCGTGCAGGAACCGGAGTTGACGGGCATCGACCTCGACGACCTCACCGACCCCGTCCGCTACACCGGCAGCGCCGCTGCCCTCACCGACCGCGCCCTGGAGCGACGTTGACCGACCTTCTCCTCAACCACCGCGCCGAGGGCCCCGCTTCCGCTCCCCCGCTGCTGCTCGGCCCGTCGCTGGGCACCTCGTACGCCCTGTGGGACGCGGTCGCGCCCGAGCTGTCCGTCCGGCACCGGGTGGTCCGCTGGGACCTGCCCGGGCACGGCGGCTCGGCGGCGGAGCTGATCGGACCCGGCGCCACCGTCGGCGACCTCGCCGATCTGGTGCTGCGCCTGGCCGACTCGCTCGGCGTCGAGCGGTTCGCGTACGCCGGGGTGTCCCTGGGCGGCGCCGTGGGGCTGCAGCTGGCCGTGCACCGGCCCGACCGGGTGTCCTCGCTCGCCGTGATCTGCTCCTCGGCCCACTTCAACGGGGCCAAGCCGTGGCAGGAGCGGGCCGCGCGGGTGCGCGCACAGGGGCTCGCCGAGCTGGCCGGGGCGGCGGACTCGCGCTGGTTCACACCCGGGTTCACCGTGCCGCGGCTCGTCCAGGACCACCGCGACGCCGACCCGGAGGCGTACGCCGCCTGCTGTGACGCCCTGGCCGCTTTCGACCTGCGCGAGCGGCTCGCGGAGATCTCCGTGCCGACCCTGCTGATCGCCGGGCGGGAGGATCCGGCGACCCCGCCGGCCCACCTCCGGGAGATCGCCGACGCGGTGCCCGGCGCCACCCTCGTGGAGCTCCCCGGTGCCTCCCATCTGGCGCCCGCGCAGTGCCCGGAGGCCGTCCTGACGGCTCTGCGCGCCCACTTCGACGGGAGCGCCGCCCGCGGCATGGAGGTGCGCCGGGAGGTGCTCGGCGACGCGCACGTGGACCGGGCCCAGGCCCGGCAGACCCCCTTCACCGCGCGGTTCCAGGACTTCATCTCCCGCTACGCGTGGGGCGAGATCTGGACCGACCCGACGCTCAGCCGCCGCGAGCGCAGCATGATCACCCTGACGGCGCTGGTCGCCCACGGCCACTACGACGAGCTGGCCATGCACGTGCGGGCGGCGCGGCGCAACGGCCTGACCCCGGAGGAGATCGGCGCGGTGCTGCTCCAGACGGCCGTCTACTGCGGCGTACCGGCGGCGAACTCGGCGTTCGCGGCGGCACAGCGCGTCCTCGCGGAGGAGGACCAGGGGTAAGACCTGCCGAGCGGCGCCGGGTCCCGGCTAGGCGGGTCCGGTCTCCTTCGCCAGCACGGTCTCCGCCAAGGTCACCAGGCCGTCGGCGCCGCACTGGCGGGCCAGGGCCAGGCCCCGGTTGAGTTCGGTGGTGGAGCGGGCCGCGATGCCGTACTCGATGCGGGCGGCCGCGTGTTCGTACTGGCAGGGCGAGGCCTCCAGGAAGGTGACCGCCTGCGCGGCGAGGCGTACCGCGCGCTGGCCGGTCTCCAGGGCGGCGGCGCAGCGCAGGGCCTCGCCGATGGCCGTGTCGGTGCCGAAGCGTTCGGCGTGCCGGCGCACGTCGGAGGCGAGCCGGGCGGCCCGCGCCGGGTCCTCGGTGGCGAGGGCACGGGCGAGGTCGACGGCCCAGGGCACGAGGACGGGGTTGTGGTGACCGCGGGCGGCCGCCGCCTTCTCGGCCTGCTCCAGTTCGTTGATGCCGTCCTCGGTCCGGCCGACGGCGAGCAGCAGCCTGCCGCGCACCGAGCGCGGGTCGGGCAGCACGATGGTGGACGGGTAGGGCGGTGCGAAGCCGTACTGCTCGGCGACCTCCCAGGCCTCCTCGGCGTGGCCGCGGGCGAGCAGGGTGTCGACGAGGTTGCAGGTGGCGGACCAGTACAGCGGCAGCCCGCGGCCGACGCGCTCGGCGAGCCGCAGCGATTCGCGCAGCGACTTCTCCGCCTCGCGCAGCCGTCCCCGCCTGCGGTGTCCCACGCCGATGTAGGCGTGGGCCAGGGAGAGGTGGCCGCCGCTCCAGCCGGCCGACTCGTAGGCGCGCAGGGCCTCGTTGTAGAGGGCTTCGGCGCGGTCGAGCCGGTCGGCGAAGGCGTACGCGCTGGCAAGCATCATCAGCAGCTCGATGCCCCACTCGGGGTCGGTCCAGCCGAGCCCCGGTGCCAGGCGGCCGTTGACGAGGGCGCGGTCGCACAGCTCGACGACCTCTTCCGCGTTCTCGCCGTGCGCCATGGCGTCGAAGCCGCGCAGGATGAGCACGGCGCGCTCGGAGTTGTCCCGGCCGGAGCAGGTGCGGGCGAGTTCCGCGAGCCGCTCGGACCTCCCGGGCGAGCTGGCCTCGCCCGCGTGGATGCCCTCCCACATGTACTGCACGGCCTGCAGCCGGAGTTTGGCGGGCCCGGATTCGTGCCGGGCGGCCTCCGCCTCGACGGTACGGACGGCCTCCTCGATCTGGTTGTTGTGGAGGAACGCCTGGGAGAGCCGGTAGACGGCGTCCACGCGCGCCGCGCCGTCGAGCCCGGGCATGGCGAGCGCGCTGCGGAGGTGGTTGATGGTGGTGGCCGGTGCGGTCAGCAGGGCGGCGCAGCCCAGTTCGTACAGGACGTGCGGATGGACCTCGGGCAGGGGCGGTTCGCGCAGCGCGCGTTCCAGGCAGCGGCGGGCGGCGTCCGGGGCGCCGACGGCGAGGTGTTCGGCGGCGGCTTCGCGCAACTGGGCGACGAGTTCGGCGTCGTCGTCGGGGTGGACCTCCAGCAGATGGCGGGAGGCGGCCGCGGCACCGCGCCCGGAGTCGGTGACCACACGGGCGGCGATGCCGTGCATGGCGGTGCACAGGGCGGGCGGGATGGAGTTGTAGACGGCGGTGGCGATCAGCGGGTGGACGAACTCCAGGTCGCCCTCCTCCACCGGGGCCGAGGCCGGGTCGGGGGTGGTGAGGATACGGGCGTTGAGCAGGAGGTCGGCGCAGCGGACGGCGTCGTCGTGGCTCATGGTGGCGAGCTCGGCGACCTGGCCGACGGTGATGCCGGCGCCGAGGATCGCGGCCGCCCAGGCGAACCGGGTGGCCTCGATGCCGAGTCCCTCCAGGCGGGCGACGAGGCCGCCGCCGCGGGCCGCGCGGTTCAGGGCGCGCAGTTCGGCCGCGGAGGACTCGACCGGCTCCATCTCGCTGTCCTGCACCTTGGCGAGGAGTTCGACGGTCTCGTAGGGGTTTCCGGCGGTGACCGCCCAGACCTCGCGGCAGAACGCGGCGTCGGCGTGCCCGCCCACGGTGGCCCGGGTCAGGCCCGCGGTGGCGTCCGGGGTCAGGGCGCTCAGGTTGGTGACGGGGCTGCCGGCGGAGGCGGCCACCGCTTCGAGGTGCCGGGCGCTCTCGCCCCGGATGTCCCCGGGCCTGCGGGCCACCACGACCAGCACGGACAGATCGTCGAGACGTTCGGCGAAGGCGGCGAGCCAGCGCAGGGTCTCCTGGTCGGCCCAGTGCGCGTCGTCGATGAGCAGCACCAGCGGCCAGTCGCGCCGCGCGAGCCGCCGTACGGCGGCGACCAGACCGTCGCACACGCCCTGCGGGTCGGGCCGCCGCTCGCCGGGCTCCGCTATGCCGAGCGCGGGGCCCGCGATGTCGTACCAGTCGCCGAGGTACTCGCGGGCCTCTTCCGGCAGCAGTGACACCAGGGCGGGCTGGAGCAACTGCCGTACCACGTTGAAGGGGACGGACCTGAGGGTCTCGCCGCCGCGGGCCGACCAGACCTGGCAGCCGCGGGCCTCGGCGATGCGCCGGGTCTCGGCCAGCAGGGCGGTCTTGCCGAAGCCCGCCTCGCCGCGGATCATCAACAGGCTGCCCGCGGAGGAGCGGTCGGCGCACAGGGTGTCCACCGCCCGTACCACGGCGGCGACTTCGTCCTCGCGCTCCCACAGGGCGGCCGAGGCGGCCACCGGCGGCCGTACCTCCGTCATCCCGCTACCTCCCCAAGTCGCCCGAACGACGTACAGCACTTGAGCGTAGTCCCCCGGCCGTCCGCTTGGAGGGCGGTCCGGGCAGCTGTTGCCGTCACGGGTGACGGATCGTTCGGGACGATGACGGGACGGGCGCCGCGAAGGCGGTCCGGATCCCTCTCATCCGGCTTTCACCGTCGCCTCATACGGTGGGGGCATGACGCAGGTGACTCCTCCCGGGTGGTATCCCGACCCAGGGCAGACAAGTGACGGTCCCGCCACCGAGCGCTGGTGGGACGGCAGGGCATGGACGGACCAGACCCGCCCCGTGGGCTCGGCCGCCGTATGGGGTCCGCCGACCGCCGGAACGCAGCCGATCCAACCGGCTTATCCGGCTTATTCGACCTATCCCACCTATCCCGCCCATCCCGCGCCACCGCCCGGCCGGCGGCGCGGGGTGCGGACGGGCATAGCCGTGGCGGTGGCCGCCGCGGTCCTCGCGGCCATCGGCGTGGGCGTGTACGCCCTGGCCGGGGACGGGGGCTCGGACGGCGGCACCGCCAACTCCTCGCCCGGTCCCGGCGGCCCGGGCGGTCCCGGCGGCGAGGACGACCCCTTCGACGACCCCGGCGGGCCCGAGAGGCCCTCCCCCTCCCCGTCGCCCGAGGAGTCCGAGGCGCCGCGGATCGAGAGCGGTGCGGTGACCGACCCGATCAGCGGCATCAGCCTGCCGGTGCCGGACGGCTGGTACGGCCAGGAGATCACCGTGGGCGCCTCGGTGACCTCGGAGGAGTCGTACAAGTGCCCCGGCGACACCTCCCAGACCTGCACCAAGGGCGGCGCCTACTCGGCCCCCGCGGAGGCGCTCGGCACCAAGGGCGGCACCGCCGAGGCGGTCGCGAAGGCGGACATCGGGGAGAACGCCGAGCAGTCCTACGGCGAGGGGTACGGCAAGATCACCTCGCACGAGGTGCTGGCCTCCGAGGCGGTGACGGTGGCCGGGCAGAAGGGCTACCGGGTGCGCTGGAAGGCGGTCACCAGCAAGGGCGCCGACGGCTATGTCGAGTCGCTGGCCTTCCCCTCCCCCGCGGACTCCGGGCGGATCGTCGTGGTCCGCTTCGGGATCGACGTCGGTGAGAAGCAGTCCGTCATCGACGAGATAACCGAGGGCATCGAGCCCGCGTCCGGCGGCGGCAACGGCCAGGACGTCTGATCCGCCGGTGGAACGGACGGCCGGGTGGGGCACCTCTCCGCTCAAGAGGTGCCCCACCCGGCCGGGGGGTGCGCGCCGCCCCCGTCCCCACGGTGCGGCGCGGTCAGGCCGCCGTCCAGTCATCCCGTGGACGGCGGCCTGAGCTCTAGGTGAGGCCCAGGGCGGGCAGTACGGCGGCCTCCACGAACCTCACCAGGTAGTCGGGGTCGGCGAACTCGCCCTCCAGCACCGGCCGGGCGCGCAGCACGCCGAAGATCTGCGCGGCGACGTACGGCAGCGCGGGATGGTCGGCGGCGACCTCGCCGCGCTCGACGCCGCGCTGGATGATCCTGCCGAGCGCGGCGAGCTCGGGTTCGATGAGGGTCTCGCGCAGCGCCTGCTGGAGCTCGCGGTCCTGGGTGACCGCGTGGCCGAAGGCCTGCAGCAGGACGCTGGTGTCGCCGGACCAGTCGCCCACCGCCCGGCCCGCCTCGCGCAGATCGCCCGCGAGCGTTCCGGTGTCGATGCCGGCGAACCGCGGGGAGCGGCTGGCGCGCAGGGCCGCCGCAACGAACTGGGGCTTGGTCTTCCACTGCCGGTAGAGCGTGGACTTGCTGCACCGGGTGCTCGCGGCCACGCCGTCCATGGTGACGGCCTCGTAGCCGCACGCACGGATCTGGTCGAGGACGGCGTCGAAGAACTCCTTCTCACGCTCCGGCGTGATCTTGGAGCGGCGCGAGGCGGTGACCGTGTCCGGTCCGTCCGCGGCCTGCGACGTCATCGGCTCTTCTCCTCGCTCGGGTGCTTCCAGTGTGTCCTAAGTCTATCGGTACGAGAGTGTACCGGTACCCGTTCGTATCGGTACACTGGCGTTTCGGTACAGTGTCGTTTCGGTACTTACCCGTACCGATGAGTTCGGCGCGTTCGCGGAGTCCACCAGACCTGCGGGCCGCCGCCCGCACCACCCACGCACCACCGTCAGCGAAAGGGCCGGGGGAATGAATGCCCGCACCGAGCCTGTGGCAGCCGAGCCGGACACGGCCGTTCGTCCGCCGCTCGTCCGTGAGCTCCTGCTCGTCGTAGGGCTCTTCCTGCTCTACAAGTTCGGCCGGCAGCTGGCCACCGGCCACACCGGCGAGGCCTTCCGCAACGCGGACCGGGTGTGGGATCTGGAGCGGGCCCTGCGACTGCCCGGCGAGGGCGCGGTGCAGTCGGTGCTGCTGCACGGCGACACCCTGGTCCACCTCGCGAACACCTACTACGCGGCCGTGCACTTTCCGGCCACCGTGGCCTTCCTCGTCTGGCTGTACCTGCGCCGCCCCGGGCACTACGTGTGGGCCCGCCGGGTCCTGGCCACCGTCACCGCCGTCGCGCTGGCGGGCCACCTGCTCTTCCCGCTGGCCCCGCCGCGCATGCTCGCCGGGACCGGCCTGCTCGACACCGCGCGGGTGTACGGGCCCTCCGTGTACGGCCCGCCCGCCGGCGACCAGCTGTCCAACCAGTTCGCGGCGATGCCCTCGCTGCACTTCGGCTGGGCCCTGATGATCGCTGTCGGACTGGTCGTCGCCACCCGGTCCCGCCTGCGCTGGCTGTGGCTGCTGCACCCGGCGCTGACCCTGCTGGTGATCGTGGGGACGGCCAACCACTACTGGCTCGACGCGATCGTGGCGGCCGCCCTGCTCGGGCCGGCCCTCGCGGTCATCCATCCGCCGCACCGCACCGCGACGACCGCGGGGCGCGGCACCAAGCAGCTGGTACCGGCCGAGGACCAGCCCGTACTCGTGGGAGCGGGACGATGAACGCGACCCTGATCGCCGTGATCCTGTCCTTGTTCTCGGCCGTCGCCTACGCGGCCGCCGCGGTCGCCCAGGAGCGGCTCGCCTCCCGTAGCGCCGGGAGCGGGGTGCTGCGGCTGCTCGGCTCCAGCGCCTGGTGGTCGACCGTCGGACTGAACGCCACCGGCGCGCTGCTGCACGTGGTGGCCCTGAAGTACGGCCCGCTGACCGTGGTCCAGCCGCTCGGCGCGCTCACCCTAATCGCGGCCGTCCCCCTGGGCGCGCGGGTCGCGGGGCGCCGGGTCAGTGCCGTCGAGTGGCGGGGCACCGCCCTCACCCTCCTGGGCCTGGCGGCGATCCTCGCCACGGCGTCCGGGTCGGCGCCCGACGACGTGCTGAGCCCGTCGGAGGCGGTGGCGGTGGCCGGGGTGACCGCGGTGCTGATCGGTGTGCTGGGCCGGCCGGGCAAGCGGCGCGGGCTGCGGCACGCCACCGCGTCCGGGGTCGCCTCCGGGGTCGCCTCGGCGCTCACCCAGACCGTGACGGTGGCCGCGACGGACCGCTCGGGGAGCCTGCTGAGCATGCAGGTGATCGGGGTGGCCCTGGTCGTGGCGGCCTTCGCGGCGGGCGGGCTGCTGCTGTCGCAGTCGGCCTACCGGGACGGCCTGGACGCCCCGCTCGCCCTGGTCACCCTCTCCAACCCGGTGGCCGCCGCGCTGATCGGGCTCGCCCTGCTGGGCGAGCGCCTCCAGGGCGGCGCGACCGGCGCCCTCCTCGCCCTGGCGGGCGCGGGCCTGGCGGGCCGGGGCGTCATCCTCCTGACCCGGGCAACCCCGGCTGCGGACCCGGTTCCGGCCACCTGCGAGGCGGAGGCGACGCCCGCACCGGCGGCTGTCACGACCGGCGCCCTGCCGACCGGCTCGGCACCCGCCGTCGACGACGATCACCCCGTGGCCGCCGTCCTGGCTCTGGCGCCCGGTACGGCCGCCGCGGAGCCGGCGCTGGTGCCCCGGCAGCTGACGCCGGGGCACCTCACGCCCCTGTGATCCGCGCTACTCGGTGATCATCGCCGGGTCGCTCACACCCGGACGCCCGTTCTCGACATGACCGGCGAACCTCCGCAGGAACGCCGGGTCGCCGTCGGAGGTGACGGTCAGGTCGTACCAGCGCCGGCTCGCCGTGAGGTCGGCGGTGTGCCGCACGGTGGCGCCGGGGCGCACGGTGAAGGTCCGGGCCGGACCGCCGTAGCCGCTGGTGACCTTCAGCCGGACCGTGCCGGCGCCCTTGTTGGTGAAGGTCAGCCGGACGTCATCACCGGTGTGGCGCGCGGTGACCTCGGGCCCGGCGGCCTTGTTCGGGCCCCTGAAGACGCGCAGGAAGCCGTTCGGGCCGTGCACGGTCAGGTCGTACGAGCCCTTCGAGTACGCCGAGTTCCAGGTGTCCGCGATGCTCTTGCCGGCCTCGGTGGTGTACGTCCACGGCCCGTCGGTGCGGTTGCCGGACGTCACCAGGAAGGCGGCGCCCGCCTTGGCACCGGAGGCGAAGGTCAGCGTGAACCTGCCGCCCGCCGCGTCCACCGAACCGTCCACGGCGGGGGCGTACTTCAGCGGGCGGGCGGGGCGCAGACCGCGCTCCTGGCGGGGCATGTCCGGGTCGGCCGGCGGCGCCGGCCGGTAGTCGGGGTGCCGGTCGCGGTCCTGCGGCTCGTACGCGTCCGTCCCCGGCAGCGCGGCCGGCCGGCTGTCCTTGCGGGAGAAGTCGAACGCCGAGGTCAGATCGCCGCACACGGTCCGGCGCCACGGGGAGATGTTGGTCTCCCGCACACCGAAGCGGCGCTCCATGAACTGCAGGATCGAGGTGTGGTCGAGGGTCTCGGAGCAGACGTAACCGCCCTTGCTCCACGGCGAGACGACCAGCATCGGCACCCGCGGGCCGAGGCCGTAGGGGCCGGCCGGGCGCCTGCTGTCGCCCGGGTAGAGGTCGAGCGACACATCGACGGTGGACTTGCCCCGGGAGGCGTCCTTCGGCGGGAGCGGCGGCACGAGGTGGTCGAAGAAGCCGTCGTTCTCGTCGTACGTGATGAACAGGGCCGTCTTCGACCACACCTCCGGGTTGGCGGTGAGGGCGTCCAGGACCTGGGCGATGTACCAGGCGCCGTAGTTCGAGGGCCAGTTGGAGTGCTCGGTGAAGGCCTCCGGGGCGGCGATCCAGGAGATCTGCGGCAGCGTCCCGGCCTTGACGTCGGCCTTCAGCCGGTCGAAGTAGCCGTCGCCGTTCTTGACGTCGGTGCCGGTGCGGGCCTTGTCGTACCAGGGCTCGCCGGGCTGGGCCGCGCGGTACTTGTCGAAGTACAGCAGGGAGTTGTCGCCGTAGTTGCCGCGGTAGGGGTCGCTGATCCAGCCCCAGGAGCCTGCCGCGTCCAGGCCGTCCCCGATGTCCTGGTAGATCTTCCAGGAGACGCCCGCCTGCTCCAGGCGCTCGGGGTAGGTCGTCCAGCCGTAGCCGAGTTCGTCGTTGCCGAGGACCGGGCCGCCGCCCGTGCCGTCGTTGCCGGTGAACCCTGACCACATGTAGTAGCGGTTGGGGTCGGTGGAGCCGATGAACGAGCAGTGGTAGGCGTCGCACACGGTGAAGGCGTCGGCGAGGGCGTAGTGGAACGGGATATCCTCGCGGGTCAGGTACGCCATCGTCGTGGTGCCCTTGGCGGGCACCCACTTGTCGTACTTGCCCTGGTTGTAGGCGGCCTGGCCGTCGGTCCAGCCGTGCGGCAGACCCTCCAGGAACTGCATGCCGAGGTCGTCGGCGGTGGGGTGGAAGGGCAGCAGGTCCTTGGTGCCGTCGGACTGGTGCCACACCGACTTGCCGCTGTCCAGCGTCACCGGGTGCGGGTCGCCGAAGCCGCGCACGCCCCTCAGCTTGCCGAAATAGTGGTCGAAGGAACGGTTCTCCTGCATCAGGACGACGATGTGCTCGACGTCCTCGATCGACCCGGTGCGGTGGTTCGCCGGGATGGCGGCGGCGCGCTGGATGCTGCTCGAGAGTGCGGTGAACGCCGACGTGGCGCCCGCGAGTTGGAGGAATCGGCGCCGGTTGACTTCGGGCATGAGTGAGGGACCTCTCCCCTTGGGGGTGTTCGACCGGTCGGAACCGTGTGACGGAAGGTGCGCGGAAGGAGTGTTCCAAGAGCACCGAACGACAGGGAAGGGTCCGGTGGCGCCCGTGTGAAAGTCGCCGGTACGGGCGGTGCCGGAGTGCGCCGGACCCGCCGCCGTGCCCGTCGGTGTCCGTTTCGGTACGAGGTGCCTCGGGCACTCGGCGCGCATGAATCGGCGTCACACCCCCCTCATGGACAGTTCCCTGGCCCTCCTCGCCAAGGGTTACTCCTATCTCCCGGACCGCCGCCGCCGCGACTCCGGCCCCGTGGTGCGCGCCCGCCTCATGGGACAGCACGCCGTCGCCCTGCAAGGGCCCGAGGCGGTGCGGTTCTTCTACGACGAGCGGCACGTGGAGCGCCGGACGGCGCTGCCCGGTCCGGTGCTGAGCACGCTGTTCGGCCATGGAGCCGTGCACACCCTGGACGGGCCGGCCCACCGGGTGCGCAAGGGGATGTTCCTGTCCCTGCTCACCGGCCGGGAGGCCGTCGGTGAGCTGGTCGGATGCGTCGCCGCGGCCTGGGACGAGGCCGTCACCTCCTGGTCCGGGCGCCCGTCGGTGGTCCTGTTCGACGAGGCGAGCCGCGTGCTCACCCGGGGCGTCTGCCGCTGGGCGGGCGTCCCGCTGGAGGACGCCGACGCGGTGGCCCGGGACCTGGTCGCCATGGTCGACGGCTTCGCCTCGCTCGGGCCGCGCCACTGGCGGGCCCGCCAGGCGCGCGACCGCGAGGAAGCACGGCTGGCCCGCCTGGTCGAGGACGTACGGGCCGGTGCCGCCACCGCGCCGGCCGGGTCGGCGCTGGACACGGTCGTCCGCCACCGGGACGCCGACGGCCGGCCCCTCGACCCCCGCACCGCCGCCGTCGAACTGCTCAATGTCATCCGTCCGACCGTCGCGGTGTGCTGGTTCGTCGCGTATGCCGGTCACGCGCTGCACCACCGGCCCGAGATCAGGGAACAGCTGGCCGAGGGCGACCCGGCGTACGCCGTGGCGTTCGCCCACGAGCTGCGGCGCTTCTACCCCTTCGCCCCCTTCCTCGGCGGCCGGGCCGTCACCGACCTGGAGTGGCAGGGCGAGCCGATCCCGTCCGGCGCGCTGGTCCTGCTGGACCTGTACGGGCAGAACCACGATCCCGCCCTGTGGGGAGACCCGTACACCTTCGATCCGCGGCGCTTCCTGGAGCGGCCGCCCGGGCGCGACGAACTCGTCCCGCAGGGCGGGGGCGACCGCGCCACCGGGCATCGCTGCCCCGGCGAGGACGTCACCGTCGCCCTGCTGCAGGCCCTCGGGCCGCGGCTGGCCCGGCTGGAGTACGAGGTGCCCGAGCAGGACCTGCGGATCCCGCTGAACCGCATCCCCGCCCGGGTGCGCAGCGGGCTGGTCATGGCGGGCGTCCGGGTGCCCGTGCCGGTGGCGGGCTGACGCCGGTCTGGCCGCCGAGCCGTCCGCCCCAGGGGCTTCCCCTGGGGCGGACGCGTGTCAGGCTCGGGCAACGCGTGCGTACGGGCGCTTCAGGCGTACGCGCGTGACGCGGTTCAGGCGTGCGAGGGGCCGCGGACCAGGCGGCGCCCCGCGGTCACGGCCGCTCCGGCCAGCGCGGCGGTGACGGCCGTCCTGCGCATCGCCGTCCGCCGCCGCCCGTGCCAGCCGCCGTGCACGGCTCCCGGGCCGGGCGCCGGCACGTGCAGCGCTCCCTGGGTGGCCGGGGCCTCCTCGCGGGACAGATGGCTCTTGTCCGTCTGCCGTGCCATGGCCCGTTCCGCGAGTCCCGGGGCCAGCCGGGCCTGGCGCACCAGGGCGCGGCCCGCCGGTCCCACGACGACTTCGCGACGGGGATGGCCGACGAGGGCGACGACCGCCCGGGCGACCCGCTCGGGCGAGTAGACGGGCGGCATGGCGACCACCTTGCGCCCGGTGTAGTTGGCCGCCTGCTCGAAGTGCGGGGTGTCGATGGTCGCGGGCAGCACGGTGCACACCTGTATGCCCTTGACGCCTTCGACCCGCAGCTGCTGCCGCAGGCTCGTGCCGAGCCCCCGTACGGCGTGCTTGGACATGCTGTACGGATGGCTGTACGGCTGGGCGACGGCCCCCACGATGGACGAGATGTTGATCAGGGTGCCGGTTCCCTGCTCGCGCATCACCGGCAGGGCCGCCCGGGCCCCGTACACACAGCCCATCACATTGACGTCCAGGACCTTGCGGAAGTCCTCCAGCGGGACGTCCTCGAATCGGCCGAAGGCGTTGACGGCCGCGTTGTTGACCCAGACGTCGATCCGGCCGAACTCCAGCACCGCGCGCCGCGCCAGCGCCTCCACGGCCCCGGCGTCCGTCACGTCGGTCGGCACCACCAGCGCCCGCGCCCCGCGATGCTTCCGGCACTTTTCGGCGGTGGCCTCCAGGGCCTCCTCGCGGCGCGCGGCCAGCACCACGGCGCACCCCTTGCGGGCGAACGCCTCCGCCGTGGCCCGTCCGATCCCGCTGGACGCCCCGGTCACCACCACCACGTGATCGCGCAGTCCCATGCCGTTACCTCCCTCGTTCGGCCCGGGGCGGACACCTGCCGTCCGCCTCCGCCGCGGGCCGGGTACCCGCGCCGCCCGGTCCGACCCGGCCCGCCTCCGCCGTCACTCTGCTGCGGAATGAGCACATCCGGTGCGGGGTACTCGGCGAGCCCCGCGCACCGGCGCGGCGGGCTGCCGCACGGCATCCCGGAACCGAAACGGCTTTTGTCACGAGGGAGGCGCCCGATGAGTGAGCAGACCCCGTCCCAGGCGGAGGGTGACCGGCAGCCGGACACCGCCGACGACGAACGCCCCGAGACGCCCCGGACGACGCCGTCCCAGGCGGAGGGCGAGGCCCCGGAGGACACGGACGACACGGGCACGAGCGAGCAGTAGGACCACGGCAGGCCGTCATGGGACGCAGCAAGCAGTACGCCGTCGCCGCGTCGGGGCAGTGGACCGACGAGGAGGAGGGGCGGCGCCGACTGCCCGCCGGGGAGGTCCACGCCTGGGAGCCGGGACGCAACGAGACGGTCTGCGGGCTGTCTCTGGCTCGCTCCTGGCTGACGCGCTTCCCGCACGTCGGCTGGCCGGACACGCTCCCCGAGTCCGGGGGCGCGGCGGACCGGGTGCAGCGGGTGTGCCCGCGCTGCGCCTCGGTGGCCGGACGCCGGGGCGCCGACGCCCGGCCCCGGTGGCAGCGCACCCGTCCCCGTCCGTGACCGCCGGCGCCCCGCACCGGTAGCGCTTCCGCCTGACGGAAGCCGCCTTGCCCCGCCACCCTGAGCCGCACGACCCTGGTTCCCACCACGGCACGCGGGGCGACGGCGCCCCGCTCTCAGGGACGGGAATGCCATGCCACACACCACCGCCTTCGCCAGGAACCAGTGGTACGTCACCGCCTACAGCCATGAGGTCGGGCGGGAGTTGCTCGGCCGGACGGTCCTCGGGGAGACGCTCGTTCTCTACCGCAGCGAGCAGGACGGCACCCCCGTCGTGCTGCACGACCGATGTGTGCACCGCAGGTACCCGCTGTCGGAGGCGCCGACGCGGCTCGACGGGGACCGGATCGTCTGCGGGTACCACGGGTTCACCTACGACACGACCGGGGCCTGCGTGTACGTGCCGGGGCAGAAGCGCGTGCCGCGCACCGCCCGCGTCGCCTCCTACCCCGTGATCGAGCAGGACTCGCTGGTGTGGGTGTGGATCGGCGACCCGGCGCTCGCCGATCCGCAGGCGGTGCCGCGCGCCGCGCACCTCGACGCGCCCGGCTGGACCACCGTCCGCGGCATGGAACCCATCGACTGCGACTACGGCCTCCTGGTCGACAACCTCCTCGACCTCTCCCACGAGACCTATCTGCACGGCGGTTACATCGGCACTCCCGAGGTGGCCGAGACGCCGATCACCACGGAGGTCGACGAGGGCGCGGGGATCGTCCGGGTGAGCCGGCACATGGACGACGCCGAATGCCCGCCGTTCTACGCCGAGTCGACCGGCATCAGCGGCCGCATCATGCGCCGGCAGGACATCGAGTACCACGCGCCCTGTCTCTACCTCCTGCACAGCAGGGTCGCTCCGGTCGGCGTGCTGCCCGTGGCCGACGGCAGCGACCCGGGCGGCTTCCACACCGAGATCACGTACGCCATCACCCCCTCCGCCGAGGGCAGGGTGTACGACTTCTGGGCCGTTTCGCGCGACTGGGCCACGGACGACGCCGGGGTCACCGAGTTCCTGCGGAGCAACAACCACACGGTGGTCATGCAGGACGTCACCGCGCTCAACCTGCTCCAGCGCTCGCTCCGCACCGAACCCGACGGCTACCAGGAACTCAGCATCAACATCGACACCGGCGGTCTGGCCGCCCGCCGCATCCTCGCCCGGCTGGCCGAGGAGGGCGACAAGCCCGTGGAGAAGGTGCTGTGACCGCTCCGACCGGCGAGGTCTACCGGATCGACTGGCTGCCGGGCACCGACGTGTCGCGCGGCACCTGTCACTGCGGCGCCCAGCACACCGCCGAGGACCCCGTCGAGATGTGGGAGTGGATGCTCGGCCACCCCGAGGGACACGCTTCATGACCGAACTCGTCGTCCGCAAGAAGGAGTTGCTCGCGGAAGGGGTGCTCGGACTCACCTTCGCCCACCCCCTCGGCCGGCCGCTCCCCGCGTGGGAGCCCGGGGCCCACGTCGATCTGCTCCTCGGTCCCGGCATGGAGCGGCAGTACTCCCTGTGCGGCGACCCCGCCGACCGCGCCGCCTGGCGGATCGCCGTGCTGCGGGAGCCGGACGGGAGGGGCGGATCGGCCTGCGTGCACGAGCGGTTGCGGCCCGGCGACACCGTCCGGGTGCGCGGGCCGCGCCAGAACTTCGCCCTCCGCCCGGCCGCCCGCTACCGCTTCGTCGCGGGTGGCATCGGGATCACCCCGATCCTCCCCATGCTCACCGCGGCCGACGCGGCGGGCGCCGAGTGGACGCTCCTGTACGGCGGCCGCACCCGCGCCTCCATGGCCTTCACCGAGGAACTACGGCGCTACGGCGACCGCGTGACGCTCGCCCCTCAGGACGAGACCGGACTGCTGGACCTGGGCGGTGCCCTCGACGGCCTCCCCGACGGCACCCTCGTCTACTGCTGCGGCCCGGGCCCCCTCCTGGACGCGGTGCAGGAACGGTGCCCGGCCGGAGTCCTCCACGTCGAGCGGTTCCGCCCGAAGGAGCAACCGGCCGCAGAGGACGCCGAGTTCGACGTCGTCCTCGCCCGGAGCGGCCGGACCGTCACCGTCCCGCCCGGGGTCTCCGTGCTGGACTCGGTGCGCGCCGCCGGGGTCGAGGTGCTGTACTCCTGCACCGAGGGCACCTGCGGAACCTGCGAGACGGATGTCGTCGAGGGCACCCCCGACCACCGGGACTCGGTGCTGAGCGACGCCGAGCGCGCGGCCGGGGAGACCATGCTCATCTGCGTGTCCCGGTGCCGGGGGATGCGGCTCGTGCTGGACCTGTGATCAGCAGTGCGTGGGCGGGCTGCTCGCGCCGGCCGGCGGCGAAGTGCTGCTGGGAGGCGGAAGGTGACCGGCCCCCTGCCGGCATGGCGTTCGTGTTCCAGGAGTAAGAGGAGTTCGACGTTCAAACGGGGCGTGCCGGTCAGCAGGTCGGACGTGCCTCCGCCTCACTGAGCGGGACGCGCCGCCTCCCGCGCGGCCCACAGTCCGCGCACATGGCCGAGGTGCCGGGTCATGACCTGCCGCACGGCGTGCTCGTCCCGGGCCAGCAGGGCGTCGAGGAGTTCCAGGTGCTCCTCCGCGGAGGCCAGCAGACGGCCCGCCTTCACCAGCGCGGTGAGCCCGTAGAGACGGGAGCGGGAGCGCAGGTCCCCGACGACCTCGACGAGGTGGGCGTTGCCGGCCAGGGCGAGCAGGCCGAGATGGAAGCGGGTGTCGGCCTCGACGTACGCGATCAGGTCACCGGCGGCCGCCGCCTGCACGATCTCCCGGGCCGCCGGGCGCAGCGCCTCCAGCGAGACCGGGTCGGCGGTCCTGGCCAGCTCGACCACCGTGGGGATCTCGATGAGCGCGCGGATGTGCGTGTACTCGTCGAGCTGCCGGTCGGAGACCGCGGTGACCCGGAAGCCCTTGTTGGGGACGGTGTCCACCAGGCCCTCCTTGGCGAGGTCCAGCATCGCCTCGCGCACCGGCGTCGCCGAGACGCCGAAGCGGGCGGCCAGGGTCGGCGCCGAGTACACCTCGCCGGGCAGCAGCTCACCGGCGATCAGCGCGGCCCGCAGGGCGTCCGCGACCCCCTCGCGGTAGCTGCGCTTCTTGCCGCCCAGCGTGGGCAGGGAGGGGGCGCCGACGGGCTGGGCGGCCATAGAGCTGTCTCCTAGGAATGCAATGTCACGCGTCACCGGCCATTATCCCTGCCCGGTCTACAGCACGAACCCGGCCGGGAACGGGTCGCTCGGGTCGAGGAGATACTGGGCGGTTCCGGTGATCCAGGCGCGGCCGGTGAAGCTCGGCAGGACGGCGGGGCGCCCCGCGACCTCGGTGGTGCCGAGGAGCCGGCCGGTGAACGTCGTGCCGATGAAGGACTCGTTGACGAACTCGGTGTGCAGCGGGAGTTCGCCGCGGGCGTGCAACTGCGCCATGCGGGCGCTGGTGCCGGTGCCGCAGGGCGAGCGGTCGAACCAGCCGGGGTGGATCACCATCGCGTGCCGCGAGTGCCGGGCGGTGGCGTCCGGCGCGTACAGGTGGACGTGGTGGCAGCCGCGGATGGAGGGGTCCTCGGGGTGGACGGGCTCCGCCTCGGCGTTGATCGCCTCCATGAGGGACAGGCCCGCCCGCAGGATGTCGTCCTTGCGGGTGCGGTCGAAGGGCAGCCCGAACTCCGTCAGCGGGAGGATGGCGTAGAAGTTGCCGCCGTAGGCCAGGTCGTATGTCACCGTGCGTCCGTCGGGGAGTGTGATCCTGCGGTCGAGGGCGACGGAGAAGGACGGCACGTTCCGCAGGGTGACCGCCTTCGCGGCCCCGCCCTCCACCGCGACCTCGGCGACGACCGGGCCCGCCGGGGTGTCGAGCCGGATGGTGGTGACCGGCTCGACGACCTCGACCATGCCGGTCTCCACCAGGACGGTCGCCACGCCGATCGTGCCGTGCCCGCACATCGGCAGGTAGCCGGAGACCTCGATGTAGAGGACGCCCCAGTCGCAGTCCGGGCGGGTGGGCGGCTGGAGGATCGCGCCGCTCATCGCCGAGTGGCCGCGCGGCTCGTTCATCAGGAGCCGCTTGATGTGGTCGCGGTGCTCGCGGAAGTACAGCCGCCGCTCGTTCATGGTGGCGCCCGGGACGGTGCCGATGCCGCCGGTGACGACCCGGGTGGGCATGCCCTCGGTGTGCGAGTCGACGGCGTGCAGGACGAGTTCGCTGCGCATGATCCCTAGTCCCGTCCGGCCGCGAGGGCCTTTTCCGTGGCCGCGCGGACGACGGCCTCCTGCTCGGGCAGCAACGGCACGCGCGGCGGGCGCACGGGACCGCCGTACCTCCCGGCGACGTCCATGGACAACTTGATGGCCTGCACGAACTCCACCCGAGAGTCCCAGCGCAGCAGCGGGTGCAGCTGCGCGTACAGCTCCTTCGCGGTGTCCAGGTCCCCCGCGACGGCCGCGCGGTACAACCGCACCGTCGCCGCGGGCAGCGCGTTCGGGTAGCCCGCCACCCAGCCCTTGGCGCCGGCCAGCGCCAGTTCAAGCAGGACGTCGTCGGCGCCGATCAACAGGTCAAGGTCCGGGGCGAGTTCGGCGATGCGGTAGGCGCGGCGGACATCACCGGAGAACTCCTTGACCGCGTGGATGTGACCCTCGGCGTGCAGGTGGGCCAGCAGCTCCGGCACCAGGTCGACCTTGGTGTCGATGGGGTTGTTGTACGCGACCACCGGCAGGCCCGCCTTCGCGACCTCGGCGTAGTGCGCCCGCACCGACCGCTCGTCGGCGCGGTAGGCGTTCGGCGGCAGCAGCATCACGGACGCGCACCCGGCGTCCCGGGCCTGCTCGGCCCAGCGGCGGGCCTCGGCCGAGCCGTACGCGGCGACGCCCGGCATGACCCGCTCGCCGCCGACGGCGGCCACGGCGGTCTCGACGACCCGGGCACGCTCCTCGGGGGTGAGGACCTGGTACTCGCCGAGCGAGCCGTTCGGCACGACGCCGTCGCAGCCGTTCGCCACCAGCCAGGCGCAGTGCTCGGCGTAGCGGCCGTGGTCGACGGAGAGGTCGTCGCGGAGCGGGAGGGCGGTGGCGACGAGGACTCCGTGCCAGGGGCGGTGGTCGGTGGTGGTCATACGGGCCTTCCCTCGGTGAAGTGTGACATTTCACTGTCCTGCGTCCTGCGTCCTGCGGGGTGATCAATCGCCGTCCGTCTCCCCGGCCCGTGCCAGCACCCCGAGCGGCACGGGCCGGGCGAACGGTCCGCGCGACGGTGTGAGTGCGCACCCCGCCAGTCCCGCGACCGCCGGCCCGCACATCCGTCCCTGGCACCAGCCCATCCCGGCCCGGGTCAGCAGCTTCACGGTCCGCGCGTCCCCGGCCCCGAGACCGGCGACGGACTCGCGGATCGCGCCGCCGGTGACCTCCTCGCACCGGCACACCACGGTGTCGTCGGTGATCAGGTCGGCCCAGTGGGCGGGCGGGGCGTACACCGTGTCCAGCGCGGCGAAGAAGGCGCGCAGCCGGGTACGGGTCCGGGTGGCCGCCGCCCACGCGCGCGGGTCGGGTGCGGTGCCGTGCAGCCGGGCGGCGGCGGAGCGGCCCGCGATGTGGCCCTCGGCGAGCGAGAGGGCCGAGCCGCCGATGCCGGTGGTCTCGCCCGCCGCCCAGACGCCGGGGACGTCGGTGCGCTGCTCGTCGTCGACGTGCACGGCGAGTCCGTCGAGCCGGCAGCCCAGGGTCTCGGCGAGGTCGGTACCCGGGAGCATCCCGTGCCCCACGGCGAGGGTGGCGCAAGGGATACGGCGGGCGGTGCCGGGCCTGACCCGCCCCACGCGGTCGAGCGCGGCCACGGTGACCGCCTCCAGCCGTGCGGTGCCGTGCGCCTCGACCACGGTGTGCCCGGTGAGCGTGCGCACCCGGTGCCGCAGCAGCCGTGCCGTGTACCCGGCGCCTTCGATGACCTTGGCGGGTTCGGCGAGCAGCGCCCGGGACCGGCGTACGAAGGCCGCCGGTCCGGCCGAGTCCACGAGCGCGGCCACGCGGACGCCCGCCGCCGCGAGCCCGGTCGCCACCGGCAGCAGCAGCGGCCCGGTCCCGGCGACCACGGCGGTACGGCCGGACACCGCAAGGCCGCCCTTGAGCATGGCCTGCGCTCCGCCCGCGGTGACGACCCCGGGCAGGGTCCAGCCGGGGAAGGGCAGCACCTTCTCGTAGCCGCCGGTGGCCAGCAGGACGGCGTCGGCGCGCACCTCCGCCGGGTCCCGCTGTTCGGGTCCGACGAGGGCGTGCACGGTGAATCCGTGACGGCGCCGCTCGACCAGCCAGACATGATGATCCGTCAACTGCCTGACTCTTTCAGCCTTTACATGGGTGTGCAGCCCGTCCCGGAGCCGTTCCCAGGTGCGCCACTGGTGGTGCAGGGCCTCGGGGTGGCGGGCGCGCAGGGCGGCCGGGGGGTGGCGGTAGAACTGGCCGCCCGCCTCCGGCGCCGCGTCGATCAGGGTGACCCGCAGGCCGTGGGCGGCGGCCGCGACGGTCGCGGCGAGGCCCGCCGGGCCGGCACCGATCACCGCGAGGTGGGGTCGGTCAGTCATCGTGGCCGGTCCCCTCCTGGGTGCGGATCGCGTCGCCGGGGTGCAGGGGGACCAGGCAGGCGCGTTGGTTGGGGCGGTCGTTGACGGTGACCAGGCAGTCGAAGCAGACGCCGATGCCGCAGAAGACGCCGCGCGGGCGGCCCTCGCCGCGGGTGGTGCGCCAGGAGGTGACGCCGGCCGTCCAGAGCGCGGCGGCCACGGTCTGTCCGGGCAGGGCCTCGATCGCCCGGCCGTCGAGCGTGACGGTGAAGGCGGGGCCGGGGCGGGCTCCGGCCAGGTCCAGGGGCGTTCTCACGCGGCCTCCGCGGGCTCGGGGAAGCGGTCGGGTCGGAACGGCGTCAGGTCGAGGTCGGGGGTCTTCCCGGCGAGCGCCTGGGCGATGAGGTGCCCGGTGCCGGTGGCGAGGCCGATGCCGGCGCCCTCGTGTCCGCAGGCGTGGTGCAGGCCGGGGACCCGGGGGTCGGGGCCGATGGCGGGCAGGTGGTCGGGCAGGTACGGGCGGAAGCCGAGGTAGGAGCGCAGGGCGCGGACGTCCGCCAGGGCGGGGAAGAGCCGGGTCGCGCCGGCCGCCAGCTCCCGGACGACCGGCAGCGAGAAGGTCCGGTCGAAGCCGACGCGCTCCCGGCTGGCGCCGATCAGCACCGGGCCCGCGGCCGTGCCCTCCACCACGGGTGAGGTCTGCAGCGCGGCCGAGTCGCTGGCGACGTCGGCCACGTAGTCGGCGGCGTACACCTTGTGCCGGATCAGGCGCGGCAGGGGTTCGGTGACGAGGACGAAGCCGCGGCGCGGGAGGACGGGCAGGTGGGTGCCGGCGAGGGCGGCCAGTTCGCCGCCCCAGGTGCCGGCGGCGTTGACGACCGCCGGGGCGTGGATGTCGCCGTGGTCGGTGCGGACGCCGCGGACCGCGCCGGCCGGGGTGCGGGGGACGGCCGTGACGGTACGGCCGGTGAGGAGCCGGGCGCCGGAGGCGCGCAGCAGGTGGGCGGCGGCCAGGGCGGGCATCACCTGGGCGTCCTGCGGGTAGTGCATGCCGCCCGGCAGGCCGGGGGCTAGGTGAGGCTCCAGGTCGTACAGGGCGGTGCCGGTGACGGGCCGGGCGAGGACTCCGGCGGCGCGCTGCTCGTCGGCGAGGCGCTGGAGGGCGGTGAGCCCTGCGGGGGACGAGGCCACGACGAGGCCGCCCTTGGCCTCGTACTCCACCAGCTCGCCGTATTGCCGGGCGAGTTCGGCCCACAGCCGGACCGACAGGAGCGCGAGGCCGAGTTCGGGGCCGGGCTCCTTGTCGGAGACGAGGAGGTTGCCCTCCCCCGCTCCGGTCGTGCCGCCGGCCACATGGCCGCGGTCGACCACGATGACGTCGAGTCCGGCCCGGGCGGCGTACAGCGCGCAGGCGGCGCCCACCATCCCGGCCCCGACGACCACGACGTCGCAGGTCAGTCGCATGCTCACGGCAGTACTATGTCACATGGTTCTGTTGCTGGGAATGCCACGACGCGGGCCTTCACGAAGGGTTTCCGCCGGGGCGGTCGGACCGGGAGCCGGGGCGGCCGGGCCGGGAGCCGGGGCGGCCGGGCCGGGAGCCGGGGCGACAGGGCCGGGAGCCGGGGCGACAGGGGTCCTGACGAGGCGCCGTCGGCGACCTGAACGCCGACGGTGCCTGTCAGACCTCGGGGGCGGCCACCACGCTCAGGTGGGCCGCCGTGCGCCGCGGGCGTCCCGCTCTGCGGGAAGGGCGGGCGGGGCGAGGCGCCTCGCGCAGCACCAGGGTGATCCGCGTGTAGCCCAGGTCCTTGAGGACGCCCGGTGTCTCGTCGACGATCCGGCAGTCGGTGGCGCCCCAGCGGGGGTCCGGGTGCAGCAGCGGTCGTACGGCCCCGTCGTGCGCGAGGGCCTGCTCGCCGACCGTGCGGATCCAGTGCGGCAGGCCGTGCCGGTAGGCGGCCTCCATGATGGGGTCCTGGGCGATGTCCCGGCGGATGGCCTGGAGGCCGTGGTCGTGCCCCTGGCGCTCCACGGCGGCGGCGAAGTTGGCGAGCATCGGCAGGCACCAGCGGGACTCGTGCTCCCCGAGCACCGTGCTCGCGTCGGGGTGGAAGAGCACGAACCGGAGGAAGTTGTCACCCGGCATGGCCGTCGGATGCGGGCCCACGCCCCGGAAGAGTGACGCGAATGCGGCGTTGGCCAGGACGACGTCCCAGCGGTGGTCCAGCACGACGGAGGGGAAGGACACGGCCTCCAGGAGCGTCGCGCAGTCCTGGAGATAGGCCTGGACCTCCGGATCCCCGGGAACGGGCCGCGGTGCCGATCGCTGCCCTGCCTGAAATGCCATCGGGAGGTCACCCCTCTTGCCTGTGCGGCCTTGACGCGGCGCCCCGATCCTGCTGCCCCGATGCGAGCGGTGTCAACTATCGTGGCATTCCATGCCGGTTGACGGCTGAAATTGGCCACAGTTGTGGCGAGACCTGGATGTGAGTTCGAACCACCCGCTACTCTCCGGGAAGTTCACACGCGACCGCTGGTGAGAACACGGTGAGAGACGTAGGAGTTCTGTCGGTGACGGGTGGCTTCGAGGGACCGGGCGCCACGGGGACGGCGGCACTGCCGGCCGTCGTCGCTCGCGTGACCGCGCTCGCCGACCGGCTGGGCGTGCCGCACACCGACGTCTTCGACACCGGCCGGCTGTCCGTCGCCTCCGGTGTTTCCGAGCCCGTGGTCAAGGCGCTGCTGCGCGGCCGGCCCGCGGGCGAACCCGACGTCCAGGCCCGCTTCCTCCAGCGGCTGGACCTGCTGCGGCGCACCCGGCTGAAGCCCAACGGCCGCAAGTACACCCAGCAGGAGATCGCCGACGGCGCGGGCATGTCGCGGCAGCAGGCGGGCGCCCTGATCAACGGCGACCGGCGCCCCACGATGGAGCACTGCGACGCCATCCAGCGCTTCTTCCGGGTGCACGCCGGATTCCTCACCGCGGAGGACCCCGAGGCGCTCGCCGGCGCCCTCCAGCGCACCGAGCAGGAGCTCCTCCAGCAGCTCGCCGAGCGGGAGGCGGCCGTCGCGGCCGAGGACCCGCTGGAGCGGCTGCTGCAGGACCATGGCGTGCGCGGGATCGCCTGGCGTGCCGCGCAACTGCCCACCGACCAGCATCGCGACAAGGTCGCCGAGTGGCTGGACATGCTCCTGGAGAGCGTCAAGCGGCCCGAGTCGTGACCCGGGGGAGAACTGTGGGCATCCGTAGGGACATGCACCGCCTGTGCGGCGAACTGGTCGGAGAACTGGAGCTCCCCGCTCCGGCGCACCCGGCGGACCTGTACGGCGCCCTGTGCGCGGCGATGGCCAGACGCCGCGGCCGCCCCGTCCGCTTCCGCACGGCCGCCTTCCCGGCCGGCACCGCGAGCGGGCTGTGGCTCGACATGGCCGACCAGGACCTCGTCGTGATCGAGGAACGCACCGCCCCGGACCATCAGTTGGTGATCCTCGGTCACGAGTTGTGGCACATGAAGGCCGGGCACAGCGCCCACCACGTCGACGGCGCGGCAGTGGCCGCGCGGCTGCTCCAGGACGACGCCCAGCTGGAGGCGACGGTACGGCAGGTGGCGGCGCGCAGCCGCTTCGACCTCACCGACGAGCAGGAGGCCGAGAGCTTCGGGCTGCTGCTCGCCAGCAAGTGCCGTACCTGGCTCGCGGGTTCGACGCTGCGGGGACCGGTGCGCCAGGACCGGCTGGCGGGCCGTATCGAGGCGTCGCTCGGGTACCGGGGCCCGCAGGGCTGAGCGCCCTTGTCGGCAGGCGGGGACGGACAGGGCAGGCCAGGGGCGCATCACGTCACCGCTGAGTGGGCGAACCGGCGAGTGGTCCCGGCCCGATTGTCAGTGGTGGACGGCAAGCTGGTGGTGCGCCCCTCATCCGCGGGGCGGGACAGACGACGCCGACTTGGGGAGAGCCGACCGATGCCCACCGCTGTACTGACGGACCGCGAACGCATCGCCGTGCAGGCGTATCTACGGCTGCTGCACACCGTGCGGGCCGCCTTCGACGCCGCCGGAGGCCCGCCCGGCGATCCCCGGCCACCCGTGGTGCCGCCGAGCGTGCTCGCGGAGGCGGAGCGCGCCCTGGCGGACGCCGGCCTGACCGGCAACGAGGAGGAGTTCTTCCGGCTGCTGCAGAGCTGGTGCCCGGAGCCGTGAGGCGGTTCAGCCGTGCGGCACCGTGACGGCCGTGGCGACCAGGCCGTGCTCGACGGTCCAGCGGCCCTCGAAGACGCCGACGCGCCGGGCGCCGACCTGCGGGCCCGGGACGAGCAGCGCGGCGCTGAAGCCGCCGCCGGATCGTCCGGGCGCGTCGAGGTAGAGGTCGATGTCGGCCTCGGTGAAGTCCAGCCACTTGCCGGTGAGCGGGAACCACGCCTTGTAGACGGACTCCTTGGCGCTGAACAGCAGCCGGTCCCAGCGGATGTCGGGCCGCTCCTGGGAGAGCCTGCTCACCCGCTGGGCCTCGCCGGGCAGCGACACGGCGGCCATGACCCCGTCCGGGAGCGGCGCGTTGGGTTCGGCGTCGATGCCGAGGGAGGCCAGGTCGGCGGCGCGGACCAGGGCGGCGGCGCAGTAGCCGTCGCAGTGGGTCATGCTGCCGGCCAGGCCCTCGGGCCAGCGCGGGGCGCCCCGCTCCCCCGGCACGAGGGGCTGTGCCGCCACGCCGAGCTTCTCCATGGCCCGGCGAGCGCAGAGGCGTACGGCGGCGAACTCACGGCGTCGCTTGTCCACGGCCCGCGCGACGACGGCCGCTTCCTCGGGGTACAGGGCGGCCTCGGCGTCCTCCTCGCCGTACGCCTCCACGGTCACCACCGCGTCCGGCAGCAGTTCCTCGATCACGGGGCCCCGACCTCCCTGGGCAGTATGCGGCGCAGCCGTCCCGGCGGTTCCGGGCGCTTGCGCCACTCGCGCGGGTAGCCCACCGACACCTCCTCGAAGCGGACGCCGTCGTGCCAGGTGGTCCGCGGGATGTGCAGATGGCCGTAGACCATGGTCTCCACCCGGAACCTGCGGTGCCAGTCCGCGGTCAGCTCGGTGCCGCACCACATGGCGAACTCGGGGTGCCAGAGGATCTCCATGGGGTGCCGGTCGAGCGGGTAGTGGTTGACCAGGACCGTGGGCAGGTCGCCGGGGAGCGCGTCGAGGCGGCGTTCGGTCTCGGCGATCCGGGCCCGGCACCAGGCCTCGCGGGAGGGGTAGGGGTCGGGGTGCAGCAGGTACTCGTCGTTGCAGACGATGCCGGTGCCCTGCGCGTACTGGAGCCCCTGTTCCTTGGTCGCGCAGCCGGCCGGCAGGAAGGAGTAGTCGTACAGCAGGAACAGCGGGGCGACGGCCACGGGGCCGCCGACGCCCTCCCAGACGACGTAGGGGTCCTCGGGGGTGACCACGCCGAGTTCCCGGCACATGGCGACCAGGTAGTCGTAGCGGGCGACGCCGCGCAGGGTGACGGGGTCCCTGGGGTGGGTCCACAACTCATGGTTGCCGGGGGCCCAGATGACCTTGCTGAAGCGTCCGGAGAGCGTGTGCAGGGCCCATCGGATGTCGGCCACCGTCTCCGCGACGTCACCGGCGACCACCAGCCAGTCGTCATCGGTCTCCGGGCGCATCTTCTCGACTAACGCGCGGTTCTCCTCGTAGCCGATGTGCAGGTCACTGATGGCCAGCAGCTGTCCGGCACCGCCGACCGTCGACGCCACCTCTCGTCCCCCTCCGCACGTGGAAAGCACCACGAGAACACATTCGCGAGTCCGGTACAAGACGGGTTCCCGCCCACGGCGGGTGTGTCGGGGCGCGACCACGGTGTCCCATGATCCGTCCGCTCATGATCGGAAAATCCGTAACACGCATGTTGCACGCGAGGCCTTCGCGGGGCCGTATGATCGCCCTATACACCACCGCCGTAAAACATCCCTTCGCAGGGGGCGGTTTGGTGTACCTCCAAACTCCCTGGCCGGGCCCGGCCTGCTTCGCCGTGCCCGCAAACCGTGAAAGGTGGCCTGCATGGTCTCTCGCGTACGCGTCTGGCTCAACCGCACGTACGCGGAGAACGTGTTCTTCATGGATCAGCTCCGCCGAAATCCCGGCGACCGGGCCGTCGAGATCCATGCCACGCACGGTGACGCCGACTCCCCCGTGCTGGCCGCCGCCGACACCGCCGAGCTGGAGCCGGAGGGCCTGTCCCCGGCCGGGTACGTCGAGTACGCCCTCGATCAGTGCCAGCGCCGCGGCATCGACGTGTTCGTGCCGCGGCTGCACCAGGCGGCGGTGGTGGCGCACCGCGCGGAGTTCGAGGCGGTCGGCACGGCCCTGCTGGCGCCGCCGCCGGAGGCGGTGGCCGTCTTCCACGACAAGGTGATCGCGTACGAGGCGGTCCAGGCGATCGGGGTGCCGGTGCCGC
Source organism: Streptomyces sp. YS415 (assembly GCF_023544665.1). Taxonomy (GTDB): domain Bacteria; phylum Actinomycetota; class Actinomycetes; order Streptomycetales; family Streptomycetaceae; genus Streptomyces. The sequence goes on from NZ_JAMJFL010000008.1 coordinate 193,796, forward strand.
CGTGGTGGCGGGTGCGCGACGCCGAGGAGCTGGTCGCCGCGGTCGAGGAGCTGGAGGCCGCCGGGCACAAGGCCTGTTTCAAGCCGGCGTCCGGGGCCGGCGGGGTGGGTTTCCGCGTGATCACCCGCTCCCCCTTCTCCATGGCGCAGCTCAACGGCTTCCCGAGCCCGTACGTGCCGCTGGATCTGGTGCTGGACGCCCTCGCGCAGGCCGAGGAAGAGGTCGACTGGCTGGTCATGCCGCGCCTGGAGCAGCCGGAGGTGTCGGTGGACTGTCTCACCGGCCCCGACAACCGGATCCGGATGGCGGTGGGCCGCACGAAGAACGGCCGCCGGCGCGGGTTCACGCTCCATGAGCAGTGGCTGGAGCCTGCCCGGGCGATCGCGGAGGGGTTCGGACTGCACTACCTGTCCAACATCCAGTTCCGGATGTTCGGCGACCGGCCGGTGCTGATGGACGTCAACACGCGCCCCGCGGGCGGACTGCACCAGCTGTCGCTGTGCGGGATCAACGCGCCCTGGGCGGCTGTGCGGCTCGCTCTCGGCGAGGACCCGGGAGAGGTGGCACCGCCGTTCCTCGGACAGGACTACACAGTGGTCTCGGGGCTCCGGCCGCTGCGGTCGGGGGCGGTGCCTCAGCAGCTCCTGGAGGAGCCCCAGCAGGCCAGGCCGACCGTGCCTGCCCCGATCAACTCCGTTGAGGTGAGGGCGGGTCAGGCCCTGCCGCTCTAGCCCGTTCCGCCGAACCGCCCTGGTGGCCCTAGACGTCGTACCCCCACGCCGTCGCGATCTCCCGCAGACGCGGCGGCAGTTCGGCGGTCGGGTCGGCCGTGCGGGCGGGCTGGATGCGGCCGGACTTGATGGTGCTGCTCCAGTCGCCGAGCTGCGGCCGGAACCTGCCGTGGTCCTTGCTGCCGTAGTCGAGCATGCCGCTCTCCCACTCGACGCCCAGGTACCCGCGGATGGCCCGGGTGGCCTGCTCCGGCTGCGCGGTGAGGTCCTCGTACGTCACCACATGGGCGTCCAGGGTCCGGCGCGCCGCCTCCAGCTTCTCGGAGTAGTTCAGCACCTCCGCCAGGATCTCCTCGTGGTCGGGGTCCTTGCGGCGCTCGGTGAGGGACGCGATGATCGCGCCCGGGTGGCGCAGCAGGAGGATGGAGCGGGCGTTCGGCCAACATCGGTGCAGCCGGGGCCAGATGAGGGTGTTCGGCGGCGTCTTGTCGACGATGACGTCCTTGCACCTGCGGGTGAGTTCGAGGTGCATCACCCGGTCCCAGAGCAGGTGTTCCAGCTCGGTCCTGTCCAGCTCCAGCGCCTTCATGGCGTCCGCGGTGAAGCCCCGGGTCAGCTGGACGTGGACGGTGCGCAGATGCATCTCGTGCGGGGCGCGGATGCGGCTGTGGCTGTGGCTGTTCAGCAGCACCCGCAGCAGGGTCGAGCCCGAGCGGACGGAGGACAGTACGAAGACCGGGGAGTCCACCAGGCGCGGGGCGCGCGGGGCCTCGTAGGCCGACTGGTGGGGCTGCGTTTCCGCGCGGGGCGTGGGAATCGCGTCGAGGGTGCGGCGGGGCGGGCTCACCGCCTGGATCATCAGCCGCCCCCGACGCCTGAGCCCCCTGCCGATCACGGACTTGTCCCCGGCGGACCGCGATCGCCTACGCGAGGTAGGCGAGGCCGGGATGGACCGAGGTGTAGCCCTCGACCAGCCTCCGGGCGACGTTCACCGAGTCGACCAGCGGGTGCAGGGCGAAGGCCTTGACGGCGGTCGCACGGGAGCCGGACTCCGCGGCGGCCAGCACTTCCCGCTCCACCGCCTTGACCGAGCAGACGAGCCCGGTGGCGTGGTCGGGCAGCGGATCGACGGCGACGGGGTGGGCGCCGTTGGCGTCGACGAGGCAGGGGACCTCGATGACGGCGTCGCGGTCGAGGGCGGAGAGCGTGTGCCCGTTGCGGACGTTCAGGATCAAGGTGGTGCGCTCGTCGCGGGCGATGGCCCGCATCAGCGCGAGGGCGACCTTCTCGTAGCCGCCGGACAGGTCGTCGGCGTCACGCTCGCCGGCGCCCGCGGTCTCCCGGTTCTCCGCCATGTACGTGGCCTCGCGCTCGGCGCGGGTACGGTCCCAGGAGGCCAGCGCCTCGGCGTCCGGGTCGGCCGTCTCGTCGTAGAAGCGGGCCTGCTGGTCGCGCAGGAAGGCGCCGCGGGTCTGCTCGGCCTGCTGGTAGGCGTGTACGGCCTCGCGGTTGAAGTAGTAGTAGTGCAGGTATTCGTTGGGGATCGCGCCGAGGGACTGGAGCCAGTCGGCGCCGAAGAGCTTGCCCTCCTCGAAGGAGCCGAGCAGGGCGGGATCGGCGAGCAGACGCGGGAGTTCGTCCCGGCCGGCGACGCGCAGACCGCGGACCCAGCCGAGGTGGTTGAGGCCGACGTAGTCGATCCACGCCTCCGCCGGATTCCGCACGCCGAGCACGCGGGCGATACGGCGGCCGAGGCCGACCGGGGAGTCGCAGATGCCGATGACGCGGTCGCCGAGGTGGCGGGACATGGCCTCGGTGACCAGACCCGCGGGGTTGGTGAAGTTGATGACCCAGGCATCCGGCGCGAGCCGGGCCACGCGCCGGGCGATGTCCGCGGCCACCGGCACGGTCCGCAGGCCGTATGCGATACCACCGGCGCCCACGGTCTCCTGTCCGAGGACACCCTCGGCGAGGGCGACGCGCTCGTCGTTCGCCCGGCCCTCCAGACCGCCCACGCGGATCGCGGAGAAGACGAAGTCGGAGCCGCGCAGGGCCTCGTCGAGATCGGTCGTGGCGGTGACCTCGGGCGCGTCGGACACCTGGGCGGCCTGTTCGGCCAGGACCCGGGTGATGGCGGAGAGCCGCCGCGGATCCAGGTCGTGCAGCACGACCCGCGTCACCCGCCCGGCGCCCCGGTCCCCCAGCAGCGCCCCGTACACGAGCGGCACGCGGAATCCGCCGCCACCCAGAATCGTCAGCTTCACGTCTGCACCTGCTGTCGTCGTTCTGCCAGCACTGCGTAGACAGTACGCGTCGTCCCACGCGTTCCTGCGCTCGCTTCCGTACGCGCCGGTCGAGGTCGGCGACGCGCCCGCGTTTTCCGGCGAACGGGCCGCACCACTGGGCCGCCATCGAGTCAACGCCGGGTCTTCAGGGCGGCTTAATCCGGAGGTCCTGGGACCACGGAAGTCTCCGACGGGTGACAGACGGCAGACCCGCCGGGCGCTGCGGCGCCGGGCCGGACGAGGACGGTGTCGCCACGTCCGGTCATCAGCGGGCATACGGCGGCGACTTCGGCGAGACGGTTCAGGACGGCGCGCTGATCGCGGGCTCCGGCGTCGACGGGACCGCCCTCCCCGACCGCACGCCCGAGCCGGTGGTGCACGGGCACCGTGACGTCGCGGCGCCGGTGCTGTTGCACTCCTTCCGGCACGAGGGCCTGGTGGTGCGGAATCACCAGTGCTTCCGTGGCCTGAGCCATCTCGCCGGGCAGTGGGAGCTGGCCCTCCCCGACGGCCGCACCCTGACCGCTCCCGCCGCGCTGCCCGATCTCCGGCCGGGTGAGACGGCGGCCGTGCCGCTGCCGTTCGAACTGCCCGGGGATGGTGGCGAGGTCTGGGTGGCCCTGCGGGTGACCACGAAGGACGACGAACCGTGCGGCCCGCGCGGCACCGAGGTGTGCGCGCCCCGGTTGCGGCTGAGGGCGGCGTCCATCAAGCCTGCCCCGGCCGACGCGGACCGGGCCGTCGAGCCTGCCCCGCCCGTCCAGGGCCCGCCCGTCGAGGGCCCGCCCGTCGAGGTCGGCGCCGGGGGTCGGCCGGTCCGTCCGCTGCCGGGCGTCGCCCCCTCCCTTCCCCGTGACCGACCAACAACAGCCGCCCGCCTGGTGCCTCCCCCGCCTCGCTCGACCCGCAGGGTGTCTCCCGGCGGGCCGATCGTCCATGAGCCCGGCAACGGTGACCCGTGGGCCGATACGTGGTTCCATTCGAACCCTGCCTTCGTCGACGTGAAGGGTGCCTGATGAGACGTCAATTGGTATGCGCCGTAGCTTTGTTGGGGTCGCTCGTGCTCGGCGCGGGGACCGCCACGGCGGCCGGTGACCCGCGCTGGGAGGAGACCGGCACGGCGTACACCGACACACTGGGCGGCGGGCAGGGGCTCGCCAGCCGTGCCGACGGCTCGCTGCTGTACCGGGGTCTGGCGGACATACCGCTGTCGCTGCGCATCAAGGGCTGGAACCACATCGGTGACCCGGACATCGCCCAGGGGCACACCTTCGACGCCTACCAGGGCCCCGACACGGCCACCTCCAAGATGTTCGCGGTGACCACCCCGGCCGGGCAGCGCTACGAGTACGTGCACCGGCTCAGCCCGGGCGAGAAGCTGAACAACTCCTTCGCGACCGTCTCCCCGGACGGGCAGTGGATGGTGTCGGGCGAGTGGGGCGACCAGAACCGCCTCCAGGTCTTCCCCACCCCGCTGCTCAACCCGGCCACCCCGCCGGCCGGGGGCGACCTGAAGGAGGCCTGGCAGATCACCCTGGACAAGCCGGTACGGGACATCCAGGGCTGCGACTTCGTCTCCGACACGCGTCTGGTGTGCGCCTCGAACGACGCCACCGGCGCCCTCTTCCCGGAGATCCGCCCGCTCCTCCAGGTCGACCTGCCCCGCAAGCTCGACGGCCAGCCGATCACCGGGGCGGTGCGGGCCCTGTTCGCCCTGCCGCAACGCAGCCTGTGCACGGGCACGTTCGAGACGGAAGGCGTGGACTACGACGCGCGCAGCGGCACCCTGCGCGCCGAGGTGATCCAGCCCGGTGTGTGCGCCGTGTCGACGAGCGTCTTCTCGTACCGGCAGGTCACGGACTGATCGCACGGGCTACGGTGGGCGCGCTGCACACACTGGCGAGCGATTTCGCCGCCCCCGCGATCCGGCCCACCCGGGAGACGCCCGGCCATGACCCCTCGTTCCGCGCCCGACCGGCTGCTGTCCGTGCTCGCCGCCTTCGACCACGAGCATCCGGCGCTGAGCCTGACGGACATCAGCCGGCGGGCGGGGCTGAGCCTGACCACCGCGCACCGTCTGGTGGGCGCCCTCACCGAGTGGGGTGCCCTGGAGCGGGACCCGGGCGGCGTCTACCACGTGGGACTGAGGCTGTGGGAGATCGCGGCACTGGCCCCTCGCGGCCTCGCCCTGCGGCAGGTCGCCCTGCCCCATCTGGAGGACCTGTACGAAGCGACGCACGAGAACGTGCAGTTGGCGGTGCGGGACGGCCCGGAGGTCGTCTACATCGAGTGGCTCTCGGGCCGCTCCGCGGTCGGCGTCCACATCCGCGTCGGCGCCCGCTGGCCCCTGCACGCCACCGGGGTCGGCCTGGCCCTGCTGGCCCATGACGACCCGGCCCGCCAGGAGGAGTACTGCTCCGGGCCGCTGGCGTCCTTCACCCCGTACACGATCACCGACCCCGCCCGGCTGCGCCGCGAGCTCGCCGAAGTGCGCCGTACCGAAGTCGCGGTGAGCAGTCGTCAGGTGACCGACGACGCCGTGTCGGTGGCCGCGCCGATACGGGGAACCGGCGGCGCGGTGGTCGCGGCGGTGTCGGTGGTGGTGCCCGAGGCCGACGCCCAGGTACCGGTGCTGGCCCCGGCGGTGCGGATCGCGGCGCGCGGGATCTCGCGCGCCCTGGGATGGCTGCCGGAGGGGCGCTGAGCGTTCGCCCCGGCACGGTGCGGGCCAAGGAGGCGCTGAGCGTTCAGCCCAGCACGGTCAACCAGCACCGTTCAGCCCAGCACCGTGCGGACCAGGTACGTCACGTCCTCCCCCGCGTGCCGCGCCGTGGCCCGGCAGGCGAGGGTCGTGTCGGAGGTGACCCGGGCCGGGGTGACCCGCCAGCGGACCGTCAGTTCGTCGCCCGACCGGGCGTGGCGGTGCCCGATGTAGCCGTGGAACTCCTCGAAGCCGCGGGAGTTGGGGTGGCTGGGCTGGTCCGGCCGCTCGGGTCCCAATCCCCATTTGCCGAAGATGCCGGTGCGGTAGCCGCGCGAGCCGAGCGCCTCGGCGAAGGTGAAGTCCCGCTCGGTGAGCGCTCCTTGGCCGCCGGGGCCCCAGGGGTTCTCGCGGACGGTGGCGTGTCCGGCGTGCAGTCCGGTGAGCACCGAGCAGCGCGACGGCGCGCAGACGGGGGCGGTGGCGTAGGCGTCGGTGAAGCGCAGGCCCTCGGCGGCCAGGGCGTCCAGGCGGGGTGCGGATGAGTTTCTGGCCGTAGGAGCCGAGTTCGCCGTGGCCGAGGTCGTCGGCGAGGATCACCACGAAGCTGAGCCGGTCCGTGCCGGACTGCGCGGCCGGCACGGCGGAGGCCTGCTTGCCGTCCGCCGACGGCTCCGGCGACTCGGCCCCGTCGCACCCGGCGACCGCCCCGGCCACGACCGGCACGGTGGCGGCCGTGGTGAGGAATCGGCGGCGGCTCGGCATACGCGACTCCTGGGGGTGGCGTGGCGGGCAGCGGGTCCGCGGACGATGGTGGTCGCAGCCGTCGGTCCATGACCATGCACACGCTGTGAACGCTTCGTTTCGACTTTTGAGAGGGAAAGTCCTGACTCCTGGTTCCTTCTCCGCGGCATCGGAAGGATCACAAAACGGACGGACGATATCCCTCTCACCGGTGAGGACGCCGCCGCATCCGGCCTCCGATACTGGAACGGCCTCTTGCCCCGAGGAGCCGCCCATGTCCCCGCCGACCTGGCTCGCCCCCGCCGCCGCCCGGCTGCGCACGGCGAACCCGCACGTCGTCGACGCCGCGCTCGCCGCTCTGGTGCTGTTCGCCGCCTCCCTCCAGTGGATCTTCCCGGACGAGGGGGACGACAGGCTGACCTGGCAGGGCTGGCTGCTGGCCGCGGCCACCGCGCTGCCGCTGATGTGGCGCCGCCGGGCGCCGTTCGCCACCGCGTGCGCGGTGTCGATCGCCACCCCGGCGATGGCCTGGTACCACGCGCCCCCGCCGGACGTGATGTACGCCGGTCTGATCGTCCTCTACACGATGGCCGCCCAGGGCCGGGCCTGGCAGCGCCGGTTCATGCTGACGGGCTGGATCCTCGGGGTCGTGCTGACCATGCAGCACAAGGAGGAGCCGCTGCCCTTCGAGTACGCCTTCCAGCTGCTGAGCGTCGTCGGGGCGTACGGCTTGGGCATGCTCGCCCGGGTGCAGCGTGCCTACACCGCCGCCCTGGTGGACCGGGCCCGGCGGCTGGAGCGGGAGCGGGCCGCGGACACGGCTCGGGCGACGGCCCAGGAACGGGCCCGGATCGCCCGGGACATGCACGACATCCTGGCCCACGCGGTGAGCCTGATGGTGGTGCAGGCCGAGGCGGGGCCGGTGGTGGTGCGCAGCGATCCGGCGCGTGCGGAGGCGGCGTTCGACGCCATCGCGGCGACCGGCCGGGACGCGATGCAGCAGTTGCGGCGGATCCTCGGCGTGCTGAAGGAGGAGGAGCGGGAGGGCGGGGCGCGGCGGCTGCCGCAGCCGGGGGTGGCGGCGCTGCCCGGCCTGGTCCGGCAGGTCACCGAGTCCACCGGGCTGCGGGTCGACCTGCGCATCGCGGGGCAGCCGCGCCCGCTGCCGCCGGACACCGAGGTGGCCGCCTTCCGGATCGTGCAAGAAGCACTGACCAATACCGTGAAGCACGCCTTCGCCTCCTCCGCTACCGTCGCTCTGGACTGGGCGGAGGACGCGTTGACAGTGTCGGTGACGGACGACGGCCGCGGCCCCTCGGGGCCGGGCGGCGGACACGGGCTGATCGGCATCCGTGAGCGCGCCGCGGCCTGCGGGGGCAGCGCCCGCGCCGGGCGCGGCGAGGACGGTGGTTTCCGGGTGGTCGTGACGCTTCCGGCCGGGGACCGGCAGGCGGCGCTGGGGTGAGCATCCGGGTGGTCGTCGCCGACGACCAGGAACTGGTCCGCAGCGGTTTCAGCATGATCCTGGAGGCGCAGCCCGACATCGAGGTGGTCGCCGAGGCCGGGGACGGCGCCGAGGCGGTCGCCGCGGTGCGGCGCCACGCGCCCGACGTGCTGCTCCTCGACATCCGGATGCCCGTCATGGACGGCCTGGAGGCGGCCCGGCGGGTGTGCGGGCAGTCCGGCTGCAAGGTGGTCATGCTGACCACGTTCGACCTGGACGAGTACGTGTACGAGGCGCTGTACGCGGGGGCCAGCGGCTTCCTGCTGAAGGACGTCCGCCGTGACGACCTCGTGCACGCGGTCCGGGTGGTCGCGGCCGGCGACTCCCTGCTCGCCCCGACGGTGACCCGCCGGCTCGTCGCCGACCTGGTGCGCCGCCGGAGGCAGGAGGCGGCCGCCGAGGTCACGCCGGAGCGCCTCGACGTCCTCACCGCCCGCGAGGTGGAGACGCTGCGGATGCTGGCCCGGGGGCTGTCCAACGCGGAGATCGCCTCGGCCCTGTTCGTGAGCGAGCACACGGTGAAGACGCATGTCAGCAATGTGCTGAGCAAGCTGGGGCTGCGGGACCGTGTGCAGGCGGTGATCTGCGCCTACGAGACCGGTCTGGTGGCCCCCGGGGAGGCTCCGTCCTGATCCTCCCCCAGCTCGGTGAAGAGCGTGAGCTGCAACGCCCCCGGCGCCTCCAGCCGGGAGTTGAGCGAGTTCCAGGGCGTGCGCGTCGGCTCGGCGACGACCTCCGCCCCGGCCTCGGCCAGCGTCCGCGTCACCGCCGCCGAGTCGTCCACCTGGAACGCCACCCGGATGTGCCCGGCGACCCGGCGGCCCACCTCGACGTCGTCGATGAACTCCGCATGGTTCGGATCGGTCAGCTCCAGCGTCGCCCGCCCCGCCTCCAGGATGCTCACCCGGCCGTCCGGCGAGGAGAACGCGGCCCTCTCGGGCAGGCCCAGGACGTCCCGGTAGAAGTGAAGTGCGGCGTCGTAGTCGGCCGCGGTGACCACCAGGCGCAGCTCGCGCACTCCCGGTTCCTCGGACATCGGCACTCCTTCGTGATCAGCGGCTCCTGACCGGACAACTCCCGGGCCGCCCCGGATGATTCCCGGCGCCCCCTCCCTCGTAGGAGTGAGTCCGCCCGGCTTCTCCCCCGTACGACGGAGCCGGGCAAACCGCTCGCTCCGGCGATCCGGCGACCCCCGGCCCGGGACCAGCCTGAGGGCACGTGTCCACCGTCCAACGGCCCGGAGGCCCCCGTGCTCTCCACGCTCACCCGTGCGGCCACCCGCCGCCCGCTCACCGTCATCCTGCTCTGGCTGCTCTTCCTGCTGCTCGGCTTCGGCCTCGGCACGGGCGTCTTCGGGCGGCTCTCCGACGATGTGCCGGACGTCCCCGGCACCGAGTCGGAGCTGGCCGACCAATACCTGTCCCGCACGGACCCGGCCGGGGAGACCGTCACCGCGGTCGTCGCGGGCGAGTCGGTCTCGGACGCCGCCGTGCGCGCCCAGGTCGAACGGGCCGTCGCCGAGGTCCGGAAGATCGCCGGAGTGGCCGCCGTACCCGATCCGTACGCCACGCCCGGGCTCACCGCCCGGGACGGACAGGCCCTGATCATCCCGGTCACCTTCGAGGGCGGCCTCGACGACGATGCCGAGGCGGACGCGACGGACGCCGCCGCCGAGCGCATCCGGCAGATCGAGGCGCCGGAGGTCCATGTCAGCGGCGGCGATCTGCTCGGCAGGCAGCTCGGCGAGCGGGCCCAGGAGGACGTCAAGAACGCCGAGTTGATCTCCCTGCCCGTCGTCCTCGCCCTGCTGCTCGTCGTGTTCGGCGGTCTGCGGGCCGCCGCCCTGCCGCTGGTGATCGCGGTCAGCGGGATCGCGGGCGCGTTCCTCGCGCTGTTCGCGTTCAGCGAGGTCACCGACATCTCGGTCTACGCCATCCAGGTCACCACCATGCTCGGCCTCGGACTCGCCGTGGACTACGCCCTGTTGATGCTGGTGCGGTTCCGGGAGGAGCGCCGGCACACCGACGACGTCGTGGAGGCCGTGCACCGCACGGTCGCAGCGGCCGGGCGGACCGTGCTGTTCTCCGGGCTCACCGTGGCCGTCAGCCTGACCGGGCTGCTGGTCTTCCCGAGCGTGTTCCTGCGCAGCATGGGTCTGGCGGTGGCCGCCGTGGTGGTCGTCGACATGCTCGCCGCGGTCACCCTGCTGCCCGCGCTGCTGACGAAGTTCGGCGGGAAGATCCCGCCCGCGCGGGTCCGGCCGGACGCCGAGGAGGGCCGGCTCTTCGCCCGCCTGGCCCGGTTCGCCGCGCGCCGCCGGATCGCCGTGGTGGCCACCGTCGTACCGGTCCTGCTGGTCCTGGCGCTGCCGGTGGCCGGGCTGACGATCAACCTCGGCGACGCCCGGCAGCTGCCCGCGAGCACCGAGGCACGGCAGCTGTACGACACCGTCGAGGCCCACTTCCCGCCCGGTACCGGCGTCTCCCCGGTCACCGTCGTCGTCCGGCCCGGCACCGATCCGGTGACCGCCGAGCGGATCGGCGCGCTGTCCGGCGCCGAGTCCCGTCAACTGCCGGGCGGCAGCACGGTCGTGGAGGTCCGGCCGCCGGGCAGCGTCGACGGCGAGGCGGCGACCGGGCTCGTGGAGCGGATCCGGGAGCTGCGCGGTGACGAGCCGGTCGAGGTGACCGGATCGGCGGCCCGGCTGGTGGACTTCCGGGAGATGCTCGCCGCACGCGCCCCCTGGGCCGCCGCGACCGTCCTGGCGGGCATCTTCGTGCTGCTGTTCGCCTTCACCGGGTCGGTGCTGATCCCGCTGCGCACCATCGCCACCACCCTGCTCAGCCTCGGCGCCGCGCTCGGTGCGGTGGTGTGGGTGTTCCAGGACGGGCATCTGGCCGGGCTGCTGGGCGCGGAGGGCCTGGGCGCGCTGAGCCTCACCGCGCCGCCGCTCATCATCGCCATCGCCTTCGGGCTCGCCATGGACTACGAGCTGTTCATCCTGGCCCGGATGCGCGAGGCCAGGGAGCGGGGCGAGGACGAGCGGGAGGCCGTGGTGACCGGACTGCGCCGGTCCGGGCGCGTGGTGACCTGTGCCGCGCTGCTGCTCGCGATCGTCTTCGGCGCCTTCATGACGGGCGGCTTCTCGCCCATCCTCCAGATCGGTCTCGGGCTCACCCTGGCGGTGCTGATCGACGCCACCGTCGTACGGATGCTGCTGGTCCCGGCGACGATGGCGCTGCTCGGCCGCCGCGCCTGGTGGGCGCCCGCCCCGCTGCGGCGGATCCATGACCGGTTCGGGCTGCGGGAGGCGGCGGCCCCGGCTCCCGGGCCGCCCGTGGCGACGAAGGTCTGAGCCGTGCCGGACGTCTCGTCCGGCGCCCCGCCGGTGCACAGGAGCGTCCCGGGCCGGCCGCGCGCTGCAACGCCATCACGGGTTGAACTTGCTTGAAGGGCACGGGATTTATCCGCTTCACCTCTTGACGACCGCAGTGCCGGGGAGCACATTGGCGGCACTTTGAGAGCGCTCTCAAACCGCGTTCAGAGGCTCCCCGCACCCCACATCCCGTACCCGAGAGGCAGCACCCCCCATGAGTGAAACCTCCGGCTCACCCCGCAGACGAGTGCGCCCCCTGCGGCGCGCACTCGTCGCCCTGTTCAGCGCCATGGGCCTGGCGGCGGCCGCCGTCGCGTCCGCGGACGCCGCCGCTCCCCCACCCCCATCGGGCTGGACCCAGGTCTTCGTGGACGACTTCAACGGCGCAGCGGGCACCGGCGTCAACACCGCCAACTGGCAGTACGCCACCGGCCACGGCTACCCCGGCGGACCCGCCAACTGGGGCACCGGCGAGATCGAGAACATGACGTCCAGCACCAGCAACGTGGCCCTGGACGGCAACGGCAACCTCCGCATCACCCCCCGCCGCGACGCCTCCGGCAACTGGACGTCCGGCCGGATCGAGACCAACCGCGGCGACTTCCAGCCCCCGGCGGGCGGCAAGCTGCGGGTGCAGTCCCGGATCCAGATGCCGAACGTCACCGGCGCGGCCGCCCGCGGCTACTGGCCGGCGTTCTGGATGCTGGGCACGCCCTACCGCGGCAACTACTGGAACTGGCCGAGCGTCGGCGAACTGGACATCATGGAGAACGTCCAGGGCCTCAACACCGTGTGGTCGACGATCCACTGCGGCACGAGCCCCGGCGGGCCGTGCAACGAGACGACCGGCATCGGCGGCTCCCGCGCCTGTCCCGGCGCCACCTGCCAGGCGGGCTTCCACACCTACGCGCTGGAGTGGGACCGCTCGACCAGTCCGGAGCAGATCCGGTTCTACGTCGACGACATCAACTACCACACGGTACGGGCCGATCAGGTCGACGCCACGACCTGGCGGAACGCCACCGACCACGGCTTCTTCATCATCCTGAACGTGGCGATGGGCGGCGGTTTCGTCGACGCGTTCGGCGGCGGCCCCGACGCGGCGACCGTGCCCGGCCACCCGATGGTCGTCGACTACGTCCAGGTGCTCTCCAGCGGGAGCGGCACCACGCCTCCGCCGACCGGCAACCGCGACGCCTACAGCACCATCCAGGCCGAGTCCCGCGACAGCCAGTCCGGCACGATCACCGAGGCGACCTCGGACACCGGCGGCGGCCAGAACATCGGCGCGATCGCCAACGGTGACTGGGCACTGTTCCGGGGCGTCAACTTCGGCTCCACGGCGGCCACCCAGTTCGCCGCCCGGGTCGCGAGCGGGGCCGGGGCCGGGGTGAGCGGACTGGTCGAGGTGCGCCTGGACAGCCGTAGCAACGCGCCCATCGGCAGCTTTGCGCTGGCCAACACCGGCGGCTGGCAGAGCTGGCGCACGGTCCCGGCCAACATCAGTGCGGTGACGGGCACGCACGATGTGTACCTGACCTTCACCAGCGGGCAGCCCGCCGACTTCGTGAACGTCAACTGGTTCAACTTCCGCCGCTGAGCGGCTCATCCACAGTGGCGGCACTCGACGTGGTCCGTCCGGCGTCGACCGCACGGACCACGCCTCGGTTCACGTCAGCGGACGCTGCGCAGTTCGTTGTCGAAGACGTAGTTGCCGACGTCCTTGCCCAGTTCGATTCCGTCGGTGGCGTCCCAGGGGAAGTGCACGCCGAGCCAGACGCGGCTGTTGGCGTTCTCGGTCGCCGCCTGGCTGAAGCTGGTGAAGGTGCGCTGCCGGACGGGGGACTGCCGGTCCTCCGTGGTCATCGTGAACGTGATGTTGTCGGTGCCGAAGTACCGCGCCATCACCGTGGCCCACGCCGAGCCGAACGTGGCATGGCCGGAAGCCCACGCGGGGAAGCAGGGACTGACGTTCACACCGTCCAGGTTCTTCAGCAGCGGCTTCCAGTCGGGGTCGATGCCCGACTCACGGATGGCGGAGACGGGGCGCCACAGATCGATGGAGGTCTGGTACTTCACGTCCCGCACCGCGATCCCGGCATCGGCGAGGGCGAGCGAGACGAGGGTGAACAGCCGGGCGTTCTGGTACGTGCTGAGCCTGCGGGCCTCCGCGACATGCCGGGTGGCCTGGATCAGCTGACCCGGCGGCTTGTACGTGCCGTCCAGGTCGTTGGCCCAGAACCAGGCGGCGGCTTCCTGCTCGGTGGTGCGGGTGATCTGCTCCTCGGGAGTCCTGGCAGTGGGGCCGTCCGCGCCGAGGGTGCGTACGGCTTCGACCTGCTTCTTGTACTCGTCACTGGCCAGCAGCTTCTCGTACGTGCCGTACGTTCCCGGAGTGGTCGGCCGGAACTGGGATCCCGAGGTCAGCGTGAACGGCGTGACCAGCCCCCAGTTGGGGTCGACGGCCTCGCTGTCCTCGTCGCACTTGGCGTCGGGCATGTCCGGGTAGCTGGTGTGGCGCCAAGCGCCGGGCTTGTTGTCGGCGGTGTAGGCGCGCTCGTTGTCGGATCGGTCGCCTGTGCGTGCGGTGAGCATCCGGTTCACCACATGGCTGACGATGCTGTGGTCGAGGATGTCCTCGCCCGTCGGCTCCGAACCGAACCGGTCCCGGAACTTGTTGTCGAGGTACAGCGGCAGGTCCGGCTGCTGCGGATCCCGGCCGAAGATCTCGAGCAGCACGTTGTACGCCGTGCGGCCGATCACCCGCTCCTCCTCGTCCGGCCCCTCGCTGATGGCCCAGTACCTGTCGGCCTGGAGGTACGGCGCGTAGTCGTAACCGCCCTTCCACCGCAGCCGGTACGAGCTCTCCGCGTCGTACATGGCGGCATTCAGCATCGCGGCCGCTCTGGCCATCCGGCCCGGCGAGGATCTGTCCTCACGGCGGATGAGTTCGAGCAGGACGTCGTTCCAGTAGATCACCGGGTCGGCGATCGTCTGCGGTGGCAGTGCGGCCACCGCGGGCTGCGGGGACGCGCCGAGAACGGTGCCCGTGGCCGCGAGGACGATCACCGAGGCCATCAGGCGCGTGCGCAGCCCGCGCGCTCCGCGGCGACGACGTCTCCCGTCCGCTTCCGGTCCATGTTCCGAACTGGTCATGCCCACCCCTCCCGAACTGGGACCGCCTGGTACGGCCGAGGCGGCCCACGGGTCACCGGCGTCGGCACCGGCTCCGCATCTGATCGTTCCGGTCAGCGAGTTGAGAGGTCTTGGAAGAATCCGCCCACTGGCCATCCGTATGCTTCACGGCCCTCGCCCCCATGCCACTGTCCGGTCACGCGGACACGGCGAGGTGCGCCATGGGGGCGCTGGTGATCTCACCGGCGAAGCGGTCGGCCATCGGGAGGCCGGTGACCGGGGACTGGCGGGCGGCGAGAAACGCGCGCGGCTTCGAGCCGGTCATCGTCCGGAAGTCGAGGTTGAGGTGGGGCTGGTCGTAGTAGCCGCAGACCGCTGCCACGTGCGCCGGTGGATACCCGTCGGTGAGGAGACGCAGCGCCCGGCCGAGGCGAGCGACGCGGGCCACCGCCTTCGGAGTGAGCCCGATCTGTTCCTGGAACCGCTTCTCCAACTGGCGGGTGCTCCAACCGACTTCGGCCGCCAGCCGGGGTATCGACACCGCTCCCGCATTCCGTGCGATGCGCCGCCAGGCCCACTCGACACGCGGCGCATGCGGCCGTGCACCTGCGAGCGCGTCGACCAGAGCGGCGTCGAGGAGCGCGAAGCGCCGGCGCCAGGACGGCAACGCCGTCAGCGCCTCGCCCAGCCGGTGGGCCCGGGCCCCCACCACGTCGTCGAGCCGGAGATGCCGCCCGGCGAGTTCGCCCATCGGGACACCCAGCAGACGGAACGCCGTCCAGGGCGCCAACACCACTTCCAGAGTGGCGAGATGACCGTCATGCTCACCGACTGCCGCTCGGGTCTGCAGCCCGGACACGAGGGAGGTGAGGGCGATCGGTGGCCCGGTGTGCCCGACGGGAGTGAGCCGTACGGCTTCGGAGAAGCCCAGCATCACCGTCACCCAGGCGCCCGGGACTTCCAGCCGGCGCCGGGGCAGCCCGTTCTCGAGCCGTGTACCCCGGTACGAACGCACCCCTGGCCGCAGTCGTCGGTGCGGTAACGCCTCGACGACCTCCCACGCACCGTCCGGATCCGCGAGACGACGCACCACTCCCACCACCATGGCCCTCCCCCACCGTCACCCTCGACGTAGCGTTCCCGGACCGGTGTGTCGAAATCAAGGCGGAGACCGGTGTGTCGAAATGAAGGCCGAGGGCGGGGGTACGTCCAGGCCATGGCCGCACGCTCCTGCCTCCCTCGCCCCCTACCGCAGCTCCGCCCGGAACACCGCCGGAGTCATGTCCGTGTGCTGGTGGAAGAACTTGGAGAAGTTCGCCGCGTCCGGGAAGCCCACCGCCACCCCGACCCGCCCGATCGGCAGGTCCGTGTGCGCCAGCAGCCGCTTGGCCTCCAGGACCACCCGCTTGTCGATGAAGCCCTTCGGCGTCTCGCCCGTCGCTGCCCGTACCGCCCGCACCAGAGTGCGCCGCGAGTAGCCGAGCTGATCGGCGTACGCGCTCACGCTGTGGTTCGTGGCGAAGCCGCGTTCCACCGCGTCCCGGAAGAGGGTGAAGGCCGAGCCGGCGTCGCGGCGGGCCGCGTCCTGGGAGCTGGCCGCGAGGTGCGCCAGGCGCAGCAGGAACGCCGAGAGGGAGTGGCGCAGGACCGCCGTGTGCAGGCTGAGGGGCAGCGTCGCCGTGTCCTTGTACTCGCGGCGCAGCTGGTCGAGCGCCGCCTGGAGGGCGCTGCGCTGCGGCTCGTCGGGGTGGAGCAGGGGCGGCAGGTCGTAGCGGTAGAGGCCGGTCGCCTCCACCGTCGCCCGGGGCAGAAAGCCGGGTTGCATGGTGAGGACGGTTCCCCGGTACTCGCTCGTCGGCGAGAAGCGGTGGATCTGCCCCGGGCGGATCCAGAGCAGATCGCCGGGGCCCGCCTCGTACTCGGTGAAGTCGACCATGTGCCGGACGGGTCCCGCACCGAAGAGCATCACGACATGGAAGTCGATGCGGTGCACCCGTTCCAGCGGCACATCGGCGTGCCAGCTGCGGTCGGGGCGCATCGGGCCGACCTGCATGCCGACGCCGAGCACACTCCGGTCGACCGGGAAGGGGAAGGTTCTGATCCCGTCCTCGACGCCGCCTTGCACCGTTTCGTCCGCCATATCCTGCTCGTACCGCCTCGATCAAGCGCCCGGTGTCCCACTTTCACCACAGGCTGACACACGGCGACCTTCCCTGGAAAAAGTCAGACTTTTACTTTTGAACGCGTCAGAGCAGAAACCCCCCTCCCTGCGAGGAGTTCTTGAAGATGAGCACGCAGACACCGGACCGCTTCGAATGGACCGAACTCGACCGGCGTGCCGTCGACACCGCGCGCCTGCTGGCGGCGGACGCCGTGCAGAAGGTCGGCAACGGCCACCCCGGCACCGCGATGAGCCTCGCGCCCGCCGCGTACACGATCTTTCAGAAGGTGATGCGGCATGACCCCGCCGATCCCGAGTGGACCGGCCGGGACCGCTTCGTCCTCTCCCCCGGCCACACCTCGCTGACCCTCTACACGCAGCTCTTCCTCGCCGGGTACGAACTGGAGCTGGACGACCTCAAGGCCTTCCGCACCCAGGGTTCGAAGACCCCGGGTCACCCGGAGTACGGCCACACCGCGGGCGTGGAGACCACCACGGGACCGCTCGGCCAGGGCCTCGCGAACGCCGTCGGGATGGCGATGGCCGCCCGCTACGAGCGCGGCCTGTTCGATCCCGAGGCCCCCGCGGGCGAGTCGCCGTTCGACCACACCATCTGGGCGATCGTCTCCGACGGCGACCTCGAGGAGGGCGTCTCCGCCGAGGCCTCCTCGCTGGCCGGCCACCAGAGGCTCGGCAACCTGGTCCTCGTCTACGACGACAACCACATCTCCATCGAGGGCGACACCGCCACCGCGTTCTCCGAGGACGTGCTGAAGCGGTACGAGGCCTACGGCTGGCACACCCAGCGCATCGCGCCCACCGAGGACGGCGACGTCGACGTGCACGCCCTGTACGCGGCGCTGCAGGCCGCCCGGGCCGAGACGGGGCGCCCCTCGATCATCGCCATGCGCACGATCATCGCCTGGCCCGCCCCGAACGCCCGCGACACCGAGGCCTCCCACGGCTCCGCGCTCGGCGAGGACGAGATCGCCGCCACCAAGCGGCTGCTCGGCTTCGACCCCGCCCGCACCTTCGAGGTCGCCGACGAGGTGCTGGCGCACAGCCGCCGCGCCCTGGACCGGGGCGCCGAGGCGCACGCCGCCTGGGACAAGCGGATCGACAAGTGGCGCGGCGCCCAGCCCGAGCGCGCGCAGCTCTTCGACCGGGTCGTCGCCGGTCAGCTCCCCGAGGGCTGGGAGGCCTCCGTCCCGGTGTTCGAGCCCGGGAAGTCCGTCGCCACCCGGGCCGCCTCCGGCAAGGTCCTCCAGGCGCTCGGCGCGGTCCTCCCCGAGCTGTGGGGCGGCTCCGCCGACCTGGCCGGCTCCAACAACACCACCATCGACAAGGGCAGCTCCTTCCTGCCCGAGGGCAACCCGCTGCCGGAGGCCGACCCCTACGGCCGTACCGTCCACTTCGGCATCCGCGAGTTCTCCATGGCCGCGGAGATGAACGGCATCGCCCTGCACGGCAACACCCGCATCTACGGCGGCACCTTCCTGGTGTTCTCCGACTACATGCGCAACGCCGTCCGGATGTCCGCGCTGATGCAGCTCCCGGTCACCTATGTGTGGACGCACGACTCCATCGGCCTCGGCGAGGACGGCCCCACCCACCAGCCGGTCGAGCACCTGGCCTCGCTGCGCGCCATCCCGGGCCTGAACCTCGTGCGGCCCGCCGACGCCAACGAGACCGCCGTCGCCTGGGCGGAGATCCTGCGCCGGCACGCCACCGACCCGGCCCCGCACGGACTCGCGCTGACCCGCCAGGGCGTGCCGACCTACGAGCGCAACGAGGACGCGGCCAAGGGCGGTTACGTCCTGCGCGAGTCCTCGACCGGGACGCCGGACGTCGTCCTGATCGCCACCGGCTCCGAGGTGCAGCTCGCCGTCGCCGCGCGCGAGCAGCTGGAGGCCGAGGGGATCGGCACCCGCGTGGTGTCGATGCCGTCCGTGGAGTGGTTCGAGCAGCAGCCGCGCGCGTACCGCGAGGCCGTCGTTCCCCCGTCCGTGCGAGCGCGTGTCGCCGTCGAGGCGGGGATCGGTCTGACGTGGTACCGGTTCGTGGGTGACGCAGGACGCATTGTCTCCCTCGAACACTTCGGCGCCTCCGCCGACGCCCGGACCCTGTTCGCCGAGTACGGCTTCACCGCCGAGAACGTCGCCGCCGCAGCCAGGGAATCCCTCGCCGCCGCGCGTGGTTGATCCGACCGCCAGAAAGAAGATGATCACAGTGACCGCAGCACTCAAGCGCCTCTCCGACGAGGGCGTCTCCATCTGGTTGGACGACCTGTCCCGCAAGCGGATCGCCTCCGGCAACCTCGCCGAACTCGTCGCCACGAAGCACGTGGTGGGCGTCACCACCAACCCGTCCATCTTCCAGGCGGCCATCGGCTCGGGCGAGGGATATGAGGAGCAGCTCGCCGACCTCGCCGTCCGCGGGGTCACGGTCGACGAGGCCGTACGGATGATGACGACCGCCGATGTGCGCGCCGCCGCCGACGTCCTGCGCCCGGTGCACGACGGGACCGGCGGCCGGGACGGCTGGGTCTCCATCGAGGTCGACCCCCGCTTCGCCCACGACACGGCGGCCACCGTCGCCGAGGCCAGACAGCTCGCCTGGCTGGTCGACCGCCCCAACGTCATGATCAAGATCCCGGCGACCAGGGCGGGACTGCCGGCCATCGCCGCGGTCCTCGCCGAGGGCATCAGCGTCAACGTCACGCTGATCTTCTCGCTGGAGCGCTACCGCGAGGTCATGGACGCCTACCTGCTGGGCCTGGAGAAGGCCGCCGAGCGGGGCCTGGACCTGTCGGCCATCCACTCCGTCGCCTCCTTCTTCGTCTCCCGGGTCGACGGTGAGATCGACAAGCGGCTGACCGTCCTCGGCACCGACGAGGCGCTCGCCCTGAAGGGCAGGGCGGCCCTCGCCAACGCCCGCCTCGCCTACCAGGCCTACGAGGAGGTCTTCTCCTCCGACCGCTGGGCGAAGTCGGAGCGTGCACGGGCCAACCGGCAGCGCCCGCTGTGGGCGTCGACCGGCGTGAAGGACCCGGCGTACAAGGACACCCTCTACGTCGACGAGCTCGTCGCGCCCGGCACGGTCAACACCATGCCGGAGGGCACCCTGAACGCCACCGCCGACCACGGCGACATCACCGGCGACACCGTCACCGGCGGCTATGCCCGGGCGCGTGCCGACCTGGCGGCCGTGGAACGCCTCGGCATCTCCTACGACGAGGTCGTCACCAAGCTGGAGGACGAGGGCGTCGCCAAGTTCGAGGCCGCCTGGCAGGAACTGCTGGACGCGGTCGCCAAGTCCCTGGACAGCAAGGGAGTGGACGCGGAATGACCACCGACTGGACCAACCCGCTGCGCGACGCCGACGACCGGCGCCTCCCGCGGATCGCCGGCCCCTCCGGCCTCGTCATCTTCGGCGTGACCGGTGACCTGTCCCGCAAGAAGCTGATGCCCGCCGTCTACGACCTCGCCAACCGCGGTCTGCTGCCGCCCGGCTTCTCCCTCGTCGGGTTCGCCCGCCGGGACTGGGAGAACCAGGACTTCGCGCAGGTCGTGCACGACGCCGTCCGCGAGCACTCCCGCACCCCCTTCCGCGAGGAGGTCTGGCAGCAGCTCGCCGAGGGCATGCGGTTCATCCCGGGCGACTTCGACGACGACCAGGCGTTCAAGCAACTGCGCTCCGCCGTCGACGAGTTGGACGCCTCCCGGGGCACCAGCGGCAACTATGCCTTCTACCTCTCGGTGCCGCCGAAGTTCTTCCCCAAGGTCGTCCAGCAGCTGAAGAAGCACGGCCTCGCCGACGCGCCGGAGGGCTCGTGGCGCCGGGCGGTCATCGAGAAGCCGTTCGGCCACGACCTGGGCAGCGCCCGTGAGCTGAACGCGATCGTGCACGACGTGTTCGACCCGGAGCAGGTCTTCCGGATCGACCACTACCTGGGCAAGGAGACCGTCCAGAACATCCTGGCGCTGCGCTTCGCCAACCAGATGTTCGAGCCGATCTGGAACCGGTCCTTCGTGGACCATGTGCAGATCACGATGGCCGAGGACATCGGCATCGGCGGCCGGGCGGGCTACTACGACGGCATCGGCGCCGCCCGTGACGTCATCCAGAACCACCTGCTCCAGCTGATGGCGCTCACCGCGATGGAGGAGCCCGCCGCCTTCGACGCCGATGCGCTGCTGACGGAGAAGCTGAAGGTCCTCAGGGCCGTGAAGCTGCCGGAGGACCTGGGCCGGCACACCGTGCGCGCGCAGTACGCGCCCGCCTGGCAGGGCGGTGAGAAGGTCCGCGGCTACCTCCAGGAGGACGGCATCGACCCGGCCTCCACGACGGACACGTACGCCGCGATCAAACTCCAGGTCGACAACCGCCGCTGGGCGGGCGTCCCCTTCTACCTGCGCACCGGAAAGCGCCTCGGCCGCCGGGTCACCGAGATCGCGGTGGTCTTCCAGCAGGCGCCGCACTCCCCCTTCGACCGCACCGCCACCGAGGAACTGGGCAAGAACGCGATCGTGATCCGCGTCCAGCCCGACGAGGGGATCACCGTCCGCTTCGGCTCCAAGGTGCCCGGCACCTCCATGGAGATCCGGGACGTGACGATGGACTTCGCCTACGGCGAGTCGTTCACCGAGTCCAGCCCGGAGGCGTACGAGCGCCTCATCCTGGACGTCCTGCTCGGCGACGCCAATTTGTTCCCCCGGCACCAGGAAGTGGAAGAGTCCTGGAAGATCCTCGACCCCATCGAGGAGTACTGGGCGCGGCACGGCAAGCCGGCGCAGTACGCCTCGGGCAGCTGGGGACCCAAGGAAGCCGACGAGATGCTCGCACGAGACGGACGGAGCTGGCGCAGGCCATGAAGATCGACCTGACCGACACCACGGCAAGCAAGATCAACAAGGCCCTTGTGAAGGGCCGCCGCGCCATCGGCACCCCCGCCGTGGGCATGGTCCTGACGATGGTGATCGTCACGGACGAGGAGAACGCCTACGACGCGATCAAGGCGGCCGAGGAGGCCTCGCACGAGCACCCCTCGCGCACCCTGGTCGTCATCAAGCGGCACGCCCGCACCCCGCGCGACCGCACCGCCTCCCGGCTCGACGCCGAGGTCCGGGTGGGCGCCGACGCGGGTACCGGCGAGACCGTGATCCTGCGCACCTACGGCGAGGTGTCCGAGCACGCCGACTCGGTCGTGCTGCCGCTGCTGCTGCCGGACGCCCCGGTGGTCGTGTGGTGGCCGGTGGAGGCGCCGGACAACCCCGCCAAGGACCCGCTGGGCGCACTGGCCCAGCGCCGGATCACCGACCTGTACGCGGTGGAGAACCCCTTCGAGGTCCTGGAGACCCGGATGCGCTCCTACGCGCCCGGCGACACCGACCTCGCCTGGACCCGGCTCACCCCGTGGCGCTCGATGCTGGCCGCGGCCCTGGACCAGGCCCGGGTGCCGATCCTCTCGGGGGCCGTGGAGGCCGAGGCCGACAACCCGGCCGCGGAACTCCTCGCGCGCTGGCTCGAGGCGCGGCTGCAGGTGACGATCGACCGGGTCGTCACCGCGGGGCCCGTGGTCACCGCCGTACGCCTCGGCACCGCGAACGGCGACATCGTCATCGACCGCCCCGAGGGCCCGCTGGCCACGCTCACCCTGCCCGGCCAGCCCTCGCGCACCCTCGCGCTGAAGGTCCGCACCACCTCCGAACTCATCGCCGAGGAGCTCAGGCGCCTCGACGCCGACGAGATGTACGCCGTCGCCCTGCGGGGCGAGGCGGGCAAGGAGACCCCCTCCCATGTCTGACTCCCCGAGGCTCACCCGGCGGCCCCAGTGGACCGCCCTGGAGGACCACCGCGCCGAGTGGCACGCCCATCTGCGGGACCTGTTCGCCGCGGACCCCGAGCGCGCGGACCGCTACGTGGTCCGGGTGGGCGATCTGCGCATCGACTACTCCAAGCACCTGATCACCGACGAGACGCTCGCCCTGCTCCAGGAACTGGCCGTCGCCACCGATGTGTTCGGGCTGCGCGACGCCATGTTCCGCGGTGAGAAGATCAACGTCACCGAGGACCGGGCGGTGCTGCACACCGCGCTGCGCGCCCCCCGGGACGCGGTGATCGAGGTCGACGGGGAGAACGTCGTCCCGGGCGTGCACGCCGTCCTGGACCGGATGAGCGACTTCGCCGACCGCGTCCGCTCCGGCGCCTGGACCGGACACACCGGCAAGCGCATCCGCAACGTCGTCAACATCGGCATCGGCGGCTCCGACCTCGGCCCGGCGATGGCGTACGAGGTGCTGCGGCCGTTCACGGAACGGGAGTTGACCTTCCGTTTCGTCTCCAACGTCGACGGCGCCGACCTGCACGAGGCCGTGCGCGACCTGGACCCGGCGGAGACGCTGTTCATCGTCGCCTCGAAGACCTTCACCACCATCGAGACGATCACCAACGCCACCTCGGCCCGCTCCTGGCTGCTGGCCGGGCTCGGCGGCGAGGAGAAGGCCGTCGCCCGGCACTTCGTCGCCCTGTCGACGAACGCGGAGAAGGTCACCGGGTTCGGTATCGACCCGGACAACATGTTCGAGTTCTGGGACTGGGTCGG
This sequence comes from Streptomyces sp. YS415, assembly GCF_023544665.1. GTDB lineage: Bacteria > Actinomycetota > Actinomycetes > Streptomycetales > Streptomycetaceae > Streptomyces. The sequence goes on from NZ_JAMJFL010000008.1 coordinate 217,037, forward strand.
CGGACGCTACTCGTTCGACTCCGCGATCGGCCTGTCCCTGATGATCGCCATCGGCCCCGGCAACTTCCGGGAGCTGCTGGACGGCTTCCGCATCGTCGACGACCACTTCCGCACCGCCCCCGCCGAGGCCAACGCCCCGCTGCTCCTCGGTCTGCTGGGCATCTGGTACGGCAACTTCTTCGGCGCCCAGTCGCACGCGGTGCTGCCCTACAGCCACTACCTGTCCCGGTTCACCGCCTACCTCCAGCAGCTCGACATGGAGTCCAACGGCAAGTCGGTGGACCGCGACGGGAACCCCGTGGACTGGCAGACCGGGCCCGTGGTGTGGGGCACTCCCGGCACCAACGGACAGCACGCCTACTACCAGCTGATCCACCAGGGCACCAAGATCGTCCCCGCCGACTTCATCGGCTTCGCCCGTCCGGTCGGCGAACTGAGCGACGAACTCAAGGCGCAGCACGACCTGTTGATGGCCAACCTGTTCGCGCAGGGGCAGGCGCTCGCCTTCGGCAAGACCGCCGAGGAGGTCCGCGCGGAGGGCACGGCCGAGGAGCAGGTGCCGCACCGCACCTTCCGCGGCAACCACCCGACGACCACGATCCTCGCCCGTGAGCTGACCCCGTCGGTGCTCGGCCAGCTGATCGCCCTCTACGAGCACAAGGTGTTCGTCCAGGGCGCCGTGTGGAACATCGACTCCTTCGACCAGTGGGGCGTCGAACTCGGCAAGGTCCTCGCCAAGCGCGTCGAACCCGCCCTCACCGAAGGCGCCGACGTCCCCGGCCTCGACTCCTCCACCGCTGCCCTCGTGGCCGCCTACCGTGAACTGAAGGAAGTGCACTGACATGACCTCGATGCAGCTCGGTCTCATCGGCCTCGGCAAGATGGGCGGCAACATGCGCGAGCGGATCCGCCGCGCCGGCCACACCGTCATCGGCTACGACCGCAACCCGGACCTCACCGACGTCGGCTCCCTCGCCGAACTGGTCGACAGTCTCGAAGGACCGCGCGTGGTCTGGGTGATGGTCCCGGCCGGGCCCGTCACCCAGGCCGTCGTGGACGAACTGGGGCAGCTCCTGTCCCCCGGCGACATCGTGGTGGACGGCGGCAACTCCCGCTGGACGGACGACGAGAAGCACGCCCGTGAACTCGGCGAGAAGGGCATCGGCTTCGTCGACGCCGGTGTCTCCGGCGGTGTCTGGGGCCTGGAGAACGGCTACGCCCTGATGGTCGGCGGCGACGCCGAGCACGTGGCGAAGGTCCAGCCGGTCTTCGACGCGCTGAAGCCGGACGGACCGTACGGCTACGTCCACGCGGGCAAGGTCGGTGCCGGGCACTTCGCGAAGATGGTCCACAACGGCATCGAGTACGCGATGATGCAGGCCTACGCCGAGGGCTGGGAGCTGCTGGAGAGCGTCGACTCCGTCACCGATGTGCGGGAGGTCTTCCGCTCCTGGCAGGAGGGCACCGTCATCCGCTCCTGGCTGCTGGACCTCGCGGTCAACGCCCTCGACGAGGACGAGCACCTGGAGAAGCTGCGCGGCTACGCACAGGACTCCGGCGAGGGCCGCTGGACCGTCGAGGCGGCCATCGACAACGCCGTGCCGCTGCCCGCGATCACCGCGTCCCTGTTCGCCCGGTTCGCCTCCCGCCAGGAGGACTCCCCGCAGATGAAGATGATCGCGGCGCTGCGCAACCAGTTCGGCGGCCACGCCGTCGAGTCCGCGAAGTAGGCCCGGCCGTGGGGGATCTGCTGCTGGTCCGGCACGGCGAGACGGAGTGGAGCGTGTCGGGACAGCACACCAGCTGGACCGACCTGCCCCTCACCGAGCACGGCGAGGAACAGGCCAAGTCGCTCGCTCCGCTCCTGTCGTCGCGGACCTTCTCGCTCGCGCTGACCAGCCCCCTGGGCCGGGCCCGGCGCACCGCCGAACTCGGGGGCGTCCTGGGGGCATTGCCCTGCGACGACCTGCACGAGTGGGACTACGGCGGCTACGAGGGCGTGACGACGGCCGACATCCACCGCACGCGTCCGGACTGGTACCTGTGGACGGACGGCGTCCCGCCCGGCCCTCCCGGACACCCCGGCGAGTCCCCGGCGGAGGTGGGGCGGCGGGCCGACCGGGTGCTGGCCCGCGTGGCCGAGGCGCTCCCGGACGGGGACGTGGTGCTCGTCGCCCACGCCCACTTCCTGCGCGTGCTGACGGCACGGCGACTGGGTCTCCCGCCCGCGGAGGGACGGCTGTTCCAGTTGGCCACCGGCACGATGAGCCGGCTGTCCACGGAGCACGGGCGGCCGGTCATCGCGGAATGGAACGTACGGGCATAGGGGTTTGACACCGCCCAGGAGGCCCGCCAGAGTCGCGGCTGATGGAGATCAACGATCTGACACCGGCCGAACAGCGCGTCTGGCGGGCCTTCGCCACGGGCACGGAAGTCGACTTCCGCACGGACGGCGACGAGCGGGGCCCCGAACGCACGGTCCGGGCGCGGGTGTTGCGGGCGCTGCTGCTCAACGGGCCGCGCGAGCCCGGCGAGATCGCCGCGGTCAAGGTCGCGGGCGCGCACGTCACGGGCGTACTGGACCTGCGGTACGCGACCGTCGACAGCGTCGTCCGGCTGAGCCACTGCCACTTCGACAGCGCCCCCGATCTGTCCGGCGCCCAACTGGGCTATCTCAACCTCAGCGAATCCGTGCTGCCCGGTCTGTCGGGGGCCCGCGTCCGGGTGGACGGCAGCCTGCGGCTCACCGGCTGCCGGTTCGGCGGCCCGGTCCACCTGGGCGGCGCGCAGATCGCCGGAGCACTGTTCCTTGAGCGCGCGGAACTCACGGCCGCCGACCCTGAGCGGCCCGTCCTGCGGCTCAACCAGATCACCGTCGAGGACGAGCTGTGCGCGCCGGGACTGCGCACCGAGGGCGCGATCCGGCTCAGCGGCGCCCGGGTCGCCGGTTCGGTCAACCTGGAGGACGCCCGGCTGAGCCACCCCGGCGGCACCGCGCTGGACGCCGAGTCGCTGGACGTCGGCGCCAACGTGCTCGGGCGGCGGCTGCGCGCCGAGGGGCGGATCGATCTGCGCGGCGCCCGCATACCCGGGCGCCTCGATCTGCTGCGGACGACCCTGTCCAACCCGGGCAACACCGCACTGCGCGCCAGCAGCGTCGTCATCGGCGAACTCTGGCTGCGCGAGGGCCCGCAGATCGTGGGACGGCTCAATCTGCGCCGCGCCCAGATCGAACAGCTCGACCTGGAGCCGGAGATGCTGCCGGACGAGGTACGGATCCTGGACCTCACCTACACCTTCCTCACCCCGCACGAGCCCGTGCGGCGGCGGCTGCCGATGCTGGCCCGCGACGGCAGCACCTACGACCCGCACGGCTACGAGCAGTTGACCGCCGCCTACCGGCGCAGCGGCGACGACCACGCCGCCCGGCTCGTCCAGCTCGCCAAGCAGCGCCGCCACCGCACGACCCTGCCCTGGTACGGCCGGCTGTGGGGCCACGTCCAGGACATGGCCGTCGGCTACGGCTTCCGCCCGCTGCGCGCCTTCGGCTGGCTGCTGTCCCTGCTCGCCGTCGGCTCGGTCGCCTTCGCCCTGCACCGGCCGCCCGCCCTCAAACCGGCCGAGGCGCCCGACTTCAACCCGGTGTTCTTCGCCCTGGACCTGCTGGTCCCGGTCATCTCCTTCGGCCAGGAGGCGGCCTACGCGCCGCAGGGCTGGTCCCAGTGGCTGTCCTACGTCCTGGTCCTGGCGGGCTGGGTCCTCGCCACGACGATCCTGGCCGGCGTCACCCGCACCGTCAGCCGCCAGTGACCGCCCGGACGGCGTGCTGCGCGGCCAGCCGCACCGGCGCGTTCTGGGCGCCGTAGCCCCGGTAGCCGGGATCCCGCTGCACGAGTTCGAAGAAGACGCGGCCCACGGTCTGCGTGTAGCAGTGCCGGAAGACGCCGCCGGCGTCGCGGTCGTAGAGGATGCCCAGGTCGCGGCAGGTCTCCAGCTCGCCCTCGGCGAGGTCGAAACGGGCCGCCAGGTCGTCGTGGTAGTTCGCGGGGACCGGCAGCAGCCGCCCGCCCGCCGCGCGGAAGCGGCGCGCCGCCGCGACGACGTCGTCCGTGGCCAGCGCGATGTGCTGGGCGTGCACCGTGTCGTCGCCCGGCGCCGCGCCCACGGTCAGCGCGATCCGCACACTGCCGTCGGTGGTGGTGACGGCGCGGCTGCGCAGCAGTCCGTAGGGGTCGGCGACGTCCACGCTGGGCTGGGCGTGCAGGCCGAGGACGGCGCGGTGGAAGAGGACCGCCTCGTCGAAGTGGTGCCAGGGCTGGGTGAGCGCGAGGTGGTCGACGCCGGTCACGGCGGTGGCCGCGGGGGTGTGCGGCACGTCCTCGAAGTCGCCCCGCCAGCCGGACCGCGGGCCGCAGAAGAACAGCTCGGTGCCGTCGGGGGCCGCCACCGCGTCCAGGACCGCGTCCTCGGGGGCGCGGCGGCGGGGCAGGACCGGGGCGAGCAGGGCCTCGGCGCGGCGGGCGGCGCCCGCGGGATCGGGGGACCGCAGGCCGACGGCGGCGAGGCGGACGCTCTCCCGGCGGGCGGCGCCGCCGGTGTTGACCAGGATCCGCGCCTCGCCCTGCTGCCAGAGGTCGACCGGCTTGCTGCGGTGACGTGCGCTGCGGGCGAAGCCCAGGGCGGCCAGGACGGCGGAGACCGGTTCGGCGTCGGGGGTGTGGAGTTCGGCGAAGGCGATCCCGGAGGGGACGACGGGTGCGGGTGGGGCGGCCACGCCCACCGACTCCTGGAGGAGGAGCAGGGAGCGCCGGCCGTCCACGGCGGTGGGGCCCGCCTCGGCCTGCCGGAAGACGTCGTTGAAGACCTCCAGCGAGAGCGGTCCGTCGTACCCGGTGCGCAGCACGTGCCGGACGAGCCCGGTGACGTCGAAGCCGCCCTGGCCGGGGAAGCAGCGGTGGTGGCGGCTCCACTGCAGGACGTCCATGCCGAGCAACGGGGCGTCGGCCAGTTGCAGGAAGAAGATCTTCTCGCCGGGGATGTCCTCGATGCCCTTCGGGTCGGAGCCCCGGGAGAGGATGTGGAAGCTGTCCAGGCAGGTCCCCAGCGCCGGGTGCCCGGCCTGCTCGACGATGTGCCAGGCGTGGTCGTAGGTACTGACGTGACGGCCCCAGGCCAGCGCCTCGTAGGCGACCCGGATGCCGAACCCTTCGGCCAGGTCGGCCAGGCGGCTCAGCTGCGCCGCGGCGAGCGCGTCGTCGTCGACCGCGTCCGGGGCGACGCTGGAGCAGACCAACACCGTGTCGGCGCCGAGCCGGCGCATCAGCTCGAACTTGTGCCGGGCCCGGCGCAGATTGCGGGCGAAGACGTCCTCGGGCACGGCCTCGATGTCCCGCATCGGCTGGTACAGGTCGATGGTCAGACCCAGGTCCGCGCAGCGGGCGCGGATCTCCTCGGGGGTCAGGGCGCTGGCCAGCAGATCGTTCTCGAAGATCTCGACGCCGTCGAAGCCGGCCCGGGCCGCGGCCGTGAGCTTCTCGGTGAGGGATCCGCTCAGGGAGACGGTGGCGATGGACGTACGCACGTCGGTACCTCTCTTCACGCGGGACTCGGGGGCCTGTCGGGGGGCCGGCCTACTGGGGGGCGGTCACGGCGTCGGTCAGCTCGGCGAACTCGGCGAGCATGCGGCCGCTGTCGGGCTCCCGCCCGGTGAACAGGCGGAACGCGTCCACGGCCTGGAAGACGGCCATGCCGCCGCCGTCGAGGGTGGCGCAGCCCAGCGCCCGGGCGGCGCGCAGCAGTTCGGTCTCCAGCGGGCGGTAGACCACTTCGGCGACCCACAGCCCGGGGTGCAGCAGGTCGGCGGGGAAGGGCAGCCCGGGGTGGGCGGCCATGCCGGTGGGCGTGGCGTGCACGATGCCGTCGGCCGCGCCGAGGAGCCCGGCGAGCCGGTCGGGCGTCGCGCTGCCGGCGCGGCCCTCGCCGAAGTGCCGGTTCAGGGCGCCGGCGAGATCGGCCGCCCGCTCGGGCAGCGCGTCCACGACGGTCACGCGCTCGGCGCCGAGGGTGAGGGTGGCATGCGCCACGGCCGCTCCCGCGCCGCCCGCGCCGAGCTGGACGACCCGCTCCAGCGGGGCGTCGGGCAGTCCGCGCGCGAAGGACGCGGCGAAGCCGGTGACGTCGGTGTTGTGGCCGACGGCCCGGCCGCCCTCGAAGACCACCGTGTTGACCGCGCCGAGCGCCTGGGCCTGCGGGGACAGCGCGTCGAGGTGCTCGATGACGAGCTGCTTGCACGGGTGGGTGATGTTGAGCCCGTCGTAGCCGAGTTCGCGGGCGGCCCGTACCAGGTCGCCGACCCGCTCGGGCGGTGCGCCGAGGACGTCGAGGTCGATCAGCCGGTACAGATACCGCAGGCCCTGCCGGTCGGCCTCGCGCTCGTGGAGGGCGGGGCTGAGGGAGGGCCCGATACCGGAACCGATCAGTCCGACGAGATACGAGTCCTTGGGCACCGCGGACCTCCAGGCAACTAATGTACGAACTAGTACGTTAGTCATAGCACTCCTCCCCCGGTCGGAGGAAGTGGTCCGGGCCGAGCTCTTACAATCGCGACACCTGTCCCTCGCCCGAAGGAACCCGATGACCAGCGTCGACGAAGAGGCACGGCGCGGCGGACGCATCCGTGACGCCGCCCGCACCCAGGCCGAGATCCTCGACGTGGCGACCCAGGAGTTCGCGCGCGCCGGCTACGACGGCGCCCGCGTCGACGAGATCGCCGCCCGCACGCGGACCACGAAGCGGATGATCTACTACTACTTCGGCGGCAAGGACCAGCTGTTCACAGCCGTGCTGGAGCGGGCGTACGGCGTGATCCGGGAGGCCGAGCAGCAGCTCGACGTCGAGCATCTGGACCCGGTGGCGGCGATCCGGCGGCTGGCGGAGGTGACCTTCGACCACCACGAGGCGCATCCCGACTTCATCCGCCTGGTCAGCATCGAGAACATCCACGGCGCCGAGCACATCGCCGGCTCCGAGAAGCTGGGCCGGATCGGCTCACCGGCACTGGACGTGATCCGCCGCATCCTCGCGGCGGGCCAGGAGTCCGGCCTGTTCACGGCCGACGTCGACGCCGTGGACCTGCACGCGATGATCAGCTCCTTCTGCTTCTTCCGGGTCGCCAACCGGCACACCTTCGGCGCCCTGTTCGGCCGCGACCTGGTGGACCCGGCCCAGCGCGAGCACTACCGGACCATGCTCGGCGACATGGTGATCGCGTACCTCACGGCGGAGCGCGCCGCGGGCTGAGCGCGGACCGGGCGCGGCGCAAGCACCTACGGCACGACCCCTTGACAGGCGGGACACGCGGGCGCAACATCCCTTCCCACCGGGACTAACTATCCAGTGGGTTAATTAGCCGTAGATCCGGCCCCTCTCTCCCCGCCGCTCACTCCCCTTACGTTGGAGTTTCCTCAAAGGAGCCGCCGTGTCCGTCCCCACCCCCGCCGCCCCGCCCGGGCAGCCGAAGAAAGCCGCGACCGCCGCATGGATAGGCAGCGCGCTGGAGTACTACGACTTCTTCATCTACGGCAGCGCGGCCGCACTGATCTTCCCCGAGGTCTTCTTCGACGAGTCCGACCCGGCCACCGCGACCCTGCTGTCGCTGGCCACCTTCGGTGTCGCGTACGCCGCCCGCCCGGTCGGCGCGCTCTTCCTCGGCCACTACGGCGACCGCCTCGGCCGTAAGAAGATCATGGTCTTCACACTGATCCTCATGGGGGTGTCGACCTTCCTGATCGGCTGTCTGCCCACCCGGGACCAGGTCGGCACGCTCGCCCCGGTGCTGCTGGTGCTGTGCCGGGTCCTCCAGGGCATCTCCGCGGCCGGCGAGCAGGCCAGCGCGAACTCGATGACGCTGGAACACGCGCCACCCAACCGGCGCGGCTTCTTCACCAGCTTCACCCTCAGCGGCACCCAGGGCGGCCAGCTGCTCGCCACCCTCGTCTTCATCCCGATCGCCGCGCTCCCCGAGGAGCACCTGCTGTCGTGGGGCTGGCGGGTGCCGTTCTGGATGAGCATCGCGGTCGCCGTGGTCGGCTATGTCATCCGCCGCAAGCTGGACGAGACACCGGCCTTCGCCCAGCAGGCGGCGACGGACGGCGTGGTCAAGCTGCCGCTGCTGGTGCTGATGCGCGAGCACTGGGCGGATGTGCTGCGGGTGGTGGCCGGCGCGCTGGTCGCCTCGGTGAGCACGATCTTCACGGTGTGGGCGCTGGCGTACGCGACGAGCGACTCGGTCGGCATGAGCCGCTCCTCGATGCTGTGGGTGGGCGCGCTGGCGAACCTCGTCGCGCTCGCCGCGATCCCCCTGTGGGCCACGCTCTCGGACCGCATCGGCCGCCGCCCGGTGTTCCTGACCGGCGCGGCCGGCAGCGCGGTGATGATGTTCCTCTACCTGTGGACGATCTCGACGGGCAACTACCCGCTGACCCTGCTCCTCGGCATCGTGACCTTCGGTGTCGTCTACAGCGCCGCGAACGGTGTCTGGCCGTCCTTCTACGGCGAGATGTTCACGACCCGGGTCCGGCTGTCCGGCATGGCCATCGGCACCCAGATCGGCTTCGCGGTCGCCGGTTTCGCGGTGACCTTCGCCGCGCAGATCGCGGGCCCGGACGGCGACGACTGGTCGGCGGTCGGCCTGTTCACGGCGGCCCTGTGCCTCCCGCCGGTCATCGCCGCACTCACGGCGCGCGAGACCCACAAGGTCCCGACGGAGCGGCTCGGCGAGCGGGCACCCGAGAAGGCGGCCGAACGGGAGACCGTGACCGCCTGAGCCGACGTCCCCCGAACCCCGGCCGCCCTCGCGGCTCCGGGGTTCGGGGGTCATGCGTTGGACCAGCCGCGCTCGCAGAGGACGAGCCGGTAGCCGTCCGGGTCCTCGACCGTGACACCCCACCGGTTCCAGTACGGATTCGGCGAGGGGACCCGCTTGCCGCCGCACTCCTCCAGCCGCGCGACGAGATCCTCGGGGACCGGTCCGTCGAGGTAGATCACCAGCAGGTCCTCCTCGGTGGGTCTGGGCTCGACGGGCCGGGCGGGCTCGTGGACGAGTTCGAGGTGCCAGTCGGCGTCGGGCCGACCGAGCATCAGCAGATCGTGCTCGCCGGGTCCGGACCCGGCCTCCGCCCGCCAGACGACGCCCAGCCCCAGCCCGTCGGCCCAGAAGCGCTCGGCGGCGGCCAAGTCACGGGAAGGGCGGGCGATACGGATGTGACTGCGGCCGTCGACGGGCATGGGTCCTCTTCTCCTGGCTGCCTGATCCCTCCGGCAGCCTAGGCAGCCCGCTCCCGGCAGGACCATCGGCCGTCCGCCCTGCACCCAGCGGCCCAGGTCCCTCCCGGGAAGCGCCCGGCGGCCCTTGAACCTGACACCGGTGTCAGGCCCGACCCTCCCACCATGACCACCGCCCAGGAACTCCGCCCGCCCGCCGCCCTTCCCCTTCCGGCCCTGCTCGCCCTGGCCACCGCCGTCTTCGTCACCAGCCTCACCGAGACCCTCCCGGCGGGGCTGCTGCCCGCGATGAGCGCGGATCTCGCGGTGAGCGAGTCCGCGGCGGGCCAGGCCGTGACCGTCTACGCCATCGGTACCGCCCTGACCGCGATCCCCCTGTCCGCGGCCACCGCGCACTGGCGGCGCAAGCGGCTGCTCCTGGCGGCGATGGCGGGGTTCGCCCTGGCCAACACCGTCACGGCCGTCTCGGCGAACTACCCGCTGACCATGGCGGCCCGTTTCGTCGCGGGCGTGGCGGCGGGCCTGGCCTGGGCGCTGCTGGCCGGATACGCCCGGCGGCTGGTGCCGCCGGCCGTGCAGGGCAGGGCGGTCGCCGTCGTCATGGCGGGCGTTCCGCTCGCGCTCTCGGCCGGGGTGCCCGCGGGCACGTACCTCGGCAACGCGTTCGGCTGGCGTACGGCGTTCGCGCTGATGACCGCCGTCACCGTCGCACTGCTCGGCTGGATCGCCCTGCTGGTCCCGGACCGGCCCGGTCAGGACCGCGGCGCCCGAGTCCCCGTGCGCGCGGCGCTCGCCCTCCCCGGTGTCGTCCCCGTCCTCTTCGTCACCTCGGTGTTCGTGCTCGCGCACACCGTCCTGTACGCCTACATCGCCACCTTCCTGGACCGGTACGGCATGGGCGGATCGACCGACCTGGTGCTGCTGGTGTTCGGCGGCACCTCGCTGCTGGGCATCTGGATCGTCGGCGCCCGCATCGACCGGCGGCTGCGCGCGCTGACCCTGGCGAGCGTCGTCCTGGTCGGGGCGGCCGCCGCCGTGCTGGCGGGGTTCGCGGACCAGCCGCTCCTGGTGTACGCCGCCGCGGCGCTGTGGGGTCTGGGCTGGGGCGGAGCTCCCACGCTGCTCCAGACCGCCGTGGCCGACGCGGGCGGCGCACAGGCGGACGCGGCGCAGGCGATGCTGGTCACCCTGTGGAACGCGGCGATGGCCGGGGGCGGGGTGGTCGGCGGGGTGCTGCTCGGTCTGTTCGGGGCGGCCGCGTTCCCGTGGAGCGTGCTGGCGCTGCTGGTGCCCGTGCTCGCGGTGGTGTGGAGCGCGCGCGAGCACGGGTTCCGCGGGTAGCCGGGCTCAGCCGCGCTTCGGGATTCCGTAGACCCGGTCCACCCTCAGCCGCAGCACGAGCCGGCGGTCCCGGACCATCGCGGCGCGGAAGTCGTCCCAGTCGGGGTGTTCGCCCTGCACGTCCCGGTACAGCCGGACGAGTTCCTCGACCGTCTCGTCGTACGGGTCCTCGGCGACGGGGGTGAGGTCGGCGGTGCCCTCGGCGACGGTGTACGCCCAGCGGTCGGGGCTGGTCACGTGGTACGACGCCCGTGGATCCCGGCGCAGATTACGGGTCTTGGCGCGGTCGTCCGTGAGCGAGACCCGGATGACCCGCTCGTCCGGGTCGTAGGCGTGGACGACGTTCGACAGCTGGGGGCGGCCGTCGCGCTTGAGGGTCACCAGCACACCGCCGTCCCCCTCGGAGAGCAAGGGCAGCAAGGCCTCTTCGGTCCGGTCAGAAGTCATGACCGGGTAACCGGGCGGGCAGCGCCGGACATTCCCGCACCCGGAGTAGACAGTGTCTACGGATGGCTGATACAACCCGGCACATGAAGGAATCCGAGGCAGGGCTGCGGGACCGACTGGTCGACGTCGGCGTGGAGTTGGTCGCCGAAGAGGGAGTTCAGGCGCTCACCCTGCGGGAGATCGCCCGCCGGGCGGGCGTTTCGCACGGCGCCCCACGCCGTCACTTCCCCACCCATCTGGAGCTGCTGTCGGCCATCGCGCGCCGCGGCTTCGCCGACCTGGCGGACCGGGCGGCGGGGGCCGTCGACGAGCACCCCGGCGGTCCGCGGGACCGGTTGGCCGCGCTGGCGGACGCCTATCTCCGGTTCGCGGTGGACAACCCCGGCATGTACGAGCTGATGTTCCGCCACGACCTGTTGAACAGCGGCTACTTGGGGCTGCGCGATCACAGTCTTCCGTTGTTCGGACGGCTGGTGGAACTGGTCGGCCGGGTCCGGCCCGATGTCGACGCCCGGATCGTCGGCGGCGCCCTGTGGGCGAACCTGCACGGCGTGGGCCAGCTGTGGGGCTGGGGGAGTCTGCAACTCGCCGTCGGCACCGATGACTTCGGCCGCATGGTGGACTCGGTGCTGGAGGTCTACCTCGGTCCGGCCGGAGAGTGAACCCGCGTCTCACCCTCGCCGCGAGCGTGGCCGGCGCAGTGATCGTCGCCCTGGACGGCACCGTCCTCACCCTCGCGCAGCCCGCTCTCCAGCACGACCTGGGCGCGTCCCACGCGCAGGTCCAGTGGACCAGCACCGGCTATCTCGTGGTCGTGGCGAGCCTGTTGGTGCTCGGCGGACGGCTCGGCGACCGGTTCGGGCACCGACGGCTGTTCGCCGTGGGCATGCTCGGATTCGGTGCCGCGTCCGCGGGCATCGCTCTCGCGCCCGGCATCGGCTGGGTGATCGGTCTCAGGATCGTGCAGGGCGTCTTCGGCGCGCTGCTGCAACCGGCCACGCTCGGCATGCTGCGCGCCGCCTACCCGCCGGACCGGCTGCGGACGCCGATCGCCGTACGCACCGCGGCGATCGGCGTGGCGGCCGCCGCCGGTCCGCTCGTGGGCGGGGCGCTGGTGGCCGGGCCCGGCTGGCGGGCGGTGTTCCTGCTGAACGTGCTGCCGACCCTGGTGTTCGGAGCACTCGCCCTCGCCGCACGCCTCCCGCAGCCCACCGCTCCGGTCCCCCTCGACCTGCCCGGCGCCCTCCTCCTCGCCGTGACGCTGGCCGGTCTGGTGCACGCCATGGTCGCGCTGCCGCACCAGACGCCCGCCCTCCTGGCGGCGGCGATCACCGGAGCCCTCTTCGTGCGCCACGAGCGTCGTACCCCGAGCCCGCTGCTGCCACCGGACGTCGTCGGCACCCGAGCCGTCGGTGCCGCGCTCGCCGTCCTGGTGGCCGCCTCGGCCGCCCTGTCCGGCACCCTGTTCGTCGGCACCTACCTCCTCCAGGACACCCTCGGCCTCGACCCGATGCAGAGCGCGCTGCGCTGTCTGCCGCTCGCGGTGCTGATGGTGGCCGCCGCCCCTTGTTGCGCGGTGCTGCTGCGCCGGGCCGGAGCCCGCCGTACCACCGTGGCCGCGCTCGCCGTACTCGCCTCGGGGATCCTGCTGGTGGCCCGTGCCCCGGACACGCTGGGCCTGTGCGCTGGTTTCGCCCTGCTCGGGGCCGGGTTCGGCACGGTGATGGTGGCCGCCACGCATGTCGTCGTACGGGCGGCGCCCCTCCGGTCCGCCGGGGTGGCGGGAGGGCTGCAGCAGACCGCGATGAACGTCGGGCCGGTACTGGGAGTGGCCCTGGCCGCCGTACTCATGGAAGACGACGCGCACCGGGCGCTGACCGTCCTCGCCGCGGTCGCGGCGGCCGGGATCGTGGCGGGCTGTGCGCTGCCAGGACGTTTGACCTCGGCCGATGGCGAGCACAGCGATCCACAGGACCGCACACCTGTTCCTGCGCGACGATGAGATCGCGGGCCGCTGCGGCTGGGTATGCCGGAGCACTCGACGCCCGCATTCGTGAGGAGAACGATGGCACTGCTGCGACAAGAGGTCGAACCGGCCGAGGCCGGTCTGGATCCGAAGGCACTGGACCGCCTCGACCAGCACTTCGCCCATTACGTCGACGAAGGGCGGCTGCCCGGCTTCCTGGTCGCCGTCTCCCGTGGTGGACGCGTCGCCCACCTGACCACGCACGGCCACCGGGACCTGGCCGCGGGACGGCCCGTCGCGCCGGACACCCTGTGGCGGATCTACTCCATGACCAAACCGGTCACCGCGGTGGCGGCGCTGCTGCTGGTGGAGGAGGGGAAGCTGGCGCTCGACGACCCGGTGGGCCGCCATCTGCCGGCCTTCGCCGAGCCGCGGGTGTACGTCGAGGGCTCCGGTACCGACGTCCGCACCCGCCCGGCCGCCGGTCCGCTGCTGATCCGCCATCTGATGACCCACACCGCGGGCCTGACCTTCGCCTTCTACCACTGCCACCCCGTGGACGCCCTGTACCGCGAGGCCAATCTGGAGTCGGCGGTGCTGCCCGGCTCGGACCTGGCCCGGACGGTCGACGTGTACGCGAGCCTGCCGCTCCAGTTCGACCCGGGCACGCAGTGGAACTACTCGGTCGCCAGCAATGTCCTCGGCCGGGTCATCGAGGTGGTCTCCGGCCGGCCGCTGGACGAGTTCCTCGCCGAGCGCGTCTTCGGCCCGCTCGGCATGACCGACGCCGGCTTCCGGGTGACCGACGCGCAGGCGGACCGGCTCGCCGAGTTGTACGGCGAGACCGACGACGGCGGGATCACGCCGATCCCCGGGCTTCCGCTGCGCAACGGCCGCCCCCGGTTCCTGTCCGGCAGCGGCGGCCTGGCCGCCTCCGCCCATGACATCCACCGCTTCATGGAGCTGCTGCGCCGCCGCGGCGAACTCGACGGCACCCGCCTGCTCGCCCCCGAGACGGTCGACCTGATGACCTCCAACCACCTCCCCGACGGCGCCGACCTGCGCTCCTTCGGCAGCCGTCCCGCCCACGACGAACCCAGCAACGACGGCGTCGGCTTCGGCCTCGGCGTCTCCGTCGTCATCGACCCGTCCCGCACCCGGGCCCCGGCCGGGCTCGGCACCTACGGCTGGAGCGGCGTGGCGACCACGACCTTCTGGATCGACCCGACACGCGACCTCACCGTGCAGTTCATGACCCAGGTACGGCCGAAGACGTCCCACACGATGTTCACGGACCTCAAGCGGCTCGTGCACGAGGCCGTCACCGACTGACCCGCAGAGTGAACTCCACCCCCTCCAGGGCCAGTTCGCGAAGCCACTCGTCCGACAGTGCCGCCGTCTCGGCGGCACGGCTCAGGCCCGGCGGCAGGGAGCCGTCCAGGATGCGGCGGACGCCGAGCGCGAGGGGCCGGGAGACACAGCGGGCCATCGCGCTCTCCTCCTCGTCACCGACCAGGTCGAGCAGGTAACCGCCGCTCCAGGTCGCTCCGTTCGCGCCGCGCACGTCGAGGGAGACGGCGAGGACGACCCGGTCGCGGTCGGCGTCCGTGGTGGGGTGGCGGTCCGCCAGCTCCTGGGCGAGGGCGGCGATGCGCTCGTCGTCGCCGCGCCCGAGCTCCTCGAAGACGGGCTCCCAGGCGCGCAGCCAGCCCTCCAGCCGCAGGGTGCCGCGGACGAAGGTGCGCGGCTTCCACTCCGCGGGCAGCGCGTACTGGGCGACGAAGGGGACGCTGTCGCGGTTGGGGTAGACCTCGAACACCTCCCCCTCCACCAGGTGCCGCCGGGTCGCCTCCCAGGGCCGGTCGACGGTGGTCTCAGCGCCGTCCTCCAGGTAACGGGCGGGCGAGCGCAGGGCGTTCAGGACGCCCGCGGGCGCCCAGCTGAAGCGGTACTTGAAGTCGTTCGGCTCGGCGGGAACTCCGCCGCAGTACGAGGTCAGGCTGTACGAGGCGGCCGTACCGGCGCCGATCGCCTCCCGGGCGCGGGAGACCAGGCAGTGGGCGAAGAGATGGTCGATGCCCGGGTCGAGGCCCGCCTCGGTGAGGACGACCAGACCGGCCCCGGTGGCCGCGGGCACCCGCTCCAGCACGGCGTCCGACACATAGCTGGAGCACGCGAAGTGGGCCCGGCGGGCCACGCAGGCGGCCAGCAGGCCGGCGTGCTCGGGCGCGGGCAGCATCGACACGACGACATCGCCCGGCGCGAGGTCGGCCGCCAGCGCGGCGGGCGTGTACGCGCGCGGCTCGGCGCGTCCGGTCAGGCCGCGCCGGGCCAGGGCCTCGGCGGCGCGGTCCTCGGTGCGGTGCCACAGCCGTACCCGCTCGGCCGTCTCGCACAGCCGGGCCAGACCGCTGCCGGTGGACAGGCCGGCGCCGACCCAGTGGACGGTGCCGCTCGCGGGAACCGGGTCAGACATGGCGGACCTCCCCTTCCCCGGCTCCGGCTTCCCGGCAGGCCCGGTGGAACCGGTCCAGACTGCGCACCCACGCCCCGCCGGTCCCGAACTCCAACAGCTGGGGCAGCAGCGCTGCCGAGAAGTCGGTGCTGGCCTCCCTCGGCAGCAGGGACGGCAGATTGTCGATGGCGATCAGATCCAGGGGCGGTCGCTCGCGCAGCCGGCGCGCCGGGGCCGTCCAGTCGGTGGTGCGGTCGTAGACCGGCAGGACGTTCAGGGGCGAGCCGACGTCACAGGTGACATCGCAGAGGGTGCGCAGCCGGCGGGCGGGGTCGTCGAGGTCGGCGTCCCGCAGGAAGGGCGGGACGGGGCTGGTGGCGAGGACGGCGTTGACCATGACGTCGTGGGCGAGCAGGGCGGGCCGGTCCAGTGCGCGGGTCTCGGCGAGGTCCCAGCGGGTCGGCTCGATCCCGGCCGCCCGGAAGGCCTCGCAGGCACCCCGCCCGCTGCGGCCCAGGGCGCCGACGACCAGCGCGGTGAACTCCTCGCCTCCCCGCAGGAGGGCGTCCAGCTCCTCCTTGGCGGTCGGCACCAGCGGCGCGGCGAGCCGCCCTCGGTGCTGGAGCACGGCCAGGGCGGCGCCGAGGTATCCGGCCCAGAACCCGAAGGCGGCGAGCCGCCGCCCGTCGTCGTCCACCAGGTACTCGATGTCGTACAGCGCCCCGCCCCCGGCGGTGAACCGGCCGAGGAGCGCGGCGGCGCCGGGCTGCCGCTTGTAAGCGTGCCCGAAGAATACATGTCGGTGCGTCAACAGCTGTGGCGCGTCCGGGAGTTCCTTCAGTCCTACGACGACGGCGTCGCCCGGCGCCGATTCCCAGGAGCCCGCCGGTGCGATGCGGCAGCCGGCGCGCTCGTACTCCTCGGCCGGGAAGATCCGCTGCGGGGACTCCTCGACGGTCACCGTGATGCCGCTCTCGACGAGCCGTCGCGCGTCGGCCGGCACGATCGGGGTGCGCCGCTCGGTGGAGCGGACCTCGTGTCGCAGCCACAGATGGAGTTCGGTCATACGCGGTTGGCCTCCGGGCGCAGGGCGTCGGCCGCGAACCGGTCGGCGCTCAAGGGGCTGACGTCCACGAAGGGTACGCGGCCGAGGTACAGGTCGCGCAGGACCTCGCCCACGGCGGGTCCCTGGAGGAAGCCGTGGCCGGAGAAGCCCGTCGCGTAGAGGAAACGGGAGACGGAAGTCGCCTCGCCGATCAGGGCGTTGTGGTCGGGGGTCTGCTCGTACAGGCCCGCCCAGCCGCCGGTGCGGCGCAGGTCGAGCAGGCCGGGGGCGCGGCGCTCCATGGCGGCGCAGAGCCGGGGGATCCAGCGGTCGTGGGTGCCGGTGTCGAAGCCGGGCCGCTCGTCGGGGTCGGACATGCCGACGAGGAGGCCGGGGCCCTCGGCGTGGAAGTAGAAGCTCGTGGTGAAGTCGATGGTCATGGGCAGGCCGGGCGGCAGGGCCGGGAGCGGTTCGGTGACCGCGATCTGGCGGCGCAGCGGCTCCACCGGCAGGTCGACCCCGGCCATCGCGCCGACGGCGCGGGACCAGGCGCCGGCCGCGCAGATCACGGTGCCGGTGGCGATCCGGCCCCGGCTGGTCCGCACGCCGGTGACGGTGTTGCCGCGCAGGTCGATGCCGGTGACCTCGGTGTGCCGCAGGACGGTCGCGCCGTGCCGGCGGGCGGTGGCCGCGTAGCCCTGGACGACGGACTCGGGGGTGCAGTGCCCGTCGTCGGGCGAGTAGGCGGCGGCCAGCAGTCCGTCCGTGACGATCAGCGGGGAGAGCCGGCGGGCCTCGGCCGGGTCGATCATGCGGCTGGGCACGCCGAGGGAGTTCTGCAGCCGTACGCCCGCCTCGAAGGAGGCGACCTCCTCGGGCGTGGACAGCAGGAAGAGGTAGCCGACCTTGTGCAGCCCGATGTCCTGCCCCGTGTCGGTCTCGAACCGGTCGAAGGCCTCCAGGCTGCGGGCGCCGAGCCGGATGTTGAGCTCGTCGGAGAACTGCGCCCGCACACCACCGGCCGCCTTGGAGGTGGAGCCCGCGGCGAGTTCGTCCCGCTCGACGAGCACGACGTCCCGCACCCCGGCCCGGGCCAGGGCACAGGCGATGCTCGTCCCCATCACCCCACCACCGACAACCACCACGTCCGCCTTCACCGGCCCGCCTCCTTCGTAGGGGCGGCGTCTTGGACGTTGTGCGGATCCGGGATGTCCCCGGGCACACCACGGCCGACACGGGCGCCGCCGACCACCGCGCCCGGCCTCACCGCCCCTCCCCCCGCGCCGCGTCCACCACGGCCCAGGCCGCGGCGGCGTCCTGGATGCCGAGGCCGACGCTGTTGTAGTAGACGATGTCTGCGGGGGCGGCGCGGCCGGTGCGGGTGCCGGTGAGAACCCCGCCCAGGGGGATCAGGTCCTGCGCGGTGAGCGCTCCCGCGGCCAGCGCGTCCATGACGGGTCCGGCGTGGTGGGCGGCGGTCTCCGGGTCGTCGACGACCACGGCCGCCGACCGCCGTACGGCCTCCGCGTCGACCTCGCGACGGGTCGGTTCGAAGGAGCCGACGCTCACCACGGTGCAGCCCGGGGCCAGCCACTCCCCGCGCACCACCGGAGTGGCGCTCAACGTGCACGCGGCGACGAGGCCGGCCCCGGTGACGGCCTCCTCGGCGGTGCCGACCGGCTCGACCGCGATGCCCAGCTCGGCCGTCAGGGTCTCGGCGGCCCGGGCCCGGTTGCGCGCGGTCGGGCTCCACAGCCGTACGGACTTCAGCTCCCGCACCCGGGCGAGGGCCCGGACGTGGGCGAGGGCCTGGGTGCCGGAGCCGAGGACGGCGAGACCCGTGCTGCCGGGAGTGGCCAGCGCGTCGACGGCGACGGCGCTGCCCGCCGCCGTGCGCAGGGTGGTGAGGGCGGTGCCGTCCATGACCGCGACCGGGCGGCCGGTCACCGGGTCGAGTGCGGTGACGAGGGCGTGCACGGCGGGCAGCCCGGCGGCCGCGTTGCCGGGATTCACACTGCCGATCTTCGCGACCGCCCCGGTGTCCGCGGACAGCCGGGAGAGGTACGCGAACACGACACTGTCGTCGAAGCGGCTCGGGTGCATGATCTTGCCGGGCAGATCGGCGCCGGTGGAGCCGAGGGCGACGAAGGCGGCGCGCTGCGAGGCGATGGCGGCGTCCCAGGAGAGCAGCCGCGTCACCCGGTCGCCGGAGAGGAAGAGGAGGTCGTCGGTCATGCCCTCTTCCTGTCCGGGCGGCCCTCGCGGGAATCAGGACCAGTGCGCCACGGCGTCCAGATGGGGCAGGTGGTGGTCCAGCCGTTCCCGCTTGGTGCGCAGGTAGGTGATGTTGTTCTCGCACGGCGGGATGAGCAGCGGGACCTGCTCGGCGACCGTGATGCCGTGCTCCAGCAACGCCTCCCGCTTGCGGGGGTTGTTGGACAGCAGGCGGACGCTGCGCACCCCGAGGTCGTCCAGGATGCGGGCGGCGACGCCGTAGTCGCGGGCGTCGACGGGCAGCCCCAGGGCGAGGTTGGCCTCCACGGTGTCCAGGCCCTCCGCCTGGAGCGCCATCGCCCGCAGCTTGGCGAGCAGTCCGATGCCCCGGCCCTCGTGCCCTCTCAAGTAGACGACCACGCCCCGGCCTTCGGCGGCGACCGCGCGCAGTGCGGAGGCCAGCTGGTCACCGCACTCGCAGTGCTGGGAGCCGAACGCGTCCCCGGTCAGGCACTCCGAATGCAGCCGGGTGAGCACGTCCTCGGTGCCGATGTCGCCGTAGACCAGGGCCACTTGCTCGTCACCGCGATCGTGGTCCATGTAGCCGACCGCATTGAATTGTCCGTACACCGTGGGCAACGGCGCATTCACCACGCGTTCCACGCCGGTGCGCTGCTGTGACTTCTTTCCGAGTACACCGACTTTTTCTGTCATGATCTGGTTCATGATCTGGTTCCTAAGCAGAGACGAAAGGGCGTGAAAAGATGAGTGGTTCGGAAATACGGTCGGCACACGGTCTGGTCCCGGCGGACACCACGGAGGACGTACGGGCGCGCGGGGCGGGCGTCTCACGGCAGGTGGCCGTTCTTCCCGTCGGCAGCTTCGAACAGCACGGCCCTTTCCTGCCGTTGGCCACGGACACGCTCGTCGCCTGCGCGGTGGCACGGGAGATCGCCGCCGCGTACCCGGTGCACCTCCTCCCTCCGGTGACGATCTCCTGCTCGCACGAGCACGCGGCGTGGCCGGGGACCGTCAGCATCTCCTCGGTGACCCTTCATGCGGTGATACGGGACATAGCGGAATCGCTGCGCCGCTCGGGCGTGGAAGCCCTGGTGGTGGTCAACGGACACGGCGGGAACTACGTGCTGGGCAACCTCGTCCAGGAATCCTCCGCGCGCGGTGAGCGCATCGCGCTGTTCCCGGCCACTGAGGACTGGGAAACGGCGCGGGAACGGGCCCGGGTCGACACCTCGCTGCTGACCGACATGCACGCGGGGGAAATTGAGACCTCCATCCTTCTGCACACGCATCCGGAAATGCTGCGGCCCGGATACGAGACCTCCGATTTCGTCGCGGACGACCGGCGTCATCTGCTCTCCCTCGGTATGTCCGCCTATACCGATTCGGGTGTCATCGGCCGTCCGTCGCTGGGTTCGGCGGAAAAGGGCAAGGAACTGCTGGCGAGCCTTTCGGATTCCTTCGCGGCGTGTTTGTCCGTGCTGGGCGCAGAGTAGGGCGCCCAGCGGCGCGCGACCAGCACCAGCGCACCGGGCAGGCTCGCGGCCAGACACAGCACGCCGTACACCACGGCGACCGCGAGTCCGCTGCCCGCGCCGAGCCCGGCGGCGCCGAACGCCCAGGCGGTGACGCCCTCCCGGGGGCCCCAGCCGCCGACGTTCAGCGGCAGGCTCATCGCCAGCAGGGCGAGCACGGCCAGCGGCATGAGGACGGCGACGGAGGCGGTGGCGCCGGCGACGCGGGCCGCGAGGACGAACGTGGCGAGGTGTCCGGCCAGGACGACGGCCGATGAGGCGGCGATGCCGGGCCAGTTGCGGGTCGACAGCAGCCCTTCGAGGGAGTCGCGCAGGACGCGTCGGCGCCGGGAGGGCGGCCGGCTCAGGCGCAGGGCGAGGAGCACCGCCAGCGTGCCGAGGGCGGCGAGCGCGAGCAGCGGCGCGAGGTGGCGGGCCTCGTCCCGCACGGGGGACGGCATGGTCAGCAGGACGACGGCTCCGACGAGAACCAACGCGAGCTGGCCCGCGGCCCGTTCGAGCACGACCGAGCGCACGCCGCGGCCGAGGTCCCCGGTGCTGCGCCCGTGCCGGACCGCGCGGTGCACATCGCCCAGGACGCCGCCGGGGAGGGCCGCGTTCAGGAACAGGGCGCGGTAGTAGTCGGCGACGGCCGCGCCGAGCGGCAGCCGGATCCGCAGCCCCCGCGCCACCAACTGCCAGCGCCAGGCGCTGAACACGGTGGTCACGGCCCCGATCCCGACGGCCGCGAGCACGGCCGGCGCGTCGATGCGGCGCAGCCCGTCGAGGAAGGCTCCGGTGCCCAGGCGCCACAGGAGGACGGCGAGGATGGCGAGGCCCGCCGCCGTGCCGAGGTGGGCGCGGAGGTTGCTCCTGCGCGGCCGGGAGCGGGAGGCCTCGGCGGGCGAGGCGGTGGCGGCCACCGGGACCGACAGGGACGTGGGCCGTGTCGCCGTGCGCACCTGCACGGCGAGCGCCCCCACCGCCTCCGCGCTCACGACGTCGCCCCGTCCGTGGTGCGGGGCTGCACGGGGAGGTCACTGTCGCCATCCCCGTCCGAGGTGCGGGGCAGCGCCTGAAGGTCGCTGTCGCTGACCTCGTCCGGGGTGCGGTCCAGCGCCGGCAGCTCGCTGTCACGGACCCCGTCCGTCGTATGAGGCAGCGCCAGCAGGTCGCTCTCGTGCACCCCATCCGTCGTACGAGGCAGCGCCAGTACGTCGCTGTGGTGGACCACGACCCGCAACTCGCCCGCCGCGCACGCCGCCAGGCGCTCGCGGAGATAGCGTTCGGCCGGGCCGCGCAGTTCCGGTCGCTGTTCCACGGCCGCGCCGACCCAGCCGCGCAGCCACTGCGCCGTGAGCGCGGACTCGTCGGCGCCGAGCCGCCAGGGGCTCGGGTGGACGCGGACCGTGCCGCCGCGTGCGGAGAACGCCTCGCACGCCACCGTGATCGCGTCCGGACCGAGCAGGTCGCCGCGCTTCTGGTGGGCGTTGAACGCCTCGGCGATCTCGCCGTCCAGCGGGTCGGAGGGACTGAGTTCCACGCGTCCCGCGACCGACAGGGTGAGCAGCGCCGGGCTGCCGGCGCCGGTGCAGGCGGCGACGAGGGTCTCGACCTCCTCCCGGGTGAGGACGTCGAGCAGCGCGGACGCCGTCACCAGCGAGGCACCGGTGAAACTCTCCGGGGTGAGCCGGGCGACGTCGCCGCGGCGGGTCTCGACGGTGACCCTGCTGCCGTCGGCGGCGGCGCGCGGGGAGGCAGCGGCGGCGAAGTGCAGCAGGTAGGGGTCGCGGTCGTGCAGGATCCAGTGCTGGGCACCGGCGAGGCGGGGCGCGAGCCAGCGGCCCATCGAGCCGGTGCCGCAGCCCAGGTCGTGGATGACCGAACCGTCGGTTCCGCCCGGCAGTTCGGCGAGCCGGACCCGCAGCGGATCGAGCAGTACGTCCGCCCGCGCGGCCCCGTCGGGCCCTTCGCGCAGTTCCAGCCACTCGGGGGCGTAGCGCGAGGGTTCCTCCGGGCCGGAGTCCCGCAGCCTGAGGGTGGGGCGTTCGCCGGGACCCGCCCCGGGAATCACCAGCCCCACGGGATCCGCGGTGCGGCAGCCGTCCGCGGAGGCCGCGTCCAGGCCGGCCGGGTCTTCCCGGTCCGTGGCCGTGCCGATGCCGAGTCCCGGCCGTTGTGTCGGTGCCGTGTCCCTCATGCCGCCCTCCTGGGTTCGTTCGACAGCCGGCCCAGTACCGCGGCCAGGCTGCGGGCCGTGGTCGCCCAGCCGTCGAGGGCGGCCCGGCGGCCCCGGGCGGCCGCCTTCAGGCGTCGTCGTACGTCCGCCTCGCCGAACCAGCCGCGCAGTTCGGCGGCGAGGGCGGCGGGGTCCTCCGGCGGGACGAGGATGCCAGGCACCCCGCCGTCGGGTGCGCGCCCGACGGCCTCGGGCAGCCCGCCGACGTCCGTCGCCAGGACCGGGATGCCGCGCGCCAGCGCCTCGGTCACCGCCATGCCGTAGGTCTCGGCGTAGGACATGAGGACCATCAGGTCGGCGGCGGCGTAGCTGGCGTCGAGTTCGGCGCCGGCCTGCGGTCCCGCCAGCACCAGCCGGTCCTCCAGGCCGTGCTCGCGGATCAGGGCCCGCAGTCCGGCCACGTACTCCGGGTCCTGGCCGAGGCCGCCCACGCAGACGCAGGTCCAGGGCAGGTCGGTCACCGCCGCCAGCGCCTCGACCAGCCGGTGCTGTCCCTTGCGGGGGGTCACCGCGGCCACGCACAGCAGCCGGGAGACGCCGTCGGTGCCGGAGGCCAGGGGGGCGATGTCGGCGCCGGGGGTGGCGACATGGACCCGTTCGGGGGCGAGTCCGTGGTGGGAGACGAGGCGCCGGACCGCCCAGTCGGAGGTGGCGACGACGGCCGGCACCGCCCGCAGCACCGTGCGCTCCCGGGCGTCCAGCTCGGCGGCGGTCCCGGCCGCAAGACCCGTCTCGTCGCCCAGCGGAAGGTGCACCAGCACCGCGATCCGCAGCCGCTCCGCCTCGGGTACGACGACCTCGGGCACCCCGCACGCGACGAGCCCGTCGAGCAGCACCACCGTGCCGTCCGGCAACTCGCGCAGCGTACGCGCCAGTTCCGCACGTGCCGCCGCACCGGGCCGGGGCCACTCGCCCGCCACGGCGTGCTGATGGACCTGCCAGCCGAAGCCGGGCAGGTCCAGACTCACCCGGCGGTCGTAGGCGTTGCCGCCGCTCGGCGCGGCCGGGTCGTCGACGCCGCCCGGCAGGACGAAGTGCACGGAGCGCAGGGACATGGGGACGATCTCGGCGTTCTTCAGGGCGGGGTTCTGCACGGGCACATAGGCGAGCCGGGCCCGGTCCACCGTCAGGTCGGTCACAGGGCACGCTCGTAACTCGCCCAGGCGACATGCGACTCGTGCAGGGTGACGGTGAGTCCGGCCAGGCCCTTGGCGCCCTCGCCGAGCGCTCCCTTGTGCACCCGCTCGGCGAGCCGGTCGGCGATGACCTTGGCCAGGAACTCCGTGGAGGTGTTGATCCCGGCGAAGTCGGGTTCGTTGTCGAGGTTGCGGTAGTTCAAGTCGGCGACGACGGCGCCCAGTTCCTGGGTGGCGAGCCCGATGTCGACGACGATGTTGTCCTCGTCCAGCTGCTCGCGCCGGAACGTGGCGTCCACCAGGAATGTCGCTCCGTGGAGGCGCTGCGCGGGTCCGAAGACCTCGCCGCGGAAGCTGTGGGCGATCATGATGTGATCGCGAACGGTGATGCTGAACAACGGACGACCCTCCAGGTGCGGCGCGTCTGATCCCCGGCTGATCGTTGCCGGGGATGTGGAGTAGTACGGCTCTTCGCTTCCCGTTGTTCAGCCGACTCTCACTCTTTTCTCAGGTCAGGCGCTCGTCCCGTACCGCACGCGGTGACACAGTGCCGGGATCTCCCCGGACGCGAGCCTCGGCAGCACCTCAGGCAACTCCTCGAACGCGCTCTCCCCGGTGACGAGAGCGTCGAGCGCCGGGTCGGCCAGGAGTTCGAGGGCGAGGGCGAGCCGGTCGGCGTAGGTGCGGCCGGGGCGGGCCGGGGAGACGGTGCCGACCTGGCTGCTGCGGATGACGAGCCGCCGGGAGTGGAAAGCCTCGCCGAGCGGCAGGGTGACGGGCCGGTCGCCGTACCAGCTCAGTTCGAGGACCGTGCCTTCGGCGGACAGCAGTTCGAGGGAGCGGGCGAGGCCCTGCTCGGTGGCGCTGGCGTGCACGACGAGGTCGCACTCCCCGCGCGCGTCCCGCGGCAGCGCGAAGTCCACGCCGAGCGCCTCGGCGGTCTTCGCGCGCGCCGGATCGGCGTCCACCAGTTGCACCCGTACGCCGGGGAAGCGGGCCAGCAGCGCGGCCACCGAGCAGCCGACCATGCCGCCGCCGACCACCGCGATCCGGTCGCCGATCAGCGGCGCCGCGTCCCAGAGCGCGTTGACGGCGGTCTCCACGGTGCCGGCGAGGACGGCCCGTCCGGCGGGCACGCCGTCGGGCACCCGCGTGACGGCGGTGACCGGGACGACGTACCGCGTCTGGTGCGGGTAGAGGCAGAAGACGGTGGCGCCGACGAAGTCCGCGGGGCCCTCCTCGACCTCACCCACGCTGAGGTAGCCGTACTTGACCGGCGCCGGGAAGTCGCCCTCCTGGAACGGCGCCCGCATGGCCGCGTGCTGGCTCTCGGGGACGCCGCCGCGGAAGACCAGGGTCTCGGTGCCGCGGCTCACCCCGGAGTACAGGGCGCGCACCAGTACCTCCCCCTCGGCCGGGGCCGGAAGGGTGACCTCCCGGATCTCCCCTTCACCCGGACTGCTGAGCCAGAACGCGCGTGCGGGTGGCGTCATCCGCATCCTCCTGAACGATCGGGAAGTACTTCACGTACCGAGGTGTGCACAGGCCGCGCACAGTACGCGGCGTTGATCGACTCTGTCACACGGCCGGAGGATGTTCGGTGGCCCTGAACAACACGTATGACGCGAGGCTGGTCCAGCAGGAGACGGCGCTCGGAGCGGGCGTGCAGATCCTGGTGCTGGCGCTGCTCGGCACGGCGATCGGCATGGGGCCGGCGGGCTGGCTGACCGGACTCGCGTTCGCCGTCGCCACCTGGGCGGTGCTCTCCCGGGCCCTGCACCGCTCCCGGCTGCGCTCCTTCGGCCCCGCCAACCGGGTCACCCTCGGCCGCTCCATCCTGGTCGGCGGGGTCACGGCCCTGGTCGCGGACTCCTTCCAGAGCCCGCCGCCGCTCACCCTCCTGGTCGGCCTGACGGCCGTGGCCCTCATCCTGGACGGCGTCGACGGCAAGGTCGCCCGCCGCACCGGCACCTCGACCGCTCTGGGCGCCCGCTTCGACATGGAGGTCGACGCGTTCCTGATCCTGGTGCTGAGCGTCTACGTCTCGATGGCGCACGGCCCGTGGGTGCTGCTGATCGGCGGCATGCGCTACGGCTTCGTCGCCGCCGCCCGCTTCTGGCCGTGGCTGAACGCCGCGCTGCCGCCGAGCACCGCCCGCAAGACGATGGCCGCGCTCCAGGGCGTGTTCCTGCTGCTGGCCGCCTCGGGCCTGCTGCCGCACCTCGTCGAACTCGGTGTCGTCGCCACGGCTCTGGCGGCGCTGGTCTGGTCGTTCGGACGCGATGTGCTGTGGCTGCGGCGGACCTCCCGGCTGCAGCCGGGCGTGGAGGCGCGGGAACTGGTCGCGGCCTGACGCGACGACAGCACCACCGCCGCCTGCACCCCGCCGGGAGCGGGCCGGCACGATGAACCCGGCCGCGTCCCGTGCCGGATGTGGCCCAGATCACCCGACCCGAGTGCAGCGTCCCGGGGGCCCCAGGGCCTTCTCACAGGTGTAGGTGACCGGCGACAGCAGGGACGTGCGGATGCAACGGGCGCGAGAGGGTGAGTTCGACGCTTTCGTGGCGGCCCGGTGGTCGGGGCTGCTCCATCTCGCGCGCCTGCTGACCGCGGGGGACCGGCACCGGGCCGAGGATCTGCTGCAGGAGTCCCTGGTCAAGCTGTGGTCCGTCTGGGCGAGGGTCGGCGAGGAGGCCCCCGAGGCCTACGTCCGCAAGGTCATGGCACGCGCCGCCGCACGGTCGGCACGGCGGCGCTGGTGGGGCGAGCGGCCCGTCGAGCAGCTGCCCGAGACCGCGGTGCCGGGCGATGTGTCCGCCACCGTCGCCGAGCGGTCCCGGCTCGAGGCCGCGCTCGCGCAGTTGCCCCCCAAGCAGCGCACCGCCGTGGTGCTGCGCTACTACCAGGACCTGCCCGACCGGCAGGTCGCCGACGTGCTGGGCTGCCCGGTGGGCACCGCCCGCTCGCACGCCTCCCGCGGAGTCGCCCGGCTGCGGCACCTCCTGTCCGACGTCATCGAAACGGTCGGGTGAAGGAGGAGTCATGGACCACTTCGAAGAGCAACTCGCCCACCTGATGCGCTCCTCCGCGGAGTACAGCCCCCTGGAGGCCCGGCAGCGGGAACGGCTCCACGAGGCGGTACGGACCCGGCGCCGGCTGCGGGCGGCCCGCAACGCCGCCGGATCGGTGCTCGCGGTGGCCGCGCTCGCGCTCGCCCTGCTGCTGCGGCCCGGCGGAGCCCAGCACGTCGAGCCCAGTTCACCGCGTCCGGCGCCCACCATCAGCCCGAGCACATCGGCTCCGGACCACTCCCCCTCCTCGACGTCCGGGCCGCCGAGCACCTCACCGGTGTCCACGCCGACGGACACCGCCACGTCCACGCCGACGACGCAGCCGCCCTCGGCCACCACCGCGGACGCCGCCACCTCCACCCCCACCTCGTCGGAGCCGCCGACGTCCACGCCCGACACCTCCGAGCTGACCTCGCCTCCGGCCTCCACCACCGAACCGGCCTCGGACCCGCCGCCGGAGACCTCCGCCACCCCCTGACCGCGCCCCGCCCCTTCTCGAACGCCCCGCCCGCACCTGCGGAACACCCCGCCCCGGCTGCCTTCGGCATGCCCTGCGGCACAGCACAGACAAGGACAGACAGTGACGAAGCAGCGGGAGCAGCTGATGACCCGGCGACCCATCGATGTCGACCCCCTCGCCCCCGTTCTCGATCTCGTCGTCCCCGTCTTCAACGAGGAGGCGGGTCTGGAGCAGAGCGTGCGGCGGCTCCATGCCCATCTGCGCGCCGGCTTCCCGTACCCCTTCCGGATCACCGTCGCCGACAACGCCAGCACGGACGCCACCCCCCGCATCGCCGCCCGGCTCGCCCGTGAACTGCCGGAGGCGCAGTGGCTGCGCCTGGAGGAGAAGGGGCGCGGACGGGCGTTGCGGGCGGCCTGGTCACGGTCGCCGGCACCGGTCCTGGCGTACGTCGATGTCGATCTGTCGACCGAGCTGGCCGCGTTGCTGCCGCTCGTCGCCCCGCTGATCTCCGGGCACTCGGACCTCGCCATCGGGACCAGACTGGCGCCCGGATCGCGCGTGGTGCGGGGCCCCAAACGGGAGTTCCTCTCCCGCGGCTACAACACCCTGCTCCGCTCCACCCTGGCCGTCGGCTTCTCCGACGCGCAGTGCGGGTTCAAGGCGGTACGGCGCGATGTCGCCGAGCGGCTGGTGCCGTTGGTGCGGGACGAGGAGTGGTTCTTCGACACCGAGCTGCTGGTGATCGCCGAACGGGCCGGACTGCGCATCCACGAGGTGCCGGTCGACTGGGTGGACGATCCAGACAGCCGTGTCGACCTCCTCCCCACCGCCCTCGCCGACCTGCGCGGCATCGTCCGGATCGGCACGGCCCTGGCCCGCGGCAGACTGCCCCGCGACACCTCACCCCCGGGCCTGTTCCCCCAGCTCCTGCGCTTCGCCCTGGTCGGCGCCCTCAGCACCCTCGCCCACCTGCTGCTCTACGCCGCCCTGCGCCCGGCGACCGGAGCACAGGCCGCCAACGCGCTGGCGCTCCTGGTGTGCGCGGTGGCGAACACGGCCGCGAACCGGCGGTTCGCCTTCGGCGTGCGCGGCAGGGGCGGGGCACTCCGGCACCAGGCGCGCGGACTGCTGGTCTTCGTCCTGGGCCTGACGCTCACCTCCGGAGCGCTCGCCGCCCTGCACCTCGCGGCACCGGACGCCGCGCCGCGCACGGAACTCGCCGTGCTCGTCGCCGCCAACCTCACCGCGACCCTGCTGCGGTTCCTGCTCTTCCGCGCCTGGGTGTTCGGCAAGGGGACCCGATGAACGCCACCACCGACACCCGGCCGGCCTGGAACGCCCGGCTCACCGAGGCGGTCCCGCCACGGCACCCGCTGCGCGAGGCCGCCGCCCGCTACGGCCCCGTCCTCGCCCTCTACGGCACCCTGAAGCTGATCGGCTTCACCGTCTTCCTGACCCTGCTGCACACCGCGGGCGACTTCCGCGAGAAGAACCACCGCTTCGGCGGGGGCGCGCACCCCTGGGACGTGCTCGCCACCTGGGACGGCTGGTGGTACCGGCAGATCGCCGAGCACGGCTACGACCCCGCCCTCGTCCCGGTCCCCGGCGCCACCGGAATGATCACCCTCGAGGGCAACTCGGCCGCCTTCTTCCCCCTCTATCCGGCCCTGATGCGCCTGGTCTCCGAGACCACCGGCCTGGGGTCCTACGGCGCGGGCCTGCTCGTCTCCGTCCTCGCGTCCTTCGCGGCGGCCCTCGGCATCTACACGGTCGCCGAGCACCTCGGCGGACGCCGGGCGGGCCTGGCCGCCGCCGGACTGTGGGCGGTGTGGCCCGGCTCCGGCGTGGAGTGGGCGGTCTACTCCGACTCCCTCTACGTCGCCCTCGCCGCCTGGTCCTGCCACGCCATGCTGAGCCGCGCCTGGCTCACCGCGGGCCTGCTCACCTTCCTCGCGGGCCTCAACCGCCCCACCGCCGGCGCCCTCATCGCGGCCCTCGGCGTCGCCGTCGCCCTCGCCCTGCACCGCCACCGCCAGGACGAGGGCGTCGTACGACCGCTGCTCGCCCTGGCCGTGGCACCGCTCGGGCTGTTCGGCTATCTGGCCTGGGTCGGACACCGCATGGGCGACTACGGCGGCTACTTCAAGCTCCAGGACGGCGCCTGGGCGCACACCTTCGACTACGGCGAGCAGACCCTGGACGTCCTCACGTCCCTCCCGGTGGGTCACTTCGACTACCTCTTCGCCTACCCCTTCGCGGACGTCGTCGGCGTGGGCACGGTCCTGCTCGCCCTCACGATGCTCGGCCTGCTGCTGCGCCACCGCCCGCCGGCGCCGCTGGTGGTGTACACCGTGCTCACGCTGGCGCTGATTCTCGGCAGCCAGCAGATCTTCGCCAACGTCTCCCGCTACCTGCTGCCGGCGTTCCCCCTCTACCTCCCCCTCGCCTTCGCCCTGCGCCGGCTCAGCCCCCTGATGATGTTGGCCCCTCGGCGTCGCGGCGGTGGCGTCCGGGTCGTACGCGGGATACGTGCTGTTCGAGCTCGGGGTGCCGTAGCCCGCCGGCCGGGGTGCCGGTGCGAAAACAGCTTGTGCGGGCCGAGAAGATCTCGACCCGCACAAGCTGGGATGTGTCCGAGGGGGGACTTGAACCCCCACGCCCGATAAAGGGCACTAGCACCTCAAGCTAGCGCGTCTGCCATTCCGCCACCCGGACCAGGTGTCTGCCGCCTTGCCGGGGGTGTTCCCCGCGGCGACAGGGACAACAATACCAAGGTTTCGGAGTGGCCCTCACGTGCATATCCGGCGGACGGAGGCCCGGGCGGAGCCTCCGGCGGAAGGTTTCACCAGGAGCGATGCCCTGCTCACCCTGGGGTGTCCGTGGCGTGGTCCTCCCAGGTCAGCAGGTGCAGCGCGCGCAGCAGCGTGGCGGCGGTCCGCTCGTCCAGGGGGGCCAGGAAGCTGCGCTCGGCCGAGCGGCGGGCCTGCTCGGCCTGCCGGTAGCACTCCTCCCCCTCGGCCGTCAGCTCGACGATGTTCTTGCGCCGGTCCCGGGTGCTGCGCCGCCGGGCGACCAGGCCGTGATCCTCCAGGCCGTCGATCAGCGCCACCATGGTGGTGCGGTCGACGCCCAGCCGGCCCGCCACCTCCACCTGAGACAGCGGACGCGCGCCGGACAGCACCGCGAGCACCGCCAGCTCGTGCCGGTCCACGCCGTACGGAGCCAGCGCCTGAGCGGAGGTCCGGGCCAGCTTGGTCTGCGCGAGCCGGAGGAGGTGACCGAGACGGGTGTCCTGGCGAGCGTCGGGCCGCGGCTCGGGAGACGCGGGAGGTTCGTCACGGACCATGCGCAGACTGTAGCGATCAGCTTCCGCCCCTACCCGGTCATCCCCCGCCCCGATCTCCTGGCATGCCCCCGCATCTCCTGTCATACCGACGCTCAGGACTGCCCGTCCCGCATGCCGACCGCATCCCCTCCCTCCCGGCCTCACGGCATGAGGTGGTACTCCGGGAAGTTCCCCGGCAGGCGCTCCCCCGGCGGCCCGTGCGTCACCGCGCGCACCAGCAGCTCGCCGCCGACGAAGGCGCCCCGCCAGGACGCCCCGAACCCGCCGAACAGCTCGTCGCGGTCGCCGCGCGAGCGGGGTGTGCCATGGCCGACCTTGAAGGCCCGGATCTGCGGGGCGAGACGCTCGAACGCCGACCGGTCGTCCGTGGACAGGGTGGCGACCAGGGCGCCGTTGGAGGCGTTCATGGCGGCCAGCAGCTCGGCCTCGGTGTCGACCAGGACGATGGTGTCGACCGGCCCGAACGGCTCCGCGTGGTGCAGGGGCGAGGAGGGCGGCGGGTTGAGCAGCGTGACGGGCTGGACGTACGCCGAGGTGTCCTGGCCGGGCAGGAAGCGCGCGTCGGCCGCACTGCCGCGGTGCAGTGGCACGGCGCCCCGGTCGACGGCCTCGGCGACCTGGTCGTGCAGCTCCTTGGCCTTGGCCGCGTTGATCAGGGGGCCGAAGTCCAGGGCCGGGTACGGGTCGTCGGGGTGCTCGACGGCCAGCGGATGGCCGACCCTGAGCGTGCGCACCGCCGGGAGGTACGCCGCCAGGAACTCGTCGAACAGCGTGCGTTGGACGACGAAGCGCGGGTACGCCGTGCAGCGCTGTTTGCCGTAGTCGAAGAGCTTGGGCACGACCTTGGTGAGCGCGTCCCAGTCCGTGTGGTTCCAGATGCCCCAGGTGTTGAGTCCCTCCTGTTCGAGTACATGTCGTTTGCCGAGGTCGGCGACGGCCGTGGCCACCGCGGCGCCGGTGTCGCGGCCCCCGACGAAGGAGACGCAGCCGATCTCGGGCGCCCGCACGAGCGCCTGGGACAGCTCGCCCCCGCTGCCGCTGACGAGGGTGACGGGTATCCCCTCGCGGGCGGCGAGCGCCGAGGCCAGGGTGAGGCAGGCGACGCCGCCGTCGGTCGGGGTCTTGGCGATGACCGCGTTGCCTGCCAGTGCCTGTACCAGTACTGCGTGAACGAGCACGCTCATCGGGTAGTTCCAGCTCGCGATGTTGGACACCGGGCCGTCCAGCGGGGCCCGGCCGGCGAGCATCGGCTCGATGCCGTCGACGTACCAGCGCACCCCCTCGATGGCCCGGTCGACGTCGGCCTGCGCGAGCCGCCAGGGCTTGCCGATCTCCCACACCAGGAGCAGGGCGAGGAGTTCGCGGTGCTGGGTGAGGGAGTCGAGGGTGGCGGCGACGCGGGCGCGGCGTTCGGCGAGGGGGAGGTGCCGCCAGGCGCGGTGCTGGTCCAGCGCGGCACGTACGGCCTGGTGGGCGGTGGCCCGGTCCAGGCGGGGCGGGCCCGCGACGGGGCTCCCGTCGACGGGGCTGGTGGCGGGCAGGGCCCGGCCGTCGGCCTGCCAGGTGCCGGCCCAGAGGTTGAGGACCCGGTCGTCCCGGAAGGCCTCGGGGGCGACGGCGAGACAGCGCTGCCAGGCCTCGGACCAGGAGGCGCCGGATTTGAGGGTGAGGGTGGTTGCCATGGGGTTGCTCCGCTCTCGGTGCACGGTCGGGGGCGGGGGGCGAAGGTCTGGTGCGCCTGGGCCACAGGTGCTCGTCAAGCGCCTGAGCTGGACCGGTGATGCTCGTCAAGACGCCCGATCTGGACCGGTGATGCTCGTCGGCGCCTGAGTCGGACTGCGGACGCTCGTCGAGACACCCGAGGCGCCTGCGCCGGACTACCGCTGTTCGTCGAGCCGCGCGAGCACGAGCCTCGCGGTCTCCGTCGGGGTGTTGCCCACCCGCACTCCGGCGGCCTCCAGGGCCTGCTTCTTCGCCGCCGCCGTACCGGAGGAGCCGGAGACGATGGCGCCGGCGTGGCCCATGGTCCTGCCTTCGGGGGCGGTGAATCCGGCGATGTAGCCGACGACGGGCTTGGTGACGTGGTCACGGATGTACGCGGCCGCGCGTTCCTCCGCGTCGCCGCCGATCTCCCCGATGAGGACGACGATGTCGGTGTCGGGATCTTCCTGGAACGCGGCGAGGCAGTCGATGTGGGTCGTCCCGATCACCGGGTCGCCGCCGATGCCCACGCAGGTCGAGAAGCCGATGTCGCGCAGCTCGAACATGAGTTGGTAGGTGAGGGTGCCGGACTTGGAGACCAGGCCGATGCGGCCCTGCTTGGTGATGTCGGCGGGGATGATGCCGGCGTTGGACTGGCCGGGGGTGATCAGCCCCGGGCAGTTGGGGCCGATGACCCGGGTGCCCTCGCGTCGTGCGTACGTGGTGAAGGCGACGGTGTCGTGCACCGGGATGCCCTCGGTGATGACGACCGCGAGGCCGATTCCGGCGTCGGCGGCCTCGGTGACGGCCGTCTTGACGAAGGCGGGCGGCACGAAGACGACGCTGACGTCCGCGCCGGTCTCCGCCATGCCTTCGGCGACCGAGCCGAAGACGGGGACGGCACGGTCGTCGAAGTCGACGGTGCGGCCCGCCTTGCGGGGGTTGACGCCGCCGACGACGTCGGTGCCGGCCGCGAGCATGCGCCGGGTGTGCTTCATGCCCTCGCCGCCGGTCATGCCCTGGACGAGGACCTTGCTGTCCTGGGTGAGGTAGATCGCCATGGTGTCCCGTCTCCTTAGGCCGAGGTGGCGAGTCGGGCGGCCCGGGCGGCGGCGCCGTCCATGGTGGCGGCCTGCTCGACCAGCGGATGGGCGTGCTCGTCGAGGATGGCGCGGCCACGTGCCGCGTTGTTGCCGTCGAGGCGTACGACGAGCGGCTTGGTCAGCCGCACCTCGTCCAGGGCCTTGACGATGCCGTCGGCGACCGCGTCGCAGGCGGTGATGCCGCCGAAGACGTTGACGAGGACCGACTTCACGGCCGGGTCGGAGAGGATCACCGAGAGCCCGTCGGCCATGATCCGGGCCGAGGCGCCGCCGCCGATGTCGAGGAAGTTGGCGGGGCGGGCACCGCAGCCGGCGACCACGTCGAGCGTGGACATCACCAGGCCGGCGCCGTTGCCGATGATGCCGACCTCGCCGTCGAGCTTGACGTAGTTGAGGCCCTTGGCGGCGGCGGCCGCCTCCAGCGGATCGTCGTGCGCCTCGGCTTCGGCGCCCCACCGTGCCTGCCGGAAACCGGCGTTGTCGTCGAGGGTCACCTTGCCGTCTAGGGCCAGGATGCGGCCCTGTCTCGTGCGGACGAGGGGGTTCACCTCGACGAGCACGGCGTCCTCGCGGACCAGTACCTCCCACAACCGCAGGAGGACGTCGACGGTCTGCGCGGGGAGTCCGGCCGCCGCGGCGATCTCGCCGGCCTTCGCCGAGGTGACGCCCTCGGCCGGGTCGACGGGGACGCGGGCCACCGCCTCCGGCCTGGTGGCGGCGACCTCCTCGATATCCATTCCACCCTCGGCGGAGGCGATGGCGAGGAAGCGGCCGGCCGCACGGTCGAGGACAAAGGAGACGTAGAACTCCGCCTCGATGTCCACGGGTTGGGCCAGCATCACCGTGCCGACGCGGTGGCCATTGATGTCCATGCCCAGGATCTGGCGGGCCGTCAGTTCCGCGGCGGCCGGGTCCGCGGCGAGCTTCACTCCGCCCGCCTTGCCACGCCCGCCCGTCTTCACCTGCGCCTTGACGACGACACGGCCGCCGAGCCGACGGGCGATCTCGCGCGCCTGCTTCGCACAGTCCGTGACCTCGGCCCTGGGCACCAAGATGCCGTGTTCTTCGAAGAGTTCCCTTGCCTGGTGCTCGTACAGGTCCATACCGGCTCCTGACTCAAAGTGCCGCACGCCCCCTGGACACCACCCACCGGATGCGGGATAACAAGCTTCATACAGTATTCGTCGACTGTATGCAATGTACCGCGAGAGCGTTCCAACCCCCTACGAAGGGACAGGACTTCGCCATGCCCGACGACACCCAGGACGTCATTTCCGGTGGTCATCTTGTAGCCAAGGCCCTCAAGGCCGAGGGCGTCGAGCGCATCTACACCCTGTGCGGCGGCCACATCATCGACATCTACGACGGCTGCGTCGACGAGGGCATCGAGGTCGTCGACGTACGCCACGAGCAGGTCGCCGCGCACGCCGCCGACGGCTACGCCCGCATCACCGGCAAGCCCGGCTGCGCCGTCGTCACCGCGGGGCCCGGTACGACCGACGCCGTCACCGGCGTCGCCAACGCCTTCCGCGCCGAGTCCCCGATGCTGCTGATCGGCGGCCAAGGAGCGCTCACCCAGCACAAGATGGGGTCCCTCCAGGACCTCCCGCACGTCGACATGATGACCCCGATCACCAAGTTCGCGGCGGCCGTACCGGACACGGCACGCGCGGCGGACATGGTGTCCATGGCGTTCCGTGAGTGCTACCACGGCGCGCCCGGGCCCTCCTTCCTGGAGATCCCGCGGGACGTCCTCGACGCCAAGGTGCCGGCCGCCAAGGCCCGGGTGCCCCGGCCCGGCGCCTACCGCGCCTCGACCCGCTCCGCCGGTGACCCCGAGGCGATCGAGAAGCTCGCCGACCTTCTCGTGCACGCCGAGAAGCCGGCGATCCTGCTGGGCAGCCAGGTGTGGACCACCCGCGGCACCGAGTCGGCCATCGAGCTGGTCCGCACCCTCAACATCCCCGCCTACATGAACGGCGCCGGCCGCGGCACCCTGCCGCCGGGCGACCCGCACCACTTCCAGCTCTCGCGCCGGTACGCCTTCTCGGGCGCCGACGTCATCGTCATCGTGGGTACGCCCTTCGACTTCCGCATGGGCTACGGCAAGCGGCTGTCGCCGGACGCGACCGTCGTGCAGATCGACCTCGATTACCGGACCGTCGGCAAGAACCGCGACATCGACCTCGGCATCGTCGGCGACGCCGGGCTGGTGCTCAAGGCGGTCACCGAGGCCGCCTCCGGGCGCCTGAACGGCGGTGCCGCCAAGCGCAAGGAGTGGCTGGACGAACTGCGCTCGGCCGAACGGACCGCGCTCGACAAGCGGCTGCCGCACCTGCGCTCGGACGCCTCCCCCATCCACCCCTACCGGCTGGTGAGCGAGATCAACGACTTCCTCACCGAGGACTCCATCTACATCGGCGACGGCGGCGACATCGTCACCTTCTCCGGTCAGGTCGTGCAGCCCAAGTCGCCCGGCCACTGGATGGACCCGGGGCCGCTCGGCACCCTCGGCGTCGGCGTGCCCTTCGTCCTCGCGGCCAAGCAGGCCCGTCCCGACAAGGAGGTGGTCGCCCTCTTCGGCGACGGCGCCTTCTCCCTCACCGGCTGGGACTTCGAGACCCTCGTCCGCTACGACCTCCCCTTCGTCGGCATCGTCGGCAACAACTCCTCCATGAACCAGATCCGCTACGGCCAGAAGGCCAAGTACGGCGAGGCCCGCGAACGTGTCGGCAACACCCTCGGCGACGTCCACTACGACAAGTTCGCGCAGATGCTGGGCGGTTACGGCGAGGAGGTCCGCGACCCCGCCGACATCGGCCCCGCGCTCCGGCGCGCCCGCGAGTCCGGGAAGCCCTCGCTGATCAACGTCTGGGTCGACCCGGACGCGTACGCCCCCGGAACCATGAACCAGACGATGTACAAGTGAGGTGGCTCCCATGACAGGAACGCCGAGCAAGGCACTCGAAGGCATCCGCGTCCTGGACATGACGCACGTCCAGTCCGGGCCCTCCGCGACCCAGCTGCTCGCCTGGCTCGGCGCGGACGTCGTCAAGCTGGAGGCGCCGACCGGTGACATCACGCGCAAGCAGCTGCGCGACCTTCCCGACGTCGACTCGCTCTACTTCACGATGCTCAACTGCAACAAGCGGAGCATCACCCTCAACACCAAGACCGAGCGCGGCAAGGAACTCCTCACCGAACTGATCCGGCGCTCCGACGTCATGGTCGAGAACTTCGGTCCGGGCGCGGTCGACCGGATGGGGTTCACCTGGGACCGCATCCAGGAGATCAATCCACGGATCGTCTATGCCTCCATCAAGGGGTTCGGCGAGGGCCCGTACACCAACTTCAAGGCGTACGAGGTCGTCGCGCAGGCCATGGGCGGGTCGATGTCGACCACCGGCTTCGAGGACGGGCCGCCGCTGGCGACGGGGGCCCAGATCGGGGACTCGGGCACGGGCGTCCACGCGGTGGCCGGGATCCTCGCGGCGCTGTTCCAGCGCGAGACGACCGGGCGTGGTCAGCGGGTGAACGTGGCCATGCAGCACGCGGTGCTCAACCTCTGCCGGGTGAAGCTGCGCGACCAGCAGCGCCTGGCCCATGGCCCACTCGCTGAATATCCCAACGACGACTTCGGCACGGAGGTTCCCCGTTCCGGCAACGCCTCCGGCGGCGGCCAGCCGGGCTGGGCGGTCAAGTGCGCGCCGGGCGGCCCGAACGACTACGTGTACGTCATCGTGCAGCCCGTCGGCTGGCAGCCGATCAGCGAACTCATCGGCCGGCCCGAACTCGCGGAGGACCCCGAGTGGGCGACGCCGGAATCCCGGCTGCCCAAGCTGAACAAGATGTTCCAGCTGATCGAGGAGTGGTCCTCGACCCTGCCCAAGTGGGAGGTGCTGGAGCGGCTGAACGCGCACAACATCCCGTGCGGTCCGATCCTGTCCACCAAGGAGATCATCGAGGACGCCTCGCTGGTCGACAACGAGATGGTCGTCACCGTGCCGCACCCCGAGCGCGGCGAGTTCGTGACCGTCGGCAGCCCGCTGAAGCTGTCCGACTCCCCGGTGGAGGTGACCGGTTCACCGCTGCTCGGCCAGCACAACGAAGAGGTCTTCATCGGCGAGCTCGGCCTCGGCGACGAGGAGCTGCGCCTGCTCAAGTCGAACGGAGTGATCTGACGTGATGGCCGACGACCGGGCCCTGAGGGTGCGCACGCTCCTCGACTCCGTGCGGGCCGAGGGACGCACCGCGCTGACCGCTCCCGAGGGCAAGGTGATCGCCGACGCGTACGGGATCGCCGTACCCGGGGAGGAGCTCGCCACCGACGTCGAGGAGGCGGTGGCGTTCGCGGCGCGCTTCGCCGGACCGGTGGTGATGAAGATCGTCTCCCCGGACATCCTGCACAAGACCGACGCCGGCGGAGTGATCGTCGGCGTCGAGGGCGCCGCCGCCGTACGGGCGGCGTTCCGCACCATCGTCGACAACGCGCGCGCGTACGACGCGTCCGCGCGCATCGCGGGCGTCCAGATACAGGAACTCCTCCCCAAGGGACTGGAGGTCATCGTCGGCGCGGTGACGGATCCGACGTTCGGGAAGGTCGTCGCCTTCGGGCTCGGCGGGGTGCTGGTCGAGGTCCTCAAGGACGTCACCTTCCGGCTCGCGCCCCTCGACGCGGACGAGGCGCTGTCGATGCTGGACTCGATCCGGGCGGCGGAAATCCTGCGCGGGGTGCGCGGCCAGGCGGCCGTGGACCGGTGGGCGCTGGCGGAGCAGATCCGCCGGGTGTCCCAACTGGTCGCCGACTTCCCCGAGATCGCCGAGGTGGACCTCAACCCGGTGATCGCCACCCCGGACAGCGCGGTCGCCGCCGACATCCGGGTGATCCTCGCGGAGAACCAGCCGCCGCCGCGCCGCACGTACACGCGCGAGGAGATCCTCACCTCGATGCGGAGGCTGATGCAGCCCTCCTCGGTCGCCGTGATCGGCGCCTCCAACGAACCGGGCAAGATCGGCAACTCGGTGATGCGCAACCTCGTCGACGGCGGCTTCGCCGGGGAGATCCATCCGGTGAACCCCAAGGCCGATGACATTCTGGGCCGCAAGGCGTACAAGAGTGTCACGGACGTTGTCGGTGAGGTGGATGTGGCGGTCTTCGCGATCCCCGCCAAGTTCGTGGCCTCGGCCCTGGAGGAGGTGGGACGCAAGAAGATCCCCAACGCCGTGCTGATCCCCTCCGGGTTCGCCGAGACCGGGGAACACGAGCTCCAGGCCGAGATCGTGGCCATCGCCGAACGGCACGGCATCCGGCTGCTCGGACCGAACATCTACGGCTACTACTCGACGTGGCACGACCTGTGCGCCACCTTCTGCACGCCCTACGACGTCAAGGGCGGGGTGGCGCTGACGTCCCAGTCCGGCGGCATCGGCATGGCCATCCTGGGCTTCGCCCGCACCACGAAGACGGGCGTGTCGGCGATCGTCGGTCTCGGCAACAAGTCCGACCTGGACGAGGACGACCTGCTGACCTGGTTCGGGGAGGACCCGCACACCGAGTGCATCGCCATGCACCTGGAGGACCTCAAGGACGGCCGGGCCTTCGTGGAGGCCGCTCGGGCGACCGTGCCGAAGAAGCCTGTCGTGGTGCTCAAGGCCGGCCGGACCGCCGCCGGAGCCAGGGCGGCCGGGTCGCACACCGGGGCGCTCGCGGGCGACGACGCCGTCTACGACGACATCCTGCGGCAGGCCGGGGTCATCCGGGCGCCCGGTCTGAACGACATGCTGGAGTACGCGCGCGCGTTGCCGGTGCTGCCCGCCCCCCAGGGCGACAACATCGTGATCATCACCGGGGCCGGCGGCAGCGGGGTGCTGCTGTCCGACGCGGTCACCGACAACGGCCTGACCCTGATGGACATCCCGCCCGACCTGGACGAGGCGTTCCGGACGTTCATCCCGCCCTTCGGGGCCGCGGGCAACCCGGTCGACATCACCGGGGGCGAGCCGCCGTCGACGTACGAGGCGACGATCCGGCTCGGTCTGGAGGATCCGCGCATCCACGCGCTGGTCCTCGGCTACTGGCACACCATCGTCACGCCCCCCATGGTCTTCGCCGAGCTCACCGCGCGCGTGGTGGCCGAGTTCCGCGCGCGCGGGATCGAGAAGCCGGTGGTGGCGTCGCTCGCGGGGGACGTCGAGGTCGAGGAGGCCTGCCAGTACCTGTACGAGCGAGGGGTCGTGGCGTACCCGTACACCACCGAGCAGCCGGTGGCCGTGCTCGGCGCGAAGTACCGGTGGGCGCGGGCGGCGGGGCTCCTGGGAGGCGGCTCATGAGGTGAGGGGGCACGGGGCCGGCCGACGGTGCGCGTCGGCCGGCTCCAGGACCCGTGCGCGCACGAAAGGCATTGGACAGGGGGCGCTGGCCAGAACTTTCGACGCAAGGGGTGCAACGAGCCGTGACAACCACCGACGTTCCTCAGGTCGCCGCGTACCGGGAGGTGACCGACAAGAACGGACGCGTCTACCGGGTGGGCGAGTCCGACATCGACATCATGGGGCGCAAGCGCAAGTGGATGGTGATCCTGCCGTGGATCGGCATGATGGGCATCTCCTCCGCGGAGTACGCGTTCGCGTCCGCCGAGGACACACTGCACACCGCGCACCAGTGGAACAGCATGCACATCTTCTGGATGATGACCGTCTGGGTCTTCTTCCAGGCCGCGGTGGCCTTCCCCGCGGGCAAGCTGCGTGAGAGCGGCAGACTCCCGGCCCGCTGGGCGATGCTGCTCGGCGCGACGGGCACCCTGCTGGGCTATCTGTCGCTGGCCTTCGCGCCGCATGTCGTCTTCGCGTACATCGGCTTCAGCATGTTCAGCGGCATGGGCGCGGGCATGGTGTACGCCACCTGCGTCAACATGGTCGGCAAGTGGTATCCGGAGCGCAAGGGCGGCAAGACCGGCTTCGTCAACGGCGGTTTCGCCTACGGCTCGGTGCCCTTCGTCTTCCTCTTCAACGGTTACATGGACCTGACCAACTTCCGCTGGGTCCTGGTCTCGGTGGGTCTCCTCCTGGCCGGAATGGTCGGGGTCGCCGGGTACTTCTTCAAGGACCCGCCGAAGAACTGGTGGCCCGCCGCCATCGACCCGCTCAACCCGCCGAAGGACCCCCGCGCGGCCCGCTCGATGCGCATGAACCCGCCGGCGGTGCACCAGTACACACCCCGGGAGGCATGGAAGACCGGCCGGGTGGCCCTGATGTGGATCTGCCTGGCCTGCACGTCCGGCGTGAACATCTTCGGCATCGCCTTCCAGGTGGACATCGGCGAGGAGGCGGGGTTCGCGGGCGGCATCGTGGCCACGGCCATGTCCCTGAAGGCGATCGTCAACGGCACCGGCCGCGGCGTCATCGGCTGGCTCTCCGACCTCTACGGCCGCAAGCGCTGCCTGCTGGTGGTCTGCGTGATCCTGGGACTGTCCCAGTACGGCATCCTCTGGTCGGCCGAGATGAAGAACCTTCCGCTGTTCCTGATCTTCTCGTCCATCTCCGGGTTCGGCGGCGGCGCCATCTTCCCGATGTTCGCCGCGCTCACCGCCGACTACTTCGGCGAGAACAACAACGCGTCCAACTACGGCATGGTCTACAGCGCCAAGCTCGTCTCCGGCCTGGGAGCGGGCATGGGTGCCGTGGTCGTCGGCGCCTGGGGGCACTCCGGTGCCTTCGTCCTGGCCGGTTCCATCTCGTTGTTCGCCGGCTTCATGGCCCTGTTCCTGTCACCGCCGGGCCGCGAAAAGGACAAGCGCATCGTGCCCAATCCACAGCCGCTCGGCGACGAGACGGCGTGACATGACGGCAGGTCCTCCTGAGGAGGCCCTCCCCGCGACGGGGAGGGCCTCCTCACGTGCGGGTACGGCCGTCAGCAGTCCTCGCGCAGCGAGTGCAGATGCTCGCTGGACCGCTGGGCGAAGGTGAAGGACTCGGCCGGGTTGTCGTGCTCGGCCTGCCAGTGGTGGGCGAGCCGCTCGCCGCGCAGCCGGGTCACCCCGGAGATGAACCGCTGGTAGTCGATGTCTCCGTCGCCGACGTCGACCATGCGGTAGCCGTAGGTGTTCGCCGGGTCGCTGACACCGTCCTTCACATGGAACAGCGGGTAGCGGTGCGGCTGCCTGAGGACGTAGTCGAGCGGGTCGAAGGGCGCGGGCGTGCCGTCGGGCCGCTTGGAGAAGCGGAACTGGCCCGAGTAGGCCCAGTAGATGTCCATCTCCAGGTACACGAGATCCGGGTCGGTCTCGGCGAGCAGCACGTCGTAGAGGCGGACCTTGGGGTTGTCGGTGGCGAAGGAGAACTCCTCGGAGTGGTTGTGCTGGTAGAACTTCATGCCGCGCGCCCTGGCCGCCGCGCCGTAGGTGTTGAACTCGTCGGCGGCGCGCTTCCAGGCGTCGACGGTCGAGCCGTAGCGGAACGGGTTCGAGGCGGTGCCGATGTGCTTGAGGCCGAGGGCCTGGGCATCGTCGAGGACCTTGGTGAGGTTCTGGGCGAAGGTGTAGGCGTTCGGGTCGTCGGAGTAGTAGCCGACGTGGCTGCCGATCGGCTTCAGGCCGTGGTTCCTGGCCAGGCGCTTGAGCTGGGCGAGGGTGATCGGGCCCGCCGAGCCCTGGCCGTAGCCGGCGAACTCGACCTCGTCGTAGCCGTACTTCTCCAGTTCGGCGAAGACGGGGGCGAAGCCGAGGGTGGAGACCTTGTCGCGCAGGCTGTAGAGCTGGATGCCGAGCCGTCCGGGCGGCAGAACGGGACGGCCTCGGCCCGCCGCGGAGGGAGCGGCGCCGGGGGCGGCGGCCGTGGCGGGGGTCGCCGCGGCGCCCAGCAGGGCGGCTGCGCCCGCGCCCGCGGCGACGCCGAGCATGCCGCGTCTGCTGAGGCGGTGGGTGAGTTCGGGATCGGTCCGGTAGGTGCGGCTCATGCGGGAACTCCTTGTGATCACAGGCCGTTGTCAGTGGTGAGTGCTTCACTTGGGACCAGTCGGACCTCAGGGGTTCATCCCTCAGGACAGATCGGCGAGTTGGAGCAGCAGTGACTTCACATCGGTGGCCGCGAGGCGGTCGCCGACAGCTCGGGGGGTGGAGCAGATGAGGAGCGGACCGTCGTCGTCGCTCGCCGGAAGGCGGCCGTGGCTGCCGCGAATAGGTGAGGGATCCAGCGGCACGACCGCCATGCGGTAGCGCATGCCGAGTTTCTTGCGTGCCAGCGCGGTCGCCGCCTTGACCTTGACGTAGGGGTCGAGCGGGTCCATGAACAGTTCGACCGGGTCGTAGCCGGGTTTGCGGTGGATCTCGACCAGTCGCGCGAAGTCGGGCGCGCGGGCGTCGTCGAGCCAGTAGTAGTACGTGAACCAGGCGTCCGGCTCCGCGACGGCGACGAGTTCGCCGGAGCGCGGATGGTCGAGATGGTGCGCCTTCTTGCCCTCGTCGTCGAGGAGTTGACCGAGTCCGGGCAGTCCGTCCAGCGCTGCACGGGTCGCGTCGATGTCTTCCGGGCGGCGCACGTAGACGTGGGCGATCTGGTGGTCGGCGACGGCGAAGGCGCGGGAGGCCATCGGGTCGAGGTACTCCATGCCGTCCTGGGTGTGGACTTCGAGGAGTCCGGCCCGGCGCAGGGCGCGGTTGATGTCGACGGGGCGGCTGACGCGGGTGATGCCGTACTCGGACAGGGCGACGACGGTACGGCCCTCCGCGCGGGCGTCGTCCAGGAGCGGGGCCAGGGCGGTGTCCAGGTCGGTGGCCGCTTGCAGGGAGCGCGGGTCGTCGGGGCCGAAGCGCTGCAGGTCGTAATCGAGATGAGGGAGGTAGCAGAGCGTCAGGTCCGGGTGCCGGGTGCGGATGATGTGGCGGGTGGCGTCGATGATCCACTGGCTGGACACGAGGTCGGCGCCGGGCCCCCAGAAGTGGAAGAGCGGGAAGGTGCCGAGTGCGTCGGTGAGTTCGTCGTGCAGGGCGGCCGGGCGGGT
This sequence comes from Streptomyces sp. YS415, assembly GCF_023544665.1. Taxonomy (GTDB): domain Bacteria; phylum Actinomycetota; class Actinomycetes; order Streptomycetales; family Streptomycetaceae; genus Streptomyces. The sequence continues at coordinate 260,375 of NZ_JAMJFL010000008.1, forward strand.
GTAGCAGTCGGGTTCCTTGCGGCCGTCGGCGTAGTAGACCGGGCGGGGGGTGACGGTGAAGTCGGTGTCGGCGCCCATCGCGTACCACCAGCAGATGTTGGCGACGGTGTAGCCGGGGTGGGCGCGGCGGGCGGCGTCCCAGAGTTTGTCGCCGGCGACCAGGCCGTTGTGCTGGCGCCACAGCAGGACGTCGCCGAGTTCGCGGAAGTACCAGCCGTTGCCGACGATCCCGTGCTCGGAAGGGTGGGCGCCGGTGAGGAAGGTGGACTGGGCGGCGCAGGTGACGGCCGGCAGGACTGTGCCGAGCGCGGCGCGGGAGCCGGACCGGGCGAGTCGCTTGAGGTGGGGCATGTGGTCGAGGAGACGGGGGGTGAGGCCGACGACGTCGAGGACGAGGAGCGGGGTGGGGCCGGTGCCCGGCGCGGTCCGTGGGGTGCTCGTGCTCACGGGAGCTCCTTCAGGCCGAGGTCGGTGAGCAGGTCGCGGGCCAGGGTGAGTTCGGCGGCGATGCCGTCGGCGAGCTGGGCCCGGGTGGCGGGGCGCAGGGCGGGCGGGAGTGCCTGCCAGGTATAGGTCTCGACCTCCAGATGGCGGGCGAGCGGGTGCGGGCCGCCGACCAGCCGGGCGAGGGCGGCCTTCAGGACGGGGAGCGTGGAGGTGAGGGGCGCGGCGGGGGCCGCGTGCAGCGGAACGTGGAAGTGGGCACGCCAGGGCGCCCCGTAGGGGATCGCCCGGCCGCCGAGGGCCTCGCCGAGGTCGTCGGTGCCGCGCAGGCCGGCGGCGGTGCGGGTGCGGGTCTGGTGCAGGAAGCGCGGCTCGTCGAAGGCGGCGAGGGCGTCGCGCACTTCGGGGAGGTGGGGGTGCTCGGCGTGCAGGGCTGCGGAGAGCTGGGATTTCACGACAGGGACCCCGGACGCGACGAGGGCGTCCAGGGCGGTGTGCGGATCTTCGAAGGAGGTGGCGAGGTGGCAGGTGTCGACGCAGATGCCGATACGGGGGTGGCCGATCGCGGTGAGCGGGGCGATCGCGTCGCCGGTGGTCTCGATGACGCAGCCGGGCTCCGGTTCCAGGCCGATGCGGAGGGAACGGCCGGTGAGTTCCTCCAGCGCGTCGAGCCGTTCGCCGAGCCTGCGCAGCGCGGTGGGGGCCGGGCCGGTGGACCGGGTGCGCCAGGCGAGCGGGAGGGTGGAGATGCTGCCCTCGTCGACGTCGTCGGGGAGCAGCCGGGCCAGGACGCGGGCGAGGGCGGTGGTGTGGTCGAGGCGCTCGGGCTCGGTCCAGTCCGGCCGGTAGACGCGGTACTTGACCTCTCCGGCGCCGAAGCCCTCATAGGGGAAGCCGTTGAGGGTGACGACCTCAAGGCCGCGGCGGTCCAGCTCGCAGCGCAGGCCGCGCAGCGCGGACGGGTCGGTGACCAGGGCGTGGGCGGCGTCGCGGGCGAGCCACAGGCCGATGCCGAGGCGGTCGCGGCCGAGCCGGCGGCGGACGGGTTCGCAGTGATCGCGGAGCTGGGCGAGGACGCCGTCGAGGGTCTCGGCGGGGTGGACGTTGGTGCAGTAGGCGAGGTGGACGGTGGAGCCGTCGGGGTGGCGGAAGCGCATCGCTCACTCCCCGCCGCGCAGGATGGAGTTGCCCTCGTGGCCCGCGGTGTGCATGGCCTCGTAGTCGTAGGTGGTCCTGGACGTCATATGGATGTGGGGGCCGAAGATGCGCATCAGGACTCCTTGCCGTGGGGGTGGGCCGAGCCGTGCGGTGAGGGGGTGGAGTCGGACTCGGTCAGGGCCAGGACGCGGGTGCTCCCTTCGGGGGTGGCGGAGGGATCGCCGGGGTGGGGGGACTCGGTGGGTGCCGGGGCGGCGTGGGGGAGGAACGGAAGGGAGACATCGGTGCCGTGGGGTGGGCGGGCGTGGGAGTGGCAGGGGGGTGTTCCATGACGGTCAGGCGCTGGTGACCGGGGTCGATGAGCTCCGCAGGGACGGCCGGGAAGTCACCCCCTCCCGTCCACCGTCCTCAGTCGCCTCCTCCGGGTCACCGCCCTCAGTCGCCCCCAGCCGCGCCGCGAACCGGACCAGCTCCGCGTACTGGTCCGCCAGTGCTGCCGGGCCCTCCCCCAGCGGGTCCTTGAAGAAGAAGCCGAGTTCGGCGAGCGGGCCGGACAGGCCCCTCTCGTGGGCGCGGGTGACCAGGCGGGCCAGGTCCAGGACCAGGGGAGCGGCCAGCGCGGAGTCGCAGCCCTGCCAGATGGTCTGGAGGATCATCCGGGTGCCGAGGAAGCCGTCGAAGGCCACGTGGTCCCAGGCGGTCTTCCAGTCACCGAGGGCGGGGACGTCGTCGATATGGACCTCCCCCTCGGGAGGGGTGGCGAGGGTGTCGGCCAGGACGCGTTCCTTGCCGGCGTTCTTCGCCGCGGCCGCCGCCGGGTCGGCCAGCGCCGCCCCGTCGCCGCCGCCGAGGAGGTTGGTGCCGGACCAGGCGCGCACGGCGAGGGCGCGTTGGGTGAACATCGGGGCCAGTGCGGCCCGGAGCAGGGTCTGGCCGGTCTTGCCGTCCCGCCCCGCGTAGGGGAGCCCGGACTCGGCGGCGCTGGTGGCGAGTGCGGGGTGGTGCAGGCCGGTGGACGGGGTGAAGTTGACGTACGGGCAGCCCGCGCGCAGGGCCGCCGCCGCGTACAGGCTGCTGGGCGGGAGGGCCCGGCCGGTGGGTGCGGGTTCGGTCGAGGCCAGGTTCACCACGACCGCCCGGGTGAGGCCGAGTCGTCGTACGAAGTCCTGGATGTCGGCGGCGAAGGCGGTGATCAGCGCTTCGGGGTCCCGGGTGTCGCCGGGGAGGGGGCCGCCGGGTCTGATCTCCCGTTCGGCGGCGGCCAGTTCGGACGCCACGGTGGCCGGGAGGCCGTGCGGCAGCACGCCGCCCGCCGCCAGTTCCTCGGCACGCTTGGGGAGCGGGCTGTCCACGGTGTCGTGGCCGCCGAAGACGAGGGAGGGCAGCGGGGGCAGCCCCGCGGAGGCGAAGGGCGGGGTTGCCGTGACCATGCCCGTCGGCGGACGCAGCCCCGCGCAGACCGCGGCGCAGCCCGCTACGACCGTGGTGGCGACGGAGCCGCGCGCCCCGATCAGCCACACTCCGACTCGGGATCCGGAACGGGACACGGACATGGGCAGCCTCCTTGTCGTGTGCGTAACCCCGGTGCTCCCCCGGAGGGGGTCAAGACGGCGGGCGGGGGTCCGGCGTCCCCCGCCCGCCGTCGCTCAGTCGCCCTGGACGGGCAGCTTCTTGATCCGGACAGGCAGTTCCTTGAGCCGGGCGGGCAGTTCCTTGATTCGGACGTTCCGGAAGGACACCTGGTCGCCGGATCCGTGGTTCTGGATGCCGATGTGCCCGTCCCGCAGGCTCCGGGCCGGGTCGGCGTTGGTGAAGTCGTAGCGGCGGAGGTTGTCGTGCGTGAACGCGGCGGCGTCCTCGGTGGCGTCGACGGTGAGGCCGGCCGTGGCGCCGAGTTCCTTGACGGCCGCCACGCCCACGGGGATGGAGCCGTGCCGGAAGCCGGCCGTCTTGGAGAAGACCAGGACCCGCTCGCCGGAGGACTCCCCCGAGGACGGCGCCGGTCCCGACACGCAGCCGGAGAGCAGGCTCGTCCCCGCGACGACCGTCGCCAGGCGGACCGTTGACCGCATCGCGTGCTCCCCCTCTCAGCCGGTGGTGGCGGTGGCGTCGGCGTCAGTTGCCGAAGGCGGCGTCGAAGGAGGCCGACGGGGCCTCGAAGTCGTACGCCTTCAAGCCGGCCAGCGCCTCAGGGGCGCCCTGGAGGCGGTCCATGCCGGCGTCCTCCCACTCCACCGAGATCGGGCCCTGGTAGCCGATGGAGCGCAGCATCCGGAACACGTCCTCCCACGGCACATCACCGTGGCCCGCGGAGACGAAGTCCCAGCCGCGGCGCGGGTCGCCCCAGGGCAGGTGGGAGCCCAGACGCCCGTTGCGGCCGTCCAGGCGCTTGCGGGCCTCCTTGCAGTCCACGTGGTAGATCCGGTCCCGGAAGTCGTAGAGGAAACCGACCGGGTCCAGGTCCTGCCACACGAAGTGCGAGGGGTCGAAGTTCAGGCCGAAGGCCGGGCGGTGACCGACCGCCTCCAGAGCGCGCCGGGTGGTCCAGTAGTCGTAGGCGATCTCGCCGGGGTGGACCTCGTGGGCGAAACGGACGCCCTCGGCGTCGAAGACGTCCAGGATCGGGTTCCAGCGCTGCGCGAAGTCCTCGTAACCGCGCTCGATCATCGCCTCGGAGGCGGGCGGGAACATCGCCACCAGATGCCAGATCGCCGACCCGGTGAAGCCGATGACGGTTTCCACACCGAACGCCGCCGCGGCCCGGGCGGTGTCCTTCATCCGCTCCGCCGCCCGCTGCCGCACCCCTTCCGGAACACCGTCGCCCCACACCGCGCCGGGCAGGATCGCCTGGTGACGCTCGTCGATGATGGCGTCGCACACCGCCTGCCCGGTCAGGTGATTGGAGATCGCCCAGCACTTCAGGCCGTACTTCTCCAGCAGCTGATGCCGCGAGTCCAGGTACCCGGGGTCGGACAGGGCCTTGTCGACCTCGAAGTGATCGCCCCAGCAGGCGAGTTCCAGACCGTCGTAGCCGAAGTCGCGGGCCAGACGGCAGACCTCCTCCAGCGGCAGATCTGCCCACTGACCGGTGAAGAGCGTGAAGGTGCGCGGCATGGCCGGGGGCCTCCTCAGACCGCTATGGGGGTGTAGACGGAGTTCTTCTCGGCGCTCTCCTCCACCGCCGCGAGGACGCGCTGCACCTGGAGCCCGTCGGCGAAGGACGGGTCGGGCTGCCGGCCCTCGGCGATGGCGTGGACGAGGTCGCGGGCCTGGTGGACGAAGGTGTGCTCGTAGCCGAGGCCGTGGCCCGGCGGCCACCAGGCGTCGAGGTAGGGGTGCTCGGGCTCGGTGACGAGGATGCGGCGGAAGCCGCCCTGAGCCGCGGGCTCCGTACCGTCATGGAAGGACAGTTCGTTGAGCCGCTCCAGGTCGAAGGCCAACGAGCCCTTGGAGCCGTTGAGTTCGAGGCGCAGGGCGTTCTTGCGGCCGGTGGCGTAGCGGGTCGCCTCGAAGGAGGCGACGGCGCCGGAGGTGAAGCGGGCGGTGAACAGGGCCGCGTCGTCCACGGTGACCTGGCCGGTGCTCCCGTCGGCCGAGACGGCGGACAGCCCCTGCACGGCACCGCCCGGCAGCGGCCGTTCGCGGACGAAGGTCTCGGTGAGGGCGGAGACGCCGGCCAGCTTCTCCCCCGCCACGTACTGCGCGAGGTCCACGATGTGCGAACCGAGGTCGCCGAGCGAGCCGGAACCGGCGTGCTCCCTGCGCAGCCGCCAGGTCAGCGGGAACCCGGCGTCCACCAGCCAGTCCTGGAGGTACGTCACCCGCACGTGCCGCAGCCTGCCGATCCGCCCCTCGGCGACCATCCGCCGGGCGAGAGCGGTCGCGGGCACCCGGCGGTAGTTGAAGCCGACCATCGACAACTGACCCCGCCTGTATGCCTCTTCGGCCGCGCGGGCCATCATCACGGCCTCCTCCACCGTGTTGGCCAGAGGCTTCTCGCACAGGACGTGCTTTCCGGCGGCGAGGGCGGCGACGGCGATCTCGGCGTGGCTGTCGCCGGGGGTGCAGATGTCGACGAGGTCGACGTCGTCCCGGGCGATCAGCGCACGCCAGTCGGTCTCGGCCGCCGCCCATCCGTGCCGGTCGGCCGCCGTGCGCACCGCGGCCGCGTCCCGTCCGCAGATCGCGGCCAGCACGGGCCGCCGGGGCAGGTCGAAGACGCGCCCCGCGGTGCGCCACCCCTGGGAGTGGGCGGCGCCCATGAACGCGTAGCCGACCATGCCGATCCGAAGCGGCGGCTTCCCCACCCCAGGAACCACCCCAGGCACCACCTCAGGATCCACCCCGGCATCAACCCCGGCATCCACCCCAGGATCCACCTCAGGCCCTTCTGACATGCGCGTGTCCTCCTCGAACTCGTGGGAGCGGCGGCCGGCGGACGGCGGCCTACTTGAAGCCGGTGGGCATGTACTGGTCGACGTTGTCCTTGTCGACGACGGCCGAGTACAGGGTCAGCGACGCCGGGATCTCGAACTCGGCGAGGCCGCCGACCCCCTTGCCCTGGCCGAGCGCACGGGCGAGGTCGATCGCGGAGGCCGCCATGGTGGGCGGGTAGAGCACGGTCGCCTTGAGGACGCCGTCGTCCTGCTTGATGGCCTGGAAGGCGGAGAGCGCGCCCGCGCCGCCGACCATCAGGAAGTCGTCGCGTCCGGCCTGCTCGATGGCGCGCAGCGCGCCCACGCCCTGGTCGTCGTCGTGGTTCCACAGGGCGTCGAACTTCGACTGGGCCTGCAGCAGCTGGGCCATCTTGGCCTGCCCGGACTCGACCGTGAACTCGGCGGCCTGGCGGGCCACCTTCTTGATGTTGGGGTAGTTCTTCAGGGCGTCGTCGAAGCCCTGGGTGCGCTGCTGGGTGAGCTCCAGGTTGTCCAGGCCCGCCAGTTCGATCACCCGCGCCCCGGACTTCCCCTTGAGCTTCTCGCCGATGTAGTGGCCGGCGTTCAGGCCCATGCCGTAGTTGTCGCCGCCGATCCAGCAGCGGTACGCCTGCGGGGAGTTGAAGATGCGGTCCAGGTTGACGACCGGGATGCCCGCCCGCATCGCCTTCAGGCCGACCTGGGTGAGCGCCTTGCCGTCGGCCGGCAGGATCACCAGGACGTCGACCTTCTTGTTGATCAGTGTCTCGATCTGGCCGATCTGCTGGGCGGTGTCGTTGGAGCCCTCGGTGATCTCCAGGGTGACGTCGGAGTACTTCTTCGCCCGGTTCTTGGCGTTGTCGTTGATGGCGTTGAGCCAGCCGTGGTCGGCCTGAGGGCCGGCGAAGCCGATGGTGACGGGCTTGCCGGGCTTGTCGTCGGCGGCCGGCTGGTCGTTGGCGGCCGGTTCGTCGTCGGACTCGTTGCTGGTGCAGCCCGCGAGGAGGGCACCCGCTCCCACGGCGGCGGTGCCGAAGAGCAGTCCTCTGCGACTGGTGAACTCTGGCATGGCGGTGAACCCTTTCCTCAGGTCGTGCTCGCGGTACGGCGCTGGACCAGCACGGCGGCGACGATGATCGCGCCCTTGGCGATCTGCTGGACGTCGCTCTGCAGGTTGTTCAGGGCGAAGATGTTGGTGATCGTGGTGAAGATGAGGACGCCGAGCACGGCGCCGGTGATGGTGCCGCGGCCGCCGCTGAGCAGCGTGCCGCCGATGATCGCGGCGGCGATGGCGTCGAGTTCGTAGAGGTTGCCGTTGGTGTTCTGACCGGATCCGGACAGGATGATCAGCAGGAAGGCGGCGATGCCGCAGCACAGTCCGGACAGCAGGTAGAGGTAGAGGCGCTGGCGGCGGACGTCGATGCCGGCCAGCCGGGCGGCCTCGGCGTTGCCGCCGACGGCGACCGTGCGGCGGCCGAACGTGGTGCGGTTCAGGATCAGCCAGCCGATGACGGTGACGACGGCGAAGACCATGACGAGCGGCGGGATGCCGAACACGTAGGCGTCGCGTTCACCGAGGTCGAGGATGCTCGGGATGGTGACGATCTGGGTCTTGCCGTCAGTGATCTGGAGGGCGAGACCGCGCGCCGAGGCGAACATGGCGAGCGTCGCGATGAACGGCACCATCCCGCCGTACGCGATGAGCAGGCCGTTGACCAGGCCGCAGCCGACGCCGACCAGGACCGAGGTGAACAGGACGCCGCCGAAGCCGTAGTCCTGGGTCGCCACCGTGGTCGCCCATACCGAGGCCAGGGCGACGATCGCGCCGACCGACAGGTCGATGCCGCCGGAGGTGATCACGAAGGTCATGCCGACGGTGACGACACCGATGACGGAGGCCTGGGTGAGGACGAGTTGGAGGTTGCGGGTGTCGAGGAACTCGTCCGGCTTGGTGATGCCGCCGATGACGACGAGCACGGCGAGCACCCCGAGCAGGGAGAGGGTGCGGACGTCGGCGCGGGCCATCATGCCCCGCCAGGCGGGGGGTTGGGCCATGGGTGCGGTCTTGCCGGTGCCGTCCCTCGGTGGGGACGCGTGCTGCGTCATGACGCCGGGCTTCCTTCCATGACGAGGTCGAGGACACGGTGTTCGTCGAGGTCGCGGGCGGACGCGGTGTGCACGACCCGCCCTTCGCGCAGGACCAGGACACGGTCGGCGAGGCCCAGCACCTCGGGCACCTCGCTGGAGACGAGCAGCACGGCGAGTCCTTCGTCGGCGAGGCGCCGGACCACCGCGTAGAGCTCGGCGCGGGCGCCGACGTCGACGCCGCGGGTGGGTTCGTCCAGGAGCAGTACCCGGCAGCCGCGCAGCAGCCAGCGCGCCAGGACGGCCTTTTGCTGATTGCCGCCGGACAGGGTGCGCACCGGCACCGCGGGGTTGTCGGGCCGCAGGGACAGCTCGCGCGTCGCGGCCCGCGCGGCGCCCAGTTCGGCCCCCCGGTCGATCCAGCCGGCGTGCGCGAAGCGGGACATGGAGGAGACCGAGACATTGCGGGTGACGGACTCCAGCATCAGCAGGGCCTGCGCCTTGCGTTCCTCGGGGGCGAGGCCGAGTCCGGCCCGGACGGCGGCACGCACGCTGCCCGGCCCCAACGCCCGTCCGTCGACGAGGACCTGGCCTGCCGAGGGCTTGCGCGCCCCGTAGATCGTCTCCAGGATCTCGGACCGGCCGGAGCCGACCAGTCCGGCGAGCCCGACGATCTCCCCGGGCCGCACCTCCAGGTCCAGCGGCTCGAACTCGCCCTCGCGGGCCAGCCCCTGGACCTGCAGCACGGGTGTGCCGCCCGCCACGCCCACGGGCCGGTCGGGGAAGACGTACTCGACGTTGCGGCCCGTCATCAGCGCCACGACGTCCCGGGTGGGCGTCGACTTCGCCGGCAGTCCCACCGCCACGGCCCGGCCGTCCTTGAGCACGGTCACCCGGTCGCCGATGCGCCGGATCTCCTCCAGCCGGTGGGAGATGTAGACGACGGCGACCCCGTCGGCGGTCAGGTCGCCGACGATCCGGAAGAGGTTGTCGACCTCGTCGGGGTCCAGGGCGGCGGACGGCTCGTCCATCACGATCAGCCGTACGTCGTGGGAGAGCGCCCGCGCCATGGAGACGATCTGCTGCTGGGCCGCCGACAACTCCCCCACCAGCCGCCCCGGTTCGATCTCCGGGTGCCCGAGCCGCTGGAGCATCTGCGCGGTCCGCGTGCGGGCGGTCCTGCGGCGTACGACGAAACCGGCGGCCGTCGGTTCGTGACCGAGGTAGACGTTCTCGGCCACCGACAGGTGCTCGACCAGGTCGAGTTCCTGGTAGATGGTGGCGATGCCCAGGCGCATGGCGGCGATCGGGGAGCGCAGGGTGACGTCCTCGCCGCGCCAGCGGATGGTGCCGGTGTCGGGCTGGTGGGCGCCGGCCAGGACCTTGATCAGGGTGGACTTCCCGGCCCCGTTCTGGCCGAGCAGACAGTGCACCTCGCCGGCCTGGACATCGAGGTCGACTCCGTCGAGGGCCCGGACCCCGGGGAACGACTTGGTGATTCCGGACATGCTGAGCAGCGGTGGTTCTGGTGCCATGAGCTCCCCTAGGCGGGCGTGCGGGCCGGTTCAGGGCAGGGCGGAGCTGAGGGTCGTACGGGAAGGGCTCGTACCGAGGTCGGTTACGCGGGTGAGAAGAGGTGGTCGCTGATGAGCCGGGCCGCGCCGATGACTCCGGCGGTGGGGCCCAGTTCCCCCAGCACGATGGGCAGGTTGCCGGTCGCCAGCGGCAGCGACTGGCGGTAGACCTGGGTGCGGATCGCGGCGAGCAGGGTGTGGCCGAGGCCGGTCACCCCGCCGCCGATCACCACCAGGCCCGGGTTGAAGAAGCTGACCAGACCGGCGATGACCTGGCCGGTGCGGTCGCCGCCCTCGCGGATCAGATCGAGGGCGGTGGCGTCCCCCGCGGCGGCAGCGGCGGCGACATCGACGGCGCTGAGTCCGCCGTTCGCCTCCAGCCGTGTGGCGAGTTCGGCCGACCGCCCCTGCTGGGCCGCCTCCACGGCGTCCCGGGCGAGGGCGGCCCCGCTGAAGTGGGCCTCCAGGCAGCCCCGGTTGCCGCAGGCGCAGGGCCTGCCGTCGGGTACTGCCTGGATGTGCCCGATGTCGCCGGCGCTGCCCGTCGCACCGCGGTGGACACCGCCGCCGACGACGATGCCGCAGCCGATACCGGTGCCGATCTTGACGCAGAGGAAGTCGTTCACGGAGCGTGCGACGCCCGCGTGCTGCTCCCCCATCGCCATCAGGTTCACGTCGTTGTCGACCATGACCGGGCAGCCGAGATCCTGGCTGAGGGCCTCCCGTACGGGGAAGCCGTCCCAGCCCGGCATGATCGGCGGCGCGACCGGCACGCCCTCGGGGAAGCGGACCGGGCCCGGGACGCCGATGCCGGCGCCGTCGTACCCTTCCGCCAGCCCGGTCGCGCGCAGCTTGGCGGCCATGGCGAGGACCTGCTCGAAGACCGCGACCGGGCCCTCGCGCACGTCCATCGGGTGGTTGAGGTGTCCGAGGATCTCCAGTTCGGCGTTGGTGACGGCGACGTCGACCGAGGTCGCGCCGATGTCGACGCCGAGGAAGCGGAGCCCCGGGTTGAGCCGGATGTTGTGGGAGCGCCGGCCGCCGCGCGAGGCGGCGAGTCCGTCGGCCACGACCAGGCCCGTCTCCAGCAGCCGGTCCACCTCCACGGCCAGCTTGGACCGTGACAGGTCGACCTGATCGCCCAGCTGCGCACGGGAGTTGGGCCCCCCGTCGCGCAACAGCTTGAGCAGCCGGGCCTGATGGGCGTTCGCGGGTCGCGCCGTCATACGTCTCACGTGCCCCTCCCCGCCTGTTTCGGCCACCAGTTGCCGGGCTTTGGAGGGGAACGTAGCAGTGGCCGCCGTGGCTGGGAAGAATCTGTGCACGAATTGGCGTCGACTTCCGCCACTGAGAGGACAAAGCCGGGTGCTGTCCGCCCCGGCCCCGCAGGATGGGCGCGCCGTCGAGGACCGGGCGCGGGAGCACGCCCACGCCTTGTGACCGTCAGGACTGCTGGCGGGCGTGGTACGAGGTCCTGGTGTGCTCGGTGTGTTCGCGCATGAGCGCGGTGGCGCGCTGCTGGTCGCGCTCGGAGATCGCCGCGATCAGCCCCCGGTGCTCGATCCAGGACTGCCGGCCGCGCTGCCGGGCCACCGGTGTGTAGTACCACCGCACCCGGCGGTCCACCTGGGCGGCGAGTTCGGCGAGGACGGCGTTGCCCGCGAGTTCCATGACCTTGGCGTGGAAGCGGGCGTTGATCGCGACGGCGCCGTCCACGTCGTCCGCCTCCACCGCGCGCTCGCCCTCGGCGCACAGTTCCTCCAGGGCGGCGATCCCGGCGGCTCCGGCGTTGGCGGCGGCGAGCCGGGCGGCCTCGGCCTCCAGCAGGGTGCGCACGGTGAGGAGCTGGTCGGCCTCCTCCTCGGTGGGCTCGTGCACGAAGGCGCCCTGGGCGGGCCGCAGATCGACCCAGCCCTCGGTGTTCAGGCGTTGCAGCGCCTCGCGCACCGGCTGCCGGGACACCCCGAGGTGGCCCGCGAGTTCGCTCTCGACCAGATGCTGGCCGGGGCGCAGGGCGCGGGTGGTGATGAGTTCGAGCAGGGCCTCGTAGACACGGTCCCGCAGCGGCCCGGGCCGTTCGAGCTTGGGCACCGCCCCCTGCGGAAGTCCTGTCGACAACATCGCGGTCCCCCTCCAGAGCCGTCGGACAGCACAGTATGAATTGTCTTTCGTCTACAGTCTACGGCGCTCCGGGGCCAGGGAGAGGGGGAGTTGGCCTCGTCACACCGGCGGAAGCGGCCTGGTCGCAACGGCGGGAGTGGGCCGGGTCACACCGGTGTCAGGGGCAGCGGACGACCTGCCCGGCGTACGAGAGGTTCCCGCCGAAGCCGAACAGCAGCACCGGGTCGCCGGTGGTGATCTCACCGCGCTCGACCAGCTTGGAGAAGGCCAGCGGGATGCTCGCGGCGGAGGTGTTGCCGGACTCGGACACGTCCTTCGCCACCACCGCGTTGACCGCGCCGATCTTCTGCGCGAGGGGTTCGATGATCCGCAGGTTGGCCTGGTGCAGCACGACCGCGGCGAGGTCGGCGGGGGCGAGCCCGGACCGCTCGCAGGCCTGCCGGGCGACGGAGGGCAGCTGGGTGGTGGCCCAGCGGTAGACGCTCTGCCCCTCCTGCGCGAACCGCGACGGCGTCCCCTCGATCCGCACGGCGTGCCCCATCTCGGGCACCGATCCCCACCTCACCGGTCCGATGCCGGGCTCCTCCGACGCCTCCACGACGGCGGCCCCCGCCCCGTCGCCGACGAGCACACAGGTCGTGCGGTCGGTCCAGTCGGCCACGTCGGACATCTTGTCGGCGCCGATCACCAGGGCGCGGGTGGCGCCGCCCGCGCGGACGGTGTGGTCGGCGGTGGCCAGGGCGTGGGTGAAACCGGCGCAGACGACGTTGACGTCCATCGCGGCGGGCGAGGGGATGCCGAGCCGGGCGGCGACGCGCGCGGCCATGTTCGGGGAGCGGTCGACGGCGGTGGAGGTGGCCACCAGCACCAGGTCGATGTCGGACGGGGCGAGGCCCGCCGCCGCGAGGGCCTTGGCGGCGGCGTGCGCGGCCAGCTCGTCCACGGGTTCGTCGGGCCCGGCGATGTGGCGGGTGCGGATGCCCACCCGGGACGTGATCCACTCGTCGCTGGTGTCGACCAGGCCGGCCAGGTCCTCGTTGGTGAGTACCCTGGCCGGCTGGTAATGGCCGAGCGCGGCGATGCGCGAGCCGTTCATCGGATGGTCCCCCTTGTTGCTCGGGTAGCGGGATCCACCAGTCTGATCAGTGACTCACCGGTACGGCGGCAGGTGAAGTCACAGGAATAGGGCGCCCGGGTTGTCGGCTTCGGTCAGCCCCTCGGGCGCTGTGACTCCTGTCCGGTGAGCAGGCGCCAGGCGCCGCGGCTCCTGTCCGGCGAGCAGGCGCCCCGGTGCCCGTCCGGCGAGCGGGTGCCCCGACCGTCTATCCGGTGAACAGCTGTGTCGCCTTCCGGACGAGTTCGTAGAGCCCGTAGCAGAGCGGTGCCCCCACCCACAGCCAGGCGAAGGCGATCAGTCCGCGCCGGTCAGGCCGACTTCGGCTGCTGTCGTGCGGCATCGGCGGCCTCCTGCCGGGGTGCGGGGACGTGGTGGCGGGGGTGGACGGGCCGGACCAGTTCGTTGGCGACGAGGCCGACGACCAGCAGGCCGATCATGATGGCGAAGGACAGGCCGTACAGGGAGGCTCCGGTGCGGCCCGCCTCCTCCTGCCGGTCGGCGATCCAGTTCACGATCAGCGGTCCGAGGACGCCGGCGGTGGACCAGGCGGTGAGCAGCCGGCCGTGGATCGCGCCGACCTGGTGGGTGCCGAAGAGGTCCTTCAGATAGGCGGGGATCGTCGCGAAGCCGCCGCCGTAGAAGGAGAGGATCACCAGGGCGCACAGGATGAACAGCGGCTTGGAGGAGTCGCCGAACAGGGCGATGGCGGCGTACATCAGCGCGCCGACGCCCAGGTAGAGGCGGTAGATGTTCTTCCGCCCGATCAGGTCGGAGGTGGACGACCAGCCGATGCGGCCGGCCATGTTGGCGGCCGACAGCAGGGCGACGAAGCCGGCCGCGGCGGTCGCCGACACCGTTGTCGAGGTGTCCGCGAAGAAGTCCGTGATCATCGGCGCGGCCTTCTCCAGGATGCCGATGCCCGCGGTCACGTTCATGCAGAGCACGACCCACAGACACCAGAACTGGGGGGTGCGGATGGCTTGTCGCGCGGTCACCCGTGGGCCGGTGGGGGCGGCCGTCCCGGTGTCCCGCCTCGCGGGTTCGGTGCGCGGCACCCTGACCAGGAGGACACCCAGCGACATGAACACCGCGTACGACAGGCCGTGCACCAGAAAGGCGAGCGCGATGCCGGAGGAGTCGTCGCCGAAGGACTCCAGCATCTGCGCGGACCACGGCGAGGCGATCAGCGCGCCGCCGCCGAATCCCATGATGGCGATGCCGGTGGCCATGCCGGGCCGGTCCGGGAACCACTTGATCAGCGTGGAGACGGGCGAGATGTAGCCGATGCCGAGGCCGATCCCGCCGACGAAGCCGTAGCCGAGGACGATCAGCCAGTACTGCTCGGTGGCCGCGCCGAGCGCGGAGATCAGGAAGCCGGAGGAGAAGCAGCACAGGGCGACGGTCATCGCCCAGCGCGGGCCGTTGCGTTCGACGAGCGTGCCGCCGAACGCGGCGGACAGGCCCAGCATGACGATGCCCAGCTGGAAGGGCAGGGCGCTCTGGGTGCCGCTGAGGCCGAGCGCGGATTCCAGGGGCGGTTTGAACACGGACCAGGCGTAGGCCTGGCCGATGGAGAGGTGGACCGAGAGAGCGGCAGGGGGAACCAGCCAGCGGCTCCAGCCCGGCGGCGCGACGGGGGGACTCATGATCCCGAACGCTAGGAACCGGGGCGGGAGTTGAGAAGCGACGCGTCGACCGTATGCGGTGAGCGGTATTCCGAGCGCGACGAACGGTCGGACCGACCGGTCTCCGGCAGCCGGTGAGCCCTCTTCCGAACCCGCGCCCGAACCCTTGCCGCCCCAGCCCATGCTGCCCCAGCCCTTGCCGCCCCAACGAGCATACTGTAGACAATATTTCGTCGACAGGATGTCGGCCGCCCCATCTCCGCGGTATCCCTCGAACCGAACGGAGCTCCCCCGTATGAAAGTCGCAGTCCTCGGCGCCGGTGCGATCGGCGCCTATGTCGGCGCCGCGCTCCACCGCGCGGGCGCCGATGTGCATCTCGTCGCCCGTGGACCGCATCTCGCGGCCATGAGGCAGCACGGCGTGCGGGTGCTCAGCCCGCGCGGCGATTTCACCGCCCGCGCCCGGGCCACCGACGACCCCGCCGAGATCGGCCCGGTCGACTACGTGTTCCTGGGCCTGAAGGCCAACTCGTACGCGGCGTGCGGGCCGCTGATCGAGCCCCTGCTGCACGACGCGACGGCGGTGATCGCCGCCCAGAACGGCATCCCCTGGTGGTACTTCCACCGGCACGGCGGCCCCCACGACGGCCATCGCGTGGAGAGCGTCGACCCGGGCGGCGCGGTCAGTGCGGTGCTCCCGCCCGAACGGGCCGTCGGCTGTGTCGTCTACGCCGCCACCGAACTCGAAGGACCGGGCGTCGTACGGCACTTGGAAGGCACCCGGTTCTCCATCGGCGAACCCGACCGGAGCATCTCGCCGCGCTGTCTGGCGTTCGGCGAGGCCATGCGGGCCGGCGGGCTGAAGTGCCCGGTCGAACCCGATCTGCGCAACGACATCTGGCTCAAGCTGCTCGGCAACATCTCCTTCAACCCGATCAGCGCGCTGGCCCGCGCCACCATGCGGCAGATGTGCCTGCACGGCGGCACCCGCCAGGTGATCGAGACCATGATGGCCGAGACGCTCGCCGTCGCCGAGGCCCTCGGCTGCGAGGTCGGCGTCTCCATCGAACGCCGGATGGCCGGCGCCGAGAAGGTCGGCGACCACCGCACCTCCACGCTCCAGGACCTGGAGCGCGGCAAGCCGCTCGAACTCGACGTCCTCCTCGCGGCGGTCGTCGAGCTGGCGGAGATCACCGGCGTCCCGGTGCCCACCCTGCGCACCGTGCACGCCATCTCGGACCTGCTCGCGCTGAGGAGCGCCGCATGAGGAAACGGCAACCGAAGACCTACACCCGGCTCACCCACCCGCTCGTCCGGGACTCCCGCGACGAGCCCTTCCGCCGGGCGAGCTGGGAGGAGGCCCTGGAGCGTGCGGCCCGGGGCATCGGGCGCCACCGCGGCGCGTTCGGCCTGTTCTCCTGCGCCCGCGCCACCAACGAGATGAACTACGTGGCCCAGAAGTTCGCGCGGGTCGTCATGGGCACCAACAACGTCGACTCCTGCAACCGCACCTGTCACGCCCCGAGCGTGGCGGGCCTGTCGGCGGCCTTCGGCTCCGGCGGCGGGACCTCCTCGTACGAGGAGATCGAGCACACCGACGTCATCGTGATGTGGGGCTCCAACGCCCGCTTCGCGCACCCGATCTTCTTCCAGCACGTGCTGAAGGGGATCAGGAACGGCGCCCGGATGTACGCCGTCGACCCGCGCCGCACCTCCACCGCCGAGTGGGCGGAGAGCTGGCTGGGGCTGAACGTCGGCACCGACATCCCGATGGCCCACGCGATGGGCCGCGAGATCATCCGCGCGGGCCTCGCCAACGAGGCGTTCATCGAGCGGGCGACCAGCGGCTTCGACGAGTACCGGGCCCTCGTCGAGCCCTGGACGCTCTCGCTCGCCGAGAAGGTGACGGGCGTACCGGCCCAGGCCATCAGGGAGTTGGCGCACGCCTACGCCCGCGCCGAGCGCGCCCAGCTGTGCTGGACGCTCGGCATCACCGAGCACCACAACGGCACCGACAACGTCCGCGCACTGATCAACCTGTCCCTGCTGACCGGCCACGTGGGCCGCTACGGCAGCGGGCTGCAGCCGTTGCGCGGCCAGAACAACGTCCAGGGCGGCGGCGACATGGGGGCCATCCCCAACCGGCTGCCCGGCTTCCAGGACATCCTCGACCCCGCCTCCCGACTGAGGTTCGAGTCGGCGTGGGACACCGTCATCCAGCCGCACCACGGACTGAACCTCACCGAGATGTTCGAGGCGATGGAGGAGGGCACCCTCAAGGCCGTCTACTGCATCGGCGAGAACCCGGCGCAGTCGGAGGCCGACAGCGAGCAGGCCGTACGGCGCCTGCGGCAGCTGGACTTCCTGGTGGTCCAGGACATCTTCCTGACGAAGACGGCCGAGCTCGCCGACGTCGTGCTGCCCGCGACCGCCGGATGGGCCGAGACCGACGGCACCACCACCAACAGCGAGCGGCGGGTCCAGCGGGTGCGGCGGGCGGTCACCCCGCCCGGCGAGGCCCGCGAGGACATCGACATCATCTGCGAACTGGCCGCACGGCTCGGCCACGAGTGGAAGTACGCCGACGCCGAGGCGGTCTGGAACGAGCTCAGGTCCCTCTCCCCGGACCACCACGGCATGACGTACGCACGCCTGGCGGAGCAGCAGGGCATCCAGTGGCCGTGCCCCAGCCCCGACGAGCTCGGACCCCCGTATCTGCACAGCCGGTTGTGGGACACGGACCCCGCGCGCAGGGGCCGCCCGGCACCCTTCGGGCTGGTCCGGCACGATCCGCCGGTCGACCTCACCGACGAGCAGTACCCGATCCGGCTCACCACCGGACGGCGCCTGGACTCCTACAACACCGGTGTGCAGAGCGGCAGTTACGCCTCCCCGCTGCGGCGCGGCGAGTACATAGAACTGTGCCCGGAGGACGCCGAGCGCTACGGGGTCGTGGTGGGCGAGGAGGTCCGGGTGACCTCGCGCCGGGGAGCCGTCGTCGCGCCGGTGTGGATCGACACCGCGCTGCGGCCCGGGCTCGCCTTCATGACCATGCACTTCCCCGACGAGGTGGACACCAACCAGCTGACGATCGAGGCCAACTGCCCGATCGCGGGGACGGCGGAGTTCAAGGCGTCGGCGATCCGGATCGACAAGCTGCCCGTCGCGACCATCGTGAGGTGACGCAAGTGGACCTGCACTTCGGCGACAGCAAGCCGACGGACGACGAACGGGCCGCCGTGGACGCCCTGCTGGGCCCGCCCGAGTCCTCCTGGGAGGGCGCCGACCGCTCCGCCGCCGACCTCAGGTGGGCACGCGGCGGACGCGCGGCCCGCGACCGACGGGACCTGCTGCTGCCGGGGCTGCACGCCCTCAACGACCGGATCGGCTGGATCAGCGACGGCGCCCTCGACTACCTGTGCCGCCGCCTGACGGTGCCGCCCGCCGAGGCCTACGGCGTCGCCACGTTCTACGCCATGTTCTCCGTCAGGCCCCGCCCGGCGACCGTCCTGCACGTCTGCACGGACCTGGCCTGCGCGGCGGCGGGCGCGGCCGGCCTGTGCGCCGGCCTCGAGAGCGGCCCGGTCCCCGGCGTGCACGTCGAGCGCAGCCCCTGCCTGGGCCTGTGCGAGCGCGCTCCGGCGGCCCTGGCGATCAAGGCGGGGGACCCGGTACGTACGGCCGTGTCGGCGCCGGCCACCGTGCGCGACGCCGTCCTGGCCGCGACCGCGCCCGACTCGGCCTCCGAGGAGCCGCCGGCGGCGCTGGCGGTCCCCCAGGCCGGGCACCCGGGGCTGATCCTGCTCGGCAGGATCGGCGTCGTGGACCCGGCGAGCCTGGACGACTACCGCGCCCACGGCGGCTGCACCGCCCTGCGCCGGGCCTTCGAGCTGGGGCCCGCCGGTGTCATCCGCGAGGTGACCGACTCGGGCCTGGTCGGGCGGGGCGGCGCCGCCTTCCCCACCGGGCGCAAATGGCAGGCCACGGCGGCCCAGCCCGACCGCCCGCACTACCTCGTCTGCAACGCCGACGAATCCGAGCCCGGCACCTTCAAGGACCGGGTGATCATGGAGGGTGACCCGTACGCCCTGGTCGAGGCGATGACCATCGCCGCCTACGCGACCGGCGCGCACCGGGGCTACCTGTATCTGCGCGGCGAGTACCCGCGCTCCCTGGCCCGCATGGAGCACGCCCTCGCCCAGGCGCGAACCCGCGGACTGCTCGGCGAGGACGTCCTCGGGCAGGGCTGGTCCTTCGACATCGAGATCCGCAGGGGCGCGGGCGCCTACATCTGCGGTGAGGAGACGGCCCTGTTCAACTCCATCGAGGGCTACCGGGGCGAGCCGCGCGCCAAGCCGCCGTTCCCCGTCGAGAAGGGCCTGTTCGGCAAACCGACGGTCGAGAACAACGTGGAGACGCTGGTCAACGTCCTGCCGATCCTCACCATGGGCGCACCGGCCTACGCGGCGATCGGCACCGCAAAGTCCACCGGGCCGAAACTGTTCTGCGTGTCCGGGAGCGTGGCGCGGCCCGGGATCTACGAGCTGCCCTTCGGGGCCACGCTGGGCGAACTGCTGGACCTGGCCGGGGTGCGCGACGGGCTGCGGGCGGTGCTGCTGGGCGGCGCCGCGGGCGGCTTCGTACGGCCCGACGAGCGGGACATCCCGCTCACCTTCGAAGGCACCCGCCAGGCGGGCACCACCCTCGGCTCGGGTGTGGTGATGGCCTTCGACGACACCGTGCCCCTGCCCCGGCTGCTGCTGCGGATCGCCGAGTTCTTCCGCGCCGAGTCCTGCGGGCAGTGCGTGCCGTGCCGGGTCGGGACCGTGCGCCAGGAGGAGGCGCTGCACCGGATCGCCGAGCGCACGGGCGCGGCGGCCGCCGGGGACATCGCCCTGCTCAGGGAGGTCGGCCGCGCGATGCGGGACGCCTCGATCTGCGGTCTGGGACAGACCGCGTGGAACGCCGTGGAATCCGCCATCGACCGCCTGGGGGCGTACGAATGACCGTGACACCGCTGGGGATCCCCCGCCGCCTGCTGGAGTTCACTCTCGACGGGGAGCCCGTGCGGGCGCCCGAGGGGTCGACGATCCTGGACGCCTGCCGGGCCGTCGGTAAGGACGTCCCGACCCTGTGCGAGGGCGACACCCTGCGCCCCAAGAACGCCTGCCGGGTCTGTGTCGTCGAGGTCGAGGGAGCCCGCACCCTGGTCCCGGCCTGCTCACGGAAGGCCGAGCCGGGCATGGAGGTCCGCACCGGCACCGAGCGGGCGCGGCACAGCCGCAAGGTGGTGCTCGAACTGCTCGCCTCCTCGGTCGACCTGTCGACGACCCCGCGGGCCGCGGAGTGGATCAAGGAGTACGGGGCCGAACCGGACCGCTTCGGCCCGGACGCGGCCCGGCTGGGCGAGGAGCCGAGGATCGACAACGATCTGTACGTGCGCGACTACGACAAGTGCATCCTCTGCTACAAGTGCGTCGACGCCTGCGGCGACCAGTGGCAGAACACCTTCGCGATCTCGGTGGCCGGACGGGGCTTCGACGCGCGGATCGCGGTGGAGCACGACGCCCCGCTGACCGACTCGGCCTGCGTGTACTGCGGGAACTGCATCGAGGTGTGCCCGACCGGGGCGCTGTCCTTCAAGTCCGAGTTCGACATGCGGGCCGCGGGTACGTGGGACGAGGCCCGGCAGACCGGGACGACCACGGTGTGCGCGTACTGCGGAGTGGGCTGCAACCTCACCCTGCACGTGCAGGACAATGAGATCGTGAAGGTCACCTCGCCGCACGACAACCCGGTGACCCACGGCAATCTGTGCATCAAGGGCCGCTTCGGCTACCAGCACGTCCAGAACCGGAACTGATCGGGGCTGATGGGGACATGGGACGAGTCACGGAACGACGCAAGGTGGTCCGGATCCGGGACGGGGCGGTCACCACCCGCCCGGACACGCTCGTCGCCGAGGAACCCCTGGAGATCCGGCTCAACGGCAAACCGCTCGCGATCACCATGCGCACCCCCGGCGACGACTTCGCGCTCGCCGCCGGGTTCCTGGTCAGCGAGGGGGTGCTCGCGGAGCAGGCCGATCTGCAGAACATCGTGTACTGCGCGGGCGCCACGGCCGACGGCTCGAACACGTACAACGTGGTCGACGTGAAGACGGCGCCGCAGGTGGTGATCCCGGACATCACGCTGGAGCGCAACGTCTACACGACGTCCTCCTGCGGCCTGTGCGGCAAGGCGAGCCTCGACGCCGTACGGACCACCACCCGCTGGCCCATCGCCGACACACCCCCGCTCCGCGTCGAGCCCGAGCTGCTGGCCGCCCTGCCCGACCGGCTGCGCGCCGCCCAGCGCGTCTTCGACCGGACCGGAGGGCTGCACGCGGCGGCCCTGTTCGACGAGGACGGGGACCTGCTCGACGTACGGGAGGACGTGGGGCGGCACAACGCGGTCGACAAACTGGTCGGACGCGCGCTCCAGAACGGCGACCTGCCCCTGTCCCGCACCATCCTGCTGGTCTCCGGGCGGGCCTCCTTCGAGCTGGCACAGAAGGCGGTGATGGCCGGGATCCCGGTGCTGGCGGCGGTGTCGGCGCCCTCCTCGCTGGCGGTGGACCTCGCCACGGAGACCGGGCTGACCCTCGTGGGCTTCCTGCGGGGCACCTCCATGAACGTGTACGCGGGCGAGAACCGCGTCGCCCTGGGGGCCGCGGCCACCCGGGGCTGAACGGTTCCCCGCTGCACGGCGGCGGGACCCCGAGCGGCGGGGAGCGCCCCCTGCGCCGCCCGGGGTCTTGCTGGCATATGGGTCGGTCGCCTTCGGGGCGCCTGTGCCGGTGTCGAGCCGCCGATCGTC
>NZ_JAMJFL010000080.1 GCF_023544665.1 Streptomyces sp. YS415
GGGGGGTGCCTCTATGTCGTTCGTCAAGGCGCCTGCGTTCGGTTTGGGCTGGTTTGGCTTGCTGGGGTCATGCGGCGAGTTCGATGTCCTCGGGGAGGCGGGGTTCGTAGAAGGTGCCGTCGCGGAGCATGGCGAACAGGACGCTGACGCGTTGGCGGGCCAGGCGGAGGAGGGCTTGGGTGTGGGTCTTGCCGCGGGTGCGTTGTTTGTCGTAGTAGGCGCGGGAGGCCGGGTCGGCGTTCATGCAGGCGAAGGCGGACAGGAACATGGCCCGTTTGAGCTGCCGGTTTCCGCCTCGGGGTGCGTGCTCGCCGTGGATGGAGGTCCCGGAGGATTTCGTGGTGGGGGCGAGTCCGGCGTAGGAGGCCAGGTGGGCGGCGGTGGGGAAGCTGGTGCCGTCGCCGACGGTGACCAGCAGGACGGCGGCGGTCCTGACGCCGACGCCGGGCATCGACGTCAGGACCGGGGAAAGAGGGTGGGCCTCCAGCAGGGTGTTGATCTGGGCTTCCAGTGCCCGGCGCTGGGTGTGGACGGTGGCCAGGGAGGCGGCCAGGGTGGGGATGACGATGTCGAGGGTGCCGGTTCCCGGGACGATGACGGTCTGTTCGTCCAGTGCGTCGAAGACGTCGTCGATCAGCCGCTGGGCCATGCGTGGGGCCTTGGGACGGATCAGTTCGACGAGTCTGCGGCGGCCGGCTTTGCGCAGGGCGGCCGGGGAGCCGTGACGCTCAAGCAGCCAGGTGACGGCGGGGTGGTCCAGGCGGGGGCCCAGGACGCGTTCCAGGCTGGGGGGGAACTGGGTGAGCAAGCCTCGTATCCGGTTGGAGGTGCGGGTGGCCTCGGCGGCGAGGTCCTGGTCGAAGCCGACCAGGACGGTGAGCTCGGCGGTGATCTCGTCGGTCAGTTCCAGCGAGCGCAGGGTGTGGGGCATCGTCCGGGCGGCGTCGGCGATGACCGCGGCGTCCTTCGCGTCGGTCTTGGCCTCGCCCGGGTAGAGGTCGGCGATCCGGCGCATCGCGAGTCCGGGCAGGTAGGCGACCTGGCAGCCCGCATCGCGGGCGACGGTCAGTGGCAGGGCGCCGATCGAGGCGGGCTGGTCCACGATCACCAGGACGGTGCCGAACTTCGCGGCCAGCTTGTCGAACACGGCCCGCAGCTTCGGCTCGCTGTTGGGCAGCTGTTTGTCGAAGACCTTCTTGCCGGCCGGGGTAAGTCCGTGGCCGTGATGGGCACTCTTGCCGACGTCCAGGCCGAGGAACACGCCCACGTCTTCAGTGTCGAACATCGCGCCCTTCCCAGGGTGTTGACGGCGCCGGCCTCGGCAGCGGTGTCGTACTCGCGCATCCACGTTATGCAGACCTGCCATCCGCGAGCTGTCCGGCATTGCGCCGGACCGGATGGCGGCCGGACCTCTCATCAGCGTCTCCGACGGCACCTCCCGGGCTCGGTGACACCACCCCCCAGGTCATCAACTTCGACAGGGGGACACAGTCATGCCGAGCCCGGAGGCCAGCGGCCCTCTTGCAGGACCGCGGAAAACATAACGGGG
>NZ_JAMJFL010000081.1 GCF_023544665.1 Streptomyces sp. YS415
CCTAGTAGGGCTTGGTCAGCTTCGTTTGTGAGTGGCGTGTCTGTTGGGCTGTGGGTGTCGTTGTGATGGTGTGACACCTGGGGAGATGGCCGAGGTCCGGGAGGACCTGGAGGCGTTCACGGCGGAGTTGTTCGACGGGTTCTTCCGTGCTGACCAGCGGCGGTGGGGCCAGGTCTATGTGCGGGGTCTGCTGCTGGACGGTAAACGCAAGTCGGTGGAGCCCATGGCCGCCAGGCTGGGCGAGGACGGCAACCGGCAGGCGCTGGCTCACTTCGTGACGTCCAGCCCATGGAATCCGGGACACGTCCAGGCCCGCCTGGCCTGGAGGATGCAGGACGCGATCGGTCCGGAAGCGTTGATCGTCGACGACACCGGGTTCCTCAAGGACGGGGACGCCTCGGCGTGTGTGTCGCGGCAGTACACCGGCACCGCGGGCAAGGTCACCAACTGCCAGGTGGGAGTGTCGCTGCACCTGGCCACCGACCGTGCCTCCGCCGCGATCGGCTGGCGGCTGTTCATGCCGTCCGGCTGGGACCCGGCCTCGCCCGGGGCGGACCCCGCCAAAGTCGCCCGCCGCGGCCGCTGCGGCATCCCCGCCCAGGCGGGACACGTGGAGAAGTGGCAGCTGGCTCTGGACATGATCGACGAAGCACGGTCGTGGGGCATCGACGTCCCCCTGGTCGTCGCGGACGCCGGATACGGTGACGCCGCCGCCTTCCGCAGCGGCCTGGAGGAACGCAACCTGCCCTACGCGGTCGGTGTTTCCGGCCGTCACAGCGCTCACCTTGCCGACGCCCGGCCCGTCCTGCCGACCTATGCGGGCACCGGCCGACGGCCGCAGATGCAGTATCCCGACCCGCCGCGGACCATGAAGGATCTGGTCGTCGCGGCCGGCCGGACAGCCGCTCGGCCGGTGTCCTGGCGGGAGGGATCCCGGCCGGGCGCCAGCCGAAGCGGCTTCAAGCGTATGTACTCGCGTTTCGTCGCCCTCAGGGTCCGGCCCGCCGGACGAGGCATCCGCAGGCCGGCCGATGATCCCGAACTGCCCGAGCGCTGGCTGCTGGCCGAATGGCCTGCCACCGAGCCCGAACCGGTGCAGTTCTGGCTCTCCAGCCTGCCCTCCGGCATGCCACTGGCCACCCTGATCCGGCTGGCCAAACTGCGCTGGCGCATCGAGCACGACTACCGCGAGATGAAACAAGCCCTCGGACTTGCCCACTTCGAGGGCCGCACCTGGAACGGCTGGCACCACCACGTCACCCTCGTCTCCGCCGCCCACGCCTTCTGCACCCTGCAACGGCTGGCACGAGACCCAAAAGACACCGCGCAGGCCTGAGCCTCTACCAAGTCGTCCGCGAGCTGCAGACACTCCTTGCTCTCTGGGCCGGCGCCTGCCCCACCTGCCACCGCGACATACCCACACCTCTACGAACCTGACCAAGCCCTACTAG
>NZ_JAMJFL010000082.1 GCF_023544665.1 Streptomyces sp. YS415
GGAGCCTCCCCCTGAGTGGTGGACACGCTGATACTGGATCTGCTTGATCAGGAGGAAGCGAGAAGACCGCCGATGGCGATGAAGGACTACTCGGACGAGTTCAAGGCCGATGCCGTGGACCTGTTCGAGTCCACACCCGGGGCGACCTACAAGAGCATCGCCGCCGACCTGGGTATCAACAGGAACACCCTGCGGAACTGGGTGCTGCGGGCCCGGGAAGTCCGCGGCGCCGGCTCGGACGCTGCCCGGGACACCAGGACAGTGGCTCGGGCCACGCAGGCGCCACTGGCCGCGGATGCGGATGAGCGGATTCGGCAGCTCGAGGCCCGGGTGGCCGAGCTGGAGGCCAGTGAACGCAAGCTGGCGACCGAGCGGGACATACTCCGCAAGGCGGCCAAGTATTTCGCCGGGGAGACAAACTGGTGAGCCGCTTCCAGTTCGTCGACGACCACCGGGACGCCTTTGAGGTGAAGCGGCTCTGCGAGGTCCTGGGCCTGAACAGGTCCAGCTACTACAAGTGGCGGGCCGGCCGGGAGGTCAGAGATGCCCGGCAGCAGGCCGACCAGCGCCTGGCGGCAAGGATCCGCGAGGTCCACGCAGAGTCCGGTGGCGCCTACGGCTCACCCCGGGTGACCGCCGAGCTCCGCGAGACGGGCCTGTCGGTCAACGAAAAACGCGTCGCACGGGTGATGCGGACCTTCTCCATCACCGGCATCCGCCTGCGCAGACGCCTCCGCACCACCGTCCCCGACCCTGCCGCCGCACAGGTTCCGGACCTGTTCCGGCGGGACTTCACCGCCCCAGAACCCGGCGTCAAATACATGGGCGACATCACCTACCTGCCACTGGAGAACGGGGAGTTCCTCTATCTCGCGTCCGTTCTGGACTGCTTCAGCCGCAAGGTCGTCGGCTGGTCCATCGCCGACCACATGCGCACCGACCTGGTCGCCGACGCCCTGACGATGGCGGCCCGCACCCGCGGCGGCCTGAAGGGGGCGGTATTCCATTCCGACCACGGAGCGCAATACGGGTCCAGAGCCTTCGCCGGCCTCTGCGACCGGCTGGAGGTCACCCGGTCCATGGGCGCGGTCGGCACCAGTGCGGACAACGCAGCCTGCGAAAGCTTCCACGCGTCCCTGAAACGGGAGACCCTCCAGGGCGCCCGCGACTACGGCGATGCCGACACCTGCAGAAGGACGGTCTTCGCCTGGCTGTCCCGCTACAACACCCGCCGCCGGCACTCCGCCAACGGCCACCTCAGCCCCAATGAATACGAACGACGACACCACGCCGCTAAGCTCACGCTCGCCGCGTGATTAATGACCGCGTGTCCACCACCACGGGGGAAGGCCCGG
>NZ_JAMJFL010000083.1 GCF_023544665.1 Streptomyces sp. YS415
TGTCGCGGTATCCGCTGCGGGAGTTGGTGACCGCGTCCGATCCGCTGCCGCTGCTGGTGGAGCGGGAGCGGGCCCTGTACGGGGCGTGGTACGAGTTCTTCCCCCGCTCGGAGGGCACGGCCGAGGTGCCGCACGGCACGTTCCGGACCGCGGCCAGGCGGCTGCCGGCGATCGCCGCGATGGGCTTCGACGTGGTCTACCTGCCGCCGATCCATCCGATCGGCACGACCTTCCGCAAGGGCCGCAACAACACCCTCGACCCCACCGCGCAGGACGTCGGGGTGCCGTGGGCGATCGGCTCCCCCGAGGGCGGCCACGACGCCGTCCACCCCGCGCTCGGCACGCTGGAGGACTTCACCTGGTTCGTTCAGCAGGCCCGCGCGCAGGGCCTTGAGGTGGCGCTGGACTTCGCGCTGCAGTGCTCGCCGGACCACCCGTGGGTGCACAAGCACCCGGAGTGGTTTAACCACCGCCCCGACGGCACCATCGCCTACGCGGAGAACCCGCCGAAGAAGTACCAGGACATCTACCCCATCGCCTTCGACGCCGACCTGGACGGGCTGGTCGCCGAGACCCTGCGGGTGCTGCGGCACTGGATGGCCTGCGGGGTGCGGATCTTCCGGGTCGACAACCCCCACACCAAGCCGGTGCTGTTCTGGGAACGGGTCATCGCGGAGATCAACCGCACCGACCCGGACGTGATCTTCCTGGCCGAGGCGTTCACCCGCCCGGCGATGATGCACACCCTCGCCCAGATCGGCTTCCAGCAGTCGTACACCTACTTCACCTGGCGCAACACCAAGCAGGAGCTGACGGAGTACCTGACCGAGCTGTCGGGCGAGGCCGCCTCCTACATGCGGCCGAACTTCTTCGCCAACACCCCCGACATCCTGCACGCCTTCCTCCAGCACGGCGGCCGGCCCGCCTTCGAACTGCGCGCCGTCCTCGCCGCCACCCTCTCCCCCACCTGGGGCATCTACAGCGGCTACGAACTGTGCGAGAACACCCC
>NZ_JAMJFL010000084.1 GCF_023544665.1 Streptomyces sp. YS415
TTCGGCGTTGATGCGCTGGGCTTCCTCGAGCTGGTCTTCGAGAATCACGATGCGGCAGGCGGCCTCGATGGGCGTGCCCTGGTCGACGAGTTCGCGGGCCCGGGCGGCGATGCGCAGTTGGTAGCGGGAGTAGCGGCGGTGGCCGCCGGCGGAGCGCAGCGGGGTGATGAGGCGGTGCTCTCCGATGGCCCGGAGGAAGCTCTGGGTGGTGCCGAGCAGGTCGGCGGCGCGGCCCATGGTGTAGGCGGGATAGTCGTCGTCATCAAGACGGTCGAAGCTGGCGTCTGCTGTCATTGCACCTCTTTGCTCTTCTTGAACACGCGTCGAGGGGTCCGGGTGCCGTACCGGCACCCGGACCCCGAAGGAACTGCTACACCATCCGCCGGCCTTGATACTGCGCCGGCCTTCTTCTTCCGCCGACCCGACCGAACTGCTGCCGGGGACGCGGGGATCGCGGTTGCTTGACCGGAGACCACCTCACTATCGATGTCCTGCGGTACCCGGGCTCAGCAGTTCCGCCCGGGCGATCCTGATGGTGTTCGGCTCCTCCGTTCTTCCTCGGGTCAATCACTTGCACATACGGGGTACTGCGTACTGCTGGTACCGCTGGTGATGCGAACGGCTGGCGACCCTGTCCAAGCGTCACCTTCCGGCAGCCAGCCCCGTCGCCCGTCCTGCGTCTGCTCTGGCTTGGAACCCCACTGCCGAACCTCCCGGTGCGCGCGCCCGCAGCCAACGCCTTCACCGAGGTACTGCCTACTCACTTCACTGCGGAGTACTGCCAACTGCACTTGCTGAACTGCTACTGCGGTACTGCTCACGGCGGCCCCTGATCACTGCGGGCCACCCGGTCCGGTCGTCAGTCCCGTCACCGTCCTGCAAAACCCTGGCTTCGGAACTCCACCACCGCACCGTCCTGCGCACTGCAACTACCTGTACTGCGGGTACTGCTGCCGGCAGTTCATCTCTGCCAGGCCCTGC
>NZ_JAMJFL010000085.1 GCF_023544665.1 Streptomyces sp. YS415
GTTGAAGAGCTGGCGCTGGTAGTCCCCGAAGGTCTCGCGGAAGGTGAGGGTCTTGTCGATGACCTCCTGCGGACTGCCGACCGTCAGGGGGGTGTGCTCGGCGACCTCCTCCAGGGACGGGCCGCCGCGGTAGACGGGCGTGTTGCGGAAGTACGGGCGGTAGTCCCGCAGTGCCTCTTGGGAGGTGCGCCGCATGAACGCCTGTCCGCCCAGGCCCACCACGGCCTGTTCGCGGGTGCCGTGGCCGTAGTGCTCGAAGCGGTCCCGGTAGAGGTTGACCAGACCGACGAAGTGCCGCTTGGGGAAGAAGAGGTGGTTGGCGAAGAAGCCGTCCCCGTAGTAGGCGGCCTGCTCGGCTATCTCGGGGCTGCGGACGGAACCGTGCCACACGAACGGCGGCACGCCGTCGAGGGGCCGGGGCACCGACGTGAAGCCCTGGAGCGCGGTGCGGAACTTGCCCTGCCAGTCCACCGACTCCTCGCGCCAGAGCCGGTGCAGCAGCGCGTAGTTCTCGATCGCGAGGGGGATGCCGTCGCGGACGTCCTGTCCGAACCACGGGTACACCGGTCCGGTGTTGCCGCGCCCCATCATCAGGTCCACGCGTCCGTCGGCGAGGTGCTGGAGGACCGCGAAGTCCTCGGCGATCTTCACCGGGTCGTTGGTGGTGATCAGCGTCGTGGAGGTGGACAGGATGATGCGGTTCGTGCGTGCCGCGATGTAGGCGAGCAGGGTGGTGGCCGAGGAGGACACGAAGGGCGGGTTGTGGTGCTCGCCGGTGGCGAAGACGTCGAAGCCCACCTCCTCGGCCTTGGCGGCGATGGTGGCCATCATCCGCAGCCGTTC
>NZ_JAMJFL010000086.1 GCF_023544665.1 Streptomyces sp. YS415
CGTGCGCGAGGGCAGCGAAGAGTACCTGGACTCCGAGAAGTACCAGTTGCGTCCGCGTGACTGGGAGACCGCGCAGACCATCGCTCCACTCATCACCAAGCTCAACACCGTCCGACGCGAGCACCCCGCCCTCCACCGGCTCAGGAACCTCCGCTTCCACCACACCGACAACGACGCGGTCCTCGCCTACAGCAAGCGCGCGGGCCAGGACACGGTGCTGGTGGTCGTCAATCTCGATCCGCACCACACCCAGGAGGCGACGGTCTCGTTGGACATGCCGCAACTCGGCCGTGACCGGGACGAAACACTGTCCGTGCACGACGAACTGACGGGTAAGACCTACCACTGGGGCAGGACCAACTATGTGCGCCTCGAGCCCGGCAGGGCACCCGCGCACGTATTTCACGTCCAGGCCTCGCCCGCCTCGCCGCAGAACGGAGGGTCTACCGCGTCATGACCGTCAACGAGCCCGTCCATGACACCTTCGAGGACACCCCGGCCAAGGACCGGCATCCCGACTGGTTCAAGAGCGCCGTCTTCTACGAGGTCCTCGTCCGCTCCTTCCAGGACAGCAACGGCGACGGCGTCGGCGACCTCAAGGGCCTGACCGCCAAGCTGGACTACCTCCAGTGGCTCGGCGTGGACTGCCTGTGGCTGCCCCCGTTCTTCAAGTCCCCCTTGCGGGACGGCGGCTACGACGTCTCCGACTACACCGCCGTCCTGCCCGAGTTCGGCGACCTCGCCGACTTCGTGGAGTTCGTCGACGCCGCC
>NZ_JAMJFL010000087.1 GCF_023544665.1 Streptomyces sp. YS415
TGTACGCGATGGCAGCGAAGAGTACCTGGACTCCGAGAAGTACCAGCTGCGCCCGCGTGACTGGGACACCGCGCAGACCATCGCTCCACTCATCACCAAGCTCAACACCGTCCGACGCGCGAGTCCCGCCCTACGGCAGCTGCGTAATCTCCACTTCCACCACGCCGACCAGGAACAGGTGATCGTCTACTCGAAGCGGTCGGGATCGAACACGGTTCTGGTGGTCGTCAACCTCGACCCCCACCACACCCAGGAGGCGACGGTCTCGTTGGACATGCCGCAACTCGGCCTGGACTGGCACGAGTCGGTTCCGGTGCGCGACGAGCTCACCGGCGAGACCTATCACTGGGGCAGGACGAATTACGTGCGTCTCGAACCGGGCACTCGTCCCGCGCACATCCTCACCGTCCTGCGACCGTCCACCCCGCAGATCGGAGGGTCACCCACCACATGATCGTCAACGAGCCCGTCCATGACACGTTCGAGGACACCCCGGCCAAGGACCGGCATCCCGACTGGTTCAAGAGCGCCGTCTTCTACGAGGTGCTGGTCCGCTCCTTCCAGGACAGCAACGGCGACGGCGTCGGCGACCTCAAGGGCCTGACCGCCAAGCTGGACTACCTCCAGTGGCTCGGCGTGGACTGCCTGTGGCTGCCCCCGTTCTTCAAGTCCCCGCTCAGGGACGGCGGCTACGACGTCTCCGACTACACCTCTGTCCTGCCCGAGTTCGGCGACCTCGCCGACTTCGTCGAGTTCGTCGACTCCGCT
>NZ_JAMJFL010000088.1 GCF_023544665.1 Streptomyces sp. YS415
CGTCTCTCTGGGTTACGAGAGAAACCATAGCCAGAAGGCAGACCAATGTCTACTCCCACCGCTGCAGATTTTCTGCGTGTCCGACAGGGAGGTAATCCGCCGCGAACAGTGACGAGGAGTTGTCAGAGGCTTCTGGCAGCATCGCCGCAATGAACGCCGTCCGCACCACCCCACCGCGGCCGGTCGACGTGGCCACCGCCTCCCCGCAGCTCGCCTCGCTGGCACGCACGGCGACCCGGTTGCACCCCCGTCCGGGCGCGCCATCACCGCTGGAGAGTTCGGTCGGCGGACCGCTGCTGTGGCCCGCCGACGAGCCATTGGCCACACTGCGAGGTCCCGCACGCCGAAGCGTCCGACCTGCTACGGAGATACGGCTGCGAAGGCGGCACCAGGCGAGAGTGGCGATGACCTCGAACGGCGATCCGCGTGCCGCCCAGTGCACGCCGGAAGAGCAAGCGCTCTTGGGGCAGATCGACGAGGACATCCAGTGGCCCGACGGCCCGGTCCCCATGCTGCCCGTGGCCCAGTTGTACGTACGCGATGTCCCCCAGCTGCGCCCGCCCGGGGACTGTGGGGCCGATCTGCTCCAGGTGCTGTGGTGCCCCTTCGACCACCCTCCGGAGAGCTACATGCCCAGGACCGCACTCGTCTGGCGATCCGCGGCCGATGTCACCGACATCCTCACCTCACCGCCGGAACCGCCCGTTGTGGAACTCGACGTCTACGTGCCCGAGCCATGCGTG
>NZ_JAMJFL010000089.1 GCF_023544665.1 Streptomyces sp. YS415
TTCGGTCCGTTGGCGGTGGCGGATGCGCGTGTGGTGGTGCGGGTGCCGGAGGGGTGGTCGTTCGAGCAGGCGGCGACTGTTCCGGTGGTGTTCCTGACCGCGTATTACGGGTTGGTTGATCTCGGTCGTGTGCGGGCCGGGGAGACGGTGTTGGTGCATGCGGGTGCCGGTGGGGTGGGGATGGCTGCGGTGCAGCTGGCCCGTCATCTGGGTGCGCGGGTGCTGGCGACGGCGAGTCCGGGGAAGTGGGGTGTGCTGCGGGGGCTGGGGTTGGGGGATGACCAGATTGCCTCCTCGCGTGATCTGGTGTTCCGGGAGGCCTTCGCCGGGGCGGGTGTGGACGTCGTCTTGAACTCGCTGGCGGGGGAGTATGTCGATGCTTCGCTGGAGCTGTTGACGTCCGGTGGCCGGTTCCTGGAGATGGGCAAGACCGATATCCGGGTGGCGGTGGAGCAGCCGGGTGTTGAGTACCTCGCTTTTGACATGCTTGATGCGGGTGCGGTGCGGATCGGCGAGATGTTGCGGGCCTTGATGGGCTTGTTCGAGTCGGGTGTGCTGGAGCCGTTGCCGGTGCGGGCGTGGGATGTGCGC
>NZ_JAMJFL010000009.1 GCF_023544665.1 Streptomyces sp. YS415
GCGGCTTGCGCACCGACAGGTGGAGTTCCTTCAGCCGGGTCTCGTCCAGCTCCGTCGGCGCGCCCATCATCAGGTCCTGGGCGTTGCCGTTGAGCGGGAAGGCGATCGTCTCGCGGATGTTGGGCTCGTCCGCGAGCAGCATCACGATGCGGTCGACGCCCGGGGCGATGCCGCCGTGCGGCGGGGCGCCGAAGCGGAAGGCGCGCAGCATGCCCGCGAACTGCTCCTCGACGGTCTCGCGGTCGTAGCCCGCGATCTCGAAGGCCTTGAGCATGATCTCCGGCTCGTGGTTCCGGATCGCGCCGGAGGACAGCTCGACGCCGTTGCAGACGATGTCGTACTGCCAGCCCAGGATGTCCAGCGGGTCCTGGTTCTCCAGGGCGTCGAGGCCGCCCTGCGGCATCGAGAAGGGGTTGTGCGAGAAGTCGATCTTCCCGGTCTCCTCATCCTTCTCGTACATCGGGAAGTCGACGATCCAGCAGAAGCGGAAGACGTCCGACTCGAAGTGACCCGCGCGCTTGGCGGCTTCCACCCGCACCGCGCCCATGATCTTCGAGACCTCGTCGAACTCGCCCGCGCCGAAGAAGACGGCGTGACCGGCGGCCAGGGACAGCCGCTTCGTCAGCTCCGCGACGTTCTCCTCGGTCAGGAACTTCGCGATCGGGCCGGACAGCGAGCCGTCCTCGGCCACGCGCACCCAGGCCAGGCCCTTGGCGCCCTGCGAGACCGCGAAGTCACCGAGCTGGTCGAAGAACTTCCGGGGCTGCGCGGAGACGTCCGGCACCGCCAGCGCGCGCACGTGCTTGCCGGCGAACGCCTTGAACTCCGAGCCCTCGAAGACGTCCGTGATGTCGACGAGCTCCAGCTGGGCCCGCAGGTCCGGCTTGTCGGAGCCGTACTTCAGCATCGCCTCGCGGAACGGGATCCGCGGGAAGGGGGAGGTGACGGGCCGGCCGCCGCCGAACTCCTCGAACAGCTCCGTCATGAGCTTCTCGATCGGCTGGAAGACGTCCTCCTGCTCGACGAAGCTCATCTCGACGTCGAGCTGGTAGAACTCGCCCGGCGACCGGTCGGCGCGGGCGTCCTCGTCGCGGAAGCAGGGTGCGATCTGGAAGTAGCGGTCGAAGCCCGAGATCATCAGGAGCTGCTTGAACTGCTGCGGCGCCTGGGGCAGGGCGTAGAACTTGCCCGGGTTCAGCCGGGAGGGGACCACGAAGTCACGGGCGCCCTCGGGGGAGGTCGCGGACAGGATCGGGGTCGCCATCTCGTTGAAGCCCAGCGCCGTCATCTTGTGCCGGATCGCCGAGATGACCGCCGTACGCAGCATGATGTTGCGGTGCATGCGCTCGCGGCGCAGGTCGAGGAAGCGGTACTCCAGGCGCCGCTCCTCGTTGACGCCGTCCTCGGTGTTGATCGTGAACGGCAGCGGGGCGGCCGCGCCGAGCAGCTCGACCTCGCCGACCTCGACCTCGATCTCGCCGGTGGGCAGGTCGGGGTTGACGTTCTCGGTGCCGCGGGAGACGACCTTGCCGTCCACCCGGACCGTGGACTCCTTGGACAGCTTGTCCAGGGCCTCGTAGGCGGGGGTGCCGGGACGCGCGACGAGCTGCGTGATGCCGTAGTGGTCGCGCAGATCGATGAAGAGGATGCCGCCCAGGTCGCGCCGATTGTGCAGCCAGCCGCTCAGCCGGACGTCGCTTTCGACGTCAGAGGCGCGGAGCTCGCCGCAGGTGTGGGACCTGTACCGATGCATCGTCGTTCATCCAGTCTTCGCGGATCGGGGTCGTGTTTCACGTGAAACACCCCCAGCGTACCGGGCACGCGATGATCGGCTCCCCACCATTGTCGGCGGTCTTCGGTGGCAGCCTTCGATCTCCTGTTCTTAGAGTGGGTCAATGCGCACTGGGGAGCCCCTGCCCGCCGTGGCGGAGGTACTCGCCGCTCTGGCGACCGGCCAATGGCACTGGTCCACCGCCACCGGCCTGGTCACGGTGGACGCCGAGGCGGCCAGGCTGCTCGGCCTGCCCGCGGAGCCGGCCACGCTCCGGGAGTCCGAGGTGCGCGCCCGTCTCCACCCGGTCGACTGGAACGAGATCACCGGGGTGATCCAGCTCGCCGTCGCCGAGAGCACGCTCGGCGAGGTACGGGTGCGGATCATGGACGAGCGGGGCGAGGTCGTCCGCATCACCCGCAGCCGCTTCAAACCCGGCTTCGACGCCGAGAAGCGGTCCTACGAGGTGATCGGCACCCTCCAGGAGGTCACCGAGCCGACGCCGGGCACCCCCGCCGGGCGGCGCGCGGTCACCGGGGACTGGCGGCGCTCCCGGGAGGCGTTCCTGCTGGACGCGGGCCGGGCGCTGGCGGAGGCGCGCTCCACGGAGGAGGTGCTGCGGGTCGCGGCAGGTCTTTCCATGCCGGGGTTCTCCCCGGACGGGCTCGCGGTGTTCGGCGTGGAGGGCGACCGGCTGACGATCATCGGCCATTTCGGGCAGCAGCCCGGCGACGAGGGCCCCTTCTCCCACATGTCCCTCCAGACCGACTATCCGGCCGCCGAGGTGGTGCGCACCGGCCGGGCGGTCTATCTCTCCTCCGCCGAGCAGTACCGCTCCCGCTACCCGCTGACCTGGCCGCTCGCCGCCCACTTCGGCCGCCGCTCCTGGGCGTTCCTGCCGCTGACGGTGGCCGGGCGCACGATGGGCGCCTGGATGGCCGCGTTCACCTATCCGGTCGCCTTCACCCCCGACGAACGCTCGGTGCTGACGACGGTGGCCCGGATGCTGGCCCAGGCGCTGTCCCGGGCCGGGGCCGCGGAGACCCAGCGGGAGCTCACCGACGGGCTCCAGCGCTCGATGCTGCCCACGCTCGCCCCGCAGGAGATACCGGGGATGAGCGTGGCCGCCCGCTATGTGCCCACCGGCGGCGGTCTCCAGGTCGGCGGTGACTGGTACGACATGATCCCGTTGCCGGGAGGGGACAGGTTCGCCCTGGTCATCGGGGATGTGCAGGGCCATGACGTGAGGGCCGCCGGGCTGATGGGCCAGCTGCGGATCGCCCTGCGCGCCTACGCCTCCGAGGGGCACCGCCCGGACGCCGTGCTCTCGCGCGCCTCCCGCTTCCTGCACGGCATGGCGGACGGCGACCCCGACTCCCTCGACCTGCGCTTCGCGACCTGCCTGTACGTCGAGGTGGACCCCGCGACGGCGACGCTGGAGATCGCCCGCGCCGGGCACCCGGACCCGGCGATCCGGCTCTCGGACGGCACGGTGCTGACCCGGCCCACGGCGGGCGGGCTGCCGCTCGGCATCGATCCGGACGCGGACTATCCGACGACCCGGGTCGTCATGGAGCTGGGCGAGACGATGCTGCTGTGCACCGACGGTCTGATCGAGACCGGCGGCCACGACATGGAGAGCGGCTGGAAGCGGATCCGCTCGATCCTGGAGGACCACCGGGGCGGCCCCGAGGAACTGGCCGACGCCCTGCTGCAGGCGGTGCACGGGCCCTCCTCGCACCACACCACCGGCCCGCTGGCCGACCGGCGCGAGGACGACATAGCGGTGGTGCTGCTGTGCCGCGAGGGGGAGGGCTGCGGCTGCGGGGAGTCCGTCGCCGTGCGGCCCGCCGTGCGCCGGACGATGCTGACGGTGGCCCAGGACGAGCCCGAGCGGGTCGCGGTGGCCCGGCAGCACCTGCGGGAGCTGCTGCACGACTGGCCCTCGGACGACCAGGTCGACTCGGCCGTGCTGCTGCTGTCCGAGACGCTGACGAACGTGCTGGTGCACACCGACGCCGACGCCCTGCTGCTGGCCGAGGTGCGCGGCGAGGCGGGCGGGCGCCGGATGCGCGTGGAGGTCACCGACATCAGCGACGACCTGCCGCACAAGCGCCGCCCCGGCGAGCTGGCTTCCTCCGGGCGGGGCCTGATGCTGATCGAGCTGCTCGCGGACACCTGGGGGGTGGATCCGCGGGGCGAGGGCAAGAGCATCTGGTTCGAACTGACCGAAGCGGGCGGGACGGGGACGTAGGCCGAGGGCTACGGCTCGGGTGCGGTGTGGCGTGCACGCAGCTCGTGGACGATCCCGAAGGCGGCCGCCGTGAGCGGCAGCGCCAGCAGCATCCCGAGGATGCCGGCCACCGAGGCGCCCGCGGTGATCGTCAGCATCACCACCGCCGGGTGCATCTGCACGGTGCGGCTCTGGATCATCGGCTGGAGCACGTGCCCCTCCAGCATCTGCACGGCGAGCACGACCGCGAGGGCCCACAGGGCGATCACGAATCCCCGGTCGGCGAGCGCGACGAGGACGGCGACCGCGCCGGAGAGGAAGGCGCCGAGGTAGGGGATGTAGGCGCCGACGAAGACGAGGGCGCCGAGGCCGACGGCGCCGGGCACGTCCAGGATCAGCAGGCCCACCATGATGCAGATGGCGTCGATGAACGCGATGAAGGTGGTCCCCCGCATGAACCCCTCGACCGCCTCGAACGCCCGCCGCGCCATCGCCTCCACGGTGTCGGCGGTCCCGCGCGGCGCCATCGTCCGCAGGGTGCCGGCGGCCCGGTCGGAGTCGCGCAGGAAGAAGAAGACGAGCAGCAGCGCCAGGACGGCCATGGCGATGGTCTCGCCGACGACGCTGACCCCGCTGATCACGCCCGACGCGGCGGTGCCGCCGAACCGGGAGAGCAGTCCCCGGGCGTTGGAGGCGATGTCGTCCAGCGAGGTGCCGGCGGCCCCGAAGTGATCGGCGAGATCCTCGGCGGCGGTCCGGAGCGAGGCGACGATCTCGTCACCGGAGTCGACGAGCGCGGCCACCACGAGGTACACGGCCCCGCCGACCACGGCCACCACGGCGACGCAGGTGACAGCGGCCGCGATCGACCGGTTGACGCCCGCCTTGACCAGGCGCCGGTGGAACGGCCCGAGCAGGGCGCTGCCGAGCAGCGCGAGCAGCACCGGCACGATGGCCGTACGGAACTCCGCGCACAGCCGGATGCCGACGTACACCACCCCGGCGACCAGCAGGATCACGGCACACCAGGCCCCGACCCGCCGCACGGGTTCGGGAAGCAGCGCTCGGGAGTCCTGCACCCTCCCCACCCGATCACGCGAAGGGTGGGCCCACCTTCCGGCGGACCCACCCGGGTGAGGAGAGTGCCGGTGCCTACAGCCCGCCCTCGGTCATCCCGTGGACGGCCGGGACGGTGCCGAGGCGGCCCTTCTGGAAGTCCTCGAACGCCTGCTGGAGCTCCTCGCGGGTGTTCATGACGAACGGGCCGTAGTGGGCCATGGGCTCCCGGATGGGCTGCCCGCCGAGGAGGACGACCTCCAGGTCCGGGGTGTGGGAGTCCTGCTTCCCGTCCGCGCGGACGGTCAGCGAACCGCCGGCGCCGAAGACCGCGGTCTGGCCCAGGTGGATCGGACGGCGCTCGGCACCGACCGCGCCCTTGCCCGCCAGGACGTACGCCAGGCCGTTGAAGTCCTCGCGCCAGGGCAGGGTCAGCTCCGCGCCCGGCGCCAGCGTGGCGTGCACCATCGTGATCGGGGTGTGGGTGATGCCGGGACCGGCGTGCCCGTCCAGCTCACCGGCGATCACGCGCAGCAGGGCGCCGCCGTCGGGCGTGCTCAGCAGCTGCACGTTGCCGCCGCGGATGTCCTGGTAGCGGGGGGGCATCATCTTGTCCTTGGCCGGGAGGTTCACCCACAGCTGCAGGCCGTGGAAGAGACCGCCGGACATCACCAGGTGCTCCGGCGGCGCCTCGATGTGCAGCAGACCGGAGCCGGCCGTCATCCACTGGGTGTCGCCGTTGGTGATGGTGCCGCCGCCGCCCTGGCTGTCCTGGTGGTCGAAGATGCCGTCGATGATGTAGGTGACGGTCTCGAAGCCGCGGTGGGGATGCCAGGGAGTGCCCTTCGGCTCGCCCGGCTGGTACTCCACCTCACCCATCTGGTCCATCATGATGAACGGGTCCAGGTGGCGGTAATTGATCCCGGCGAACGCACGGCGCACCGGGAAGCCCTCGCCCTCGAAACCGCTCGGCGCGGTCGTGACGGTGAGCACGGGACGGGCCACGGCCGCCGCGGGTGCGGCGACACGGGGCAGCGTCAGCGGGTTCTCGACGGTCACTGCAGGCATGTCGGTACCTCCTTGTGCGTCCAGTTTAGTTGAGCGTTGAACTTTCTGCCACCCGTAACGGACAAAGCCCGGAGGGCATTCCCTCCGGGCTCCATCAGTTCGCGATCAGTTGCTGAAGTACAGGTACTTCCAGGACCCGTACGTCGTCGAGTTCACGCTGTCGCCGGACGAGCCGTTGACGTACACCGACCGCATCCGCGCCCGGATGCCCGCCTCACCAGGCGCCCCCAGGGTCACGGCCGACTTCCCGGCGGTGCCGAGCGGGAAGTACTGCGAGTCCGCCGAGTACCACGTGCCCTGGTGGTAGACCTGGAGGTCGAAGCGCTGCTGACGGCCCGGGTAGTAGGTCATCGTCGTGGTGAGCAGCGGGTCGGTGCTCTTGCGGAACCAGTAGTACGTCGTCGTCCCGATCTTCGCCGTCTTGTAGTGCTTGGAGACGGCGGTGGAGATCTTGACCTTGGCGTACGCCGTGACGTTCACCGTCTTCGGCTTGTAGCGGGCGTCGCCCTTGAAGACCGCCGTGACGGTGGTGTCCCGGGTCATGTCGACCCAGGCGGCGATGTTGCCGTCGGAGTTGACCGTGCCGCTCTTGATCAGCTTGTTGGGCTTGTCCGTGCCGTACGGATTGGCCCAGATCTCCACCGAGCGGTTCTTGTACGTCGTACCGAGATGCGCGGTGAACCGGACGTCGGCGCCGTAGCTGTACAGCTTGCCGTTGTTGTTCAGGCTGAGCGAGGTCGAGTTCCGGGAGACCTCGACGGTGTCGGAGGCGCTCACCGCGGTGTGCGTGGCGTCGCCCGCGTACTTCACCGTGTACTTCACCTTGCCGCCGGCCGGCGGGGTGTTCGTGAAGGAGTACGTGCCGTCGGCCTTGACCGTCACCGGGGCCAGCGCCTTGCCGCCGGGGCTCTCCAGGTCGGTCCGGGTGACGCTCAGCTGGACGCCGGCCGGCAGCGGCACCGTTGCCGAGATCTTGCCGGTGACGGTGAGCGACTTGGCCCGGGTGGCGGTCGAGGGGGCGTTGACCGTGAGGGTGGGGGCGTTGAGGGTCGGCTGGGTGAGCGCCTTCAGGGCGTAGCCGCCGCCGCTCGGGACCAGGGCGAAGAGCCGGGAGGAGTCCGGGGCCCAGGCCACCTCGACCGCGCCCTGCGTGCCCATGCTGAACGTCCGCACCGGCTGCGTGGCGTTCGGCCGGTAGATCGCGACCTTCGTGCCCGAGATCTGGGCGACGTTTCCGACGCGGTCGATGTCGGCCCGCTGCCCGGCCGGGTAGGCACCGGCCTTGGTGAGGGTCCCGTTCGCCCAGGCGTGCCGGTCGGTGCCGTTGATCAGCACCTGGTCGCTGCCCGCGGCGAGGTCGATGTCCCCGACGCCGTCGTTCAGGGCGTACGAGTCGTGGTGCCAGGCGGTCACCACCGGCGTGCCGCTCGACACGTCGAGGACGGCCTCGGTGCCCGTGGAGTCCCCGGTCTCGCCGACGGCCAGCAGGCCCGGCCGCAGCGGGTCGGTGTCCAGCAGGGCCTGCCCCCACAGACCCGAGCCCGTGTCCGCGGTCGGCACCTGGGCCAGCGCCACCGGGTCGGCGCCGCTCGCCGGGTCCACCGCCGGGTCGACGGAACCGAGGTTGCCGTCCCACTGGTCGCCGTAGCTGAACCAGACCTTTCCGCCGGCGAAGGCCACGTAGCGCGGGCCGTCGGTGGTGGCGACGGTGTAGCGGGCCTTCACATCGAGGGTGGCCGCGTCCAGCGCCACGATCTCGTGCAGCTCGGGCGAGGCCGCGTACAGCGTGCTGCCGTCGTCCGACAGCGCGAGGTCGGTGACGCCGGGGACGCCGCTCACCGATTCGAGCACGGCGCCGGAGTAGTCGGCGGCCACGATGGTGCCGGCGGTGCGGTCACCGAGGAAGACCCGCTGGTGGACGCCGTCCGCGACGATGCCGCCGGGCGTGCCGACCACGGCGGTGGCCGCCGACGCGGGACCGGCGGCCACGACGCTCAGCGCCGCCGAGCTGAACAGGACCGCGAGTGCCGTCGCGGCCGAAGTGCTGCGCATGCGCACAGTGATGAACCCCCACAGAAGTCCCGGCGATGCCGGGAGGTGATGAGAGCGCCGCGCGGCACCCGGACGTGGACCGCGGGAAGGCGGTGACGTGCGGGGCGCGGCTGCCAGGGGGCACTCTATGGCATGCCTGTGACAACGGGGAGGGGGATATTCCGGCTCCCCGCCCGGCGGGCCGTGGGTCCGGTGGGGTCCGGCTAGCCGTACATCCGGCGCATCGCGAAGTCCACCATCTGCTCGACCGCCTTCGCGTCGAAGACCATGCGGTGCTCGCCCTCCATGTCGAGGACGAAGCCGTAACCGGTCGGCAGCAGGTCGATCACCTCGGCGCCGGTGATCACGAAGTACTTGGACTCCTTGCCGGCATACCGGCGCAGCTCCTTGAGCGAGGTGAACATCGGGATCACCGGCTGCTGGGTGTTGTGCAGGGCGAGGAACCCGGGGTTGTCGCCGCGCGGACAGTAGACCTTGGAGGTCGCGAAGACCTGCTGGAAGTCCTCCGCCGACAGCTGCCCGGTGGTGAAGGCCCGCACCGCGTCCGCGAGCGAGGGCGGGGACGGCTCGGGATAGAGCGGCGCCTGCTGGCCGTATCCGCCGGACATGGGCTGCTGCGGCGGGGCGTACCCCTGCTGTGCGGCGCCGCCATCCATGGGCTGGCCGTATCCATACATGGGCGCAAGCGTACCGAGCGGGCGGCCCCGGTTCCGGTGGGACCCGTCACAGATGGCCGGAACGAGGTTGCGTCTTATTACCGACGGGTAGCATCATCGGAGCTACTTGTTGGTACGTGAACTAGCGCGAGGATCCAGTGCCTCGCCGATCTCTTAACGGAGCCGTCGCCATGGGGCACTACAAGTCGAATCTCCGCGACATCGAGTTCAACCTCTTCGAGGTGCTCGGGCGCGACAAGCTGTACGGCACCGGGCCCTTCGCCGAGATGGACACGGACACCGCGAAGAGCATCCTCGAGGAGATGACCCGCCTCGCGGAGAACGACCTCGCGGAGTCCTTCGCCGACGCCGACCGCAACCCGCCGGTCTTCGACCCGGAGACGAACACCGCGCCGGTCCCCGCGTCCTTCAAGAAGAGCTACAAGGCGTTCATGGAGTCCGAGTACTGGCGTCTCGGCCTCCCGGAGGAGATCGGCGGCACCACCGCTCCCCCGTCGCTGATCTGGTCGTACGCGGAGCTGATCCTCGGCGCCAACCCGGCCGTGTGGATGTACTCCTCCGGCCCGGCCTTCGCCGGGATCCTCTTCGACGAGGGCAACGACGTCCAGAAGAAGATCGCCCAGATCGCCGTGGAGCGGACCTGGGGCTCCACCATGGTGCTGACCGAGCCCGACGCGGGCTCCGACGTCGGCGCCGGGCGCACCAAGGCGGTCCAGCAGGAGGACGGCTCCTGGCACATCGAGGGCGTGAAGCGCTTCATCACCTCCGGTGAGCACGACATGGAGGAGAACATCCTCCACTACGTCCTCGCCCGCCCCGAGGGCCACGGCCCCGGCACCAAGGGCCTGTCCCTCTTCCTGGTCCCGAAGTACCTCTTCGACTTCGAGACCGGCGAGCTGGGCGAGCGCAACGGCGTCTACGCCACCAACGTCGAGCACAAGATGGGCCTGAAGGCCTCCAACACCTGCGAGATGACCTTCGGTGACCGGCACCCCGCCAAGGGCTGGCTGATCGGCGACAAGCACGACGGCATCCGCCAGATGTTCCGCATCATCGAGTTCGCCCGCATGATGGTCGGCACGAAGGCCATCTCCACGCTCTCCACCGGCTACCTCAACGCCCTGGAGTACGCCAAGGAGCGCGTCCAGGGGCCGGACCTCGCGAACTTCATGGACAAGACCGCGCCCAAGGTCACCATCACCCACCACCCCGACGTGCGCCGCGCGCTCATGACGCAGAAGGCGTACGCCGAGGGCATGCGCGCCCTTGTCCTCTACACCGCCTCCATCCAGGACGCCATCGCCGTCAAGGAGGCCGCCGGCGAGGACGCCAAGGCCGAGCACGCGCTCAACGACCTGCTCCTGCCGATCGTGAAGGGCTACGGCTCCGAGAAGGGCTACGAGCAGCTCGCGCAGTCGCTGCAGACCTTCGGCGGCTCCGGGTTCCTCCAGGAGTACCCGATCGAGCAGTACATCCGGGACGCCAAGATCGACACCCTCTACGAGGGCACCACCGCGATCCAGGGCCAGGACTTCTTCTTCCGGAAGATCGTCCGCAACCAGGGCGCCGCGCTGAACGGCCTCGCCGAGGACATCAAGAAGTTCCTGGCGCTCGGCACCGGCGGCGAGGACCTGGCCGGCGCCCGCGAGCACCTGGCCAAGGCCGCCGTCGAGCTGGAGGCGATCGTCGGCCTGATGCTGACCGACCTGGCCGCCACCGAGCAGGACGTCAAGAACATCTACAAGGTGGGCCTCAACACCACCCGCCTGCTGATGGCCTCCGGTGACGTCGTCGTCGGCTACCTGCTGCTCAAGGGCGCCGCCGTGGCGGCCGAGAAGCTGGAGACGGCCTCCGCCAAGGACAAGCCCTTCTACACCGGCAAGATCGCGGCGGCGAAGTTCTTCGCGGCCAACGTCCTGCCCGGCGTCACCGGCGCGCGCAAGCTCGCCCAGGGCGTCGAGCTCGACCTGATGGAGCTGGACGAAGCCGCCTTCTAGCCCCAACTCCCCTTTCCCACCAGGGCCCGCCCTCCGCATCAACGGGAGGCGGGCCCTGGTACGTCGTTAAGGTGAACCCCATGAGCGAACCCTCCCGCTTCGACCGCGGCCACACCGACGACCTCATGTCCTTCCTGACGGCCGGACCGTCGCCGTACCACGCTGTGGCGGCCACCGCCGAGCGGCTGGAGAAGGCAGGATTCCGCCAGGTCGCCGAGACGGACGCCTGGGACGGGACGAGCGGCGGCAAGTACGTGGTACGGGGCGGCGCGATCGTGGCCTGGTACGTGCCCGAGGGCGCCGCCGCGCACACCCCGTTCCGGATCGTCGGCGCGCACACCGACTCCCCCAACCTGCGCGTGAAGCCGCTGCCCGACTCCGGGTCGCACGGCTGGCGGCAGGTGGCCGTGGAGATCTACGGCGGACCCCTGCTCAACTCCTGGCTCGACCGCGACCTGGGCCTGGCCGGCCGGCTGACCCTGCGCGACGGCTCGACCCGGCTGGTGAACATCGACCGGCCCCTGCTGCGCGTCCCCCAGCTCGCCATCCACCTGGACCGCGCGGTCTCCTCCGAGGGCCTCAAGCTGGACAAGCAGCGCCACCTCCAGCCGGTCTGGGGACTCGGCGACGACGTCCGCGACGGCGACCTGATCGCCTTCCTGGAGCAGGAGAGCGGACTCACGGCGGGCGAGGTCACCGGCTGGGACCTGATGGTGCACTCCGTCGAACCGCCCGCCTACCTCGGCCGCGACCGGGACCTGCTGGCCGGGCCCCGCATGGACAACCTGCTCTCCGTGCACGCCGCGGTGGCGGCGCTGACGGCCGTGGCCGGCCCGGACCTGCCGTACATCCCCGTCCTCGCCGCCTTCGACCACGAGGAGAACGGCTCGCAGTCCGACACCGGCGCGGACGGACCGCTGCTCGGCGGAGTGCTGGAGCGCTCGGTGTTCGCGCGCGGAGGGTCGTACGAGGACAAGGCCCGTGCCTTCGCCGGGACCGTCTGCCTCTCCTCCGACACCGGGCACGCCGTGCACCCCAACTACGCGGAGCGGCACGACCCCACGCACCACCCGCGGATCAACGGCGGCCCGATCCTCAAGGTCAACGTCAACAACCGCTACGCCACGGACGGTTCGGGCCGCGCGGTCTTCGCCGCCGCCTGCGAGCGCGCCGGGGTGCCCTTCCAGTCCTTCGTCTCCAACAACTCCATGCCCTGCGGCACCACCATCGGCCCGATCACCGCGGCCCGGCACGGCATCCGCACCGTCGACATCGGCGTGGCGATCCTCTCCATGCACAGCGCACGCGAACTGTGCGGCGCCGACGACCCGTTCCTCCTGGCGAACACGCTGGTGGCCTTCTTGGAGGGGTAGTTCGCGGCAGGACGGGGTACCCGCAGGCGACCGGAACCACCGGACAGGGAGGCGACAACTCATGGGCCTCGGCGGGTGCATCATCCTCATCGCCGTGGGAGCCATCCTCACGTTCGCGACAGACTGGGACATGGAGGGGG
Source organism: Streptomyces sp. YS415 (assembly GCF_023544665.1). Lineage (GTDB taxonomy): Bacteria > Actinomycetota > Actinomycetes > Streptomycetales > Streptomycetaceae > Streptomyces. The sequence goes on from NZ_JAMJFL010000009.1 coordinate 12,368, forward strand.
TCAATCTCGACCTCGTCGGGGTCATCCTGATGATCGTCGGATTGATCGGCGTCACCACATTCAGCAGCATCGCCCGGCGCAGGCGGGTGGTGGTACCGCCCACCACGCCGCCGACCGTCATCGACGAGGGGGGCCACCACCGGCGGAACGACGGCTACAACAACGGCTACGGCGCCTGAGCGTCCGGGCCGGTGAGCACCAGGGGCAGGCGGTCCGCTCCGCCTTCGACGAGGCGGACGGGCACGCCCCACTCCTGCCGGTGCACATGGCAGGCGGGATAGGGGTTGGCGGGGTCGTCGTCGCAGGACGTGGCCGTCGCCGAGATGTGCAGGACGCCCTCCTCGATCCCGGGATCGAGGTGCAGGGTGCGGGAGAGCTCCGTGTCCGCGCCCTCGCCGCGCAGCAGCAGCCCGGGCGGAGTGGCGGTAACCAGCAGCCGGGTCGAGGGGCCGTACCGCGTGTCCGGCTTCTGGCCGGCCGGCGCCCGGAAGGCCACGTCCAGCCGGAGCGCGCCCGGGGCCACTTCGGTGGGGGCGCGCCGCGTGCGGTGGGCGACGGACTTCACCCGCACCGCCTCCTGCGGCAGCCGCAGCCGGGTCAGCCGGTGCCGGGCCGACTCCACGACCACGATGTCCTCGCCGGCCAGCACCGCGTCACTGGGTTCACGCAGATCCGTGGCCAGGGTGGTGACCTCGCCGGTCGCCGGGTCGTAGCGGCGCAGGGCGTGGTTGTAGGTGTCGCTGACGGCCACCGAGCCGTCGGGCAGCGCCGTCACGCCCAACGGGTGCTGGAACAGGGCCTGTCCGGCAGGGCCGTCGCGGTGCCCGAAGTCGAACAGGCCGGTGCCGACGGCGGTGCGCACGATGCCGTCGGCATCCAGCCAGCGCAGGGCGCTGGTCTCGGAGTCGGCGACCCAGAGGCGGTCGGCCGTGGCGGCGAGCCCGGAGGGCTGCGCGAACCACGCCTCGGCGGCGGGTCCGTCGACAAGCCCTTCGTCGGTGGTCCCGGCCGCGACGGCCACGGTGCCGTCCTGAAGGTCGTACGTCCACAGCTGGTGCACGCCCGCCATGGCGATCCACACCTTGCCCCGCCAGAACGCCACGTCCCAGGGCGAGGAGAGGTTGACCTCCCGGCCGGGACCGCGGGTGGCGTCGCCCCGCGTCCACTGCTCGCCCGTGCCGGCCAGGGTCGTGGTGCGGCCCGATTCCGGGTCGAAGCGCCGCAGCTTGTGGTTGACCGAGTCGGCGACGGCCACGGACCCGTCCGGCAGCAGCGCGAGACCCTGCGGCTCGTTGAACCGTGAGCGCACCCAGGTGCTGTCCGTCGCCCCCCGGTGGTCCCCCTGCCCGATCCGCCGCACGACCGTCTCCCCGTCCGGCGCCAGCTCCACCAGCTGATGCCGGGTGGTGTCGCCGACCAGGAAATTCCCGGACGGCAGCAGCACGGCCTTGCCCGGGAACCGCAGCGCCGTCGGCTCCGGCTCCGGCGCCACGTACGGCCCGTCCCCGCGCCGGAGCGTGCCCTTCGCCCCGTGCTCGGCCGCCAGCTCCGTCACCAGCCGCTCGATCGCGTGCACATGCCCCTCACCGGCATGCTGGGCGACGACGTACCCCTCGGGGTCGATGACCACGAGCGTGGGCCAGGCCCGCACCGCGTACTGCTTCCAGGTCGCGAGATCCGGGTCGTCCAGCACCGGATGCTCCACGCCGTACCGCTCCACGGCGTCCACGACCGCCCGGTGCTCGGCCTCGTGGACGAACTTCGGCGAGTGCACCCCGACGACCACGACGGTGTCGGGGTGCCGGCGCTCCAGGGCGCGGAGTTCGTCGATGACGTGCAGGCAGTTGATGCAGCAGAAGGTCCAGAAGTCCAGGATCAGTACGCGGCCCCGGAAGTCGGCGAGCCTCAGGTCCTTCCCGCCGGTGTTGATCCAGCCGCCGCGCCCGGTCAGCTCCGGGGCGCGGACGCGGACGCGGCGGGGGACGGAGTCGCTCATGGATCAAGGGTGCCACCCGGCACCGACAGTCAGCCGAGCGCGTGCCCGGTGGTGACGTCCACGTGGTCGGGCACCTCTTCGTGGCGGTCGCCGACGGTGGAGGTGCCGGAGGGCTCCAGCAGGAGGATGTCGGTGGGGACCGGGGCGTACGGCTTGTGCTCGGTGCCGCGGGGGACCGTGAAGACGGACAGCGGCGGCAGGACGACCGTGCGCTCCCCGGACGGCTCCCGCAGGGAGATGTGCAGCTCGCCGCTGAGCACCAGGAAGAACTCGTCGGTGTCGTCGTGGACGTGCCAGAGGTGCTCGCCCTCCACATGGGTCACGCGGACGTCGTAGTCGTTGACCGTGGTGGCGATACGGGGGCTCCACTGCTCGGTGAAGGAGGCGAGGGCGGCAGGCAGCGAGACGGGTTCGGGAGTCATGCCGTCATCGTGCGGCTGGCCGGGGACGGCACACGAGTGCTAGGAATCGCACATGGCGCAAGAATCCTCTCAGCCGCACCGAGTGGCCGTGATCGTCGACGAGGGCACCAACCCCTTCGAGGTGGGTGTCGCCACCGAGCTGTTCGGCCTGCCGCGGCCCGAACTCGCCCGGCCCGTCCCGCTGTACCGGGTCACGCTGTGCACGCCCACGCGCGCGGTGCGGATGAACCACGGGTTCTTCACCCTGACCGGCACGGCCGGGCTCGACGCCGTGGACGAGGCCGACACCCTGGTCGTGCCGGGGCGCCCCGACAACGTCGTCCCGCGCGGCGACGACGTCCTGGACGCCGTCCGCCGCACCCACGCGCGCGGGGCGCGGGTGGTCAGCTTCTGCACGGGCAGCTTCGCGCTCGCCGAGGCCGGGCTGCTGGACGGGCGCCGGGCCACCACGCACTGGATGTGGGCCGAGGCGTTCCGGGAGCTGCATCCGCGGGTGCGGCTCGAACCCGATGTGCTCTTCGTGGACGAGGGGCGGATCGGCGAGGGGCGGATCCTCACCGCCGCGGGCAGCGCCGCCGCGCTCGATCTCGGCCTGTACCTCGTGCGGCAGGACCACGGCGCCGAGATCGCCAACGCCGTCTCCCGGCGGCTCGTCTTCGCCGCGCACCGGGACGGCGGCCAGCGGCAGTTCGTGGAGCGGCCGGTGCCCGAGGTGCCGGACGAGTCGCTGGGGCCGCTGCTGGCGTGGGCGCAGGAGCGGCTGGGCGAGCCGCTGACGGTGGCGGAGCTGGCGGCGCGGGCCGCGGTGTCGCCGGCCACGCTCCACCGGCGGTTCCGCACCCAGCTGGGGACGACGCCGCTGGCCTGGCTGACCGGGGAGCGGGTGGCGCTGGCCTGCCGGCTCATCGAGCGCGGGGAGGAGCGTCTCGATGTCGTCGCCGCGCGCAGCGGGCTCGGCACGGCGGCCAACCTGCGCGCGCGGGTGCGGCGCGAGACCGGGCTCAGCCCGTCGGCCTACCGGCGGCGTTTCGGACCGCGCGGCGGGGAAGCCCTCGTGTCATGAGATTCCTCGTACGCGACCGGCTCCTCGGCTTCGGTGACGACTACTGGATCGAGGACGACCGGGGCAACAAGGCCTTCCTCGTCGACGGCAAGGCGATGCGGCTGCGGGACACCTTCGAGCTGAAGGACGCCCAGGGGCGGGTCCTGATCGACATCCGGCAGAAGATGCTCGCCCTGCGGGACACCCTGCTGATCGAGCGGGACGGCGAGCCGCTCGCCACCATCCGCCGCAAGCGGCTGTCCCTGCTGCGCAACCACTTCCGGGTGGCGCTGGCCGACGGCAGCACCGAGCTGGACGTCAGCGGCAGGATCCTTGACCGGGAGTTCGCCGTGGAGTACGACGGTGAGCTGCTCGCGGTCGTCTCCCGCCGCTGGCTGCACGTCCGGGAGACCTATGGCGTGGACGTGGTCCGGGAGGACGCGGATCCGGCGCTGCTGATCGCGGTGGCGGTGTGTGTGATCCACCTGGCGGAGAAGGAGCGGGAGGGGGACTGAGCCGTCGTCACAGGACGCGGTCCTTGAGCGCCGGGAACTGCTCGCGGGTGGCCGCGACCTTCTCCGGGTCGAACTCCACCGTGAGGACCTCCTCGTCGGGGCCGGCCTCGGCGAGGACCTCGCCCCAGGGATCCACCACGATCGAGTGACCGGCCTGCGGAACTCCCGCGTGCGTCCCGGCCGTTCCACAGGCGAGCACGAACGCCTGGTTCTCCACCGCCCGCGCCTGGGCCAGCAGCGTCCAGTGCGCCCGGCGGCGCTCCGGCCAGCCCGCGGGGACGACCAGGGTCTCGGCGCCGGCGTCGACGAGCCCGCGGAAGAGTTCGGGGAAACGGAGGTCGTAGCAGGTGGCCAGGCCGAGTGTGGTGGTGGGCAGACGGACCGTCACCAGCTCGCGTCCGGCGCCCATCAGCACGGCCTCGCCCTTGTCGAAGCCGAAGCGGTGGATCTTGCGGTAGGCGGCGGCCAGGTCGCCGGAGGGGGAGAAGACCAGGGAGGTGTTGTACAGCGGTCCGTCCGGGTCGCGTTCCGGGATCGAGCCGGCGTGCAGCCAGACGCCCGCGTCGCTCGCGGCCTTCGCCATCGCCTCGTAGGTCGGCCCTTCGAGCGGCTCGGCCTCCTGGGCGAACTCCTCGTAGGCGAAGGCGCCGGTGGTCCACAGCTCCGGCAGGACGACGAGGTCGGAGCCGGTCTGCCGCCGTACCAGGGAGGCCGTCCGCACCCGGCGCGAGGCGACCGATTCGCCCTCGTCTACGGCGATCTGGATCAGAGAGGCGCGCACACTACCACCGTCCTGGCATTCGACCCGATCACACGGGCCTACGATCGTCACACGAAAGCACTGCCGGGGTGCCTCTCAGCAGCGTAACTTAACGTCTCAAGACGCCCGCCGACAGCCACCTCCCACTGGCATCGCCGCCACCACCTGCCCGTGTACCGACCGCCGAGGGGTCCCGTTCCGTGAGTCTGCATCCCACCCTCCAGCCCTACGCCGACGCCTGGACCCACTCCATCGAGGCGATATCCGAGCTGGTGCTGCCCCTTGTGGAGGGCGAGTGGAACCGGCGCACGCCGTGCCCGGGCTGGTCGGTCCGGGACGTGGTGTCCCATGTCATCGGCCTGGACTGCGAGATGCTCGGCGACCCGCGGCCCATCCACACGCTGCCCCGCGACCTCTTCCACGTCACCAACGACCAGCAGCGCTACATGGAGATGCAGGTCGACGTCCGCCGCCATCACACAGCGCCGGAGATGACCTCCGAGCTGGAGTACACGGTCATCCGCCGCAACCGCCAGTTGCGCAACGAGTCCCGGGACCCGGGCACGAAGGTGCGCGGCCCGCTGGGCACCGAGCAGACCCTCGAAGAGGCCATGCGGGGGCATGCCTTCAATGTGTGGGTCCATGAGCAGGACCTGCGCGCGGCGCTCGGCCGGCCGGGGAACCTGGACTCGCCGGGTGCGCAGGTGGCGCGGGACGTCCTGCTGGCGGCGCTGCCGGACATCGTGGCGGTCAGGGCCGAGGCGCCGCGCAGTTCGGCGATCGTGTTCGACGTGCACGGTCCGGTCGAGTTCCTGCGCACGATCCGGGTGGACATCCAGGGGCGGGGCACGCTGGAGACGGCGCCCGCGCTGGGGCCCGCGGTGGCGCTGTCGCTGGACTGGGAGACCTTTGTACGGCTGGCCTGCGGCCGGGTGACGCCGGAGGGGGTCGCGGACCGGATCAAGGCGGAGGGCGACCTGGCGCTGGCGGGGGCGATCCTGCGGAACTTCACGGTGACGCAGTAGCGGGACCGCGACTTAAAGATCTTGTGCCGTACGTCGGTTCGGTGCTTGTCTGCGCCTCATGACTGACACCGAGATCGACGGACCGCCCCGCCTCAGCCGCCTGACGTTCCACAACCCCCTCTCCGAGGCGCGGGCCGAACGGCTGGTGCGCCGGGTCGCGGGGAACGCGCCCTCCACCGTGCTCGACATCGGGTGCGGGTGGGGCGAGTTCATGATGCGGGTGCTGGCCGCCGCGCCCGGGGCGACGGGCATCGGCGTCGACATCAACGCCGAGGATCTCGCCCGTGGCCGCCGTGAGGCCGCGGAGCGCGGGCTCGAAGGGCGGGTCGAGTTCCTGGAGAAGTCCGCGCAGGACGCCGGTCTGGGCCCGGCCGACCTGGTGCTCTGTCTCGGGTCCAGCCAGGCCCTGAGCCCGGTGGCGCCGCCCGAGTTCACCCTTGAGGCGCTGCGCGCGTTGCGCGGGCTGGTCAACGACGGCGGCCGGGTGCTGCTCGGTGAGGGTTTCTGGGAGCGCACACCGACCGAGCAGGAGCTGGCCGGGATGTGGCCGGGGGCCGCCGTCTCGGACCATCACGACCTCGCGACCCTGCTCGACCTCGCCGTGACCGCCGGTTTCCGGCCCGAGTGGACGGAGACGGCGAACCTCGACGAGTGGGAGGAGTTCGAGTCCGGCTACCAGGCGGACCTGGAGGTGTGGCTCGCGCAGAACCCCGGGCACCGCTCGGCGGCCGGGACCCGGGAGCGCCTCGACCGGCACCGGGCCCAGTGGATGACGTACCGCGGGGTGCTGGGCATCGCCTACCTCACCCTGATCCCGGCCCAGTAGGAACCCGCCCCGGGTCGCGGCCCGGGAGGGACCCGCTCAGGCCGGGACGTGCACCGTCTCCACCCGGCTCGCCACCAGCCGTTCCCGCTCCCGGCGGGCCGCCCGGCCGCGCAGCCGCAGGATCTGGCTGACCCCGAGCGCCTGGAGCACGAACACGGCCGAGAAGGCGATCCGGTAGTCGTCGCCGGTCGCGTCGAGCAGGACGCCGACCGCGAACAGGGTCGTCATGGAGGCGACGAAACCACCCATGTTGGTGATGCCGGAGGCGGTGCCCTGCCGCTCCGGCGGGTTGGCCGGGCGGGCGAAGTCGAAACCGAGCATGGAGGCGGGGCCGCAGGCGCCGAGCACCACGCACAGCACGATCAGCAGCCACATCGGGGCGCGGTCGGCGGGGTAGGCGAGGGTCGCCGCCCACAGCAGCGCGGTCGCGCCGACCGTGCCGAGCGCCAGCGGCAGCCGCGCCCCGTGGTGCCGGGCGACGAGCTGGCCGTAGACCAGGCCGATCGCCATGTTGGACAGGACGACCAGGGTGAGGAGTTCGCCCGCGGTGGCGCGGGACAGGCCCTGGGCCTCGACCAGGAAGGGCAGCCCCCACAGCAGCAGGAACACCATCGCCGGGAACTGGGTGGTGAAGTGCACCCACAGGCCGAGCCGGGTGCCCGGTTCCCTCCAGGAGGCGGCGATCTGGCGCCGGACGTAGGCCAGGCCCTGGTGCGGGACGGGCTCCGGTGCGTGGCCCTCGGGGTGGTCCTTGAGGAAGACCAGCAGCAGGACGAGGACGACGACTCCGGCGAGCGCGCTGCCGGCGAAGGCGGCGGTCCAGCCGACGCCGTGCAGCAGCCGGGCCAGGACAAGGGTGGAGACCAGGTTGCCCGCCATGCCGGCGAGCCCGGCCAGCTGGGCGATCATCGGTCCGCGCCGGGCCGGGAACCAGCGGGTGCCGAGCCGCAGCACGCTGATGAAGGTCATCGCGTCGCCGCAGCCGAGCAGCGCCCGCGAGGCGAGGGCCATGCCGTACGTCGGGGAGAACGCGAAGCCCAGCTGTCCCGCCGTGAACAGCACGACGCCGATGGTCAGCACCTTCTTGGTGCCGAGCCGGTCGACCAGCAGGCCGACGGGTATCTGCATGCCCGCGTAGACGAGCAGCTGGAGGATCGAGAACGTGGACAGGGCCGAGGCGTTGACGTCGAAGCGGTCGGCCGCGTCGAGGCCGGCGACCCCCAGGGAGGTACGGAAGATGACGGCGACGAAGTAGACCGAGACACCGATGCCCCACACGGCGAGGGCGCGCCGACCGCCCGGGGGGTCGCCCGGGAGTGCCGCAGCGGTCATCGGACCTCACCCCGGGCCAGGTGCGAGAACCAGCCGACGTGCCGGTGGACGACGCCCACGGCCCGCTCGGCGTCGCCGGAGCGCAGCGCGTCGAGGATCTCCTCGTGCTCGGCGAGGGTCTTGGCGATCCGGTCGGGATGGGAGTGCATGACGGCGACGCCCATGCGCAGCTGGCGGTCGCGGAGTTGGTCGTAGAGGCGGGAGAGGATCGCGTTGCCGCCGCTGCGGACGATCTCGGCGTGGAAGCAGCGGTCGGTGACGGCGGCGGCGGCGAGGTCGCCGGCAGCGGCCTCGGCCTTCTGGCGCGCGAGCAGGTGTTCGAGGCGCTCGATGAGCGCGGCGGGGGCGGGCACCGCCTTGCGCGCCGCGTGCTCCTCGACCAGCAGCCGGGTCTCCACGACATCGGCGATCTCCTGCGCCGACACCGGCAGCACCAGGGCACCCTTCTTCGGGTAGAGCTTGATCAGCCCCTCCACCTCCAGGCGCAGCAGCGCCTCGCGCACCGGGGTGCGGGAAACCCCCACGGCCTCGGCGAGTTCGCCCTCGGTGAGCAGGGTGCCGCCCTCGTAACGGCGGTCCAGGACAGCTTGCTTGACGTGGGCGTAGACACGGTCGGCGGCGGGCGGCTGCCTGACGGGGGCGGGGGTCGGGGCGGGCGGAGCTGACGGCATGCGCACATCTTAGATACAACACGTACGCATGAGGGAGCGCGTTTCATCATGCGGACCTTCGATTTCGTCCCTGCAACCGCACAACCTTCTGTGCTAGTCAGGTGTCACACACTTGCGGCCCCATCTCCATCCCCTTCAACTCGGCCGCACACCAGGGGCATTCGACTGCATACGGGGTATTTGTGTTGAAAACCGCATATCAGGGCTTCCGTGTTCGCAGAGCCGCAGCCGTCGTGGTCACCACCGGCGCGATGTTCGTCACCGGAGCCCTCACCGCGGCACCGGCGCAGGCCGTGACGACGCCCAGCATCACCGCCAAGGGCGGGTACCTGATGAACAGCGCCACCGGCAAGACGCTCTACTACAAGTCCCCCAACACGAAGCGGCTCACGGCCTCCACCACGAAGATCATGACCGCCAAGGTCGTGCTCGCGCAGTCGAACCTGAACCTGGACGCCAAGGTCACCATCAAGAAGGCGTACAGCGACTACATCGTGTCCCGGGGCGCCTCGTCGGCCCGTCTGATCGTCGGCGACAAGGTCACCGTCCGCCAGCTGCTCTACGGGATGATGCTGCCGTCCGGCTGCGACGCGGCCATGGCCCTCGCCGACAAGTTCGGCACGGGCTCGACGGTCTCGGCCCGCACCAAGAACTTCATCGCCAAGATGAACAACAAGGCCGAGCAGCTCGGCATGACGAACACGCACTTCGACTCGTTCGACGGCATAAGCAATGGCTCGAACTACTCGACGCCCAAGGACCTGACGCTGCTCGCCCGCAGCGCGATGAAGCACTCCACCTTCAAGTCCGTCGTCAAGACCAAGTCGTACACGGCGAAGACGGTCACCAGCAGCGGCTCCATCCGCACCATGGCGGCCTGGAAGAACACCAACACGCTGCTCGGATGGAACGGCACGCTCGGCATCAAGACGGGCTCCGGCACCTCGTCCAAGTACTGCCTGGTCTTCGCCGCCACCAAGAACGGCGAGTCCGTGATGGGCGCCGTGCTCACCTCGTCCTCGGCGGCCAACCGCACGACGGACGTGCAGAAGCTCATCAACTACGGCTACGCCAAGATCAGCTGACACCTCATCGGAGCGTTCATAGTGATAACCGGCATCAAGGGCGTACGTCTGCGCCGCACCGCCGCCGTCGTGGCCACCACCGGCGCGCTGGTCGCGGGCGGCGCCCTGGCTGCGCCCGCCCAGGCCGCGACCGCACCCACGGTCACCGCCAAGGGCGCGTTCATGCTCGACAGCGCGACCGGCTCCACGCTGTACAGCAAGGCCGCCGACACCAAGCGGCCCATGGCGAGCACCACCAAGATCATGGCGGCCCGTGTGGTGCTGGCCATCCCGGACGTGAATCTGGACACCAAGGTCACCGTCAAGCAGGCGTACCGGGACTACGTCGCCGCCAAGCAGGCGAGCACCGCGGACCTGAAGACCGGCGACAAGGTCACCGTGCGCCAGCTGCTGCACGCGCTGATGCTGCCGTCCGGCTGCGACGCCGCGATGGCCCTCGCCGACAAGTTCGGCACCGGCACCACGGTCGCCGCCCGCACCAAGAACTTCATCGCCAAGATGAACAAGAAGGCCGAAGCGCTGGGCCTGACGAACACGCACTTCGACTCGTTCGACGGCAACTCCACGCAGAACACCAACTACACGACGCCGCGCGACCTCGCGAAGCTCACCCGCAGCGCGATGAAGTACTCGACGTTCGCGGGCATCGTCAAGAAGACCAAGACGGTGCAGTACGCCACGTCGAGCACCGGCGCCACCCGCACCTACACCTGGTACAACACCAACAAGCTGCTCGGCTCCTACAGCGGCGCGCTCGGTGTGAAGACCGGCACCAACACCCCGTCCGGCCCGTGCCTGGTCTTCGCCGGCACCCGCAACGGCAAGACGGTGGTGGGCGTGCTCCTCAACGACACCAACCGCTTCACGGACGCGGCCAAGCTGATGGACTACGCCTTCGGTTCGACGACGGCGTCCACGATGCAGCTGCGGACGCTTCCGTCCGGCGCCCAGCAGGACTGATCCCCCCGCGACAGCCGGAAGGGGCCCGCCACGATCGCGTGGCGGGCCCCTTCCCGTGTGCTACGCCCAGGTGATCAGCCGCTTGGGCTGCTCCAGGACCGCCGCCACGTCGGCCAGCACCTTCGAGCCCAGCTCGCCGTCGACCAGGCGGTGGTCGAAGGAGAGGGCCAGGGTGGTGACCTGGCGGGGCTTGACCTTGCCCTTGTGGACCCACGGCTGGAGCTTGATCGCGCCGACCGCGAGGATCGCGGCCTCGCCGGGGTTGATGATCGGGGTGCCGGTGTCGACGCCGAAGACGCCGACGTTGGTGATGGTCACCGTGCCGCCCTGCATCGCGGCGGGGGACGTCCTGCCGTCCCGCGCCGTGGCCACCAGCTCGCCCAGGGACGCGGCCAGCTGGGGCAGGGTCTTGTCGTGCGCGTCCTTGATGTTCGGCACGATCAGACCGCGCGGGGTGGCCGCGGCGATGCCCAGGTTGACGTAGTGCTTGACCACGATCTCCTGGTTCGCCTCGTCCCAGGAGGCGTTGATGTCCGGGTTGCGCTTGATGGCGACCAGCAGGGCCTTGGCGATCAGCAGGAGCGGGTTGACCCGCAGGCCCTGCATGTCCTTGTCCTGCCTCAGCTCCTCGACCAGCTTCATCGTGCGGGTCACGTCCACCGTCACGAACTCCGTGACGTGCGGGGCCGTGAACGCCGAGCCCACCATCGCCGCCGCGGTGGCCTTGCGGACCCCCTTGACCGGGATGCGGGTCTCCCGCGCGCCGTCGTACGCCGCCACGGGCGCCGCGGGGGCGGGGGCGGGGGCGGCCGTCGCGGGCTCCGGGGCCTTCGGCGGGGCCACGGCCGCGTGGACGTCCTCGCGGGTGATGATGCCGTCCGGGCCGGACGGGACCACCGTGGAGAGGTCGACCCCGAGGTCCTTGGCGAGCTTGCGCACCGGCGGCTTGGCCAGCGGGCGCTCCTTCACCACCGCGGGACCGTGGCCGTTCAGCTCGCTCTGCACCGCCTGCACGACCTGGACCGCGGCCTCCTGGACGGGGACCGTCGGGCCCTTGCGCGGGCGGCGCTTGGTGGAGGACTCGGCCACGCCGTAGCCGACCAGGACCGGCTTGCGGCCCTCGGGCTTCTTCTCCGGCGCGGACTCCGGCGCGGGCTCCGCAGCGGCTTCGGCGGCCGCCGCACCGCCCGACACGTCGACCGCGATGATCGACTGGCCCACGTCCACCGTGGTGCCCTCGGGGAAGTGCAGCGCGTGGACCACCCCGTCGTAGGGGATGGGCAGCTCGACGGCGGCCTTGGCCGTCTCGACCTCGCACACCACCTGGCCGTCGGTGACCGTGTCACCGGGCTGGACGTACCACTTGAGGATCTCCGCCTCGGTGAGGCCCTCACCGACGTCCGGCATCTTGAACTCGCGTACGGACGCTTCCGTCATCGTCGTCACGACCCTCTCCTCAGTACGCCAGGGCACGGTCGACGGCGTCGAGCACCCGGTCCAGACCCGGCAGGTACTCCTCCTCCAGGCGCGCCGGCGGGTACGGGGCGTGATAGCCGCCGACCCTGAGCACCGGAGCCTCCAGGTGGTAGAAGCAGCGCTCGGTGATGCGGGCGGCGATCTCCGCGCCGGAGCCGAAGAACACCGGCGCCTCGTGGACCACGACCAGGCGGCGGGTCTTCTCCACCGAGGCCTGGATGGTGTCGAAGTCCAGCGGGGACACCGAGCGCAGGTCCAGGACCTCCAGGGAGCGGCCCTCCTCGGCGGCCGCGTCGGCGACCTCCTGGCAGAGCTTCACCATCGGGCCGTAGGCGGCCAGCGTGAGGTCGGTGCCGGCGCGGACGACCTGCGCCTTGTGCAGCGGTCCGGGGATCGCCTCGGTGTTGACCTCGGCCTTGTCCCAGTAGCGCCGCTTGGGCTCGAAGAAGATCACCGGGTCGTCGCTCTGGATGGCCTGCTGCATCATCCAGTACGCGTCGGAGGAGTTCGACGGGGAGACGATCTTCAGGCCCGCCACGTGCGCGAACAGCGCCTCGGGCGACTCCGAGTGGTGCTCGACCGCGCCGATGCCGCCGCCGTAGGGGATGCGCACGACGACCGGGAGCTTGACCTTGCCCAGGGAGCGGGCGTGCATCTTGGCGAGCTGGGTGACGATCTGGTCGTAGGCCGGGAAGACGAAGCCGTCGAACTGGATCTCCACCACCGGGCGGTAGCCGCGCAGCGCGAGGCCGATCGCGGTGCCGACGATGCCGGACTCGGCGAGCGGGGTGTCGATGACCCGGCCCTCGCCGAAGTCCTTCTGCAGTCCGTCGGTCACCCGGAAGACACCGCCGAGCTTGCCGACGTCCTCGCCCATGACGAGGACCTTGGGGTCGGCCTCCAGGGCCTTGCGCAGCGATTCGTTGATCGCCTTGGCGAGAGCCATCTTCTCGGCCATGTCACTTGCCCCCTTCAGCGTCCGCGAACGACGCCTGGTAGGCGGCGAACTGGGCTCGCTCCTCGTCGACGAGCGCATGCCCGTCCGCGTACACGTTCTCGAAGATGGCGAGGTGGTCCGGGTCCGGCATGGCACGAACCGCCTCGCGCACTCGCCTGCCCAACGCCTCGGACTCGGTCTCCAGTTCCGCGAAGAATCCCTCGTCCGCGTGGTTTTCCGACTCCAGGTACTGGCGAAGGCGCAGGATCGGGTCCTTGGCCTCCCAGGCCTGGCGCTCCTCGTCGCCCCGGTAGCGGGTCGGGTCGTCGGAGGTGGTGTGCGCGCCCATGCGGTAGGTGTACGCCTCCACCAGCGTCGGCCCCTCGCCGCTGCGGGCCCGCTCCAGGGCCCACTTGGTGACCGCGAGGCAGGCCAGGACGTCGTTGCCGTCCACCCGCACGCCCGGGAAGCCGTAGCCCTGCGCGCGCTGGTAGAGCGGGACGCGGGTCTGCTTCTCGGTCGGCTCGGAGATCGCCCACTGGTTGTTCTGGCAGAAGAACACCACCGGCGCGTTGTAGACGGCCGAGAAGGTGAACGATTCCGCGACATCGCCCTGGCTGGAGGCGCCGTCGCCGAAGTAGGCGATCACCGCGCTGTCCGCCCCGTCCTTGGCGATGCCCATGGCGTAGCCGGTGGCGTGCAGGGTCTGCGAGCCGATGACGATCGTGTACAGCTGGAAGTTGTTGCTGTTGGGGTCCCAGCCGCCGTTGTTCACGCCGCGGAACATGCCGAGCAGATTGGCCGGGTCGACCCCGCGGCACCAGGCGACGCCGTGCTCGCGGTAGGTCGGGAAGACGTAGTCGTCCTCGCGGGTGGCGCGGCCCGAACCGATCTGGGCGGCCTCCTGGCCGAGCAGCGAGGCCCACAGGCCCAGCTCACCCTGGCGCTGCAGGGAGGTGGCCTCGGCGTCGAAACGGCGGGTGAGCACCATGTCGCGGTAGAGACCGCGCAGGTCTTCGGGGGTGAGGTCGGCGACGTACTTGTCGTACATCGCGTTCTCCGCGTTCTTGACGCGCTTGCCCTCGGGGGTCAGCAGCTGAACCAGCTCGGGCTTGGGGCTCGGGGACTTCTTGGTCCCGGCGCTGCGTCGCGGCTTGCGCGCGGCAGTGCTCTCCACGGTCACGTGTGCTCCTCCGTCGGTCCGGTCCCCCGGGGTTGCCGGTGAAACCAGTGCGGCTCACCTGGTCCGACACCCGTGCACGGGGTGGGTGTCACTCGGCCGGAACAGGCGTGACAGGTGCCCCGGCGAGCGCCCTGCAACCATCACGTTACCCAGTGCTCCACATTTCTGTGAAACCCCGTTTGACCTGCGATTTTGCTTGGATTTCCAAGTAAATCGCGAGGGGCTCGAAGAGTACTGGTCACAGCCTTGCAGGAGGCCGGAGCAACGGCACGTTATCCCGCGCACCCAGCTCAGAGGAAGAGTTTGTGCCGTTGACTTCCCGCCGGGCGAAGCCGGAGAAATCCGGGTATTCCCGCCGGGGGTCCGCTACGGCCGCCCCTGCGATCGTGCGCATTTCGGCAATTCGGCGGGCGCGGAGATCCTGGAACGCCACTTCTGAAGCGCCGCGTGACCGAAAGCGACTGTCACTGACGTTCTGTGACAACGCCCAGCTCACGCGCCCGTTCGGTGCCCTAGCATCTGGCGCGTGCCGCGCCCTTGTGTACCACCCCTTGTGCATCCCGCGCCCCCGCTGGGCGCACTGCTCCGCCAGTACGCCGCCGGCGGTGCCGTCACCTGTGTCCCCGTCGACCAAGGGCTGCTCAACCGCGGCTACCGGCTGCGCACGACCCGCGGCCGGTACTTCCTCAAGCACCACTTCGACCCCGAGACCGCCGACCCCGCCGCCATCGCCCGCCAGCACCGGGCCACCCAGCGCCTGGCCGGCCTCGGCGTCCCGGTCGCGCCGCCGCTGCCGGGCCGGGACGGCCGTACCGTCGCGGTGATCGGCGGCCACGCCTACGCCCTGCACCCCTGGATCGACGGCCGGCACCGGCACGGCGGCCAGCTCGCCCCGGGGCAGTGCGCCCGGCTCGGGGCGCTGCTCGGGGCGGTGCACGCGGGTCTGGAGCGCGTGATGCCGCCGGAGGGCCGGGCGGCGCCCGCGGTGAGCGCCGACCCCGAGGACACCGTCGCCCTCATCGAGGACCTGCTCGCCCGGGTGCGCCGGCACCGGCCCGCCGACTCCTTCGACGGGCTGGCCCGCCACCGGCTGCTGGAACGGCGGGCGCTGCTGGAACGGCACGCCGGCCGGCGTCCGCCGCGCGGCGGCTCGGTGGGCTGGGTGCACGGGGACTTCCACCCGTTCAACGTGCTCTACCGGGGCGACGCCCCCGCCGCGATCGTCGACTGGGACCGGCTGGGGATGCAGCCGCGCGCGGAGGAGGCGGTACGGGCCGCCGCGATCTTCTTCGTGCGGCCCGTCGGCACGCTGGACCTGCCGAAGGTACGGGCCTACACGCGCGCGTACCGGCGCGCGGCGGGCGCCACGCCCTCCGAGCTCGCGGCGGCCGTGCACCGGGTGTGGTGGGAGCGCCTGAACGACTTCTGGATGCTGCGCTGGCACTACGAGCGCGGCGACACCCGCGCGGACGCGCAGTTCCCGGCCGCCTCGGCACTGGCGGTGTGGTGGACCCGGGAGTACGACACGGTGTGCGACGCGTTCGTGGCGTGACGCCCCGGGGCCACGGGCCGTCAGCCTTCGGCGCCGCCGTCGGTGCCGCCGTCGGTGGTGCCCCCGATGACCTCGTCGGTGGGCTCGTCCGTCGGCTCCTCCGTGGGCTCGTCGGTCGGCTCCGCGGTCGTCGGCTCGTCGGTCGGCTCCGTGGTGGTCGGCTCGTCCGTGGGCTCCGGCTCCGTCGGCGACGGGGTGACCGAAGGCTCCGGGGACGGGGTCCAGTTGGAGCCGCCGTCGGTGCCCGAGCTGTCGTCGGTGGCCGTGTCAGTGGGCTCCTCGGTCGCCTCGTCGGTCGGCTCCTCGCTGGCCGTCTCGTCGTCCTTGGACTGCGTGGCGGTCGGCGACTTGGTGGTGTCCGTGCCGCCGCCCTTGCCGTCGTCGCCGTTGAGCGCCAGGGCCACGCCCGCCGCGATGGCGATCACCGCGAGAACGGCGAGGATCCACAGCTTGCCCCGGCCGCTGCCCCTGTTGCCCTGTCCTTCGAAGCCGCCGTCGTCACCGCCGCCGTACCGGCCGCCGGCCAGGACCGGCGCCGCGATCGCCGTGGTACCGGAGGCGTCCGCGCCGGAGTGGCCCATCACCGCGGTCTGCGCGAAGCCCGCCGCAGGGGTGTGCCGGCCGTCGTGCAGATCGACCGGCCCGGTGTTCCAGGTACCGGTGTGGCCGCCCTGGTCGTAGAGCATCTGCAGGCCGTACTGGACCAGGCCGCGCATCTCCTCGGCGGTCTGGAAGCGGTCGTCCGGCTCCTTGGCGAGGGAGCGCATGACCAGGCCGTCCAGCTCCGGCGGACAGGCGTCGGAAGCCTCGGAGGGGGGCGTCGGGATGTCCTGGACGTGCTGGTAGACCACCGAGAGCGGGGTCTCGCCGGTGAACGGGGGCCGCAGCGCGAGGAGTTCGTAGAGGAGGCAGCCCGTCGCGTACAGGTCGGAGCGGTGGTCGACCGCCTTGCCGAGCGCCTGCTCGGGCGAGAGGTACTGGGGCGTGCCCATGACCATGCCGGTCTGGGTCATCGTCGTGGACGCCCCGTGCAGGGCGCGGGCGATGCCGAAGTCCATGACCTTGACGGCGCCGTTGTTGGTGATGATGACGTTCGCCGGCTTGATGTCGCGGTGCACGATGCCGTGCTGGTGGGAGTAGGCGAGCGCCTCCAGCACACCGGAGACGATGATCAGCGCCTGCTCGGGCCCGGGCGCCTCGGCGTTGAGGAGGAGGTCGCGGATGGTGCGGCCCTCGACCAGCTCCATGACGATGTACGGCACGCTCTGGCCGCCCACGAAGTCCTCGCCGGAGTCGTACACGGCGACGATGGCGTGGTGGTTGAGGCCGGCCACCGACTGTGCCTCGCGAGTGAAGCGGGCCTTGGAGACCGGGTCCTCGGCGAGGTCGGCGCGCAGCAGCTTGACCGCGACGGTGCGTCCCAGCCGGACGTCCTCGGCCGCGAAGACCTCGGCCATGCCGCCCCGGCCGAGTCTGCGGGTGAGCCGGTACCGGCCGTCGCCGACCAGCCCGCCGTTACCCCACAGCTCCGGCGCATCTGACATACCGCCGCCAGCCGCCTCGGGGTCGGACGGGCCCTGAGCGCGCTGCTGTGCCATCAGTCCTCGCCGTCGTTTCTGCCCGCGGTGCGCGCGGTGTTGTTACGGTCTCCGTCGGCCACGCTACAGCCTCCGCGCAAGCCGCCGGTCCGGGACGGACCAGCGGCCGGTCCGTGACGGACCGGCCATGAAACCCGTTGGCCGGTCCGTCGTGCAAATTCTGTGTACCGGCCGTACGGCCGCTGTAACGCTTGCGCGACGCTTCTTTCGCGTACGGTCACGGATCGGGCACCGAGCTTGACGTGTCAGTGCCCTGGGGCAGACTTGGCCGGGAATAGCACTTTCGATCATCGACGGATCGTCGACAAACGCCGGGCCAACGGGCTATGGGGGACGCGGAGACATGAGCCAGGACGGCGCACAGGGGCGGTATGCGGGACGGGCGCTGGCGGCCGGCCGCTATCAGCTGCGCGACTTGCTCGGCGAAGGCGGCATGGCCTCGGTGCACCTGGCCTACGACGCGGTGCTGGACCGCCAGGTCGCGGTCAAGACGCTGCACACCGAGCTCGGCCGCGAGCAGGCCTTCCGCGAGCGCTTCCGCCGCGAGGCCCAGGCCGTGGCCAAGCTCACGCACACCAACATCGTCTCGGTCTTCGACACCGGCGAGGACGATGTCGACGGGCTGACGACCCCATACATCGTCATGGAGTACATCGAGGGCCGCCCGCTCGGCTCGGTGCTCGACGAGGACGTACGCCAGTACGGCGCGATGCCCGCCGACAAGGCGCTCAAGATCACCGCGGATGTGCTGGCGGCGCTGGAGATCAGCCACGAGATGGGGCTGGTCCACCGGGACATCAAGCCCGGCAACGTGATGATGACCAAGCGCGGCATCGTCAAGGTCATGGACTTCGGCATCGCCCGCGCCATGCAGTCCGGCGTCACCTCGATGACCCAGACCGGCATGGTCGTCGGCACCCCGCAGTACCTCTCCCCCGAGCAGGCGCTCGGCCGGGGTGTGGACGCGCGCTCCGACCTGTACTCGGTCGGCATCATGCTCTTCCAGCTGGTCACCGGGCGGCTGCCGTTCGACGCGGACTCGCCGCTGGCGATCGCGTACGCGCATGTGCAGGAGGAGCCGGTGGCTCCCTCGTCCGTCAACCGCTCGCTGCCGCCGGCCGTGGACGCGCTGGTGGCCCGCGCGCTGAAGAAGAACCCCAACGAGCGTTTCCCCAGCGCCGAGGCCATGCGCGACGAGTGCCTGCGGGTGGCGTCCTCCTTCCACGCCGCCGCGCCGAGCATCGTGCCGGGCACACCGGCCGCCAGCGGCTCGGGCGTCGGGTCCGCCGTGTTCCCGCCGGTCGACCAGTCGACGCCGGCGCCCACGGGCCCGGTCCACACCCCGTACCAGCCGGCCCCGACGCCGAACCCGTACGGGGCGCCCACGCCGGCTCCGTCCTACGGCTATCCGCAGCAGCCCGGCTACCAGACCCCGGCGCCCGCCGGCTACGGCGCTACGCCGCCGCCGTACAACATCACCCCGCAGCCGGCCGCGTCCGGTTCCGGGGGCGGGGGCCGGAACAACAAGCCGGTGATCATCGGCTCGATCGTGGTGTCCGTGCTCGCGGTGGGCGGTCTGGTCGCCGCGCTGACGCTGAGCGGCGGGGGCACGAAGGACGACAAGGGCGGAACGAGCCCCAGCCCGTCGGCGACGACGGCGGAGGGCTACCGCGGCCCGGACCCGAGCCGGACGGTCGACCCGGAGGCATGCAGCGAGCCGGTGGAGTCGTACAACGACCCCGAGAAGGTGGAGATGCCCAACTTCGTCTTCAAGAACATCGACTCGGTGAAGAAGTGCCTGAAGGCCGCCGGGTGGTCGGCCGACACCCGGGACGTCGACGAGTCCACCTGGGGCGACGGCACGGTGATGAAGCAGTTCCCGGCCGCGGGCACGGACATCGACCCCGAGGACCCGGGGATCTTCCAGTTCGACGTCTCCACGGGCAACCCGGCGTGACCGGGCTGCCCGCTCCTCGTCGTTACAGGTAGGGCCCGCCCGAGCGGCCGCCCGGGTGGTTCTGGTCCTCGCCCTCGTGGCCGACGCCCGGGGGCAGGGCCCGGCGCATCTGCTCCAGTTGGGCGCGGGCCGCCATCTGCTGGGCGAACAGCGTGGTCTGGATGCCGTGGAAGAGGCCCTCCAGCCAGCCGACCAACTGGGCCTGCGCGATGCGCAGTTCCGCGTCGGACGGGGTCGCCTCGTCGGTGAACGGCAGGGACAGCCGCTCCAGTTCCTCGACCAGCTCCGGGGCCAGGCCGTCCTCCAGCTCCTTCACCGAGCTGGCATGGATCTCCTTGAGCCGGACCCGGCTGGCCTCGTCGAGCGGGGCCACGCGGACCTCCTCCAGCAGCTGCTTGATCATGCTGCCGATCCGCATGACCTTCGCCGGCTGTTCGACCATCTCCGTCACGGGAACCTCGCGGGAGTCCTCGTCGCCTCCGCCACCGATGGCCATCCCGTCCTGGCCCACGACCAGGATCTGCGGATTCTCCGGCGACCGTTCGTTCCTCGGCATCTCCATGCCGCCATTCTCTCGCACCCCGACATCTCCTCAGCGTGGTGCCCCCCACGACAGGTGATCCACCGTTTACGTACGGGGACTTTCCGTCACCCGGTGGCGGAGTCCGGCATGCCCGACACGGCAGTCGGTGTGAGGCTTATGCCGTGACTCGATGGCTGCGGACAGTACGGGCGACGGCACTGGCCGTCGCCCTGGTGGCGGGCTGGGGGTGCCCGGTGGCGTACGGCGAGGAGGCCACGCCGTCGGCGTCCGTGTCGGCCTCCCCCTCGCCCTCCTGGGCCGGGAGCGCGGCCGGGCAGGGGCGCGAGCGGCCCGGGCGCCAGTGGGTGGCCGTGCCGGAGGAGGAGACGCCCCCGGCCGAGCCCTCCCGGGCGGCTCCGGCGGAGGCGGTCGGCTCCCCCGTGCCGGCCGGGCAGGACGTCGTACGGGCCGAGCCCGTCTTCCAGGTGCTGCCGCTGGGCAGCGGCCTGGTGCTGATCGGGCTCGGCCTCGGGCTGGCCTTCCTGGGGCTGCGGCTCAGACGGCCGGACTGACCCGGCCGGCCGGTGCGCCTACTCCGTGACGAGCAGCACCTTGCCGACGTGCCCGCTCTCCTCCACGATCCGGTGCGCGTCCGCCGCGTCCCGCATCGGGACCTCCCGGTCGACCACCGGGCGCACATGACCGCCGTCCACCAACGGCCACACGTGCTCGCGTACGGCCGCCACGATCGACGTCTTCTCGGTCAGCGGGCGGGCCCGCAGCGAGGTCGCGGTGACCGCGGCCCGCTTGCCCAGCAGGGTGGCGATGTTCAGCTCGCCCTTGATGCCGCCCTGCATGCCGATGATCGCCAGGCGGCCGTTGACCGCGAGGGCGCGGACGTTGCGGTCCAGGTACTTGGCGCCCATGTTGTCGAGGATGACGTCGGCGCCGGCCCCGTCGGTGGCCTTCCTGACCTCCTCCACGAAGTCCTGCTCCCGGTAGTTGACCAGGATGTCCGCGCCCAGCTCGGCGCACCGGTCCAGCTTCTCCCGGGTGCCGGCGGTGACCGCGACCTTCGCGCCGACGGCCTTGGCGAGCTGGATCGCCATCGTGCCGATGCCGCTGGAGCCACCGTGCACCAGCAGCGTCTCGCCCGGTCGCAGATGGGCGATCATGAACACGTTCGACCAGACCGTGCAGACCACCTCGGGCAGTGCCGCCGCCCGCACCAGGCCGACGCCCCGGGGCACGGGCAGCAGCTGCCCGGCCGGGACGACGACCTTCTCGGCGTAGCCACCGCCCCCGAGCAGTCCGCACACCTCGTCGCCCACGGTCCAGCCGGAGACACCGGGGCCGATCTCGGCGATCCGCCCCGAGCACTCCAGGCCCGGGTAGGGGGACGTGCCGGGCGGCGGGTCGTAGAAGCCCTGCCGCTGGAGGATGTCGGCCCGGTTCACGGCGCTCGCCGCCACCTCGACCAGGACCTCGCCCTCTCCGGGCGCCGGATCCGGTACCTCGGCCCAGACCAGCGCCTCGGGCCCGCCGGGTTCGTCAATCGTGATCGCATGCATGAGGGCGACGCTACTCCTCGGTCCCTGGTCCCATCCCGCCTCGGTACTTGGACCGGTTCCCCCGAAAAACCCTGTGCGCAACCGATGAGTTTGCGCGACGGTGAAGGTCTTTCCCTGCGTAAACCCGTGTACGCGGAAGGACATCCCACCATGAGCCAGCACACGTCAGCCCTGGCCATCGAGACGGCGGGCCTGGTGAAGACGTTCGGCGAGACCAGGGCCGTCGACGGCGTCGACCTGTCGGTACCGGCCGGCACCGTCTACGGCGTCCTCGGCCCGAACGGCGCCGGAAAGACCACCACCGTGAAGATGCTCGCCACCCTCCTGCGCCCCGACGGCGGCCAGGCCCATGTCTTCGGCCACGACGTCGTGCGCGAGGCCGACGAGGTGCGCGGCCGGGTCAGCCTGACCGGCCAGTACGCCTCCGTCGACGAGGACCTCACCGGCACCGAGAACCTGGTGCTGCTGGGCCGGCTCCTCGGCCACGCCAAGCAGGCCGCCCGCCGACGCAGCGAACAGCTGCTGGAGGCCTTCGGGCTGACGGAGGCGGCCGGCAAGCAGGTCAAGCACTACTCGGGCGGCATGCGGCGCCGTATCGACATCGCCGCGTCCATTCTGAACACGCCCGATCTGCTCTTCCTCGACGAGCCGACGACCGGGCTCGACCCGCGCAGCCGCAACCAGGTGTGGGACATCGTGCGGGCGGTGGTCGCCCAGGGCACCACCGTGCTGCTGACCACGCAGTACCTGGACGAGGCCGACCAGCTGGCCTCGCGGATCGCGGTCATCGACCACGGCAAGGTGATCGCCGAGGGCACCAAGGGCGAGCTGAAGGCGTCCGTCGGCGCCGGATCCGTCCATCTGCGGCTGCGGGATCCCGGGCAGCGGCCGGAGGCGGAGCGGGTGCTGCGGCTCACGCTGGACGCGGACGTCCAGCTGGAGCCCGATCCGGTGGCGCTGACGGCCCGGCTCGGCGGCGCGCGGGGGGACAACGCGGCGGAGCAGGCCTCGCGGGCCCTCGCCGAACTGTCCCGCAGCGGCGTCACCGTCGACAACTTCTCGCTGGGCCAGCCCAGCCTGGACGAGGTCTTCCTCGCCCTCACCGGACACGACACCAGCCACGACACCAAGGACGAGGTGGCGGCATGAGCACCGCGACGACCCCTGACGCCAAGGAACTCGCCCCGGTCAGCACCGAGTCGCTCGCCGCGCTGCTGGTGACCGGTGAACGTCCGCCCCGGCCGAGCGCGCTGTCGGCCTCGCTGACCTTCGGCTGGCGGGCGATGCTGAAGATCAAGCACGTGCCGGAGCAGCTCTTCGACGTCACCGCGTTCCCGATCATGATGGTGCTGATGTACACGTACCTGTTCGGGGGCGCCCTGGCCGGGTCCCCGAAGGAGTACATCCAGTTCCTGCTGCCGGGGATCATGGTGATGTCGGTCGTGATGATCACCATGTACACCGGTGTCTCGGTCAACACCGACATCGAGAAGGGCGTCTTCGACCGGTTCCGGTCGCTGCCCATCTGGCGGCCGTCGACGATGGTCGGCTATCTGCTCGGGGACGCCCTGCGCTACACCATCGCGTCGTTGGTGATGCTCACCGTCGGCATGATCCTCGGCTACCGGCCGGACGGCGGCGTCCCGGGCGTGCTGGCCGGGATCGCCCTGCTGATCGTGTTCTCGTTCGCGTTCTCGTGGATCTGGACGATGTTCGGGCTGCTGCTGCGCACCGAGAAGTCGGTGATGGGCGTCAGCATGATGGTGATGTTCCCGCTGACCTTCCTGTCCAACATCTTCGTCGACCCGAAGACCATGCCGGGCTGGTTGCAGGCGTTCGTCAACAACAGCCCCATCACCCACCTGTCCTCCGCGGTGCGGGAGTTGATGGCGGGTGACTGGCCGGCCGACGAGATCGCCTGGTCGCTGGGGTGGGCCGGGCTGTTCGTGCTGGTCTTCGGGCCGATCACGATGCGGCTGTACAACCGCAAGTAGTCAGTCCTGGGGAATCAGTCCTGGGGGATCGGGCGGACGTCGGGTGCGATCTGGACGCTCGGCGTGGCCCGGACGATGGTGATGACCCGGTCCGTCGCCTCCAGGGTGCCGACGGCCGGGTCGTCGTATCCGAGCACCCGGTGCCCGCGTACGACGCTCACCACCAGGTCGGACGTCTCTCGGGGGCCCTTGCCGACCTCGGCCTTTATGACCGGCCGCTCGATGAGGTCGAGCCCGCTGCCCTGCTGGATCAGGTCCTCCATCACCATGCCGGCCGCCGGGCTGAGCACCGACAGGCCGAGCAGCCGTCCGGCCGCGCTGGCGCTGGTGATGACCGCGTCGGCGCCGGACTGCTTGAGCAGCGGGGCGTTCTCCTCCTCGCGGACCGCGGCCACGATCTTCGCCCCGCGGTTGAGCTGGCGGGCCGTGAGCGTGACCAGTACGGCGGTGTCGTCGCGCTGGGTGGCAATGATGATTTTCCGGGCCTTGTGCACCTCGGCCCGCCTCAGCACATCGCTGCGGGTGGCGTCCCCGACGATCCCCGCGTAGCCCTCGGCGGTCGCGGCGTCGATCACCTTGCTTGAGGGGTCGACCACCACCACTTGCTCCTTCTTCAGCCCCGTCGCGCAGACGGTCTGGATCGCCGAGCGCCCCTTGGTCCCGAAGCCGACGACGACGGTGTGGTCGCGCAAGGCGGACCTCCAGCGGTTCAGACGCCATTCCTCCCGGGTGCGTTCGGTGAGGACCTCCAGCGTGGTGCCGACCAGGATGATCAGGAACAGCACACGCATGGGCGTGATGACAAGGATGTTGGTGAGCCGGGCGGTGTCGCTGACCGGCGTGATGTCGCCGTAGCCCGTGGTGGAGAGGGTGACGGTCGCGTAGTAGAAGGCGTCGAGGAAGTCGACGCTGCCGTCGGAGTTGTCGGTGTAGCCGTCGCGTTCGATGTAGACGATGAGCGCGCAGACCACCAGCAGTGTCAGCGCCATGATCACCCGCTTGGCGACCTGGCGGAACGGGTGCTCCACCACCTTCTTCGGCAGCTT
This sequence comes from Streptomyces sp. YS415, assembly GCF_023544665.1. Taxonomy (GTDB): domain Bacteria; phylum Actinomycetota; class Actinomycetes; order Streptomycetales; family Streptomycetaceae; genus Streptomyces. The sequence goes on from NZ_JAMJFL010000009.1 coordinate 36,839, forward strand.
CACCCGGTGGGTCACCAGGTGCTCGTCCGGCTGGCGCGCGATGGCGTCCTGGCCCGGAAGTTTCACGTGAAACACACCCCGATCCCGGCGGACGCCCACGGCAGGTCCAGCAGTTCCGCCTCCGCACCGGCCGCGGTCCCGCCCGGCGGTACGACGGCCAGCGCGTCGGCGCCCGCGATGCCCCGCAGCATCGCCGGGCCGTTGTAGTGCAGCGGCACGGCGTGGTCGCCGCGCAGCACGACCGGCACGAGCCGGGTGTCGTACGGATGCCCGTGTGCCGCGTCCCGCAGGGGCAGTGTGTACGGCTCGGGGGCGGGGCGGGCCGTGAGGGCGCGCAGCAGGGGCTCGGCGAGCGTCAGCAGGCCGGAGACGGCCGCGAGGGGATTGCCGGGCAGGCCGACCAGGTGCTGGCTCTCCTTGGTGCGGGCCAGCAGCATGGGGTGGCCGGGGCGCACCTTGACGCTGTCGACCAGGAGTTCGGCGCCCAGGCGGCGCAGGGTGGGGTGGACGTGGTCCACGGGGCCGGAGGCGGTGCCGCCGGTGGTGACGATCAGCTCGGCCTCGGAGTAGGCGATGGCCTTGTGCAGCGCCTCGGCGTCGTCGCCGAGCCGGCGCACGGTGGTGACCTCGGCGCCGAGCGCGCGCAGCCAGGGCGGCAGCATCGGGCCGAGCGCGTCCCGGATCAGCCCGTCGTGCGGCAGCCCCTCGGTGAGCAGCTCGTCGCCCAGGACGAGCACTTCCACGCTCGGGCGGGGCAGGGCGGTGACGGTGTCGTAGCCCGCCGCGGCGGCGAGGCCCAGGACGGCCGGGGTCACCAGGGTGCCGACGGCGAGGAGGTGGTCGCCGGAGCGGCACTCCTGGCCGCGGGGCCGGATGTCGTGGCCGTGCGGGAGGTCGCGGCCGGCGTGCAGGTGGCCCTTGTCGTCGGTGCGGCCGTGTTCGCTGCGCAGTACGGCGGTGGTGTCCGGGGGGATCCGGGCGCCGGTGGCGATCCGGGCGGCCTCGCCGTCGGTGAGCGGGGCGGGCGCCGCGTGTCCGGCGAGGACGCCGCTCTCCCGTACGGCCCACGGGCCCGGTCCGGCGACCGCCCAGCCGTCCATGGCGGAGGTGTCGAAGGAGGGCAGGTCGGTGAGGGCGGTGAGGGGGGCGGCCAGGGTGAGGCCGAGGGCCTCGTCGAGCGGGACGGAGACGGGGGCGCGGCGGGCGCCGGGGCGGCGGCCCGCGTGGGCCGCGAGGGCGCGGGCCTCGGGCCAGGGGGTGGCCCGGTGGTGCTCGGCCGGGGGCCGCGGGGCGCTGTCGGGCCGGGGGCGCGGGGCGGGGGTGTGATCGCCGGTGGGGCGGTTCTCCTTCACGAGCGCCAGTACCTCCTCGACGTCGAGGTCCTCGGCGTCCTCGTCCCGGACGCTGCGGGCGGTCATCCGGCGTCCGGGGTGGAGTGGGGTTCCGCGTCGGCGGTGGCGCCCGGGGTCTGCTCCGCCGCCCAGCGCGCGGCGAGGTCCACGGCCTTGCGGGCGGCCTCGGCGACCGCCTCGGGGCCGCCCTCGGCCCGTGCCGCCGCGTAGCCGACGAGGAAGGTGGTCAGCGGCGCCGCGGGACGCGCCACGCCGTGGGCGGCGTCGCGGGCGAGGTCCAGCAGGACCTTGGTGTCGACGTCGAGGTCGATGCCCAGCTCGTCCTTGACTGCGGAAATCCATTCATCCAACACGTGCCCATGCTCCCTGATCCGTGCCCTGGCGGTGGCGATGTCGTCCCAGGTGTCGCAGTCGAAGGACGCGACGGGGTCGGGGACGCGGCTGAGGCGGAGCCCGGCGGTGAGCCGCCGCAGGGGCAGGCCGGTGAGGCCGCCGTGCTCCGTGGAAAGCGCGGCGAGCCCCTCGCGCAGCACCGGCGCCCGGTACGCGGCGACGAGGAACTGGTCGCGGCCGTCGGCGTCGGTGAGCAGGACCCCGTCGTCGGTGCTGTCCCGCAGGGCGGCCGGCAGCCGCCGGACCGTGCCCTCGTCGAGGAAGGGCAGATCGGCGGAGAGCACGACGACGAGGTCCGCCGTGGTGGGGCGCAGGCCGGCGGCGAGGGCGGCGAGCGGGCCGCCGCCGGGCGGGTCCTCGCGGGCCCAGGTCACCGGGCGTGCGGTGGGTCTGGGGTCGGCGACGACGACGGTGGTGCGCGCGCCGGCGCAGGCGGCGAGCACCCGGTCGAGCAGCGGGCGCCCGCCGACGCTCAGGCCGGGCTTGTCGGCGCCGCCGAGCCGCCGGGCCGCACCCCCGGCGAGCACGACGGCGTCGTACACCTCGGAACCCGGGTCGACCGGGGGCTCGTACGCGGTCACCCCCTGAGTATGCGTGCCGCGCCGATCACAGGGAATGCGGGGGCGGCCCCGCGATCACAGGGTGCGCAGCAGGACCGCCGGCTGTTCCACGCAGTCCGCCACATGGCGCAGGAAGCCGCCCGCGGTGCCGCCGTCGCAGACCCGGTGGTCGAAGGTGAGCGAGAGCTGCACGACCTGACGCACCGCCAGCTCGCCCTGGTGCACCCACGGCTTGGGGATGATCCGGCCGACGCCGAGCATCGCGGCCTCGGGGTGGTTGATGATCGGGGTGGAGCCGTCGACGCCGAACACGCCGTAGTTGTTCAGCGTGAAGGTGCCGCCGGTGAGTTCCCCGGGGGTCAGGGCGCCGGTGCGGGCCGACTCGGTGAGCCGGGCGAACTCGGCGGTCAGCGATTCGGCGTCGCGCGCGTGGGCGTCCCGGACGACCGGGACGACCAGGCCCCGCTCGGTCTGCGCGGCGAAGCCGAGGTGGACGTGGTCGAACCGGACGACCTCCCTGGCCTCGGTGTCCACGCTGGAGTTGAGCTCGGGGAACCGGGCGAGGGCGGCGGTGCAGATCCGGGCGAGCAGGGCCAGCAGGGAGATCTTCGGTCCCCCCGCGGCGTTCATGGCGGCGCGGGCGCGCATCAGTTCGGTCGCGTCGGCGTCCACCCAGCAGGTGGCGTCGGGGATCTCGCGCCGGCTGCGGGAGAGCTTGTCGGCCACGGCACCGCGGACGCCCTTGAGGGGGGTGCGGGTCGTGCCGGGGGTGGCGGCGGTGACCGCGGGGGCGGGTGCCGGGGCGGTGCGTCCCTGGGCGGCGGCGGCAGCACGCAGGGCGTACTCCACGTCGGCGCGCAGGATCAGTCCGTCGGGACCGGAGCCTGTGAGCTCCCGCAGGTCGAGGCCGTTCTCGCGGGCGAGGCGGCGGACCAGGGGGGAGATCACGGGGACGGGACCGTCGGTGACCTCGGGGGCGGCCTCGGGAGCGGCTTCTTGGGCCTGTGCCGGGGCGGGGGCCGCGGCACGCGCGGGGCCCTGGCCGTTCGCCGCCGCCGCGGCGGCCGGCGCGGGGCCGGTGGGCGCCGGCTGGGCCGGGCGGACCCGCCTGCGCCGCGCGGGGGCCTCGGAGGTGCCGTAGCCCACCAGCACATTGCCCGACCCCTCGGCCGCGTCGCCGGAGGCGTCCGCACCGACGGCGACCGTGATCAGCGGTGCCCCCACCGGAAGCTCCGTGCCCTCCTCGCCGAAGCGGGCGGTGACCACGCCGGCGTAGGGGCAGGGGACGTCGACCATCGCCTTGGCCGTCTCGACCTCGACGACCGGCTGGTCGACGGCGACGACATCGCCGACCTGGACCAGCCAGCGCACGATCTCCGCCTCGGTGAGCCCCTCCCCGAGGTCGGGAAGCTTGAACTCCAACACCTGTGCCATCAGCTCTCGGCCTCCCATTGCAGACGCCCCACGGCGTCCAGGATCCGGTCCACGCCGGGCAGGTGGTGACGCTCCAGCATCGGCGGCGGGTAGGGGATGTCGAACCCGGCCACCCGGAGCACCGGCGCCTCCAGGTGGTGGAAGCAGCGCTCCGTGACGCGGGCCGCGATCTCCCCTCCCGGGCCGCCGAACCCGCCCGACTCGTGCACGACGACCGCTCGCCCGGTCCGCCGGACCGAGGCGCAGACCGTGTCGTCGTCGAACGGCACCAGCGAGCGCAGGTCGACGACTTCGAGGTCCCACCCCTCCTCCCGGGCCGCCTCGGCGGCTTCGAGGCAGACGGGAACGGACGGACCGTACGTGATGAGCGTGGCGCTCCGGCCCGAGCGCCGCACCACCGCGCGGCCGATCGGTTCAACGCTCTGCGGCTCCTCGGGGTTCCAGGAGTCCTTCGACCAGTACAGGCGCTTGGGCTCCAGGAAGACGACCGGGTCGTCGGAGGCAATGGAGGCGCGCAGCAGGCCGTAGGCGTCGGCGACGGTGGCGGGGGTGACGACATGGAGCCCCGGGGTCGCCATGTAGTACGCCTCGGAGGAGTCGCTGTGGTGCTCGACGCCGCCGATGCCGCCGCCGTAGGGCACGCGGATGGTCAGGGGCAGGGGCATGGCGCCGCGGGTGCGGTTGCGCATCTTCGCGACATGGCTGATCAGCTGCTCGAACGCCGGGTAGGCGAAGGCGTCGAACTGCATCTCCACGACCGGGCGCAGGCCGTACATGGCCATGCCGACCGCGGTGCCGAGGATGCCGGCCTCGGCGAGCGGGGTGTCGGTGCAGCGGTCCTCGCCGAACTCCTTGGCGAGTCCGTCGGTGACCCGGAAGACACCGCCGAGGGTGCCGACGTCCTCGCCCATGACGTGCACGGACGGGTCGTCCGCCATGGCGTCGCGCATCGCGCGCGTGAGGGCCTGTGCCATGGTGGCGGGCTTCACCGCGACGGTGGTCATCCCAGGTCCCCCTCGGCGTCCAGCTCGGCCTGCAGCTGTGCCTGCTGTTCGCGCAGTTGCGGTGTGGGCTCGGCGTACACATGGGCGAACAGGTCCCGGGGGTCGAGCTGCGGGTCCTGGTTCATGCGGTCGCGCAGGTCGGCGGCCATCGCCTCGGCGGCGTCCCGCGCGGCCTGCTTGCCGGCCTCGTCGAGCAGGCCGCGCTCGGTCAGCTCGTGCTCCAGCAGGGTGATCGGGTCGTGTCCGCGCCAGGTCTCGACCTCGGAGTCACCGCGGTAGCGGGTGGCGTCGTCGGCGTTGGTGTGGGCGTCGATCCGGTAGGTGACCGCCTCGATGAGGGTGGGGCCGCCGCCGGCCCGCGCGTGGCGCACCGCGTCGGAGAGCACCTCGTGCACGGCGGCGGCGTCGTTGCCGTCCACCAGCCGGCCGGGGATGCCGTAGCCGACGGCCTTGTGGGCCAGCGACGGGGCCGCGGTCTGCTTGGCGAGCGGGACGGAGATGGCGAAGCCGTTGTTCTGGACCAGGAAGACGACCGGCGCCTGCCACACGGCGGCGAAGTTGAGCGCCTCGTGGAAGTCGCCCTCGCTGGTGCCGCCGTCGCCGACCAGGGCGAGCGCGACCACGTCGTCGCCCTTGAGGCGGGCGGCGTGGGCGAGGCCGACGGCGTGCGGGAGCTGGGTGGCGAGCGGCGTGCTCAGGGGGGCGACGCGGTGCTCGCGGGGGTCGTAGCCGGTGTGCCAGTCGCCGCGCAGCAGCGTGAGCGCCTGGACGGGGTCCACTCCGCGGGCGACGGCGGCGAGGGTGTCGCGGTAGCTCGGGAAGAGCCAGTCGCGCTCCTCGAGGGCGAGCGCGGCGGCGACCTCGCAGGCCTCCTGGCCGGTGCTGGACGGGTAGACGGCGAGCCGGCCCTGCTTGGTCAGGGCGGTGGCCTGGGTGTTGTACCGACGGCCGCGCACCAGTTCGGCGTACAGGCGGCGTAGCAGACCGGGGTCAACCCGGTCCGCCGCTTCCGTGCCGAGGACGCGGTAGGGCTCCGCGTCGGGCAGCAGCGGCGCGGGGTCGGTGCGGGGCTGCCAGGCGGGCGGCGGCGATGGCCGGTACGCGCCCCGCTGCTCCATGACCGTCATGACGGCACCTCCTCGTGGGAGTGGCTACGGGAGGCGCGTCGGCTGTGACCCGCCTCACCTACCGATTGTTCGGTCGTCGGCACATTTTGGCTACAGGCGCCGCCAGGCTGTGGACAAACGGTTCTCCACAGCCTGCAATGAACGCAGGACGTCCACGGCAGGAAGGCGGGGGGACATGGCACCTGAACAAATGGCCGAGGGCCCCGAGGGTCCCGCCCTGCCGCCGCCGCGGCCCCTCGACGCCATCGATCAGGACATCCTGCAGATGCTCCAGGCGGACGGCCGCGCCTCGATACGGTCCGTCGCCGAACGGGTGCACGTCTCGCGGGCCAACGCCTACGCGCGCATCAACCGCCTCATCGAGGACGGCGTCATCCGGGGCTTCGGCGCCCGCGTCGACCATGAGCGCGCGGGGCACGGGACGTCGGCGTACATCACCCTGAAGATCGTGCAGAACAGCTGGCGCACGGTGCGCGAGCAGCTCAGGGAGCTGCCCGGGGCCTCCCACATCGCGCTGGTGGGGGGCGACTTCGACGTCCTGCTGCTGGTGCACACGCCCGACAACCGGGCGCTGCGCGAACTGGTGCTCACCCGGCTCCAGGCCATCCCCGAGGTGCTCAGCACCCGCACCCTGCTGGTGTTCGAGGAGGAGGACCTGGAGCCGCAGGGCTGACTCAGGCGGCCCGGCGCAGGCCGCCGAAGACCAGCTGCACGACGGCGTCGGCGACCTCGCGCTCGTTCATGCCCCGGCCGTCCGGGCGGTACCACTCGACGATCGAGTTGATCATCCCGAAGACGAGCCGGGTGGCGAGCCGCACCTCCACGTCCCCGCGCACGTCCCCGTCGGCGGCCGCCGCCCTCAGCAGGTCGGCGACCTTGTGGTCGAAGTCGCGGCGCCGCTCCAGGGCCCACCGCTCGGTGTCGGTGTTGCCGCGCACCCGCAGCAGCAGCGTCACGTAGGGCAGCTCGGCTATAAGTACCTCGACCATGCGCCGCACGACGTGCTCCAGGCGGTCGGAGGCGGGCCCCCCGCGCGCGGGGGGCTCGTCGAGGATCGCGAAGAGGCCGTCGAGCGCCCGGCTCACGGCGCGGCGCAGCAGCTCCTCCTTGCCGGTGACGTGGTGGTAGATCGACGACTTGGAGATGCCGGCCGCGCGCGAGAGGTGCTCCATGGAGGTGCCGTCGTAGCCGCGCTCGTTGAAGACCCGCACGGCGACCGTCAGCAGCGTCTCGGGGGTGTACGTGTCGCGCTTGGCGGTGGTCATGAGCCGGGGCCCTCCCGCTTGTCCGTGGCGTACGCGTGCCGGTACAGCGCGAGGGAGGGCGCGTACCGCCCGGAGGGGTCGCGCAGATGGAGGTCGTCGAGGAGGGCGTAGGCCCAGTTGCGGCCGAGGCGGCGGCTCCACTCGAAGGGGCCGAGCGGGTAGTTCACGCCGAGGCGCATCGCGGTGTCGACGTCCTCCTCGGTGGCCACGCCCTTGGCGACGGCGTCATGGGCGAGGTCGATGATCCGGGCGACCGTACGGGCGACGATCATGCCGGGTACGTCGCCGATGACGCTGACGTCCTTGCCGAGCGCCTGGAACAGGCCGGTGGCCTCCGCGAGGGTCGCCGGGGAGGTGTCCTGGGAGGCGGACAGGGCGATCCGGGTGGCCCGGCGGTAGTCGAGCGCGAGGTCGAAGTAGACGACGTCCCGGAACTCCACCGACGTCTGCCCGTCGGCGAGCGCCAGCTGGCCGCCGGAGGGCAGCACCAGCCGGGTGCCGTGGTCCTCCTCTTCCTCCCGCACCGGGATGCCCGCCTCGCGCAGCAGGGTGAGCAGTTCCCCGGCCGGGCCCAGATCGCCCTCGGCGACGACGTACGCGGGCGGGCGTTCCCGCTCGGCGGTGTGCGGTTCGGGGCGCTCGGCGCTCCCGGCGTAGTCGTACCAGCCGTGTCCGCTCTTGCGGCCGAGGCGGCCGGACTCGACGAGGCGGCGCTGGGCGAGGGAGGGCGTGAAGCGGACGTCCTGGAAGAAGGACTGCCACACGGAGTGCGTGACGGACTCGTTGACGTCCTGGCCGATCAGGTCGGTCAGTTCGAAGGCGCCCATCTTGAAGCCGCCGCACTCGCGCAGGACGGCGTCGATGGTGGCCGGGTCGGCGCCCTGGGCCTCGTGGACGGCGAAGGCCTCGGCGTAGAAGGGCCGCGCGATGCGGTTGACGATGAAGCCGGGGCTGTCCGCGCAGGCGACCGGCGTCTTGCCCCACGCGCGTGCCGTCTCGTACGCGCGCGTGGCCGAGGTGACGTCGGTGGCGAACCCGGAGACCACCTCGACCAGCGGCAGCAGCGGGGCGGGGTTGAAGAAGTGCAGGCCCACGAAGCGGCCGGGGTTGGCGAGGGCGCCGCCGATGGCGGTGACGGAGAGCGAGGAGGTGTTGGTCGCGAGCAGGCAGTCGTCGGGGACGACCTCCTCCAGCGCGCGGAAGAGGTCCTGCTTGACGTCGAGGCGCTCCAGGACGGCCTCGACGACCAGGGCGCAGTCGGCGAGGTCGGTGAGCTGCTCGGCGGCCACCAGCCGGGCGCGTGCCGCGTCCCGGTCGGCGCCGGTCAGGCGGTCCTTCTCGACGAGCCGGTCGAGGCGGGCGCCGATCGCGTCGGCGGCCTCCCGGGCCTTGCCGGGGACGGCGTCGTACAGCCGTACGGGGTGGCCGGCGACCAGCGCGACCTGGGCGATGCCCTGGCCCATGGTGCCGGTGCCGACGACGGCCACGGGGCTGCTGAGGTCGAGTGCTGTCATGTGCGCGATCCTCCCGCACGGGGTTTTCCACAGATGCGGCGGACCCCCTTGTCCCGACCGATCGTTCGGTTACTCTAACTCTCGATGGCTCTTCCTGCCCATGTTTCTGCCCGGTCATGAACTCGACGGAGAGTTCTTGAAACGAGGAGTTGGTCCCGCATGGCCACCGCCCTGACCCCCCACGAGCTGATCGCCAAGCACCGGCCCACCCTCGACCAGGCGCTCGAAGTCATCCGCACGCGCGCGTACTGGTCCCCGCACCCCGAGCACCCCAAGGCCTACGGCGAGAACGGCAGCCTGGACATGGCGGCGGGCAAGTCCGCCTTCGACGCCCTCCTCGGCACCCGTCTCGACCTCGGCCAGCCCGGCACCGACGACTGGGTGGGCGGCGAGGTCTCCCCGTACGGCCTCGCGCTGGGCGTGGAGTACCCGCACGCGGACGTGGACGTGCTGCTGCCCGCCATGAAGGCCGGACAGCGGGCCTGGCGGGACGCGGGCGCGGAGATCCGCGCGGTGGTCTGCATGGAGATCCTCAAGCGGATCAGCGACCGCACCCACGAGTTCGCGCACGCGGTCATGCACACCTCCGGGCAGGCGTTCATGATGGCGTTCCAGGCGGGCGGCCCGCACGCGCAGGACCGCGGCCTGGAGGCGGTGGCGTACGCGTACGTGGAGCAGGTCCGCACCCCCGAGAACGCCGAGTGGACCAAGCCGCAGGGCAAGAAGGACCCCCTCGCGCTGGCCAAGGCGTTCACGCCGGTGCCGCGCGGGATCGCGCTGATGATCGGCTGCAACACCTTCCCGACCTGGAACGGCTACCCGGGCCTCTTCGCCTCGCTGGCCACCGGCAACGCCGTGCTCGTCAAGCCGCACCCGCGCGCGGTGCTGCCGCTCGCGCTGACGGTCCAGGTCGCGCGCGAGGTGCTGGCCGAGGCCGGGTTCGACCCGAACCTGGTCGCGCTCGCCGCGGAGCGGCCCGGCGAGGGCATCGCCAAGACGCTCGCCCTGCGTCCCGAGATCCGGATCATCGACTACACCGGCTCGACCTCCTTCGGCGACTGGCTGGAGACCAACGCCCGGCAGGCGCAGGTCTACACGGAGAAGGCCGGCGTCAACACGGTCCTCGTCCACTCCACCGACGACTACAAGGGCATGCTGTCCAACCTGGCGTTCTCGCTGTCGCTGTACAGCGGCCAGATGTGCACCACGCCGCAGAACCTGCTGATCCCCCGGGACGGCATCCGCACGGAGGACGGTCCGCGGACCTTCGACGAGGTCGTCGCCGATCTCGCCCGCTCGGTGGACGGGCTCCTCGGTGACGACGCCCGCGCCAACGCGCTGCTCGGGGCGATCGTGAACCCGGACGTCAAGGCGCGCCTCGAAGCCGCGGCGGGCCTCGGCGAAGTCGCCCTCGCCTCGCGTGAGGTGACCAACCCGGACTTCCCGGACGCGGTCGTGCGCACGCCGGTCATGGTCAAGCTGGACGGGGCCAAGCCCGACGACGAGGCCGCGTACATGAGCGAGTGCTTCGGCCCGGTCTCCTTCGCGGTGGCCGTGGACTCGGCCGGCGACGCGGTGGAGTTGCTGCGGCGCACGGTCCGGGAGAAGGGCGCGATGACCGTCGGCGCGTACACCGTCGACCCCGAGGTCGAGGAGGCCGTGCGGGAGGCCTGTCTGGAGGAGGCGGCGCAGCTGTCGCTGAACCTGACGGGCGGGGTGTACGTGAACCAGACGGCCGCGTTCTCCGACTTCCACGGGTCGGGTGGCAACCCTGCCGCCAACTCCGCGCTCACCGATGGGGCGTTCGTCGCCAACCGGTTCCGGGTCGTCGAGGTGCGGCGGGAAGCCTAGAAGCTCGGGGGGTGGCGGTGGATTGCGCGGCCGGCTGTTCGTCGTGGCTTGTCGCGCAGTTCCCCGCGCCCCTAACGGGGCGCTCTCGTGCCCGCGCTCCAATGAAAAAGGGTCATTCCGACGCTCGTCGCCAGGTTGTAGCTGGACACCTGGGGGCGCATCGGCAGGGACAGCAGGTGGTCCGCCCGCGCGCGTACCTCCGGTGACAGGCCGCTGCGCTCCGAGCCGAAGGCCAGGACGGCGTCGTCCGGGAGCTCGACGCCCCGGATGTCGTCGCCCTCGGGGTCCAGCGCGAACAGGGGGCCGGCGGGCAGTTCGTCCGCCGTCAGGCGTTCCACCGCGGTCGCGAAGTGCAGGCCCGCGCCGCCGCGTACGACCGTGGGGTGCCAGGGGTCCAGCGTCCCGGTGGTGATCACTCCCGTGGCTCCGAAGCCCGCCGCCAGGCGGATCACCGCGCCCGCGTTGCCGAGGTTGCGCGGGTGGTCGAGGAGCACCACCGGGGCGGTGCGCGGGACCCGGGCCAGCAGCTCCAGGTTGGCCGCGCGGGGCGGTCGCAGCGCCAGGGCCGCCACCGCCGTCGGATGCGGGCGGGGGACCAGCGAGCGGTACGTCTCCTCGGGGACCTGCGTCAGGAGGGCGGCCAGGGTGTCCGTCACGTCCGGGGCCAGCTCGTCGGCCAGGGCGAGGGCCGCCTGCCGGTCCACCGCCACCGCCACCGGGACCTGGGCCGCGAAGCGCACCGCGTGCTTGAGGGCGTGGAAGCCGTCGAGCAGTACGGCGGTGTCGGCGAGGCGGTGCCAGGTGGTGACGGGGGCGGTCATGACGGGGAGCCTACGTGGCGGGGCTCGGGGTTCTCCGGGCTGCGCGGTTCCGGCAGCGCCGCACCGCCGCCCTTGCGCCGCCGCGGCAGGCGGGCCGCCCGCGCCCCCAGGCGGCGCAGGAACGCCGTCGGCAGGAAGACCGCGTCCGCCGCGATCATCGCCAGGGAGAAGAACGGCAAGCCCAGGACGACCGCGATCACCGCGTGCTCGGTGATCATCGCGGCCAGCAGGACGTTCTTCACCCGCCGGTGGAACAGCGTGAACGGGAAGGCGACCTGGACCAGGACCGTTCCGTACGTCACCAGCATGACCAGGGTGCCGCTGGCCGAGAGGGCGTCGGCGAGGGCGGGCCAGGGGGAGAAGTAGTCCAGGTGCAGCGGGTAGTAGACGGCGGTGCCGTCCTGCCAGCGGGAGCCCTGGATCTTGTACCAGCCGGCGGTGGCGTAGATCAGACAGGCCTCGGCCATGATCACCAGCAGGGCGCCGTTGTGCACGATGTTGCCGACGACGTCGAGCAGGATGCGCGGCTGGTCGGTCCTCGCCCGGCGTCCGACCAGCCACCACACGGCCTGGGCCGCCCACATGCCCCACAGGACCGCCGGTACCAGCCCCTGCCCGCCGACCCACGTCTCCAGGAAGGCCACCGCGACCGCGACCGCCCGTGCCGCTCCGGACCCGGCCTCGTCGGCGGGCCAGTCGTCGCCGAGCTTCCCGGCCAGCGTCGCCCCGGCCAGCACCAGCCCGAGCACAGCCCACAGCAGCGGGCCCACCCGGTCCGTCACCCGCTCCTCACGCGCGCGTGCCGCCCGTTCCCGGCCGGCCCTGCGCGCGTCCAGCGACCACACCTGGCCGCAGCGCGTGAAGACCAGGTAGATGCACATCAGGTGCAGGACGTTGTCGCCGCCGTCGCCCATGAAGACGGAACGGTTCTGGAGCGAGAGCACGCCGACCATGAACAGCACGGACGCCGTGCGGGTGCGCCAGCCCAGCAGCAGCAGGACGCAGGAGAGGACGGCGAGCGCGTAGACGGCCTCGAACCACAGCCGGCTGTCGGACCACATCAGCACCGTGAAGGCGCCGTTCAGGTCGATCAGCCGCTCGGCGAGCCCGAAGCTCCAGGGGCCGTCGGGGCCGTACAGCTCGTGGCGGTGGGGCAGCTCGCGCAGCAGGAAGAGCAGCCAGGTCGCGGCGAAGCCGATCCGGACCACGGCCGTCTGGTACGGGCCGAGGGCGGACTCGGTGACCCGGGCGATGCCGGCCGAGAGCGCGAGGGCGTAACGGTTCATGCCGGGTCCCCTCCGGCCTCATCCTCGGGGACCTCCCACCAGGGCATCTCCCGGTAGACCGGCTTGTCCGACACCTGCTCCTGGCTCCACTCGGGCGGGCGGACGTTGGTGGTGCGCGAGCGGAGCTGGACGCGCTCGACGAGTCCGCCCGGTCCGGCCGCGTCCTGGCGGTCCAGGCGCAGGACCACGATCCGGCGCAGGTACGACTCGGCGAGCTCGCCGCGCTCGCCGACCGGGCGGTTGTCACTGCCGTGGGTGGCGAGGAGGAGGTCCCAGGCCCGGCGCAGCTCGTTCTGCTGGGTGTGGCTGGGCAGCAGGTTGCCGTCGATGTCCCGGCCGTCGCGGGCGGACAGGTCGTACCAGCCGGTGGTGCGCATCCCGCCGTCCGGCTCGCGTATCTCGGCGCGGGCCTGGACGGCGATGTTCTGCTGCAGCGGGTTCGGCGCGAAGAGCTTCCAGTTCTGCTCGAACTCCGGATATATCCAGTCCTCGATGGCCGAGCCGTGCTGCTTGCTGACCGTGTTCGAGGGCGCGACGTGCAGGAAGACCATGCCGATGTGGACACAGACGGCCACCGCCACGACCGCGAGGGCGAGGGCGGCGGTGATCTGGTAGCGGAACCGGAGGGCGGCCACCCCGGTCCGGGGCTCGGGCGCGGGCGGCGGCCCGTGGCGGGCGTCGCCCGCTGCCTCGTACGCGTCCATTTCGCCCCGTCTCCGGATCCGGTCCCCGGCAGGGCCTGCCCCGGACGGCCCTGCTCGGGGTGACACCTTACGGCGCCCGGCTCACGACGGGGTCACGTCTGCCGAGCGGTCGGTAGGTGCCCTGTCCGTACCGTTCCCTTCTGCTAGAACCTGTTCTATCTTGACGCTCCGTCAGATCTCCGTGGGCGCGGGAGGGCAGGACCGTGGACTTTTCCTTCACCGAGGAGCAGCAGGCGGCGGCCGAGGCGGCGCGGGGGGTGTTCGCCGGGGTCGCGCCGGACGCCGTGCCGAGTCCCGCGCTCGCCCCGGGCGCCGTGGCCGAGGACTTCGACCGCGCGCTGTGGGCCCGGCTCGCCGACGCCGACCTGCTGAGCCTGCTGCTCGCCGAGGAACACGGCGGGGCGGGGCTCGACGCCGTCGCGCTGTGTCTGGTGCTGCGGGAGGCGGCGGGGGTGCTGGCCCGGGTGCCGCTGCTGGAGCACAGCGCGGCGGTCGCGGTCCTCCAGGCGTACGGCGGTCCGGAGCTGCGGTCCGGGCTGCTCGCGCGGGCCGGGCGGGGGGAGGCCGTGCTGACCGTCGCCGCGCACGGGCGCACCGGGCACGACCCGGCGGAGCTCGCGGTGACCGCGCGGCGGGACGGCGCGGAGTGGGTGCTGGACGGTGTGCAGACGGCCGTGCCGTGGGCCTTCGACGTGGATCTCCTCGTCGTACCGGCGGGTGCGGACGGGGACCGGACCGTGCTCGCGGTGGTGCCGCCCGGGCAGGCTGGGGTGGGGCTCGCCGAGCAGTACTCCACCAGCGGGGAGCGGCTCGGGGAGGTCCGGCTGGACGGCGCCCGGCTCGGCGGGCGGGACGTGGTGGAGGCGGCGGGGGCCTGGGAGCGGCTGCGGGAGCTGCTGACGGTCGGGACGTGCGCGCTGGCGCTCGGCCTCGGCACCCGGGTCCTGCGGATGACCAGCGAGTACACGGGCAAGCGGGAGCAGTTCGGCCACCCGCTCGCCACCTTCCAGGCGGTCGCCGTGCAGGCCGCCGACCGGTACATCGACCTGCGCGCGATGGAGGTCACCCTGTGGCAGGCCGCCTGGCGGATCGCCACGCAGGCGCCGGGGGCGCTGCCCGTCGCCGGGGATGTCGCCGTGGCCAAGATCTGGGCCTCGGAGGGGGTACGGCGGATCGTGCAGACCGCGCAGCACCTGCACGGGGGGTTCGGGGCCGACGTCGACTACCCGCTGCACCGGTACCACGCGTGGGCCAAGCAGCTGGAACTGACGCTCGGACCGGCGGCGGCGCACGAGGAGGCACTGGGGGACCTCCTGGCCGCCCATCAGCTGGGCTGAGCCGGGCGGGCCGGGTTGCGGGGAGGCAGCGGCGCCGGGGGCGGGCTGCGAAGGCCCGGGCCGCGGGACGCCAGAGCGGGGAGTCGGCCGCGGGACACCAGAGCGCAGGACACCGGGCCGCGGGGCGCTGGGGCTACAGGACGAAGCCCGGCTTGCCGTCGTCCGTCACGACCGGGCGGCCCGCCGCCGCCCAGACCTGCATGCCGCCGTCGACGTTCACCGCGTCGATGCCCTGCTGGACGAGGTACATCGCGACCTGGGCGGAACGGCCGCCGGAACGGCAGATCACGTTGACCCGGCCGTCCTGCGGCGCGGCCTCGGTCAGCTCGCCGTAACGGGCGACGAACTCGCTGATGGGGATGTGCAGCGCCCCTTCGGCATGGCCCGCCTGCCACTCGTCGTCCTCGCGGACGTCCAGGAGGAAGTCGCCGTCCTTGAGGTCCGAGACCTCCACCGTGGGCACGCCTGATCCGAAATGCATGACTCAGACGCTACCGGAGGGCGGGGCGAGCAGGTCCGCCAGCTCGGCCTCGCGTGCGGAGACGTCCGACAGCAGCTGCTCGGCGATCTCCTCCAGCAGCGTGTCCGGGTCGTCCGGGGCGAGCCGCAGCATGGAGCCGATCGCGCTCTCCTCCAGCTCGCGGACGACGACCGTGAGCAGTTCCTTGCGCTGGGAGAGCCACTCCAGGCGGGCGTAGAGCTCCTCGGCCGGGCTCGGCAGGCGCTCCTCGGGGACCGGGCCCGCCGCCCACTCCTCGGCCAGCTCCCGCAGCAGGGCCTCGTCGCCTCGGGCATACGCGGCGTTCACCCGGGTGATGAACTCCTCCCGGCGTGCCCGCTCCGCGTCCTCCTGGGCCAGGTCGGGGTGGGCCTTGCGGGCGAGCTCGCGGTAGAGCTTGCGGGCCTCGTCGCTGGGGCGCACCCGCTGCGGGGGCCGCACCGGCTGGTCCGTGAGCATCGCGGAGGCCTCCGGGAACAGGCCCTCGCCGTCCATCCAGCCGTGGAACAGCTCCTCGACGCCCGGCATCGGCATGACCCGGGCCCGGGCCTCCTCCGCCTTGCGCACGTCCTCGGGGTCCCCGGAGCGCGCGGCCCTGGCCTCGGCGATCCGGGCTTCCAGCTCGTCGAGGCGGGCGTACATCGGGCCCAGCTTCTGGTGGTGCAGCCGCGAGAAGTTCTCGATCTCGACGCGGAAGGTCTCCACGGCGATCTCGTACTCGATCAAGGCCTGCTCGGCAGCCCGAACGGCCCGCTCCAGCCGCTCCTCGGGCCGGGGCGCGGCCTCCTCGTCGGGCTGGGGCTGCTCGGCTTCCGGGGTCGTCACCCGACCAGACTAGGCCACCGGCCGGCCCCGGCGGGCGGCTCACCGACCCGGCCGCCGGGGCCGGCGAGGCTCATATCCCGGTCTCCGCCGCGATCCGCCCCGCTCGCACCGCCGCCACCAGCTCCGCGTGGTCCGCCTCGGTGCGGTCGGCGTAGGTGACCGCGAAGGTGGCGATCGCCTCGTCCAGTTCCTCGTTCTTGCCGCAGTAGCCGGCGATCAGGCGGGGGTCGGCGCAGTGGCTGTGGGCTCGGGCGAGCAGCGCGCCGGTCATCCGGCCGTAGTCGTCCAGCTGGTCGGGGGAGAGGGCCGCCGGGTCCACGCTGCCCTTGCGGTTGCGGAACTGGCGCACCTGGAAGGGGTGGCCGTCCACCGTCGTCCAGCCCAGGAGGATGTCGCTGACCACCTGCATGCGCTTCTGGCCCAGGACCACCCGGCGGCCCTCGTGGTCCGCCTTCGGGGTGTCGAAGCCGGCCGTGGCCAGGTGCGGGACGAGGGCGGAGGGGCGGGCCTCCTTCACCTGGAGGACCAGGGCCTCGCCCCGGTGGTCGAGGAGGAGGACCACGTAGGAGCGGGTGCCCACGCTGCCGGTGCCCACCACCCGGAACGCCACGTCGTGCACCGCGTACCGGGCCAGCAGCGGGAGGCGGTCCTCCGAGACCGTCCCGGCGTACTGCTCCAGGGACGCGGCCACCGCCGCCGCCTCCTCGTCCGGGACCCGGCTCAGCACCGGCGGGGCGGCCACGAAGCGGCGGCCGCCGTCCGGCGTCGGCTCCGTCGACTTCGCCGCGAACTTGCCGCTGGTGTTGGAGCGGGCCTTCTCGGCCACCTGCTCCAGCGTGCCGAGCAGGTCGTGGGCGTCGGTGTGGGAGACCAGCTCCTCGTCGGCGATGGCGTTCCACGCGTCCAGCACCGGGAGCTTGGCGAGCAGCCGCATCGTGCGCCGGTACGCGCCCACCGCGCCATGGGCGGCCTGGCGGCAGATGTCCTCGGACGCGCCCGCCTCCCTGCCGGCCAGCACCAGCGAGGCCGCGAGCCGCTTCACGTCCCACTCCCAGGGGCCGAGCACCGTCTCGTCGAAGTCGTTGAGGTCGATGACCAGGCCGCCGCGCGCGTCGCCGTACAGACCGAAGTTCGCCGCGTGGGCGTCGCCGCAGATCTGGGCGACGATCCGGGTCATGGGGGTGCGGGCCAGGTCGTGGGCCATCAGGCCCGCGGAGCCGCGCAGGAAGGCGAACGGGGTCGCCGCCATCCGGCCCACCCGGATCGGCAAGAGCTCCGGGATCCGGCCGCGGTTGGACTCCTCCACCGCCGCCGTCGCGTCGGGGCGGGACAGGTCCAGTTCGAGGAGGGCGTGATCCGCGCGCGGGACGCGGTCGCGGAGCGCCTTGCCCTCCTTCTTGGCCGTGCTGTTCCCCGGCCACTCGGCGAATCCGCGGACCCGGGGCAGCCGCCGCTCGCCCGGCTCCGCCGTCTCCTGCCCATCGACGTCGACCACACCGACCGCCTCCCCCGAACCCCGGGCCGTCCCCCGGCCCGCACGAACATCAACTCGTGCCGACGGTACAGCGGGGAGGGGCGAACGCGTCAGCCCCTGTGGACAACCGGGGTCCGTCCCTGTGGACAGGGGCGGGGTCTGTGGACAACGCCGTACCCCTACCGGGGCCCGGCCGGGTCTTCCCGCACGCTCAGCAACGCCGTGAACGCCTCGATCACCAGCCGCAGCGACGCCTCCACGGCCGCGTCCCCGTCCGGCGTGGTGGCCGGGCGGACGGTCACGGCACCCGGCTCCCTGCCCCGGCCGGTCTCCAGGTAGGCCAGGACGTCGTCGGCTCGCAGGGGCGGCCCGTCGGCGGGGCGGGGCAGGGCGTCGAGCAGACCTTGCAGGGTGTCGAGCAACTGCCGCCGGTCCGCGACGGGTTCGCGATTCATACCCTCAGGCTGGTGAGGAGTGGTCAAGGACCGTTCAAGGCGCCGCCAACGGCCCGGAGCGCGGCTGGTCGGCGGTGGTGGCGAGGATGAACCGGGCGACCGCCTCGGGCGCGTCGTGCATCGGGAGGTGACCGCAGCGCGGCAGCACGTGCGCCACGGTCCCCGCCGGGAGTTCGTCGAGGAACCGGGCCTGCCCGGCCCGCAGGACGGCGTCCCGGGAGCCGAACGCCACGCGTACGGGGACGCCGATCCCCCGGCCGCCGGTGAACCGGGTCGTGCTGACGGCCCGCCAGGTGGCCTCGAACCCCGGGGCTCGCGCCATGTCCCGGGCGGCGGCGCGGGCGTGGGCGTAGGGCACGCGCGCGGGACGGCCGTAGATGCCCGCGAGCAGGGCGGTGCGCGACGCCGCCGTCCGCAGGAGGGGGGCCGCGGGGCCGGCCAGCCAGGGGGCGGCACGCCGGCAGGAGCGCAGGAGGAGACGGGTGGTGAACGGGGTGGTGCCGCGCCACAGGCCCGCCGGGGAGATCAGGCTCAGGGTGCGGACCCGGCCGGACAGGGCCAGTTCCAGGCCCACCCAGCCGCCGAGGGAGTTCCCCGCCACATGGGCCGTCTCGATCCCCCGCGCGTCCATGAACCGGCCCACGGCCCCGGCGAGCTCCCGCGCGGTGGGCCGCACGTCCGCCGCCAGCGCGGGGCTGTCACCGAAGCCGGGCAGGTCCACGGCCAACACCTCGTGCCGCGCGGTGAGCAGCCCCACCACCGGCTCCCAGCACCGCCGGCCACTGCCGATGCCGTGCAGCAGCAGAAGGGGGGAACCGGTGCCGTGACGGCTGTGAGCGAGGGTGGGAAACGAGACGGCGGCGACCCCCCGCCCCGCCCCCCGGGCCGCGGCCGCCGCGCCCCATCGGGCCCGGCTCCGTCCGGCCGACCCCCCGGCGCCGGTCATGCCGCCGTCCGGGCAGGAACCCTGGCCGGGGGTTCGGCGGTGTTCGTCGCGTGGTCCACCAGGTACGGGGCCGCTCCGAGGTACTGCGTCGGGTCCAGGAGTGCGGTCAGTTCGGCCGGAGTCAGGTGGCGGACCACCTCGGGGGCCGCCGCGAGGGCGTCCGCCAGGTCCGTTCCGCGGTCCGCCGCCTCGTGCGAGGCCCGGGTCAGCAGGGCCCGTGCCGCTGTCTTCCCGAGCAGCGGGGTGAGGACCGCGGCGATCCGTTCGGAGACGATCTGTCCCCCCGTCAGGTCGAGGTTCCGGCGCATGCGCTCCGCGTCGACCGTGAGGCCCTCCAGCAGCTCCGCCGCCGTGTGCGCCGCGCCGCCCGCCAGCCGCAGGCACTCCCGCAGGGGCGCCCACTCCGCGTGCCAGGCGCCGCCCGAGCGTTCGTCCTCCGCGAGCATCGTGCCGTACAGCACCGCGGCCAGCTGCGGCACCTGGAGCGCTGCCGAGCGGATCAGCGTGGCCAGCACCGGGTTCCGCTTGTGCGGCATCGCCGAGGAGGCGCCCCGCCCGGCCACCGCCGGTTCGGTGACCTCGCCGACCTCGGTACGGGCCATCGACTGGACGTCGACGGCGATCTTGCCCAGCGCGGACGTGAGGTAGGCACACACCGCGCCCGTGTCGGCTATGGGTGTCCGCAACACATGCCAGGGCAGCGCGGCCGGGGCCAGACCGGTTTCCCGCGCGTACTCCTCGACCAGGCGGCCGGCGTAGTCCTCGCCGACCGGACCGGCGTGCTCCAGGTAGCCGGCCAGGGTTCCGGCGGCGCCGCCCAGCTCGACGGGGAGGGAGGCGGCCAGCTCGTCCAGGCGGCGGCGGGCGTCGGTCACCAGCTGGAGCCAGCCCGCCGCCTTCAGACCGAAGGTCGTCGGCACGGCGTGCAGGGTGAGGGTGCGGCCCGCCATCGGGGTCGCCCGGTGGGTGCGGGCCAGGCGCTCCAGGGCCGCGGCACAGCGGTCCAGGTCGGCGCGGACCAGGGCGGCGGCCCGCCGCACGACCAGCATCGTGGCCGTGTCGAGGATGTCCTGGCTGGTGGAGCCCCGGTGCACGTACTCGGCGGCGGCCGGGTCCTGCGCGGCGACCACGGCGGTCAGCGCCTTCACGAACCCGACGACGGGGTTGGCCGTCTCCCGGGCCGCGCGGGCCAGCGCCACGAGGTCCAGGCGCTCGGGGTCGGCCGCGTCCACGATCGCCCGGGCCGCCGCCTGCGGCACCGTGCCGAGGCGGGCCTGCGCCCGCACCAGCGCCGTCTCCGCCTCGACCATGGCCGACAGCCAGGCCGCGTCGGACACCGCCGCCTCCACGGGCGTACCCGCCCGCACCGGGGACAGCAGTCCGGAGTCCACGCAGGAGAGCGGCTCCTGGGAGAGAGGGAAGGTCATGGGATGGTCCTCTTCCGGTTCTTCCGGTGATGGTCGGGTCCGGTGATGGTCGGGTGTTCCGGTGATGGTCAGGGGTTCCGGTGATGGTCGGGTGTTCCCGCCGCGACCGCGGTCCGCGCCGCCGGGCGCGGACCGCGGGCCGGGGGTCACGCCGCCGTCCGCTCCAGACGGTCCCGCCGCTCCAGCACCGCCGTGAGCGCCGCCTGCGCGATGGCGTCGGAGTCGGTGAGGGTCACCGAGTTGACGCCGGGGCGGATGCCCGCGGCCGTCACCCAGTGCACCGACTCCGTGGGCACGCCGAAGGCGAACCGGCGGGGGTGCGGGCGCCGGGCGGCGTCCAGGAGCTGGAAGGGGCGGGGGGTGACCGCGAGCCCCTCCGTGTGGATCCAGGTGCCGCTGCGGGTGGCGATCCGGTGCCTGGCGCACTGGCCGGTGTCCAGCAGATGCCGCAGCAGCGGATCCTCGGTGCGGCTGAGCGTGATGTCGGGCAGCCGCGCCTCGATCAGCACCTCGGCGCTGATCCGGGAGCCCGGCACCAGCGGCGAGTGGGCGTGGAACCCGTGCCGGTCGACATCGACGCGCAGACCGGGGCCGACGATGTGCAGCACCCCCGCCTCGATCAGCGCCGCCGCCTCCTCGATCCGGGACGCGGGCGGCCCGATGGAGAGGAAGGCGTTCAGCGGGGTGTACCAGCGGTCCAGGTGCTCACGGTGCGAGTCGCCGTGCAGGCCGCCGTGGTCGACGACGAGCCGGATCTCGTTGCGCAGGTCGCGCAGCACGTCCAGGGCGGCCTTCAGCGGACCGCTGACATTGCCGCTGCGCGCCTGGGCCACATCCTCGCGCAGATGGTCCAGCAGCCAGGCGGTGAAGTCCTCCGGGCCGCCGAACTGCTGGTCCCGGTACGGCTGGGAGAGCCGGTCCCAGTCCCACCGGTCCTTCTCGCCGATCTCGTACGCGTCGAGCACCGTCTCCTCCGCGGACGTGCCCGGCAGCGCGCTGAGGTAGGCCCGCTGGAAGGCCTCGGCGCGGTCCCCACGACCGCGCGCGGCCAGCAGCGTCCGGTAGTAGACCGTCTCGACCTCCTTGGCGACCAGCGGCCACACGTCCCGCAGGAAGTCGGCGCCGCCGGAGCCGGTCGCCGCCCGCATCCGGGCGATCCGGGCCGGAGTGAGCAGCAGCGGCTCGTGCCGGCCGTGCGGGCCCTTCTCGTTCTCACCGCGCGCCTGGTAGGGCACCCCGCGCCGGGAACCGGCGTACAGCCGGGGTTCGCGGCCGGAGGGCAAGTAGACGAGGCGGCCGGAGGCGCGGGTGAAGCTGCCGCCGCGGCCGGTGGTGAGCAGGGCCATGTAGTCGAAGAAGTTCAGCCCGAGGCCGCGCAGCAGCACCGGCTGCCCGGGGCGGATGCGGTCCAGGTCGGTGTCGGCCGGGTTGGCCGGGGCGAGGTGGGTGAGGCCGTGCTCACGGGCGAGGCCGGCGAACTGCTCCTCCACGGCCGTCGGCCGGGCCGGCAGATGGCCCTGGGCCAGGACGACGGCGTCCAGGTGCTCCAGAGCCGCGCCGTTCTCCAGGGTGACCCGCTGGCGCGGCGGGTGCCCGGCCGCCGGGGCCGCGGCCTCGTCGTCCAGGGCCACCGCGCGGGACCGGTGCCAGGTGACGGTCACCCAGGGCGGGGCGGCCTCGACCGTGCGCTCGAAGGCCCAGCGCAGGTAGTGGCCGTAGAACGCCCGGGTCGGGTAGGTGTCGGGGCCCAGCGCCCGGGCCTCGGCGAGCACCGGGGCGGGGTGGTGGCCGGGGATGTCGCCGGCGGCCAGCGACTGGGCCCAGGCGTGCAGGCTGGGGCCCGGTTCCAGCGGTCCGGTCAGCTCGACGCTGGCGTCGGTGAACACCGAGATCTGTCCGGCCACCGTGTTCATCAGCAGGTGCGCGGACTGGCTGGTGCGCCAGACCTGGCCGGCGCCCGGCGCGTGCGGGTCGACGACATGGATGCCGAGGGCGGTGCCGGGGGCGGCGGTACGGGCGGCGGCGCAGAGCCGCTCGATCACGGAGAGACCCCGCGGTCCCGCGCCGATCACGCACACGGTGTGCTGTCTGGTGGTCATGTCTGCTGTCCGTCCTGCTGAATACGGCACTCGGTACGGGAAGTGGCGGACTCCGTGGCGGAGTTGAGGGACCCCTTCGGCCACGGCAGGGCGACCGCCGCGATCATGCGGCTGCCGACGACGGCGCAGCGGCCCGTGGTGCCGGGCACGGGACCGCGTACGACGGTCAGCCGGACCGGCACGCCCGGGTCCTGGCCGGCCGGCGGCTCCTCCCACTCCAGGTCCACGGACTGGAAGGAGACGCCGTCCTGGGTGTCGGGCGGCAGCGCCTTGTAGAGGGCCTCCTTGACGCAGAACAGCCGCAGCACGGCACGGGCCGGGTCCGGGCTCCCGCGCAGCCGGTCGCGCTCGCGGGGGGTGCACACGTAGTGCACGGCGGAGAGCAACTCCTCGCCGGTCTCCAGGGGTTCGATGTCGATGCCGAGCCCGACACCGCGGTCGGGCCCGGTCACGCACAGGGCGACCCGGTTGGTGTGGCTGAGCGAGCCGGCCACGCCGTACGGCCAGCTCGGCGCCCCCCGGCCGTCGGCGCTCAGCCAGCGGGGCATGCCGGTCAGCGCGGCGGTGGCACGGGCCGCGGCCAGCCTGCCCGCGGTGAAGGTCTCGCGGCGCAGCGGCGCGGTGTAGCCGCACAGCAGTTCCCGGACCGGCGCGGGCAGCCGGGCGAAGTCCAGTTCGCCGGTGTGCGCCTGCGCGGCGATCACGGGCGGCTCGAACAGGGCCGCCACGGCGGCCAGGTCGACGGGCTCGGGGTCACCGCTCACCGGCGCCGGGGCCGGGAGCAGGGCGCTCACCGCAGGGCTCCGATCGGGGTACGGGCCAGAGCGGCGACCGCGTTGTGCACCACGAGCCGGCCGGTGCGCCCGGCGTAGGTCATGATCGACTCGGGGTGGAACTGGACGGCGGCGAGCCCTCGCCCGGGTGCCTCCACGGCCATCGCGACCCGTCCGTCCTCGGTGGCCGCCGTGACCCGCAGGGAGTCGGGCAGCAGGGCCGGGTCGGCGTACAGGGAGTGGTAGCGGCCGACGGTGAAGCTCTTGGGCAGTCCGTCCAGGAGCATCGAGTCGGCCTCGGTGCGCCGGACCCTGGACGGCTTGCCGTGCACCGGTTCGGGCAGCACGTTCAGGGTGCCGCCGAGGTACTCGACGATGCCCTGGAGGCCGAGGCAGACGCCGAACACCGGGATGCCGAGCCGTTCGGCCTCGGCGAGCGTGGCGCCGACGCCGAAGTCGGCCGGGGTGCCCGGTCCCGGCGAGAGGACCACCAGGTCGGGCCGCTGCTCGGCGAGCAGCGGGAGGTGACCGCCGCTGCGGTAGGTGCCGACCTCGGCGCCGGTCTCGCGCAGATAGCCCGCGAGGCAGTGCACGAAGGAGTCGCGGTGGTCGACGAGCAGGATCCGCCGGCCGGTGCCGGGCCCCTCCGTCACGGTCAGCCGCGGTACGGCCGCCGTGGGCTCGTCCAGCACGCCGAGCAGCGCCTTCGCCTTCAGCTCGGTCTCCAGCTCCTCGTCCTCGGGGGTGGAGTCGTGCAGCAGGGTGGCGCCGGCCCGGACCGTGGCGACCCCGTCGTGCAGGTGGATGGTGCGCAGGGTCAGGACGGTGTCCAGGCCGCCGTCGAACCCGATCCGGCCCACCGCTCCCCCGTACCAGCGGCGCGGGGAGCGCTCGTGCCGTTCGATGAACTCGACCGCGGACAGCTTGGGCGCCCCGGTGACGGTGACCGCCCACAGGTGGGCCAGGAAGGCGTCGAGGGCGTCCCGGTCGGGCCGCAGCACGCCCTCGACCCGGTCCACGGTGTGGATGAGGGTGGAGTACATCTCGATGCGGCGGCGGGCGGTGACCTGGACGGTGCCGGGCAGGCAGACCCGGGACTTGTCGTTGCGGTCGACGTCCGTGCACATCGTCAGCTCGTGCTCGTCCTTGGACGAGTTGAGCAGGGTACGGATGCGTTCGGCGTCGTCCAGGGCGTCCCGGCCGCGGGCGATGGTGCCGCTGATCGGGGAGGTCTCGACGAGGGCGCCGGCCGTGCCGCGCGGGGTGACCCGGACGAACATCTCCGGTGAGGCGCCGACCAGGTACTCGTCCCGGGCGAGGTTCATCAGCAGGCTGTGCGGGGCGGGGTTGCGCTCGCGCAGGGCGCGGAACAGCTGGGACGGCGGGCGCTGCACGACCCGGTGGAAGGACTGGCTCGGTACGACCTCGAACAGGTCGCCGGAGCGGAACAGCGGGCCCGCCTTCTCCACCACGCGGGCGTACTCGCCGGGGGCGTGGTCGCGGGGCGGGGCCTCGGTGGCCGCGACGAAGCGGCGGGCGGGGGTGGAGCGGTCGAGGCCGTCGGTGCGGGAGGCGCCGACGCGGAACTCGTAGTCGTGGCGGATCGCCTCGTCGGCCTTGAGGTCGAGTTCGTAGAGGGTGTCGGGCAGGTGCAGCACCATGTCGCGGTCCCCGGCGGCGCGGTGCTGGGTGAGGGTGACGGGGTCGACCTGGAAGATCAGGTCGTAGCCGAAGGCGCCGTAGAGGCCGAGCAGCGGATCGCCGGCGATCGCCAGCCCTTCGACGACGGCCCGGACCACGGCGAACACGCCGACCTGCCGGGTGCGGTCCTCCTCGGCGAAGGTGCCGTCGGGGACGCCGCCGCGCACGCGCAGGGTGTCGCCGTCGGCCTCCACACGGCCGCCGGGTCCGACGGCGTCGGAGAACAGCGCGAGCAGGGCGGGAAGCAGGACCCGGCCGCGCTCGTTGAGCGCGGTGGCCCGTATCTCCGGGCCGGTCGCGGTGATCTCCACCGGCGGGTCGCAGTAGCCGATGACCCGGTCGGGCCCGCGGAACAGGATCATTCCGCGGCGTTCGTCGAGGGTGTCCTCGAGGTCGGTGCGGAGGGCGGCGGCGGAGCCGAGGGGCTCGGTGGTGCGGACGACCTCGACTCCGACGGGTGTCGTCCACCGCCCGGACGGGGCTGCCCGGCCGGTGCGCGGCCGGGAGGTTTCCAGCAGGGGCATCCCCCAAATTCCTTTCGTGAACCCGGTGATGTCCGGGGGCTGGCAAGAGGTCGGCCCGCGACGGGGGCGCGGGGGCGGGTGGTCTTCGGCGGGTGTTGGCCGGCGGGTGCGGGTGCGGGTGCGTTGTGGCCGGTCGCTCGGTTCCCCGCGCCCCTGGGGAAGCTGATCGGCCGGAGTGATCAGGTGGAGGTTGTCCATACCTCCATGGCTCGGGCGGCTTGGACGTGGGTCCAGCCCTGGCTCAGTTCGTTCGGGCGGCAGACGTACGCCGTGGGGGTGCCGGTCGCCGTCAGGCGTTCGGCGAGGGCCGAGCGGGCCGTGCGGTCGGCGGCGGGCAGCCCCGCCCCGGGGGCCACGGCCACGATGTCGAGGGGTACGGCGGCGGCGAGCGCGGTGACCGAGTCGACCAGCGCGGACACCGGCTCCTCCGCCGGCTCCGGTGCCTCGACCAGCAACCCCAGTACCGCGTCCGGAAGTTCGGCCCGCAGCGCGCTCAGCCGTTCCCGGGCCTGCTCGTCGGCGGCGACCAGCAGGGGACCTTCGTGGCCCGCGGGCGGCCGCGCCCCGGGTGCGAGGAGCAGCGCGTCGCCCGGAGCCGCGGACCCGCCGGACGGCACCAGCGACGGCATCGGCCCCTCCGGCAGCGCCGTCACCCCGGCGCCGATCTTCGCGAGCTGGGGATCGAGCCGCAGCAGCACATCAGCCGCGGACTGACCGGTGCGGGTGAGCAGCCGCAGCATGAGGGTGGCCGGGTCCAGGGCGCGGTGCTCCTCGGGGTGCGACCACATCCTGAGGCTCGCCCAGGCGGCCTCCTGCACGGACTCCACGATCGGGCGCCGGGAGGCCTCGTACGCGGCCAGCGCCGCGTCCACGTCATCGCTGTGCTCGGTGAGCCGGCGCGCCAGCTCCACCGCGTCCTCCAGTGCCAGCGTGGTGCCCGAGCCGACGGAGAAGTGCGCGGTGTGCACGGCGTCCCCGAGCCCCACCAGGCGCCCGCTGGACCAGCGGGTCCCGGAGATGTGCGGGAAGGTCAGCCAGCGCGAGCCGTTGCCGAGCAGCTTCGCCCCGCGCAGATGCTCGGCGAACACCTCGGCGCAGAACTCCATGGCCTGCTCGTCGTTCCAGCCCGGGGGCTTCGTGGCGCCCTCGGTGAAACCGGCCCGCTCCCAGGCCCGCTCGCCCAGCTCGACCAGGAACGTCGACCGGTCCGGGCCGTAGGGGTACACATGGGCGCCGACCGGCCCGTACGCGCTGTCCGCGAACAGGAACGTCATCGCGTCGAAGGCCCGGTCCACCCCGAACCAGGCGTACCGGCCCCGCCCGGGCACGACCTGCGCCCCGAACTGCTGGGCGAACGCGGTCCTGGTGCGGCTGCCGGAGCCGTCGGCGGCGACTACGACGTCGTAGCGCCCGAGCAGGTCCGTGGCGTCGGCCTCGGTGCCGAAGTGCAGGCGGGCGCCCGCCTCCTCGGCGAGTTCGGTCAGCGCGGTGAGCAGTCCGCGCCGCTCCACCGCGGCGAAGCCGTGGCCGGAGGAGCGGATCCGCTCGCCGTCCCGGCGGACCTCCACGTCGTCCCAGCGGGCGCCGCGGTCCAGCAGGGCGGCGACCACGTCCGGGGCGGCGCGGCGCAGCCGGGCCAGGCTGAAGCGGGAGAAGACCACGCCGAAGCCGTACGTGGCACCGGCCGGGCTGCGCTCGTAGACGTCCACCTCGTGGCCGCCGAGGCGGCGCAGCAGCAGGGCCAGCATGAGCCCGCCGGGGCCCGCGCCTATGCAGGCGACTCGCATGCCGCTCACGCTCCCCGGTCCACGGGCGGCACCGGGGCGGCGCCCGGCATGGCGTCGGCGAACCGCTCCCGCAGCTTGCGGCGCAGGATCTTGCCGGCCGCGCTGCGCGGGATCTCCTCCACGAACTCGATCCGCACCGGCCGCTTGTAGCTGGCGAGTTCACTTGCGCACGCCTTCAGCAGGCCGGCCGCCGAGAGCTCCTCGCCCTCGGCCACCACGAACGCCACCGGGACCTCGCCCCACTCCTCCGAGGGCGCGCCCACGACGGCCGTGTCGGCGACGCCGCGCTGGGCGCCGAGGACCCGCTCGATCTCGGCCGGGTAGACGTTCTGCCCGCCGCGGATGAGGACGTCGTTGATGCGGTCGACCAGGTAGAGGTAGCCGTCGGCGTCGGAGTAGCCGAGGTCACCGGTGCGCAGCCAGCCGTCGCGCAGGGTGGACTCGGTGGCCTTGGGGTTGCGCCAGTAGCCGCGCATCATGCCGTCGCCGCGGACGCAGACCTCGCCGATCTCGCCGGGCGGCAGCGCCTTGCCCTCCTTGTCCTGCACCTCGATGTGGCAGCCGGGCAGCATCCGGCCGGCCGAGCGCAGCCGCAGTTCCCGGGCGGCGGGGTCGGCGCCGTGGTCCTCGGCCCCGCCGAAGACGACGGTGGCGATCGGGCCGCCGCCCTCGGTGATGCCGTAGATCCCGCGGAACGGGCAGGGGAAGCGCTCCAGGGACTCGCGCAGCAGCTCCTCCGGCATCGGGGCGCCGCCGAACATGACGTCGACGAGGGTGGACAGGTCGGTGGAGTCGAACGCCTTGGTGCGCAGCGCGAAGCGGACCATGGACGGCACCAGGAAGGCGCGGGTCGCGCCGCGCTGCTCCGTCTCGGCGAGGAAGCGCTGCGGGGCGAACTCCCGCTGCAGGACCAGGGTTCCGCCGGCCGCGAGCAGGGCCAGGCCGATCACCATCGAGCCGTGGAAGAGCGGGCACGGGTTGAGCATCACGTCGTCGGCGGTGAACCGGGCCTCGGCGGCGAGCGCCGTGTAGCAGGCCGACACCGAGCGGTGGGTGACGGCGACGCCCTTGGCCCGGCCGGTGGTGGCCGAGGTGTGCAGGATCGCGAACAGGTCGTCCATGTGCGGCAGCGGCAGCGTCCTGCGCTCGGTGGCGAGCAGTTCCTCGTAGGCGGGGCTGTCCAGGGCGATCCGCCAGCTGTCGCCGAACGCGTCGCCGAGCCGGTCCAGCACGCCCTGCTCGGCGATCACGCCGCGCGGCGCGGAGTTGGAGACGACGTGCTCGACCTCGGGGGCCGGGAAGGAGTGGTTGACGGGGCAGACGATCGCCCCGGCCTTGCCGGCCGCGATGTACAGCTCCAGGACCTCGACCCGGTTGGGCGAGCTGACCACGAGGCGCTCACCGGGGCCGATCCCGCGGTCGATCAGGGCAGCGGCCAGCGCGTCGGTGCGTTCGTCGAGTTCGCGCCAGGTGAGCGAGAGCCGCTCGTCGGCGAGGGCCAGGGCGTCGGGGCGCTGTCCGGCGTGCCGCCGGACGAAGTGGGCCATCCACATCAGCGGGCCTCGCTCACGGAGGCGGAGCGCGCGGTCAGCACCTGGTCGATGCCCTCGACGGTGTGCAGCGCGGTCAGTTCGTCGTCGTCGAGCGGGCTGCCGGTGCGCTCCTCGATGGCGAGGGCGAGCCGGATCAGGTCGCCGGAGTTGAGGCCGGCCGTCGTCAGGTCGTCGTCACGGCCGATGCCGTCGAGGAGTTCGGGCAGGTCGACGAACTCCAGCAGGAGCGCGTGGCCCGGGGTGAGCTGGTCGGACATGGGAGTTCCCCTCGGATGCGTGTCTGGGTGGGTGTGGGGGAGGGAGGACCGGCGGGGCCCGGGTGGCCGTGGGCCCCGCCGGTGGTTCTGCGCGCCGGTCAGGTCACCGGCCGACGTCGGCGGGTTCGCGCCCGGCGTCCACGGGCTTGCTGGGACCGGCGGGCACGGGGGCCGGGTCGTCCTCGCCCTCGTCCAGGCCGAACCGCTCGTAGACCCGGGTCAGCGGGCGCGGGGCCCACCAGTTGTAGCGGCCGGCCAGCCGCATGAAGGCCGGGACCAGGACACCCCGGACGAGGGTGGCGTCCATCAGCACGGCCAGCGCGAGACCGAGGCCGAGCAGCTTCATGTAGGTGATGCCGGAGACCAGGAAGGAGGCGAAGACCAGGGCGATCAGCGCGGCGGCCGCGGTGACCAGGCCACCGGTGCGCTGCAGGCCCAGGGCCACGGCGCGGGTGTTGTCGCCGCCCCGGTCGTACTCCTCCTTGATGCGGGAGAGCAGGAAGACCTCGTAGTCCATGGAGAGGCCGAAGGCCACGCAGAACATCATGATCGGGGTGGTGGCCACGATGCCGCCGGTGACGGTGAAATCGCCGGTCAGCCACATCAGGTTGCCGTCCTGGAAGACCCAGACCATGGCGCCGAAGGTGGCGGTGAGGCTGAGCAGGTTGAGCACGAAGGCCTTCACCGGCATCAGCACGCTGCCCGTCATCAGGAACAGCAGCACGAACGTGGAGACGGCGATCAGCAGCAGCGCCCACGGCATGCGGTCGGTCAGCGAGGTCATCGTGTCCTTGAAAGAGGCGGCGGTACCGGCAACCTTCACGTCCTCGAACGGCGCCTTCGCGTCCCGGATGTCGCCGACCAGGTCCTGGCCCTCGTCGGTGTAGGAGCCGACCTCCGGGATCACCGACAGCCAGGTGCCCTCGCCCTTTGCGTAGCGCTCGCTGATCGCGCCGGCCGGGGCGACCTGCTTGCCGTCGGCGTAGGAGCCGGTCAGGGCGTCGACGCGGGCGACGTTGTCGAGGCCGGACAGGGTCTCGGCGTAGGCCGCGACCTTGCTCTCCCGCTCGGCGGCGCTGCCGGCGTTCTCGGCGACGACCATGAGCGGTTCCATCTCGCGGGCCGAGTAGTCCTCCAGGAGCACCGTGCCCACCTGGTGGGCCTCGGCGTCCGCGGGCAGGGTGCGTTCGTCGGCGAGGTTGAGCTTGATGCCGAGGAACGGCGAGCCGAGGAACAGCAGGATCACGATGACACCGGTGGCCAGCGGCAGCGGGCGGCGCATCACCAGGGTGGCGAGGCGGTGCCAGAAGCCGTTCTCCACGGCCGCCTCGGGCTTCTTGCGGTTCCACGACCACTTGTTGATGCGGGTGCCGATGACCGCGAGCAGCGCCGGCAGCAGCACCAGGGCGGCGACCACCGCGAAGGCGACGACCGCGATGCCGGCGTAGGCGAAGGAGCGCAGGAAGTACATCGGGAACAGCAGCAGCGCGGAGAGCGAGAGCGCCACGGTGATCGCCGAGTACAGGACGGTACGGCCCGCGGTGCGCAGGCTGGTGGCGATGGCGTCGTTGACGGCGGCGCCCTTCTTCAGCTCCTCCCGGTACCTGCTGACCACGAACAGGCTGTAGTCGATGCCGAGTCCGAGCCCGAGTCCGGTGGTGAGGTTCATCGCGAAGACCGACACGTCGGTCAGCTCCACCAGGACGCGCAGCACTCCGAGCGCGCCGATGATGGCGACGATGCCGACGGCCAGCGGCAGCAGGGCCGCGATGACCCCGCGGAAGATGAAGACCAGCAGGATCAGGGTGAGCGGCAGCACCAGGGTCTCGGCGAGCGCGAGGTCCTCCTGGGTCTGCTCGTTCATCTCCGCGTACGCCTCGGCCCGGCCGCCGAACTGGATCTGCAGACCCTCGAAGCCGTCCTCGTAGTGCGGGCGCAGTGCGGCCAGGTAGTCGTCGACCTCGTCCTCGTTGCCCTCCAGGTGGGCGAGGACCAGCGCGGAGTCGGACTTCTCGGCCCGCAGCGAGGGCGCCTTGTCCAGGGTCCAGTAGGAGGCCGCCTCCTGGACGCCGTCCTCGGCGGCGAGCTTCTCGGTGAGCTCGGCGCCCTTGGCGGCGGTGTCCGGGTCGTCGGCTCCCTTCGGGGTCTTCACGAGCAGCACGAGGTTGGGCTCACCGGTGCCGAACTTCTCGCTGAGGATCTCGTTCGCCTGCGTCGAGGGGGCGTCGGGCACCTCGTAACCACCGGAGGACAGCTTGCTGTTGACGGCGCCGCCGAGTCCTCCGGCCACGACACAGAACAGCAGTCCCAGCCAGAGAACCAGCTTTCGGCGGCCGGTCGCCAAGGCGGCCAGCTTGTTGAACATGGGTATTCCTCCAGGAATGACGGGGCGGGGCAACGCCCCGATGGGGGGATGTGTCGCCCGTACGCTCAGGCGGGGGTACGGGCGGCGGGGAGTTGGCGGCAGTCGACGCGGACGTGTCCGCCGGCCACGCAGGTGTGGACGGCCAGCGACTCGTCGACGGACCGGTCCCAGGCGAGGAGCCGGTTGTGCACCGAACCCCGGGTGAAGTCGGCGAACTCGGGGTGGGTGGTCCGGTGCCGGGAGCCGAGATACGCCAGCACCGGGTCCAGGAGCAGCCAGCGGCCCTCCTCGAACACCTCGGTCCAGGCGTGCTCGACGCCGACCAGGCCGAGCAGGAAGCCGCGCCGGGTGCGGGCGCGGACACCCGCCTCCTCGGCCCAGCGCTGCATCTGCCAGGCGGCGACGACGCAGTCCACGGTGCGGTGCTCGATCGCGGCGGCGGGGCGGGCCCGCAGCGCCTCGGGAACCCAGCCGTACTGGTACTCGCCGGAGACCAGCCGGTCGAGCAGGTCGTCGTGGATACGGCGGACGGTGTCGGTGCGCGGGGCGTCCCGGTGGCCGCGGGTGGTGACCGTGGCCAGCATGGAGCCGCCCTCCTCGCGCACCCACTCCGTCAGCCGGCCCTCGTACAGCTTGGGGGCGGGTTCGGCGGGGACCGGGGGCGTGACGCAGCTGGTGCAGCCGGCGGCGGAGCAGGTGGCGGTGAGCCGGATCCGGGTGACGCGCTCGGTCAGCCACTGCTCGGGCCGGCCGGCCGCCATCCGCATGCACTGGCGTTCGCCCAGTTCCGCCAGGGAGCGGCCGAGGCCGGACCGGAGCCCGAGGTTGCGCACGTCGTGGTGGTCGTAGCGCAGCCCGTCCGGGGTGTCCTCGGCGGGGAAGCCGGCGCCGACCAGGTTCTCCAGGACGTCCTCGTCGACGGCGAGTTCGCGGGCCGCCTCCTCGTGGCTCAGCCGGGCGTCGCGGTACTCCTGCGGCACCGCGACGAGCCGTTCCACCGCCGGGAGCCAGTGGTGCCAGAGTTCCGCCGCCGTGGTGGTCCGGCGCGGCGGTGCGGTCGTCATCGTTCCTCCCCTGCCGTGGCCAGGACCGGCAGGTCGCCCGCGGCCAGCCGGCGCGCCACCTCCAGTCGCTTGACCTTCCAGGTCGCGGTGTGCGGGATGTCGTCCCAGCGGCACTGCACCGGGGCGGCGAGTTCGGGCAGCGCGGCGACCGCGCGGCGCCAGGCGGCGAGGTCCAGCGGGGCGTCGCCGCGGGTGACCACGAGCGGGACCGCGGGGCCGTCGGACATCGGGATGATCACGGCCTCGGTGAGCTGCGGCAGCGCTTCGAGGATGTCGTCCTCGGCCGCCAGCAGGCTCTCCACGCCGCTGCCCCGGTCCACGATCCGGTCGAACAGGTGCAGACAGCCGCGGTCGCTGACCAGGCCGTAGTCGCCCATCGCCCACCAGCCGTCGACCCGCTGGTCGGGGGAGCCGAGGTAGCTGGGGGTGACGCCGGAGGAGCGGGCGAAGATCTGGCCGGGGGTGCCCTTGGGGGCCTTGCCGCCCTCGTCGTCGAGGACGCGGATCTTGGTGTGCCCGAGGACGGCCCGGCCGACGCACCGGCCGTCGTCGCAGCGGCTCTTCAGCTTGTGGGACTTGACGGTGACCGGTCCGGTCTCGGTCTGGCCGTACGCCTGCATGTAGCGGGCGCCGGGCCGGGCCGCGCCGAGCAGGGTGCGGATGGTGCGCGGGTGGGCGGCGTCGAAGGAGCTGACGAACAGCCGGGTTTGCGCGAACAGTTCGGGCTGCCGCTCGGCGACCTCCTCCCAGCGGATGAAGGCGTTCGGGACGGTCTCCACCACGCCCGGCCGCACCGCGGCGAGCAGTTCGGCCGCGTTCTCGGGGGCGGTGTCGGTGAGGAAGCCCAGCGGCAGGCCGAGCGCGAGGATGGCGAGCATCCCGGACATGCAGCGGGCGTGCACCGGCGACAGGCACATCAGGTACGGGTCGCGCACCCGCAGCACCTTGCCGATGGTGATCTGCGGCCGGGCGTGCCCGGCGAAGCTGTGGACGGAGTGCAGCACCAGCTTGGGCACCCCCGTGGTGCCCGAGCTGTGGGTGACCAGCTGCGGGGTGTCCTCGCGGGGCACGGCGGCGGGCGGGACCTCGCCGCGCTCCGCGTCCAGCAGGGACAGCCCGTGCTCGCCGCGCTCCCCGGCGTACCAGCGGGGCAGCGCGGGGTCGACGGAGTCCAGCACGCCGGCCGCCTCGGTGGTGGCATCGGTGATGACGGCCGCCGGGGCGGCGCGTTCCGTCATGACGCCGAGCGCCTGGAAGCCGACGGCCGAGTGCACCAGGACCGGCACGGCGCCGATCCGGGCGCAGGCGAAGGCCAGCAGGGGGATGTCGAAGCTGGGCTGCTTGACGATGAGGATGCGCTGTCCGTCGGTGACGCCGGCCCCGGCGAGCAGGGCGGCGGCCTCCTCGACCAGGCCGGCGAAGGCGGCGTAGTCGAAGCTGCGGCCCGCTTGCGGGAACAGGTCGAGCTGCCGGTCGAGGCGGATCGGTACGGCGCCGTGGCGGCGGGCGGCCTCGGCGGGGGCGGTGGCCAGCGCGAGCCGTCGGTTCACGCGGGCCATCACGCACCCCCCGCCGGGGCCGTGCGGCGCTCCAGGTGCCCGGTGACGTGGGCGAGCAGCGCGTCGTAGGACGAGAACGCCTCGGTCGGCTGGTCCAGGTCCCACTCGATGCCGAAGGCGTCCTCGACGTCGGCGAGCAGGCGCATGAAGCCCGCCGAGGTGAGCCCCAGGTTCCACAGCGACGCCGTACGGGCCGCCGGGTCGTCCAGCGGCAGCGGAGCGCCGACCGCGTTCTCCAGCAGGCCGCGCAGGTGCTCCGCGACCGTCGTGCTGTCGTACATGTCTCCTCCAGTGACGGCCCGCGGGCGTGCGCAGGCTCGGGGTTCTCGTCGTCGACGGACGGGTCAGGCGGCGACGGGGTGGACGACGCGCTCGGTGCCGCTGTTCTCCTCGAAGCCGCGCAGGGTGCGCAGGTAGTAGAGGAGGTACTCGGCCAGTTCCTGCTCGCCGGTGGGCGCGTAGGAGGCGTCGGGGCCGCAGATGGCGGCGGTGTTGGTGAGATCGAAGCGCTTGTTGTAGCGCAGGTAGGAGCGGTAGAAGTTCATGCCGCCGTCGAGGGCCTCGTCGATCGCGGTGAAGCCGTCGCGGTCGTCCACCCACAGCGGCTCGCGCAGGCCGAGCAGCTCGAAGATCTGGGTGACCATGTCGCGGACCTTGGGGCCGTCGGAGTTGCCGAGGTGGAAGTACGTCTCCGGCGAGTCCGACAGCGAGATGGCCACGGCGTTGCGGGCGACGATGTCGACCGGGACGAGGTTGACCACGGTGTCGGGGTCGGCGAGCAGCCGGACCCGGGCGTGCGAGAGGAAGGTGCCGAGCTTGCGGGAGGCGGTCTTCTTGAAGACCAGCACCTGACGGGCGAAGCCGTACAGGCCCGACCAGTTCAGCCCGTGCCGGGTGACGCTGTGGCCGATGACGACGGTGGGCCGCAGGATGCGGATCCGCAGGTCGCCGGCGGCCTCCTCGACGAGGGCCTCGGCCCGCATCTTGGTCTGCTCGTAGCAGTTGTTGGCCACCGACGGGTCGGTCACCGGGCCCTCGGTGATCAGGTCGGTGCGCGAGCCCGCGACGTAGGCGGTGGAGACGTAGTTGAAGGTGCGCGCGCCGACCTTGCGGGCGAGCTCCAGGACGTTGGCGGTGCCCTGGACGTTCTGCGCCTCGATCTCGGTGCGGTACTCCTCCTCGTAGCGCAGCGAGGCGGCGCAGTGCCAGACCTCGTCGACCGGCGGCACCGCGCTCAGGTCGGCCCCGCAGCCGTCCACGGTCATGTCGCCGTGCACCGCGACGGTGCGGCGCAGGATCTCCGGGTGCAGGTCGGAGCGGCCGTAGCCGTCCGCCATGGCGGAGAGGGTGTCGTGCAGGCGCTGCGTCGCCTCGGCGTCGTCCTTGCCGCGGACCAGTGCGATGACGGGGTCGTCGGTCTTGTCGAGGAGCTCGAGGACCACGGCTCCGCCGACGAAGCCGGTGGCCCCGGTCAACAGACGTGTTGTCATGAGTGCTTGTCTCCAGCGTCGGGACGTGGTGTGCGTCGATGGGGTGCTGCGGTGGTGCAGCGGATCGGGGGGATCGGGTTCGGTGGATCGGGTTCGGTGGGTGCGGGCGGGCGGCGCGGAGGGGGGCCGGAGGGTCCGGGATCACCGGGCCCCGGCCGTCCCCCGGTCGCCCGTCCTGCTACGCGCCGGTGACCGCGGTGGCGGTCGCGGACGCGTGTCGCGCCTCCAGCTCGTGTACGAACTCGGAGACGGCCGTCTGGAAGCCCTGCGGGTCGTCGAAGAACGGGACGTGGCCCGCGTGCTTGAGGGTGACGGCGCGGCTGTCCGGGATGCGGTTCAGCGCGTCCTCGATGACGGACTCGCTCCAGGCGAAGTCGCCGTCGCCGTTGATGATCAGCGTCGGGGCGGCGAGGCGGGCCAGCTCCTCGGGGTCGTCCTCGATCTCCAGGGAGGCGAGCAGGTTCTCGCGGATGGAGCCGACGGAGAGCAGGGAGAGGAAGTTGTCCTTGAGCGCCAGGTAGGCCGCGGTGCCGCCCTCGTGGATCATCTGGTCGGGGAAGACCAGCGGGTAGAGGTGGCCGAAGAGCTGCTGGGTGCCGCCGGACTCCAGGCTCGCCAGCCAGGAGCGGCTGACCAGCTTGCGGCGCAGGGTGCCGTTGGGCGAGAACGCCGGGCCCACCAGGACCAGGCCGGCCACGCGCTCGGGGTACTTGAGGGCGAACTCCCGGGCGATGAGGGTCGATATGGACGTGCCGACCAGGTAGGTCTTCTCGATGCCGAGGTGGTCCAGCAGGCGGCGCACGTCCTCGACGTGGTCCATGAACGTGACCGGCTCGGGGCCCGGGTTGGAGGCACCCTGGTTGCGCAGGTCGTAGTGGACGAGCCGGAAGTCGTTCGCCAGCTCGGTGGTGAAGTTCCGCCAGATCGGGCTGACGATGTAGAAGTTGTTGAGCAGGGTCACCGCCGGGCCCTGGCCGCTGTCCTCGTAGTACAGCTCCCCGCCGCCGGGCAGGGCGAGCGCGGAGTGGTTGAGGTAGCGGACGTCGAGCTGGCCGAACTGCTGGTCCGTCATGGGGTCTCCTTGGCTGGTTCGTTCGGTCGTGCGACGGGGAGCGATCCGGACGGGCGACCGTCGCCGGTGTCCAGACTCCGATGGCCCGTTCAACACCCGCCCAAGGCGTGTCCAAGAGCGGGACAACGTGCTGGTCAGGGCCGTTTTTCGGGGGTTGCGCGGGGCGCTGGTGCGGACGTGCGGGGCAGGCTGGAAAAGGACTATGTGGCGGGGGTCACCGGGCGCCGCCGCGGCGGTCCGGGAACCGGCCCGTGCGGCCGGGCCGCGAGCGGCCCCCGGCGGACGGCTCCGGCGCCGTAGGCCCGGTCGGCATCGGGCCCGACGGGGTCACCACGACCGGCGTCGGACCGGGCGGGATCGGTACGGCCGGCGTCGGACCGGGCGGGATCGGTACGGCCGACTTCGGACCGAACGGGATCCGTGCGCCCGGCATCGTTCCGGGGACCGTCGGCGCGACCGGCGTCGGACCGTACGGCGTCCGTGCGGCCCGCGTCGGACCAGGCGGAGTTGCGGGCCGTGAGCAGCCCCCGGCGGACGGCTCCCGCGCCGCAGGGCCGGTCGGCATCGGGCCCGACGGGGTCACCACGGCCGGCTTCGGACCGGGCGGGGTCGGTACGGCCGGTTTCGGACCGGACGGGCTCACTGCGACCGGCGTCCGACAAGGCAGGACCGGTGCAACCGGCATCGTCCCGGGCAGAACCCGCACGACCGCCCCCGGACCGGACGGGCTCACTGCGACCGGCGTCGGACGGGACGGGCTCAGTACGGCCCGCGTCGGACCGGACGGGCTCAGTACGGCCCGCGTCGGACCAGGCGGGCTCACTACGGCCCTCGCCGGACCGAACGGAGTCCTTACGGCCCACGTCGGACCGGACGGAGTCCTTACGGCCCGCGTCACACCGGGCAGGGTCGCTGCGCCCCGCACCCGACCAGGCGGAGTCACCGCGGTCGGCCGAGCCGCCGGCCGCGTGGGCGAGGACTCCGAACCGGACGATCTCCGGGACCCGGAAGGTGGCCGAGGCGCCCGGCGAGGCGTCGGCCAGGACCAGGACGTGCCGGTCCAGCAGCCGCCCCACCACCGACTGGGCGCTCCACGTGTCGAGTTCCAGCACCGACTTGACCTGCTCGGTGTCGAAGGGCCCCGGTCCCGCCGCGGCGAGCAGGAACACCGACCTGCGCAGCCAGGGTGCGAGCCGGGCCAGGGCGCTGTCCGCGCGGGCGAGCGCGGCGCAGGCCTCGTCCTGCAGCTCGGCGACGAGGCGGTCGTCGTCGAGGAGCCCCGCGGCCAGGTCGCTGAGCGTCCACATGGGCCGGGCCGCGTACAGCTCGCCCACGGCCCGCAGCATCAGCGGATGCCTGCCCATCCGGGTGACCATGTGCCGCAGCGCCGCATGGTGCCCGGTGATGCGCTCGGCGCCGACCAGCCGCTCGAAGAACGCGGCCGCGTCCTCCGCGCCGAGCGGCCCGAGCGTCAGGCGCCGGGCGCCGGGCAGTCCGGACAGCCGGACCCGGGAGGTCACCAGGGTCAGGCAGGAGTCGCCGCCGGGCAGCAGCGCGAGCACCTGGTCGGTGGCGGCGGCGTCGTCCAGCAGCACGAGCAGCGAGCGTTCCCGGGTGGCGGCCCGGAACAGCGCGGCGAGTCCTTCGGTGTCCTCGGGCTGCCGCGGCCGGCCGATGCCGAGCCCGTCCAGCAGCGACCGCAGGACGGCCTCCGGGGAGCGCGGCCGGTCGGCGCTGTCGTGCAGGGACGCGTACAGGAGCCCGTCGGGGAACCGTTCGGCCATGGCGCGGGCGGCCCGTACGGCGAGCGCGGTCTTGCCCACGCCGGCCGGGCCGAGCAGGGTGATCACCTGGGGCCCGGGAGCGGTGAACCGCTCACGGATGCGCGCCAGTTCCGGCTCACGGCCCACGAAGTCCGGCGCCTCCGGCGGCAGTTGGTCCACCGCCGGAGTGACGGGCGCCGGGGCCGCGGGACGCCGTACGACCGCCCGCTCGGGCTTGCCGGCGGGCGGCAGGACCTCGCGCAGTATGTCCTGCTGGAGCTGGCGCACCCGCTCGGAGGGCTCGATGCCCAGGTCGTCGACGAGCCGGTTGCGCAGCCGCAGATAGGCGTCGAGGGCCGTGCTGCGCTGCCCGGAGCGGTGGGCGGCGATCATCAGCTGGGCGGTGAACCGCTCGTCCAGCGGGTGGTCCACGGTGAGCCGGCGCAACTCCGCCACCAGCGCCTGGTGGCGGCCGAGCTGGAGGTCGGCCTCGATCCGCAGCTCCAGGGCGCTCAGCCGGGCCTCGCCGATCTGCGCGATCCGCGCGGTGAGCAGCGGACCGGCCTCCAGCCCCGCGAACGGCTCGCCGCGCCACAGCGCGAGCCCCTCCCGCAGCAGCCGGGCGGCGTCCTCGGCCGCCCCGGAGGCGAGCGCGGCACGGGCCCGGGTGGCCCGCTGCTCGAACTCCCACAGGTCCAGCTCCCCCGGCCGCGCCGTGAGCCGGTAGCCGCCCGGCCCGGTCTCCAGGCGCTCCCCGGCGGCGTCGGTGCTGCCCTTGAGGGCCTGGCGCAGTTGGTAGATGTAGGTCTGCACGGTCTTGCGGGCCAGCCGCGGCGGGTCCTCGTCCCACAGCTCCTCGACGAGGGCCTGTGTGGAGACCAGATGGTTGGCGTCCAGCAGCAGGACGGCCATGGCCCGCCGGGCCATCGGCGCGGTGAGGGTGCGGCGCTCGCCGTCCACGTGGATCTCCAGCGGGCCGAGCACCTTGATGCGCAGCTCGGGCAGGCCGGTGAGGGTGGCGGTCATGTCGTCCTCCTCCGTCCCTTGGCCGGGCCCCGGTCCCGTGCGGGCGGGTGCGGTGCCGGGGCCTGCGGGGCCACGGTGCGGGCCGAGACCAGGCGGCCGGGGCAGGACGACTCCGGTTCCAGGCCGCCGGGCAGCAGCAGGCCGAGGAAGTGCTCGACGGTTCCGTAGCGCGCCGTCGGGGCGGCGCCGGTGTTCGCGCTCATCGCCGGGCTCCGGTGTTCGCGGCGGGGCCGGTGTCCGTGCGGTGGAGCAGGGCGCGGCGCTCCTTGCGGAACTCGCTGGGCGTGACGCCGTAGCGGCCGCGGAACAGCCGGCTGAAGTGGGACGCCCCGTACAGACCGGCCCGTTCGCCGATCAGCGCGACGGGCAGGTGGTCGAGGGCGGGGTCGGCCAGTTCCGACCGGCAGCGGGCGAGCCGCTCGTCGCGGATCCAGCGGGCCGGGCTGACGCCGAACTCCTGGAAGATCTTCTGCAGGTAGCGCAGCGAGATGTTGTGCCGGCGGGCGATCTCGACGGGGCTCAGGCTCGGCTCCGCGAGGTGTTCGCGCACATGGGCCTGGATCCGGAGCATCAGCGCCTGGCGGGCGATCTCGTTGTCGGGGGCGAGCTCGCGCATCCGCTCGGCGAACAGGACCGCGGTGAGCCCGGCGACGCTGCCGCCGAGCAGGTCGACGGCCGTCTCGACCTCCTCGCCGTGCCGGTCCAGGCCCTCCAGCAGGCTGCTCAGCAGGGCGGCGGCGCCCTGGTCGCCGTTCCAGGTGCGGGCGGTGAGCCGCTGGGTGTCGGCGGCGGTGAGCCCGACCAGGGAGTGGGTCACCATGACGTCGACCATCCGGAACCGGTCCGGCATGATCACCTTGAACGGGCGCCCGGTGTCGAAAGAGATCAGCTGCGGCGGCCGTACGACACCGTGGCGGCCGTCCTGGAACACCCAGACCTCGCCGTGCAGCGGCCGGCACATCCGCAGCCGCGACCGCTCACCGGCGCCGATCAGCCGGGCGGGCCGGACGAGTTCGCGGGGGCCGCCCTGGACGAGGGAGACGGTCACCTCGCCGAAGCGATGGCGGGCCGTGGTCCCTTCGAGGATCTCCTCGTGGCTCTTGACGATCTGCAGGCCACCGCGTTCCGCGGGCGGCGGGTCGGCCGTGCACCTGCGCAGTTGGCGGGGCTTCACCTCACTGACGCGTTGCATCGCGTACCCCCTGTTCCGATGTCGGGCTCCGATGAAGCACCACCAGAGAAACATACCCGCATGCGGGTTTTCTACTTCGATCGGGAGTTTCGATGACTCGGACGGGGCACGCCGGTGAGGCCGGGCCGCTCTCGGCCCGGCCTCACGGCCCGGTCGTCGGTGGAGGAAGTGCTGGTCAGGCCGCCTGCGCGATCGGCGGGCGGGCGGCGGCCGGGACGGCGCGGTCGGCGTACAGCTCCGCCACCTGGAAGGCGAGATCGAGCGCCTGGTAGCGGTTGAGCCGGGGGTCGCAGGCGGTCTGGTAGCGCCGGTGCAGATCGGTCAGGCCGATCGGGTGCCCGCCGCCCACGCACTCGGTGACGTCGTCGCCGGTGAGCTCGATGTGGATGCCGCCGGGATGGGTGCCGAGCTCGCGGTGCGCCTCGAAGAAGCCGGTCACCTCGTCCAGGACGTCGTCGAAGCGGCGCGTCTTGTGCCCGCTGGCCGCCGAGAAGGTGTTGCCGTGCATCGGGTCGCAGATCCAGGCGATGGGCGCCTCGGCCTCGGCGGCCGCCTCGACGAGTGAGGGCAGCACGTCCCGGACCTTGTCACGGCCCATGCGCGCGATGAACGACAGCCGGCCCGGCTCCCGTTCGGGGTCGAGCCGGTCGATGAGCGCGAGCACCTCGTCCCGCGAGGCCGACGGACCGAGCTTCACGGCGACGGGGTTGCGGACGGAGGCGGCGAACTCCACGTGCGCGTGGTCGAGCTGACGGGTCCGCTCGCCGATCCAGACCATGTGCCCGGAGACGTCGTAGGCGTGCCCGGTGCGCGAGTCGGTACGGGTCAGGGCGGCCTCGTAGTCGAGCAGCAGCGCCTCGTGGCTGGAGTAGAACTCCGCGAGGTGGAATTCGGTGGGGTCGGCGCCGCAGGCGGCGAGGAAGGTCAGGGCGCGGTCGATGTCCCGGGCGAGGGCCTCGTAACGGGCGCCGATGGGGGAGCTGTTGACGAAGTCGCGGTTCCACTCGTGGACCTGGCGCAGGTCGCCGTAGCCGCCGGTGACGAAGGCGCGGATCAGGTTCAGGGTGGAGGCGGAGGCGTGGTACATGCGTTTGAGGCGTTCCGGGTCGGGCCGGCGGGCCTCCTCGGTGAACTCCTGGCCGTTGACGGCGTCGCCGCGGTAGACCGGCAGCGTGAGGTCGCCGCGGACCTCGACCGGCTGGGAGCGCGGCTTGGAGTACTGGCCGGCGATCCTGCCGATCTTCACGACGGGTACGGAGGTGGCGTAGGTCAGGACGGCGGCCATCTGGAGCAGCGTCTTGACCTTGTCCCGGACCTGGTCGGCGGTGACCCCGTCGAAGGTCTCGGCGCAGTCGCCGCCCTGGAGCAGGAAGGCCTCGCCGCGGGCCACCCGGGCGATGCGCTCGCGCAGTTGGTCGCACTCCCCGGCGAACACCAGCGGCGGGTAGGACGACAGCTCCTCGAGCACGCCCTTGAGAGCGTCCGGGTCGGGCCAGTCGGGCTGCTGGGCGGCAGGAAGCCGGCGCCAGGAATCCACATCCGTGATGCGCTGATCAGCATTCATGTCGGGCTGAGCCTCACTCTTGTCCGGGGACGGGTGTCGGTTCGGGAGTCCGGGGGAAGGGCCGGTGCGGTGCCCTGGGAGTGCGGGGCCCTGGGTGCGGAGCGGCCCTCCCACCGCCGGGACGCTCCTCGCCGGGGGATGTACGAGGAGGGCACCGGTCGAGGGGAGGGCCGCGACTCGGGGGGGCGAGCGGCATCCGGCCCGCCTGCGGCCCGGACTCACCGCGATGCCCCCGACTCTACGAACGCCCCCGTCCCCGTGGTTGCCACCGCGCGCACCGCTGCTTGCCGAAACACGCGTGAGCGGACGCGATGTCCGGAATTCAATGTTCCGCGCGAGCCGGAATTGATCATTCCGAGCGAGTGAAACGAGAAAGGGGATGACGGGGGACTTCTTTCGGCCATCCATGAATGCGGAATGGGGAATTCGGAATTACTTCTTCCGGGCGCCGGGAACGCCAAAGGGCGGCCCTGATCCACCAGAGCCGCCGCACCTGATCACTGCCTGCCGCC
Organism: Streptomyces sp. YS415; assembly: GCF_023544665.1. GTDB lineage: Bacteria > Actinomycetota > Actinomycetes > Streptomycetales > Streptomycetaceae > Streptomyces. The sequence goes on from NZ_JAMJFL010000009.1 coordinate 79,414, forward strand.
GGTTGCGCCGCCGGCGCAAGCCCTTGCTACCGAATGCGCGCACCGCTCCTGGCGCGTTGGCGCACAGCCGCCCGGCGGACCGGGGCCGCGCACACCGCCTCGGTGGTCACCGCCCGCCGCCCCTCCTCCGCCGCCTCCAGGATGGTCCGGGCGTACGGCAGCAGCCGCAGCCCCGCCTCGGTGAGCGCCAGTTGCCGGTGGCTCCGGTCGAACAGCGCCGCCCCGAGGGACTCCTCCAGGTTCTGGATCTGCGCCGTCACCGTGGACTGCGCGTAGTTGAGGTTGCGCGCCGCCCGGGTGACGCTCAACTCGGCCGCCACCTCACGAAATGCCCGTAGCTGCTGGATCTGCACGTGCCCCTCCCCTCCGGCGGCCCCGCGAAGGGCCGCCCCGATCCCCTGTCAGACGGAGCTGTGAACCGCGTCCCCGCGGGTCAGCCGCTTGCCGCGCTCGGCCGTGATGTCGAGCCGGGCGTACACCTCGGGCCGGGCCAGCGAGCGGGCCATCAGGTCGTAGAGGACGGCGATCCGCTCCTCCACGTCCGCCCGGTTCGTCATGATCTCCGACAGCAGCTGCACGCCGGTGAAGGCGCCCACCGCCGCGTCGGACACCGTTGCCACGTCGATGCCCGGCACCAGCTCCCCCAGCTTCTGGGCCTCCCCGAGCAGCCGGGTGCTGACCTCGATCCAGGCCTGGTACGGCACCCTCCGGTCGATGACGTCATGGCCCTGGTCGACCGCGAGGCGGATGCTGCCCTGGAGCATCCGGTCGAAGGTGAGCCGGTGCGCCACGAGGAGCGTCACGTCCACCCACTCCTGGACCTTCGGCGCCCCCGGCTCCTGCGGCGGCGCGAAGTACCGGATCTGGGCCGCCACCTGCTCGTCCAGGACCGCCTGCGCCAGCTCCGCCTTGGAGGTGAAGTGGAAGTAGAAGGCCCCCTTCGTCACCCCGCACCGCTGGTAGACGTCCGAGATCCTCGTGGCGGAGTAGCCGCACTCCGCGAAGACCTCGCCCGCCGCTTCCAGAATCGCCTGGCGTGTCCTGATGGCTCGATCCTGCTGCGCCACTGGGCCCCCTTCCTTCGTCGTTGTTGATGATGAACACACGCGGTTTCGTATGCGGAACCATCGGCTCTCATTGAAAAACATACCCGCATGCGCGTATCTTACCGGCGGGGTTGGAACCAGTCACCCGTCATGCACCTTCTCGTTCCAGAAGGAAGAGCAATGACCACCAACATTGGTATTCACAGGGGCCGACACCGCCACGGGGGGATAAGGAAGACGGTGTTTCCGGCCAGGCCGGCCACACCGCTCAGGCCGTGCATCCCGCCGTCCGCGGCATCGGTCGACACCAGGCTCGTGCATCGCACGCACCGCAAGGACGTGCTGCCGACCGGCATCACCAAGCACGACGACCGTCACTACACCGTCTTCACACAATGGCCCGCTGACCACCGCCGCTTCACCGACCAGGAGGGCAACTTCCTGCCGTCACTGGTCATCGAGAGCGTCCGTCAGGCCGTCATCCTGGTCGCGCACGACGGCCTCGGCGTACCGCTCGGGCACCAGTTCCTGGTGTCGTCCGCCCACCACCGCGTGGACCCGAGCCGGCTGCTCGCACCGGGCGCGCCGGCCCGGCTCGAACTCGACGTCTCCATCCACGACCTCAAGCACCGCCGGGGCGTCCCGTCGTCACTGCAGGCCCGGGTGGTCATCCGGGCGGACGGCGAGATCATCGGCACCGGCGGCGGCGACTGCTCCGTCATGACCTCCGAGGTCTACCGCCGGCTCCGCCGCGGCCGTACCGACACCGCCTGGACCGCGGCGATCGCCGCCCCGCTGCCCGCACCCGTGCCCGCCCGGTCCGTGGGCCGCACCCACGACTGCGACGTGGCCCTGGCCCCCGGGGACACCCCCGGCCACTGGCTGCTGCGGGCCGATGTGACGAACGAGTTGATGTTCGACCACCCGAACGACCACATGCCCGCGATGGTCCTCCTCGACGCCGCCCAGCAGGCCGCGCACGCCGTCCTCGGCGAGCGCCCCTTCCGGCCGTCGTCCTGCGAGGTCCTCTGCACCCGCTACGTCGAGTTCGACTCGCCCTGTTCCGTCCGTACCGACCTCCGGGACGACGGCACCGGCGGGTACGTCCTGTCCGTGACCGGACAGCAGAACGGCGAGCAGGTCTTCGAGATCCTGTTCCGCGAACTGCCCTCCGCACGCTGAGCCCCCGCGGCCCGGTCCCGCCCCTTCCGCGGGATCTAGTACGCGCAGAACCGGCACCTCCTCCCGGACACCGCCGGATGCCCACCGGCCGCACGGCTCACCTCCGGGCACCGCCCGTGCGACGCTCCGCCGACGACGCCCAGGCGCTCGCGCCGCCCCAGCCGCACATCCGCACCCCGGCATGTGTGGCCTCCGCGGCCCTCGCGTGCCGGGTCCTCCCCGGCGTGGCCTCGCCGGCATCCGCCCATTCACCCCACCGCCCTTCACCCTCGACCCTCGGTCAACCGACCCGGCCCACCACCCACGGGCCGTGACTCACCCGCCCGAACCCGTGAACCGCCGTTGTGCACGGCGTCCCGGGAAAGGCGGGGCCCCGGCACCGCCGGGCACCGCACCTCGTTCCGCCTCAGTTCAGGAGCCCGTCTCCCATGACCCGCACCATCGGAGCCCGCACGGCACGACCTGCCCCCGCGGCCCCTCCATCCCTCCCCCCGCACCGCCCACCCACGGGCCACCGCCGCTCGGCAGCACCCTCCGGACCGCACCGCCGGCCCACCGGCCACCGCCGCTCGGCGCCCCCCTGCTCCTCACCGCACCGTCCAGCCGCCGTCCACCGGCACCGTCGCGCCGACCACGAACGAGGCCCGGTCGCTGCTCAGCCAGGCCGCCGCCTCGGCGATCTCCTCCGGCGCCGCGATCCGCGGCAGCAGCGCCGCCCGCGCCAGTTCGTCCGCCACACCGGGAACCTTCGCCATCCACGCGTCCGTCATTTCGCTGTGGGTCGCCCCGGGCACAAGGGCATTGACCCGAATTCCGCTCGCCGCATATTCGGCCGCGACCGCCTTCGTCAATCCGATGACCGCATGCTTCGCGGCGATATAGGGAGCGGCCACCGGAGTCGCCACCAGACCTGCCGTACTGCTCGTGTTCACAATGGCGCCACCCCGGCCGAGCATCGCTGTGATTTCATGGCGAAGGCAGTTCCAGATGCCACGGACATTGGTGTCCATGAGGGTGTCGTAGACCTCGTCGCTCATCAGGTGCATGGGCGTGCCCTCGGCCGCGACCCCGGCGTTGTTGAACGCCACGTCGAGCTTCCCGAATCTCCCCACGGCCTGCGCCACACCCGCCGCCACCTGCTCGTTCCTCGATACGTCGACGACGACGTACTGAGCCTCGTACCCCTCGGCGCACAGCTCGCCGACGAGCGCGGCGAGCCGTTCCGGCCGACGGGCGGCCAGCGTGACCGACGCGCCCTCCCGGCAGAAGACCCGGGCCGCCGCCGCCCCGATCCCACTGCTGGCGCCCGTGATGAACGCGTGCTTTCCCTCAAGAAGTCCGCCGTTCGGCATGCCCTCACATCACCCGTCTGCTGAGTCCCCGATTCGTGCCGTACGCGATTCCGGCTCGAATTCCTGCACGCACCTTTTACCCCTGCGGCGACCCCACGTGCCGCTTTCTCCCCCCTCCGTGCCGCACTGCCTGCCCTGATTCCCTTTACCGAGACGAGATCGGAAAGAAATTTCACATGGCACCCACGCGACGGATACTGATCACCGGTGGCACCGGCTTCGTGGGCTCCCACGTCACCGGCCTGCTCTCCGCCGGCCCTGCCGCGCTGGACTCCCCGCAGCTGCGCCTACTCGTCCACCACCGCCCCCCGGCCCTCGACGACACCGGCCGGGTGGAGGTGCGCCACGGCTCGCTCCGCGACCCGCGCTCGCTGCGTGGTGTCTGCGACGGCGTGGACACCGTGCTCCATCTGGCCTCGCTGATCGGCGGCAGCCCCGCGGACTGCGCCGCGGTCAACGACGCGGGCACCGAGGCCCTGCTCGCGGAGGCGGCCCGTGCCGGGGTCGAGCGGATCGTCCAGCTGGGCACCACGGCCGTCTACCGGGACGAGCCGCACACCGGCGCCAGGGAGGGCGAGCCGGAGCTCGGCCCGTCCTCGCCGACCAGCGTCAGCAGACTGGCCGGGGAACAGCGGGTCCTCGCGGCCGGCGGCCTGGTCCTGCGCCCGCATCTGGTGTACGGCCCCGGAGACGTCTGGGTGGTCCCGGCGCTGGTGGACTTCCTCACCGCCTTCCCCCACTGGATCGACGGCGGACGTGCCCGCACGTCCGTGATCGGAGTGCACGATCTGGCCCGGGTCGTGGCCGCGCTGGCCCTGCGGCCCGAGCTGCCGCGCGGTGCGGTCCTGCACGCGGCCCGGCCGGAGCCGGTCCGGGTGCGGGACCTGGTCGAGGCGGTCTGCCGCGAGCTGCGGCTGCCGCCGCCCGAGGGCGAGGTGTCCCGTGCCCGGGCGGCCGCGCTGACCGGCGCCGACCGGGACAGCCTGGTCCGGCGGCGTCTGTCGTTGCTCGCGGTCGACCACTGGTACGACAGCTCCCGTCTGTGGCAGTTGCTCGACATGGCGCCCACGAGCGACTTCGCCCGTGACTTCGCCGTCGGTGCCACCTGGTACCGGTCGCTCCTGGCCCGCCGTACGGAGGGCGAGTTGTTCACCACGAGGTGACGACCGGAACCGGCACACGGCCGCGAACCCCACCGGACTGTCCCCGGTCCGGTGGGGGCGCCGCTGCACCGAGGTCACGCTAGGCCGCCGGCCCGCGGTCCTCTCGCCGGGCCGCGCACGCGCTGTGGCACATCCGCGCACGAGGACCGGGGTGCCGGAACGCCGGGCCGGCGGGTCCGTACCGGGTGCCACGTTCACGCAGGATCTCTGGCCCGTTCGCGTCCGGCGGGCCCGTCCGGCCGTCCGCCGGGCGATGGTGTCAGGACGTATCGACGACATGGCCCGCCGGATCCGAGGAGAGTTCAGATGGCCCCGCACGGTGACGACGTACTGGTGACGGGTGTCGGTGCGCTGACACCGCTCGGCGCGAACGCCGCCGCGTCCTGGGAGGGCCTGCTGGCCGGGCGTTCCGGCATCCGCGACCTCGGCCCGGACTGGCCCGAGGACCTGCCGGTGCGCATCGCCGGCACCGTGGAGAGCGATCTCACCGAGGCGATCGGCCGGGCGCAGGCCCGCAAGCTGGACCGCGGCGAGCAACTGGCCGTGGTCGCCGCCCGCGAGGCCTGGCAGGACGCGGGGGCGCCGCCGGTCGAGCCGGAGCGTCTCGCGGTCGTCGTCGGCACCGGCATCGGCGGCATCCTCAGCTCGCTGGGCCAGGACGACCTCTACGAGAGCTCGGGCATCCGGCGGCTGTCACCGTTCGCGGTGCCGATGCTGATGCCCAACGGCCCGGCCGCCTGGGTCTCCATGGAACTCGGCGCCCGGGCCGGCGCCCGCGCCCCCGTCAGCGCCTGCGCCTCCGGCGCGGAGTCCCTCGCGCTGGGTCTCGACCTGATCCGGGCGGGCCGCGCCGATGTCGTCGTCGCGGGCGGCACCGAGGCCACCCTGCACCCGTTCATGATCGCGGCCTTCGCCCAGATGAAGGCGCTGTCCGTGCACGGCGGCGACCCGGCGGCGGTGTCCCGCCCCTTCGACGCGGCCCGCTCCGGGTTCGTGATCGCCGAGGGCGCCGCCCTGGTCGTCCTGGAGCGCGCGGAGTTCGCCCGGGCGCGCGGGGCCCGCGTCTACGGCGCGCTCGCGGGCGCGGCCGTGCAGTCCAGCGCCCAGCACATCACCGCCTCCGACGCGGAGGGGCAGATCCAGGCGATGCGCACGGCGCTGGCCGACGCGGGCGTCGAGGCGCGGGACATCGGGCACGTCCACGCGCACGCCACCTCCACCCCGAGCGGTGACCTCGCGGAGGCCGAGGCGCTGCACAAGGTGATCGGCGACGGGGCGGCGGTCACCGCCACCAAGTCCATGACCGGGCACATGCTGGGCGCCTCGGGTGCGTTCGGCGCCCTGTCCACGCTGCTGTCCCTGCACCACGGGGTGGTCCCGGCGGTCCGCAACCTCGACGAGCAGGACCCGGAGATCCGGCTCGACGTGGTCCGCGGCGGGAACCGCACCGGCTCCTGGGACGCGGCCCTGGCCAACTCCTTCGGCTTCGGCGGCCACAACGTCAGCCTGGTCATGAAGCGCGCCTGAGAGCTTCCTCACAGGCGGCACGCGCCTGACCGTCACCGGACAACAAGAAAGAGCGGCATCTGATCGATGCCGCTCTTCCCGTGGTGCGCGAGGGGGGAGTTGAACCCCCACGCCCTTGCGGGCACTGGAACCTGAATCCAGCGCGTCTGCCTATTCCGCCACCCGCGCATTGGGTGTGTCCTCAGGCCCTGTCCCTTGCGGTTCCGCGCCTTCCGACATCGAGAACATTAGCACGCTGGACCGGGTGGGTTCACATCCCTATCGGCGGGGCAGCAGCCCCCCAGACCGGCCCTCACGCGTCTCGGGCCGTCTCCGTTCACGTATCAACCTCGTACCGGTCCGGCCGGTCTGCCCCGCACCCGGGCCGGGTCCACAGTCAGGTGCGGGACACTGGTCTTCGGCCGCCTCTACGATCCTTGCCAGGAGTACGCCCGAGAAGAGTTCGAAGGCGAGCTCCACAGGGAACTTCGTCAGGCGTCGACACCCGTCGACCGGGCCGACAGGGGGAACCAGCCGATTCACCGGCGCGTGGATACGATCAGTAAGCAGTACCAGGTAAGGCAGTACCCGCAGGGCGGGACGCAGGACACAAGCAGCTACGGAGGAGGTGCCCCATGGGAGTCCTGAAGAAGTTCGAGCAGCGTCTCGAAGGTCTGGTCAACGGCACGTTCGCCAAGGTGTTCAAGTCCGAGGTCCAGCCCGTGGAGATCGCGGGAGCCCTGCAGCGCGAGTGCGACAACAACGCGACCATCTGGAACCGCGACCGCACGGTCGTCCCCAATGACTTCATCGTGGAGCTCAGCGCACCGGACTTCGAGCGCCTGAGCCCCTACTCCGGGCAGCTCGGCGACGAGCTCGCCGGCATGGTCCGCGACTACGCCAAGCAGCAGCGCTACAGCTTCATGGGCCCCATCAAGGTCCACCTGGAGAAGGCCGACGACCTCGACACCGGCCTGTACCGCGTGCGCAGCAGAACCCTGGCCGGCTCCACCGACCAGCAGGGCGGCCCGCCCGCCCCCGCCCCGGCCGGACGCCCCGGCGGCTACGGTTACCCGCCCGCCGCCGCTCCGGCCGCACCCGCGGGAGCCCCGCCGATGCCGAGCGCGCCGCCCCCCGGCGGCGCCCGCCCCGGCGGCTACGGCTACCCGCAGCCCGCGGGCGGCCCGCGCCCCGCGACGCCCGCGGCCGCCGGCCGCACCCGCTACTGGATCGAGATCAACGGCACCCGCCATCAGATCTCCCGCGCGACGCTCGTGCTGGGTCGCAGCACCGAGGCCGACGTGCGGATCGACGACCCCGGCGTCTCCCGCCGGCACTGTGAGATCCGGACCGGAACGCCCTCGACGATCCAGGATCTCGGGTCCACCAACGGCATCGTGGTGGACGGACAGCACACCACCCGCGCTACGCTCCGCGACGGCTCGCGGATCGTCGTGGGCAACACCACCATTCTCTATAGGCAAGCCGAAGGGTGAAGCGGGGGCAATGTCAGAGCTGACCCTCACGGTCATGCGGCTGGGTTTCCTGGCCGTCCTGTGGCTGTTCGTGATCGTGGCCGTGCAGGTCATCCGCAGCGACCTGTTCGGTACGCGTGTCACCCAGCGCGGGTCGCGCCGGGAGGCCGGACGCCAGCAGCAGCAGGCGCGCCAGGCGGCGCCACCGCAGCAGCGCCAGCAGACGGGCGGCGGTGGCCGTCAGCGCCGTAACGCCCCGACCAAACTCGTGGTGTCCGAGGGCACCCTCACCGGCACCACGGTCGCGCTCCAGGGCCAGACCATCACGCTGGGCCGGGCGCACGACAGCACGATCGTGCTGGACGACGACTACGCCTCGAGCCGGCATGCCAGGATCTACCCGGACCGCGACGGCAACTGGATCGTCGAGGACCTGGGCTCCACCAATGGCACGTACCTCGACCGATCGCGGCTGACGACCCCGACCCCGATTCCGCTGGGCGCGCCGATCCGCATCGGCAAGACCGTCATCGAGCTGCGGAAGTAGTGCTGCATCATGAATAGGCGCGAGCGGAGCGAGCACGCAGCGGAGGCCCCCACGACGGGCCCCGGCGCGCTCCCGACCGGAGGGTGGGCACCGTGCGGATGTACCCGGAGCCGACGGGCGAGGTGCGCATGAGTCTGTCACTGCGCTTCGCCGCCGGATCGCACAAAGGCATGATCCGGGAGGGCAACGAGGACTCCGGATACGCCGGTCCCCGGCTGCTCGCCATCGCCGACGGCATGGGCGGCGCGGCGGCCGGCGAGGTCGCCTCCTCCGAGGCCATCTCCACCATCGTCGCCCTCGACGACGACGTGCCCGGCTCCGACATCCTCACCTCACTCGGCACCGCCGTGCAGCGCGCCAACGACCAGCTGCGCTCGATGGTCGAGGACGACCCGCAGCTGGAGGGCATGGGCACCACGCTCACCGCCCTGCTGTGGACCGGGCAGCGCCTCGGCCTGGTGCACGTCGGCGACTCGCGCGCGTACCTGCTGCGCGACGGTGTGCTCACCCAGATCACGCAGGACCACACCTGGGTGCAGCGGCTCGTCGACGAGGGCCGCATCACCGAGGAGGAAGCCACCACCCACCCCCAACGCTCCCTGCTGATGCGGGCGTTGGGCAGCGGCGACCATGTCGAGCCGGATCTGTCGATCCGTGAGGTGCGGGCCGGCGACCGCTACCTGATCTGCTCCGACGGCCTGTCCGGCGTGGTGTCCCACCAGACCCTCGAGGACACCCTCGCCAGCTACCAGGGCCCGCAGGAGACCGTGCAGGAGCTCATCCAGCTCGCGCTGCGCGGCGGCGGCCCCGACAACATCACCGTGATCGTCGCGGACGTCCTCGACCTGGACACCGGGGACACCCTCGCCGGGCAGATCTCCGACCAGCCCGTGGTGGTCGGCGCCGTCGCCGAGAACCAGCACCAGCTGCACGACAACGGCATCATGCAGACCCCCGCGGGCCGTGCCTCCGGGCTCGGCCGCCAGGTGCCCGGACAGGGCGGCGGGGGCGGCGAGTTCGGCCCGCCCGGCTCCGGCGACACCACCGGCTACATCTCCACGGCCGGCTTCGGCGACTACGGCGACGACGACTTCGTCAAGCCCCGCAAGGGCCGCAAGTGGCTGAAGAGATCCTTCTACTCGGTGCTCGCGCTGGCCGTCGTCGGCGGCGGTCTGTACGGCGGCTGGCGCTGGACGCAGACCCAGTACTACGTCGGCGCCAACGGCGAGCACGTCGCCCTGTACCGGGGCATCAGCCAGGACCTCGCCTGGGTCTCGCTGTCGGACGTGGAGAAGGACCACCCCGAGATCGAACTCAAGTACCTCCCGCCGTACCAGCAGGAGCTCGTCGAGGCGACGATCCCCGAGGGCGGGCTCGACGACGCCCAGAAGAAGATCGACGAGCTGGCCCTGCAGGCCTCCGCGTGCAAGAAGCAGTCCGAGCGGCAGGCGGCCGAGAGCGAGCGGAACTCCCGCACCGGCGAGGGCGAGGCCGGAGGCACCACGGGAACCACGCGTACCTCCCTCACGTCCAAGGCGTCACCGACACCCACGCCGTCGGACAAGCCCTCGAACTCCCCGTCCCCGTCCGCGACCGCCCCTACTCCCACTCCCGGCCCCACCCTCTCGGAGGAAGAGCAGAAGGTCGTCTCGAAGTGCGGTACGCAGTAGGCAAGCCGTGAGAGGCCCCGTCACACGATGAGCAGTACGCCCAACACCTCGACGCATCACACGTCCACGATCGGCTCCATCGGCGCCCCGAGCCGACGCAACACCGAGCTCGCGCTGCTGGTGTTCGCCGTCGTCATTCCGGTTTTCGCCTATGCCAACGTGGGGCTCGCGCTCAATGACGAGGTGCCCACCGGCCTCCTGGGCTACGGCCTGGGCTTCGGCATGCTGGCCGGTGTCGGCCATCTCGCGGTCCGCAAGTTCGCGCCGTACGCCGACCCGCTCCTGCTGCCCCTCGCGACGCTGCTCAACGGCCTCGGGCTGGTCGCCATCTGGCGGCTGGACCAGTCCAAGCGCCTCAGCAACTACGCGGATGCCGCACCGCGCCAGCTGCTGTACTCGGCGATGGGCCTCGCCCTGCTCGTGGTCGTGCTGATCTTCCTCAAGGACCACCGCGTCCTGCAGCGCTACACCTACATCTCCATGGCCGCCGCGCTGTTCCTGCTGCTCCTGCCGCTCGTGCCCGGCCTCAGCGCCCCCACCTACGGCGCCAAGATCTGGATCAAGATCCCCGGTCTCGGCACGCTCCAGCCCGGTGAGTTCGCGAAGATCGCCCTCGCGGTGTTCTTCGCCGGCTACCTCATGGTCAAGCGAGACGCCCTGGCACTGGCCAGCCGCCGCTTCATGGGCCTGTACCTGCCGCGCGGCCGCGACCTCGGACCCATCCTCGTGATCTGGGTGCTCTCGATCCTCATCCTGATCTTCGAGACCGACCTCGGTACATCCCTGCTGTTCTTCGGGATGTTCGTCATCATGCTGTACGTCGCCACCGAGCGGACCAGCTGGATCGTCTTCGGTCTGCTGATGTCCGCGGTGGGCGCCGTCGGCGTGGCGAGCTTCGAGCCGCACATCCAGACCCGTGTGCAGGCCTGGCTCGACCCCATGCACGAGTTCGAGCTCTCCCGCGCCGGAGTCCAGGACGGCATCGTCCACTCCGAGCAGGCCATGCAGGCCCTGTGGGCGTTCGGCTCCGGCGGCACCCTCGGCACCGGCCTCGGACAGGGCAATTCCGACCTCATCGGCTTCGCCGCCAACTCAGACTTCATCCTCGCCACCTTCGGCGAGGAGCTGGGTCTGGCGGGCGTCATGGCGATCCTGCTGATCTACGGCCTGATCATCGAGCGCGGCATCCGTACCTCGCTGGCGGCCCGCGACCCGTTCGGCAAGCTGCTGGCCATCGGCCTGTCGGGCGCCTTCGCCCTTCAGGTGTTCGTGGTGGCCGGCGGTGTCATGGGCCTCATCCCGCTGACCGGTATGACGCTGCCGTTCGTGGCCTACGGCGGTTCGTCCGTCATCGCCAACTGGGCCTTGATCGGCATCCTGTTGCGGATCAGCGACACCGCGCGCCGCCCGGCGCCCACCCCCGCCCCCAACCCCGACGCCGAGATGACCCAGGTGGTGCGCCCGTCATGAACAAGCCCCTGCGCCGGATCGCGATCTTCTGCGGACTTCTGATCCTCGCCCTGCTCGTCCGCAACAACTACCTCCAGTACGTCAAGGCCGACGACCTGGCGGACGACAGCGAGAACCGCCGCGTCAACATCGAGCGGTACTCGACCAAGCGCGGCAACATCATCGTCGACGGCAAGGCCATCACCGGCTCCGTGGAGTCCAAGAGCGGCGACTACAAGTACAAGCGCACCTGGACCGACGGGCCCATGTGGGCGCCGGTCACCGGCTACTCCTCGCAGGCGTTCGGCGCCAATCAGCTGGAGCGGCTGGAGGACGGCATCCTCACCGGGACCGACGACCGGCTCTTCTTCCGCAACACCCTCGACATGCTCACGGGCAAGCCCAAGAAGGGCGGCAGCGTCGAGCTCACCCTCAACGCCGCCGCGCAGAAGGCCGCCTACGAGGGGCTCGGCTCCAAGAAGGGCGCCGTCGCCGCGATCGACCCGGCCACCGGCAAGATCCTGGCGCTGGTCTCCACCCCGTCGTACGACCCGTCGAAGTTCGCCGGGAACTCCGACAAGGACGCCGAGGCCTGGAACGCCGTACAGAAGAAGAACAACCCCGACGACCCGATGCTGAACCGGGCGCTGCGCGAGGTCTACCCGCCGGGATCCACCTTCAAGGTGGTCACCGCGGCCGCGGCGCTGGAGAACGGCGAGGTCTCCGGGATCGACGAGGCGACCAAGACGCCGGACCCGTACCAGCTGCCGGAGACCACCGGGGACCCCCTCACCAACCAGCACGGTGAGTGCAAGAACGCCACCCTGAAGTACGCGCTCATGGTGTCCTGCAACACCGTCTTCGCGAAGATGGCCGACAACGTCGGCAACGAGAAGATGATCGAGCAGGCGGAGAAGTTCGGCTTCAACGACCCGGAGCTGGACACCCCGGTCCGTGCCGCGGAGAGCATCTACCCCGAGGACAACGCGCCGCAGAACGCCATGGACGGCATCGGCCAGGCCTCCAACCGGGCCACCCCGCTGCAGATGGCCATGGTCGCCTCGGCCGTCGCCAACGACGGCAAGCTGATGAAGCCGTACATGGTCGACCAGCTCAAGGCCGCGAACCTCGACACCATCGCGACCAACGAGCCGGAGGAGCTGTCCCAGGCCGTCTCCGCCGACACCGCGCAGAAGCTCCAGGAAATGATGGAGGCCGTGGTCAACGACCCGCAGGGCACCGGCTCCAGCGCGCGGATCGACGGCGCCACGGTCGGCGGCAAGACCGGTACCGCCCAGCACGGCCTGAACAACAGCGAGAAGCCGTACGCCTGGTTCATCTCCTACGCCAAGCTGTCCGACGGCAGCTCCCCGGTGGCGGTCGCCGTGGTCGTCGAGGACGGCGCCGCCAACCGTGACGACATCAGCGGCGGCGGTCTCGCCGGTCCGATCGCAAGGGACGTGATGAAGGCAGTCCTCGACAGCAAGAAGTGACCCCGCTCACGTTGCCTACGCATCGGTGCACGTTGCGATACCGGTCCTGTATCGGGTGACGGGCTTGGCCAGGTCACACAGAGCGAGCCGGGTACGGTAGGCCCGGACGGCAGCCTCCGACCGTACAAGCATGCCGGTCGGGACCGACGGAGAGGGCTGGTAGGTAGCTTATGGAAGAGCCGCGTCGCCTCGGCGGCCGGTACGAGCTGGGCCAAGTGCTCGGCCGTGGTGGCATGGCCGAGGTCTACCTCGCGCATGACCAGCGCCTCGGCCGCACCGTGGCAGTGAAGACGCTGCGCGCGGATCTCGCGCGCGACCCGTCCTTCCAGGCCCGCTTCCGCCGGGAGGCCCAGTCGGCCGCCTCGCTCAACCACCCCGCGATCGTGGCTGTCTACGACACGGGCGAGGACTACATCGACAACGTGTCGATCCCGTACATCGTCATGGAGTACGTCGACGGGTCCACCCTTCGTGAGCTTCTGCACAGTGGCCGCAAGCTGCTGCCGGAGCGCTCGATGGAGATGACCATCGGCATCCTCCAGGCCCTGGAGTACTCCCACCGCAACGGCATCGTCCACCGTGACATCAAGCCGGCCAACGTCATGCTGACGCGCAACGGCCAGGTCAAGGTCATGGACTTCGGTATCGCCCGTGCGATGGGCGACTCCGGGATGACGATGACGCAGACGTCGGCCGTCATCGGCACCGCCCAGTACCTCTCGCCGGAGCAGGCGAAGGGCGAGCAGGTCGACAACCGGTCCGACCTCTACTCGACCGGCTGCCTGCTGTACGAGCTGCTGACGGTACGGCCGCCCTTCGTGGGCGACTCCCCGGTGGCCGTGGCCTACCAGCACGTCCGCGAGGAGGCCCAGCCGCCGTCGGTCTTCGACCCCGAGATCACGCCCGAGATGGACGCCATCGTCCTGAAGGCACTGGTCAAGGACCCGAACTACCGCTACCAGTCCGCCGACGAGATGCGGCTCGACATCGAGGCCGCCCTCGACGGCCAGCCGGTCGCGGCCACGGCGGCGATGGGCTCGGTCGGCTACGGCGGCTACCCCGACGACCAGCCGACGACGGCCCTGCGCTCCTCGGACGCCGGCGCCACGTCGATGCTGCCGCCGATGAACCCGGACGACGGCGGCTTCGGCTACGACGACCGCCCCGACCGGCGCCGCCAGAAGAAGTCCAACACCTCCACGATCCTGCTGGTCGTGGCCGCGGTGCTGGTCCTCGTGGGCGCCATCCTGATCGGCAAGTGGATCTTCGACGGTGAGGGAGTGGCCAACAACACCACGAAGGCGCCGGACTTCGTGGGCCTCACCCTCGAGAAGGCCGAGCAGCGGGCCAAGAACGCCGAGCTGACGCTGAACCCCACCGAGAAGCCCTGCGAGAACCAGACCAAGGGCAAGATCTGCTCGCAGACGCCGATCGGGGGCACGACCGTCGACAAGGAGTCCACCATCGACGTCGTCGTGTCGACCGGGGCGCCGAAGGTGGTCGTGCCGAGTGTGCTCGGGGACGACTTCGAGGACGCCAAGGCGAGGCTGGAGGACGACAAGTACGAGTTCGTCGTCAAGAAGAAGGAGGAGGTGTCGTCGGAGCCGGAAGGCACCGTCACGGCACAGGATCCCGAACTCGGCGACGAGGTCGAGAAGGGAACCACGGTCACCCTCACCGTGGCCAAGGCCGAGGAGAAGGCGACCGTTCCCGATGTCGTCGGCAAGAGCTGCGACGAGGCGAAGACCCAGATGACGGCCAATGAGCTGGTCGGCGAGTGCACCGAGGTCGAGACCCAGGACCCGAACCAGGTGGGCAAGGTCATCAAGACCACCCCCGCGGCGGGCCAGACGGCCGACCTGGGTTCCAAGGTGAACATCGAGGTCGGCAAGCAGCCCGCGAACACCCAGGTCCAGGTCCCGCAGATCCAGGGCCAGAAGCTCAAGGACGCCAAGAAGATGCTGACGGACGCGGGCCTGGTGGTCGGCAACATCGGCGGCTCCCAGGACGACAACGCCACCGTCCTCAACTCCAACCCGCCCCCGGGCACCGCGGTCAACAAGGGCCAGACGGTCGACATGATCGCCGTCGACGGCGGTGGCGGCGAGGACGGCGGTAACGGCAACGGCGGAATCTTCGGCGGAGTGAACGGCGTGACGTTCCGCACGGAGGACTGACCCCCGGCTCAGCCCGTACGACGACGGCCCCGGTTCCCCTTGGAGGGGAGCCGGGGCCGTCGTCGTAGGTCCGCTGCCTAGCGCAGTTCCTTCGGCGGGGTGCGCTGGTCGTCGACCTTTTCGACGCGGTCAAGTTCGCCCCACACGACGAAGCGGTAGCGGCTCGTGTAGACCGGGGTGCAGGTCGTCAGGGTGATGTAGTGGCCCGCCTTGGTCCGGCCCGATTCCTGCGGGACCGCGCCGAGGACCTTGACGTTGTACTTCGATGTCTCCGGGAGGGCGGCGTAGACCTTGTAGACGTACCACTTGTCCTTCGTCTCGAAGACGATCGGGTCGCCCTTCTCCAGCTTGTCGATGTTGTGGAACTTCGCGCCGTGGCCGTCGCGGTGGGCGGCGAGGGAGAAGTTGCCCTTCTTCCCCGAGGTCGGCAGGGTCGCCTTGACCGGGTCGGTGTAGTAGCCGGCGACACCGTCGTTGAGGATCTTCGCCGTGGTGCCCTTCTCGACCAGGATCTCGCCCTTGGTCATGTCCGGGACGTGCAGGAAGCCGATGCCGTTCCCGGAGTCGTAGGTCACCGGGCCCTCGGCGGCCTCCTGGGCCCAGCCGTCGCGGACCTTGTCGCCCTGCTGGTCCGCCTTGCGGTCCGCGATGACGTTCGTCCACCACAGGGAGTAGACGACGAACAGGCCCAGCACCAGGCCCGCCGTGATGAGGAGTTCACCGAAGACGCTGATCGCCGCCGCGACACGGCCGGTACCCCGGCGCCGGGGGGAGGTGGGGGTGCCCGTCAGCTCTTGCTGCTCGGTGGTCGCTGCCACTGTTCATCTGCCCTTACTGGACGAGCGCATCCGGCTTGCCCTTGCTGCGCGGCCGTTCCTCGGCCATCTTGCCCCAGACGATCATCCGGTACTTGCTGGTGAACTCCGGCGTGCACGTGGTGAGCGTGATGTAGCGGCCCGGCCCGGTGAACCCCGAGCCCTTCGGCACGGGGTCCAGCACGCTCACGTTGCTCGGCGCCGTCACCGGCAGGATCGACGCCATCTTGTAGACGAAGTAGTGGTCCTGCGTCTCCACGACGATCGGATCGCCGGGCTCCAGCCGGTTGATGTAGCGGAACGGTTCGCCGTGGGTGTTGCGGTGCCCCGCGAGACCGAAGTTCCCCGTCTTCGCGTCCGGCATCGCCGTCTTCAGCGCGCCCTCCGCGTAGTGCCCGACCATCCCCCGGTCCAGCACCTTCTTGCTGTTGATGCCCTCCGCGATGGGGACCACCACGTCCAGCTTCGGGATGTGCAGGATGGCGAAGCCCTGCCCCGGCTCGAAGGTCCCGGGACTGCGCTTGCCGCTCTCCCAGTCCTCCTGGAGGCTGTCCTTCGCCTTGTCGGCCTGTGCCTGCGCCCGCACGTTCGTCCACCACAGCTGGTAGCTGACGAAGAGCAGCATCAGCACCCCGGTGGTGATGAACACCTCGCCGATCAGCCGGCTGACCAGTACTCCCGGACTCGGCTTGCGGGCCCGCGCCTGCCGGCGCGCCTCCACCCGCGACAGCGGCCGGTTCGGCGCAGACTCGGCGGCGGACGCCTGAGCCGCGCCCCCATGACGCCCACCACGCCGCTTGGCGGCCTTTCTGCGGGCCGCACGGCCCCCGACCGGGGTTCCGGAAGCGGAGGCACCGGACCCGGCCGCAGACGCGGATATCGGCGCGGACGGTTCCGGAACCCGCAGCGCCACCGTCTCGTCGTCGGCCGGCTCCCAGGG
Organism: Streptomyces sp. YS415; assembly: GCF_023544665.1. Taxonomy (GTDB): domain Bacteria; phylum Actinomycetota; class Actinomycetes; order Streptomycetales; family Streptomycetaceae; genus Streptomyces. Next base: position 96,229 of record NZ_JAMJFL010000009.1, read on the forward strand.
CTCCGCCGGACCCGCGCTGTCGTACCACCCCCCGAGCGCACCGGAGTCCCCGTACGGCTGCTCTCCGTACGAGGCACCGGACTCGCGCTCGGGGCGCAGTTGGGTCACGCCGTGGCCCTGCCCACCACCGGGGCGAGCCCCGCCGACCTCGCCACGGCACCCTGGTCGCCGCACTCCGCCAGCCAGTTCGCCAGCATCCGGTGACCGTGCTCGGTCAGCACCGACTCGGGGTGGAACTGCACGCCCTCGACCGGGAGTTCCCGGTGGCGCAGGCCCATGATGATCCCGTCGTGGGTGCGCGCCGTGACCTCCAGCGCGGCCGGCACGGTCGCCGGCTCGGCGGCCAGGGAGTGGTACCGGGTGGCCGTGAAGGGGGAGGGCAGGCCGGCGAAGACGCCCTTGCCCTCGTGCTCGACGGGTGAGGTCTTGCCGTGCAGCAGCTCCGGCGCCCGGTCCACCACACCGCCGTACGCCACCTGCATCGACTGCATGCCCAGGCAGACGCCGAAGACGGGGACGCCGGTGGCCGCGCAGTGGCGGACCATCTCGACGCAGACGCCCGCCTCCTCGGGGGTGCCGGGGCCGGGCGACAGCAGCACCCCGTCGAAGCCGTCCTGGGCGTGCGCCGTGGACACCTCGTCGTTGCGCAGGACCTCGCACTCGGCGCCCAGCTGGTACAGGTACTGGACGAGGTTGAAGACGAAGCTGTCGTAGTTGTCGACGACGAGAATGCGCGCGCTCACTGGTTGTCCACCGTCACATCACCGAAGGGGAGAAGAGGCTCGGCCCACGGAAAGACGTACTGGAAGAGGACGTACACCACGGCCACGACCAGCACGAGTGAGAGCAGGGCCTTCACTCCCGCGTTTCCCGGCAGATGCCGCCAGATCCAGCCGTACATGCCGTCCCTTCCGTAGCGCCACGGCACCGGACTCACGCCGTACCGTCCACCAGACTAACGGCGCAGGGCCGCCGGTTTCCCGGCCTCCACGGGCTGTGTGGCGTCCAGATGCGCCCAGACGATCAGGCGGTGGCTGTGGCCCCACTCCGGTTCGCACGTGGTCAGCGTGAGATAGCGGCCCTGACGGGTGTACCCCGATTTACGCGGCACGGGGTCGATCACCTCAATGTCCGTGGGCACGGTTTTGTAGGGGCCCTTGTCGATGCGGTACGTGAACCAGGTCGTGCCGTCCGTCAGCACCACCGCGTCGCCCCGGCGCAGCCTGGGGAAGTCCTTGAACGGGTCGCCGTACGTCCGCCGGTGGCCCGCGACCGAGAAGTTGCCCCGCTGCCCGAGCCGCGCGGTGTGCGCGTAGTGGCCGAGGCCCTTCTTCAGGGTGCCGGTCGAGGTGCCCTCCAGCACCGGTTTGTTCCACGTGAAACCGAGCCGCGGGATGTACATGATCGCGAAGGGCTTGCCGCTGCGGTACGCCGCCGGCTCCGGCGCGGTGGTGGCGGAGGCACCGGCGGCAGGACTCGGCCGGGCGCTCCCCCGGGCCCACTGGTCTTCCAGCTGCCGGATCTGGTCGTCCATCACGTGGTCGGCCTTGACGCCGGTCCAGAACAGTACATAGGTGACGAACAGGACTATCACCGTGCCGACCGTGATGCAGAGCTCGCTGATGGTCCTGACGACAAGGCGCACCGGCGGCTCCGGGTCGGTCTCACTCCACGGGCTGGGCGTACTGCAGATCCACTGTGCCCGAGTAGCCGGGAAGAGTCACCGTCTCGTCCTCGGTCACTTTCCAGCCCAGGCCGTACACGTTGACGTAGACCATGTAGTTCTGGATCGCCGGACTCTCCGCGAGCGCCTTCTGGAGCTTCTCGGGCTCCCCGACGGCCGTGATCTTGTACGGCGGTGAGTAGACGCGGCCCTGGAGGATCAGGGTGTTGCCGACGCAGCGGACGGCGCTGGTGGAGATCAGCCGCTGGTCCATGACCTTGATGCCCTTGGCGCCGCCCTGCCAGAGCGCGTTGACCACGGCCTGGAGGTCCTGCTGGTGGATGACCAGGTAGTCGGGCTGCGGCTCGGGATAGCCGGGCAGCTTCGCGGTGGCGTCCGGCGGGGCGTCGTTCAGCGTGACCGTGATCGCCTCACCGGTCACCTTCTGGGTGCCCGCGCGCTTCTCCAGACTCGCGAGCTTCTCGTCCTCGGCCCTGGTGCTGCCGTCGTCGCGCTCCGCGAGGCCCTCCACGTCCTCGCGCAGGGCGGCGTTCGACTCGTCCAGCTCGCCGTTCTTCAGGCTGCGCTCATGGATCAGGTCCGAAAGCTTCAGCAACGAGGCGTCCGTGCGGATGTTGGTGCCCTTGGCCGTGTTGAAGCTGGTGAAGAAGATGAGGCCGGCGAGAGCGAAGACGGCAGCGGTGAGCACCCGCACGGGCCGGAAACGGCGCCCGCGGGCAGGACTGGATCCCGGTGGGGGAAAGTCGGCAGAATTGCTCAACGTACCCTTATCTCCTTCGGCGCCACGGAAGCACTACGCTAACGGACGCCCGGGGGAGCACTCAGTGTCCCCTTGTACGCTGCCCCGAGCCAGCCACAGTTCCCTGCGCGGCCACGCAGCGCATCGACAGGAGAGACCCTCGTGCCGAAGTCACGTATCCGCAAGAAGGCCGACTACACGCCGCCGCCGGCGAAGCAGGCGACCGCCATCAAGCTGACCAATCGCAGCTGGGTGGCACCCGTCATGCTGGCCATGTTCGTCATCGGGCTGGCCTGGATCGTCGTGTTCTACGTGACCGACGGTTCGCTGCCCATCGACGCGTTCGGCAACTGGAACATCGTGGTGGGCTTCGGCTTCATCGCGGCCGGATTCGGCGTCTCCACGCAGTGGAAGTGACGGCCACGCCCCGGTGAACTCACCTCTGCCCAGGGCTATCCCCTGAGTTATCCACAGCGGTTTTCCACATGGGGAAAAGAAAGACGATCTGTGGATAACCCCTAGGGCGTTGACGCCGGTGTGACGGAAGTACCGGCAATCGAAAAGGCATTCGCCCCCTGCCTGACCTGCGGAAACACGGGTCGGTGACAGGGGGCACTGCTGTTCCCGCACCCTATGCACAAGATCCGGCACCTGCTGTGGACAACAGCCCCGCTCAGCTGTGGAAACGCACGGCTCAGGTGAGCTGTGCGGTTCTCACCAGGATGAGCCCGACGAGCACCGCCAGCACCACCGCACAGGTGCCGTACTGGACCAGGGACCGCCGCTCGCGCGGGGCGTGGACCATGCCGTAGCCGACCACCACGCCGGCCACCAGGCCGCCGATGTGTGCCTGCCAGGAGATATTGAAGCCGGGGCTGAAGGTGAAGAGCAGGTTGATCGCCAGCAGGGCGAGGATGGGCCGCATGTCGTAGTTCATGCGCCGCATCAGGACGGCGGTGGCGCCGAAGAGCCCGAAGACGGCACCGGAGGCGCCGAGAGTGGCCGTGGTGGGGGAGGCCGCGAGATAGGCGAGGGTGCTGCCCGCCAGGCCCGACACCAGGTACAGGGTCAGATAACGGGTGCGGCCCAGGGCGGCTTCCAGAGGGCCGCCGAGCCACCACAGGCTGAGCATGTTGAAACCGATGTGCCAGATCTCCTCGTGGGTGAACACCGAGGTGAACAGGCGGTACCACTCCCCGCCCGCGACGCCCTGGGTGGGCGTGAAGGGCTCGGGCGGCCAGGCGCCGAGCAGCACGAGATCGTTCAGCAGCGACGGCCGGGCCTGTACGGCGATGAACACCGCGAGGTTGATGCCGAGGAGGATCTTGGTGATCAGTCGGGGGTCCGCAGTGAGCGTGCCGCCCGCGATCGTGCGCGGACGGGCCGCGGTGGGCGCGTGTCCGGTGCCGGAGCCGGTGCGGACGCAGTCGGGGCACTGGAAGCCGACGGAGGCGCTGACCATGCAGTCGGGGCAGATGGGGCGCTCGCACCGGGTGCAGCGGACGCCGGTCTCCCGGTCCGGGTGCCGGTAGCAGCCGGGCAGGCCCTGGGCCTGGTGCGCGCTGTCTGGCGCCTGGTCCATGAGATCCCCTAAGTCGTCGTCCCGGCATGCACCCGCCCCGCCCATCTTTACGGATGAGCGGGGCGATTGGTTCCCTTCGGGCAGGCCCTAGCGGGTCTCGACGACGACGGATTCGATGACGATGTCGGTGACCGGGCGCGTGGTGCGCGGGTTGATCTGCGTGGTGGCGATGGCGTCCACGACCTTCTGGCTGGCCGGGTCGACGACCTCGCCGAAGATGGTGTGCTTGCGGTTGAGGTGCACCGCCGGGGCGACGGTGATGAAGAACTGCGAGCCGTTGGTGCCCGGCCCGGCGTTGGCCATGGCCATCAGATACGGCCGGTCGAAGCGCAGGTCGGGGTGGAACTCGTCCTCGAACTCGTAGCCGGGGCCGCCGATGCCGGTGCCCAGGGGGTCGCCGCCCTGGATCATGAAGCCGCTGAGCACCCGGTGGAAGATCGTGCCGTCATAGAGGGGGGTGCTCGACCGCTCACCGGTGGCGGGATTGGTCCACTCACGCTCGCCCTTGGCGAGTTCGACGAAGTTGCGCACCGTCTTGGGCGCGTGGTTCGGCAGCAGCCGTACGTCGATGTCGCCGTGGCTGGTCTTCAGGGTGGCGTGGAGCTGCTCGGCCACGATGTGCCTTCCTTTGTCTACTGGTGACCCTCCGATCCTTGCAGAAATCCGGTCGAGTGACCCCGGGCCGGGGGCGCGCGGCGGCGATCCGTGGCATTGTCGACGACAAGCTCCTGTTGCCCTGTATTCATCTGTGTGACCTGGTTGCCCTGTGTGACCTTGATGCCTCTGCGTGACCCGGATGCCCGCCCTTCACATGCCCCCGAGCTCATTCGCAGGCATGATCCGTAAAAGGGTGGAAAGTCGAAATACGTAACGCCACCGAGGAGGAGGAACCGTGACCCGCAAAGACAGCGTGCGCGCCGCAGCCGGCTCGGCGAAGGACAGCGTGCGGCACGCCGCGGAAGTGGTGGCGCCCTACGCCGGCACAGCCAAGGACTCGGCCGTGCACTACGCACAGGAGGCGCGCGTTCGGCTCGCGCCGAAAGTGTCCCAGGCCGCCGAGCAGGCCCGCGTGCAGTACGACGCCCTTGTCGCCCCGCGACTGGAGCAGGCCCTCACCCATGTGCCGCCGAAGGTCGACCACGCCGCCCAGGAGGCCGCACTCCGTACCCGACTCGCTGCCCGCCAGGCGGCCGACTACTCCCGCCCGCGGCTGGAGCAGGCGGTCGCGGTGGCCGTGCCCATGAAGGCCGAGGCCGCATCCCGCAGCGTGGCCGCGCTGGCCGCGCTCCGCGGGCAGGTCTCGCCCGAGGAGATCCACAAGCTGGTCCGCAAGCACGAGCGCCGGGCGCGGGCCGGCCGGCTCGCGAAGGCCCTGCTCGTCGCGGGCGCTCTGTCGGGCGCCGCGTTCGCCGCCTGGAAGTGGTGGGACAAGCAGGCCAACCCGGACTGGCTGGTCGAGCCCCCCGCCGCCACCGAGGTCCCGGAGACGGGCCCCCTCGCCTCGGTGGACGGCAGCGCCCCCTCGGTCCTCGACCCCGAGGTCGAGGAGAAGGAGGCCGAGGAGGCCGCGAACCGCGAGGAACGCCCGTGACGTGACGGCGTTCCGAGCACAGCGCCCCGTGGGGCGGGAGACCTGTCGGGGGTTTCCCGCCCCGCGGTGCTGTTTCACGTGAAACAGAACGCCCCGAATGCCGGCAGCCGGGCCGCCCGCCGTCGTCTTCTGTACCAGCGTGCGATTCCTGCTGGGATGTCGATCTCTGCTTGGAAATCGACAGGTTCTCCTTTGCGATGATGGCTCGGCAGGAAGAGTCCCTGACGGTGCTCCGCCCCGTTGCGGTGTCTGAATAGACACGGCTGCGGCACGTGAACCCGCTACACCAGCGTCACCGACCGGGTGTCCCGGAAACCATCCGTGCGGAAGCGGCCCGTCAGCGCCTCGTCGGGTGCGCCCGACAGGATGAGGAGATCGTGGCCGGGGGCCTGCGCAGACTCCGGCCAGGACAGTCGGGTGCCGTGAACAGTCCCGGCTGTACGACGTGAGTCTGAGCGAACTCCCAGGTGTTCAGAGCTGCGTCGAGGCCCCCGGGGCCAGGCGCAGGTGCTCCGTGCCGCCCAGCCCGCCGATCTGACGGGGGTCGGGGACGGTGAGGGCATCGCCGGGGTGGAAGACCGTGCCGGAGGCGTCGCCCTGCACGAGATAGCCGACGTTCGTGATGCGCGGGATGTCCGGATGGATGACGGCGTGCAGTTCGCCATGGACCTGGACCTCGAATCCCGCCGCAGTGAACGTGTCGCCGTGGCCGACAGTGTGGACGCGGCCCGGGAACGCGGAGGTCACCTGCTCCACGACCGATTTCAGGGTCGGCGCCGAGCGCGGCGTCCTGCTCTGAGAACCCGCCCGGGTCGATGACAAGGGTTCGGCCGTCCTTCGCCAGGCGGACGCAGGCATGGGAATTCTTGGTGAGCTTCTTGGGACCCATCCCCGTGCGGAACTGTTCGACGGAGCGTCAGCCACGGTAGACACTGAAGCGCTTGGTCAGAGTGCGGACCAGCGCGTGCTCCCCCACCACGCCGACCGCGCAGACGCTCAGTTCGCCCGGCGCCGCCTGGGCGACCAAGTCCCGGTAGGCGTCGAAGGAGTTGCTGAGCGACTGGCCCTGGGAGGTGAACAGCACGGTGGGCAGTCCATCCGCCCGGGCGGCCTCGGCGAGAGCGGTCAGGTGACTGCTCCGCCCGGAGAGCACCAGGGTGTTGAAACGGATGCCGGCATGCAGCGCGCCCTCGGCGTCACGCACGTCGTCCGCGTAGATCCGGTCGTCGAGGCGAGCCAGTTGGCCCATGACGATCGCGGAGGCGTTGGCGACCGCCCCCGCGTCCAGCGATTTGTCGACGGCGATGGCCGTACGGAGAAGGTCGGACACTACTGCTGGTTCCTCCGCTCGAACACGACGAAGCTCATCGGTGTACCGGCCGAGAGCACCTCGATGATCTCGAGACCGTAGTGGTCGGCGCAGGTCCGGTTGGTGATGGCGGCCGCGATACGGGGGTTCTCCAGGGCGCCGCGGCAGGCCGCGCTGTTGGACATGGCCTGGACCGCGTCGTCCGTGCGGCTCTCGACGCCGGCCTCGAACAGGACTCTGGTCGCCGGGTGGTAGTGGACGGTGTCGAAGCGGTGGAGGGCCGCATGTTCCTCAGGGGCGGCGAGGACCATGTCGGGCAGCGTGCTGACGAATGCCTCGACCGCGCGCAGTCGCGGGTCGAAGAAGAAGGAGCGGATCTCCGGGTACGCGCCGGCCACGAGCAGCGCGTCGTGCCGTCCGTCCTTCACCGACGTGGCTGCGAGTTCGAACGACGGGTAGCCGACCAGCCGGCCCGCTCTCCCCTGTGCCGCCGCCCACCGCATTCCCACGGTGACGCTACAGGTCAGACCCGCGGGATCGTCCGCGAGTGTGGCGGCGGAGCGATAACGCATGGCCGGCGTGATTTCCGTGGAAAATGCCGCCGTCTCCTGGTAGCCATCGATCTGGGCAGTCATGGTCAGCTCCCGCCCACATAAGAGATGAAGGGGGAATAATCACTGCTGCTCGATTTCATAGAAGCCCACCCCGTCAAGATATCGAATCGTCCCCATGTCACGGTGGACGATTTCTTCCACTTCATGCATCAGATTGACGATCACGGGATACGTCGTGTCATCCACGGTCGGCACGATCCGGTCACCCGGCCGCACGAGCTCCCACACCTCGTGGAAACTCTCCAGCGACTTGATCCGGTCGAGCTCGGGGTATTCCGCGAGCTTTCCGGCGACCGGAGAAATGAGCGCCACCCAGGCGAAGTACCGGTCAATTTCGTAGGGCTCGCCCCGGCGGGCAAGGAATCTTCGGGGCCTGACATACGCGTCCACGGCCCAGTCGAGCTGGGACTCGCCGGTGGCCAACTGGGCGTAGTGCGGCAGGTCGCCGCCGGACAGCCGGGCACCCGCCTCGATGAGACAGGGGCCCTGCGGGGTCATCTTCAGCTCCACATGCGCCGGGCCGTGCCGGATGCCGAGCGCGTCCAGTACGGCGAACGCGTACTCAACCAGCGCGTCCTGGACTTCGCCCCGGCGCGGCACGATGTAGCAGGCGCCGGACAGGTCGGTGATCCCGTTGACGGAGTACCGGGAGCTGCGCCAGATCTCGGCGGCGTGGTGACGGCCGCCGAGACTCGCCGTGTTGACGATGTACTCCGTACCCACCAGGTATTCCTGGGCGAGGACCGCCTTATTGGTCGCGGAGAAGATGTCGTCGGACCCGATGAGCCGGCGGAAGGCCTCGGCCGACTCCTGCGGTGTGTCGCAGAACGCGACGCCGTCCCCGCCCGCGCTGCGCAGCGGCTTGACCACGATCCGGCCGCCGGTCTCCCGGTGCCAGTCCACCAGTTCGTCCTCGGTCTCGGTGCGCAGCTGCCGTGCGGTGAGCAGGCCTGCGTCGCGTGCGGCCTCGGCCATCGCGGCCTTGTCCCTGCGGGCCTCACTGAGCCGGGTGCCATTGGACGGCAGTCCGAGAGCCTCGCTCAGGATGTCGGCGAAAGCCACTCCGTATTCGCCGCCGGCCATGACGGCGACCGGCCGGTAAGGGGCGATCGCTTTCAGCGTCCGGTCGAGGTCACCGTCGTGCACGATGTTCGCCGCGTAATTCTCCAGTGCCGGGCTCGACGACCGGTACACGGCGGGCGGCTCGGGGGAACTCTGGACCCGTACACACGGAAATCCGGCCCGATTAAATGCGGGCGCTATATGGCGAGCGGTCTGTGGAACACCGTGCGATGCCGTCTCATAGGTGTCCACGAGAACGACGTGGGACTTCTCCGCCGTACGCGTATCCATCCGCACCATTTCCCCCGTACCTGTCGGAACAATATGCATCCTTCACTGTTCCCATAAGATCCGTCAACCTCGATCTCACCATTCGGAATGCTGCTCGCCCGCAGTCGACGTCGACAGTCGAGCCGCTATCGTGCGAGGATTCCCGCCTATGTGGACCAAGCGATATCCCGCCACACCTGGGCGCTTTTCAGCCATAACCCAGGCCAGATTCGGCGGTCTTCCCGGACCTTTCTGGATTCTCTGGTCAGGAACCCTGATCAACCGACTCGGCACGATGGTCATCCCCTTTCTCTCCTTTTATCTGAGTCGTGAGCGGGGATTGACGGCCACGGAGGTCGGTGCCGTTCTCGCCGTGCTGGGGTTCGGCGGGGTGCTCTCCCAGCCGATCGGCGGAGTGATCGCGGACCGCTGGGGCCGCCGCGTCGCGCTGACCGGCGGCATGCTGGCCACGGGTGTGCTCATGCTGGTCCTCGGCTATGCCAGGAGCACCCCCGTCATCGTCGTGGTGGTGTTCCTCCTGGGCCTCGCCCTGGACCTGTTCCGGCCCGCGTCCCAGGCGATCGTCGCTGACCTGTTCCCGCCCGAGGGCCGCCCCAGGGCCTTCGGGATGCTGCTCTGGGCGGTGAACCTGGGCTTCGCCCTTTCCATGGCGCTCGGCGGGGTGCTGGCCAGGAACGGGTTCCTCACCCTGTTCTGGATCGATGCGCTGAGCTGCGCCGTCTTCGGTGTGCTCGTCTGGCGAGGGGTGCCGGAAGGGAGCGCCCGGCCGACAAGAATCGCCCAGGGGCGCGCCACCGACGTCCTGCGGGATCAGGTGATGGTCACCTTCGTCTTCCTGACCCTGCTGTGCGCCTTCGTCTTCATGCAGGCCCTCACCACCCTGCCCCTGGCGATGGAACGGCAAGGGCTGCCCACGTCCTCGTACGGCCTGGTCATGGCTCTCAACGGGCTGACCATCGTGGTGCTCCAACCGCTGATCGGGCACCGGCTCGGGCAGTTCGACCGCACCCACGGGCTGGTCCTCGGCATGGTGCTGATGGGCGTCGGCAACGCCGCCACGGCCTGGGTGTCCACCACTCCCGGGTACGCCGGCGCGGTCGCCGTGTGGACGGTCGGCGAGGTCCTGCTGACCTCGATCGGCTCCGCCCTGGTCGCCGACCTGGCACCGGTGCACCTGCGCGGCCGGTACAACGGCCTGTACGGACTGGCCTGGGGGCTCGGGTCGTTCACCGCGCCGCTCGGCGGCACCCGCCTGCTGGAGATCGGAGCCCCCGTGCTCTGGTACTCGTGCGCCGCGCTGTGCGGTGCGGCGGCTGCCGGGCAGTTGGCCCTGCGCGGCGCGGTCCGACGCCGGATCGCGGTGGCCGAGGACTGACCGAACGGCGGGTCGCGACCAGCCCGGGACACCGCGCCGTCCCGCCTCCGGCCGGCACCTCCCGGGCGGGAAGGAACCACGCAGGCCGACAGAACCCCCTCGCCTCCGGCGACCGGCTGGTTCCGCCCGGCGGTACGACAGCGTCAGTCAAGCGTCTCCTTGCGGAAACGCTGTGACGCGAAGAGGAAACGGTCGTTCGCGGTGCGCTCTCCGACGCTGATCCGCACGCCCTCGCCGTCGAACGAGCGCACCAGCACTCCCTCGTCCTCACAGGCCTGGGTGAAGGCAGTCGTGTGCTCGTGGGTGGCGAGCCACACGAAGTTGGCGTGCGACGGAGGCACGGTCCATCCCTGCTCGGACAGCGCCGACGTCACCCGGTTCCGCTCGGCCACGAGCAGGGCCACCCGTTCCCGCATCAGGGCGTCGGCCCGCAGCGAGGCGATGGCCGCGTCCTGGGCGAACCGGGTCACCCCGAACGGTACGGCCGTCCTGCGCAGCGCCGCCGCGACGGGTTCGTGCGCCACGGCGAAGCCCACGCGCAGACCGGCGAGCCCGAACGCCTTGGAGAAAGTGCGCAGGACACAGACATTGGGGCGGTTCCGGTACACCTCGATCCCGTCGGGAAAGTCGTCGTCTCGGACGAACTCGATGTACGCCTCGTCGAGAACCACCAGCACGTCTGAGGGAACGTGGTCGAGAAAGCGTTCCAGCTCTGCTCGGCGCACGATGGTTCCGGTGGGATTGTTGGGGTTGCAGACAAAGATGAGCCTGGTGTGCTCGGTGATCGCGGCGGCCATCGCGGTGAGATCGTGCGCCGCGCCAGTGGTGAGCGGGACCCGCACGGAGTCCGCCCCGACGATCTGCGTGAGCACCGGGTACGCCTCGAACGACCGCCAGGCATAGAGGACTTCGTCCCCCGGCCCGACGGTTGCCTGAAGCAGTTGCTGCGTGACGCCCACGGATCCCGTACCCGTCGCGATGTGGGACTCCGGCACGTCGAGGTAGGTGGAGAGCTCACGGACGAGTTCCCCGCAGGCCAGATCGGGATAGCGGTTGACACTGGCCGTACCGGCGAGCGTCCGTTCCAGCACGCCGGGGAGCGGCGGAAAGGGGTTCTCGTTGGAGGACAGCTTGTACACGGAGCCGTCCTGCGCGCCGGAAGCCGCCACGGAGCGCCCCGGCTGGTAGCCGGGTATCGACTCAAGGACCGGCCTCAGTCTGGGTGCGTGCTCGCCCACTCGCCCTGCCTCCTCAGCTCACGACGACAACGAGCGGCAATGTTCCTTCAGGCCTTCCGCACGTTCAAGGGCGGTCCATTTGCTGAGCGTTGACCGCTGGGCCACGTGGTGCCCGGCACCGACAGGCTCATCAAGCACACTGAGGTGACGGGTGAGGTCATCGGCATCAAGGGGATGTACGAGGCCGCTACCCAGGCCGAAATCACCACCCCGAAACAGGCCGAACTCCAGCGCCCGACTCGACGAGTCTGTCGATACTGGACGCCCGTGCGGGTCACCGCAGCATGGGCACCGATGCCGCCCGGACCTGAGCAAGGCCGCCGGCACGTCCAGCCGCTCGGCGAGCAGCACACGGCGCACTCCTCACGGCGCATCCGCATCGAGCACGGCATCGCGCACCGCAAGAGTTGGTGGCTCGCACCCGACCTCGGCCGACGCGGACACGTAGTCCGGCGGGTCGAACGACGGCCGGCTGCCAGTCACGCGAGCCGCGTTTCTTGCGATTGCAGGTTGTGGTCTCCCGCTCCGGTGCACTGAGCGCGGACGTTGATGTCCCCGGTGATCAGCTCTTTCGCGTCGGCCTGGGCCTGGAGCGTGATGAAGATCCGATGTCAGGTACCGCCCCGCTGCCGGCGGCGGAACAGTCGTACACCCGACCCCACGGCCCGTACTCGGCGAGGAGGCCACGGGCCACTCACGCACGCCCCTGAGACCGACGCGGCTCTTGGCCGGACAGACCCATGATCCGCGAGGAGCCGGACACGGCAGCGCACCAAAATGCCCCCTGAACCGCGTTTCCGCAGACCAGAGGGCATTTATGTGTGGAGCCTAGGGGAGTCGAACCCCTGACATCTGCCATGCAAAGACAGCGCTCTACCAACTGAGCTAAGGCCCCTCGACAGGGGACGTCCAGCCGGAAGCGTCGCAGATCCGGTGGGCGCCGCGAACCAGAGTACCGGGTCGCCCGGGGTATCTCGCAAAAAGATTGGGGGTCCCGGTGGCCGACCACTCTCCGTAAGATGCTCCGCGTGGTTCGCTGGAGCGAACCGCGGTTCTGGGGAAGCGATGGGGAGACGCAATGGACGCCGCACAGCAGGAAGCGACCGCGAGAGCGCGGGAACTGCAGCGGAACTGGTACGGGGAGCCACTGGGGGCGCTCTTCCGTAAGCTGATAGACGATCTTGGTCTGAACCAGGCTCGTCTGGCGGGGGTACTGGGACTGTCCGCACCGATGCTGTCGCAGCTGATGAGCGGTCAGCGGGCGAAGATCGGCAATCCGGCCGTGGTGCAGCGAGTGCAGCTGCTTCAGGACCTGGCGGGGCAGGTCGCGGACGGCAGCGTGAGCGCGGCCGAGGCCACCGAGCGCATGGACGAGATCAAGAAGTCGCAGGGGGGCTCGGTGCTGAGCAACAACACCACGCAGTCGACGAACAACTCGGGGGCGCCCACGGTCAAGCGGGTGGTCCGCGAGATCCAGTCCCTGCTGCGCTCGGTCGCCGCCGCCGGCGACATCATCGAGGCCGCCGACACCCTCGCCCCGACCCACCCGGAGCTGGCGGAGTTCCTGCGGGTGTACGGGGCGGGCCGCACCTCCGACGCGGTCGCGCACTACCAGTCCCACCAGAGCTGACCCCGCGCCCCGGTCACCGAAGGGGGTTCGGCGGGCCGGGGGACGGAGGAGGGATGCGAGGGGGTCGCATCTCACGGCGCAAGGGGGAGTCGTATCGCTCGTCGAGGGGGAAGCAAGGGGGGTAAGCGGAGGGGGAGGAGCGGCGCACAGCCATGGGTGAGGTCTTCGCCGGGCGGTACGAACTCGTCGACCCGATCGGACGCGGAGGGGTGGGCGCGGTATGGCGCGCCTGGGATCACCGCCGCCGCCGGTACGTGGCCGCCAAGGTGCTTCAGCAGAGCGACGCGCATTCCCTGCTGCGCTTCGTGCGCGAGCAGGCCCTGAGGATCGATCATCCGCATGTGCTCGCCCCCGCGAGCTGGGCCGCCGACGACGACAAGGTCCTGTTCACCATGGACCTCGTCGCCGGTGGTTCGCTGGTCCATCTGGTCGGCGACTACGGCCCGCTGCCCCCGCCCCTCGTCTGCGTCCTGCTCGACCAACTCCTCTCGGGGCTTGCCGCGGTGCACGCCGAGGATGTGGTGCACCGGGACATCAAGCCCGCCAATGTGCTGCTGGAAGCCACCGGCACGGGCCGGCCGCGGCTGCGGCTGTCCGACTTCGGCATCGCGATGCGGCTGGGCGAGCCACGGCTGACCGAGACCAACCTCGTGGTCGGAACGCCCGGTTACCTCGCGCCCGAGCAACTGCTGGGCGCGGAACCGGACTTCCCGGCCGATCTGTTCGCCGTAGGGCTGGTGGCGCTGTATCTGCTGGAGGGGGCCAAGCCGGATGCCAAGGCGCTGATCGAGTATTTCGCGGCGCATGGCACCCCGGGGGCGCCCAAGGGGATACCCGAGCCGCTGTGGCAGGTCGTGGCGACGCTGTTGCAGCCGGATCCGCAGGGGCGGTTCCGCACGGCGACCGGGGCCCGCAAGGCGCTCGCCTCGGCGGCCGAGCTGCTGCCGGAGCCGAGGCCCGACGACGAGATCATCGAGATTTTCGACCAACTCGGGCCGCTGCCGCAGGGGTTCGGGCCCGAGGGGCCACTGACGAGGGCGCCCGGCGTGGATCCCACCCGGCGGGAAGCCAGGGCCGGCAGGTCGGACACGGGCGGCTTCCATCTGCCACCACCTCACGTACAGCCCCAGCCCCAGGAACAGCCCCAGGAACAGCAGCAGCCCCCGCACAGCCCTACCCATGTCCTGTCCACCCCTCGCCCGTACGTCCCGCAGTACCCCGCGCAGCCGCCCACCCCGGTGCCGCACCGGAGTCCCGACACTGCCTCTACTGCTTCGTACACCGCTCAGGTCCCGGAGGTTCCCCCTCCGACCACAGGCCACCGCACGGCCCGCCGCCTGGCCGCCCGCCGGGCCGCCCGCCGCCCCGGCCCGCCCGCGAGGATCGCGATCCCCCTGCTGCTGCTCGCCCTGGCCCTCTACGCCACGGGTTTCTGGGCCCTGACCCGCATCTGACGAGGGGCGCAACCCCGGTACCCCATCCCATCCGCACCTGAGCACCTGAGCACCTGAGCCCGCTCCCACCTCAAAATCCCTGAGCCCGCTCCCCGCCCTCACAGAACCCGCCGCCGCCCCGCCACCGTCCACACCGCCAGCGTGGCCACGATCACCGTCCCGCCCCCGATGCCGCTCACCGCGAGGACCGACATCAAGGCGTCGTCGTCCCCCGCGCCGCCTCCGCCGCCGGACGGCACTCCGCCCAGCTCCCCCACGCCCCCGGGCGACGCGAACACGTCCTGGGGCCGGAACCGGCCGTCATAAGCCGGTCCGCTCCGCGCCGGGCCCTCCACCCGCACCCGCAGCGTCAGGGCGAACGGCCCGTCCCCGAACCGCTCGGCCACCTGTGCGCTCAGATGCACGACGAGGTAGTAGGAGCCCCCGAACCGCATCCCCGTGATCCGGTCGCCGTTGCCGAACCGGTTCTCGTACGCCACCGGCGGCAGCGGATCCAGCGAGGCGGAACGCTGACTGCCGTTGTAGTTGAGGCTCGCGTCGTCCAGCGGCGCCCGCACCGGGTTGTGGACGGACAGTTCCAGCGCCCCCACCACCACCCGGGAGCCCTCCCCCGAGCCGGCCAGCTCGGCGGTGGCGTGCAGCCGCTCCCCCCAGTCGACCGGCACCCGGTAGAACACGGTCCCCCCGGGCTGCAGGTCCGAGCGCCACACGCCCTGCCCGAGGGAGACGGCCGAGGCGAACCCCGCGCCGCCGTCCCGTCGTACCGCCTCGCCCGTCAGGGGCGCGGGAGAGCCGGGGTCCCCGGACTCGGGGGCGCCGGTCGGTACGGCCTCCTCCAGCGGGGGCTCCGCGAAGGCGGCGAGTTCCAGGTCCCAGGCGACATCGCCGACGGCCGGCGTACCCACCCGCTCGACGACCACGTAGTAGGTGCCCGCCTCCGCGCACCGCGTGCGGTCCGCGGACCGCTCCCGCATCGCCACCGCCGTGAGCGGACGCGCGCTGCTGCCGCCGCCGAAGGTCTCCGTCTCGAAGGAGCAGGAGCCTCCGTCGGCGTCCTGCACCGACACCCGGAGCCCGTCGGAGGCGGAGACGGTCGCGTCCGCCGGGGGAACCGCGGTGGCGGAGACGTACGCGGTGGAGGTGCCGTCCAAGTCCAGGCGGTAGTAGACATCGGTGCTCACCGGCAGCGAGCTGCGGTACGCCCGTCCGGGTTCCAGCCGGGCGGCGTCCGCGGTGCTCGCGACGCCCGGGACGGTCGTGGCGTCGGGGGAGAAGCCATAAGGCGTCGGCGCCGGGGCCGCAACCGCGGAGGGCACCCCGGCACCCGCCCCGCTACCGCACAGCACCGCCGTCACCACGGCCACGCGGCACACCGCGCGCCACCACGCCGTACGCCGCCCCATCACGCGCCACCCCTTGTCGTCGCCGGACCGGGAACGTGCCCCATCCTGCCCACCCGGGCCGCGAGCCACCCGCGGAAAACACAAAACCCCGACCGCAACCACGGCCGGGGTCTGTTCTCAGCTCAGCTTGTCGGAATTCTCACGAACCCGTGGGCACGGAGTCAGTCGCCTCCGTCCACAGATCCTGCTCGGCGCGATCCGCCTGGATCTGGCGGTACACGAGGAGCCCGCCGATGGCGGCCAGTGCGACCAGGAGAAGCTTCTTCACCGCGCGACCTCGTCTTTCGTTGACGTAGGGGACCTCTGGCGCCCGACTATACACACCGACCGATATCGATCGGTGACCTGTACGAGCCCCCCAACTCGCCATGGCTGGACCGCAGTAGGAACGGATGGCGGCCTTCCGATCCGAGGGTGATCAGACCCTCACACACGGTGATTTTGGGATCTCTTCTCCGCATTTCCGGCCACTTGCACCCATCCGGGTGGTGTTCATCTGAACATCGACGCGCCACGGGCCCAGGTCCACCACTTCGCGGCCTCCATACACATCATGAGGAAAGTACGCAAATCGCCCAACCCGAAAGTGAGGGGCCATGGCCCGGAACAAGGTCATGACGCTGTGGACCGCCATCGTCACCGCCTTCCTCGCGCTGTGCACGGCGCTCGGACTCGTCACCACGACCGCCGCCGCGGCCGTACCTCCCACCGAGTCGGCCCGCACCAGCGGCAGCGACAGCACCGCGCAGTCCCCGGTGCCGGCGATGTCCCTCTGGGCCTGGTCCTACGCCAGGTCACTGCCCCCCACGATGAAGCAGCGCATCCGCGCCGAGGCGCACGGCAAGACACCGAGCTGCCGCCACCACGCGGACACCGAAGCGGACCCGGAAGCGGAAGCGGAAGCCGGACCGGCCGCGCTCGACTGCGACACCACCGACGCAGATGCCGCAACCCGAGCCGCAGCCGAGGCCGAAACGCCCGTCGGTGTGATCGTCGGGACCAGGGACATCCCGCTCCAGCGCTGAGCGCGCACCGCTCGCGCACCTGATCCTCCTCCCCCGTCCGTCCTGGCGAACTTGCGTACAGCTCCGCCCTCATCCGACGCCCGGCCACGCGAAGACGTGGCCGGGCCTCGTCGTAGCCTGACCCCATGTCTCGCATATCCGGAGGGCGCCGGCGGGTCATTGTCGTCACCGCTGTGCACGGCCCCGCAGCCCGCTTCCTGCCGGAGGCGTACGCCTCGTTATGCGCGCAGCGGCTGCCCGACGGCTGGGAATGGCACTGGCTCGTGCAGGAGGACGGGACGAGCGACTGCGTCGCCCCCCATGTCCCCGACGACGCCCGGGTCACCTTCCGGCAGGGCCGGTCCGGCGGCCCCGGAGTGGCCCGCACCATCGCGCTCGCGCACGCCGACGGGCCCTATGTGAAAGTGCTGGACGCCGACGACCGGCTCACCCCGGGAGCGCTCGCCCGTGATCTCACGGTGCTGGAGCGCGACGCGGGGATCGGGTGGGCGGCCTCACGGGTGCTGGACCTGCTGCCCGACGGCTCCACCGCCGCATTCCCCGGAGACCCCGACGACGGCCCGGTCGAACGGGGCGCGGTGCTCGACTTCTGGCGGGCCAACGACTTCCGCTCCCAGGTCCACCCGGCCTCGCTCTGCGTACGCCGGGAACTGCTGCTCGCCCTCGGCGGCTGGATGGCGCTGCCCGCGTCCGAGGACACCGGACTGCTGCTCGCCCTGAACGCCGTGAGCCGCGGCTGGTTCTCGGCCCAGGCCGGGCTGCTCTACCGGAAGTGGGCGGGTCAGGTCACGAGCCAGGCCGCGCACATCGAGCCGGCGGAGCGGGCGGCCCGGATGGCGGTGGCGGAGGCACGCGCGCATGCGCTCGCCGCCAGCCGGTGGACCTACGACCCGCCGAGCACGATCGCCTGGGACGGGCACAGTTCCGCCGCCTCGCGCACCTCCGGCTCACCGCCGCTGTCCTCACGCCCGGCCCGGACGGCCCCGAAGCCGTCGCGCGCGGTGAAGACGGACGGCACGCGGTAGACGCAATCGCCGGATCCGTAACACCGCTCCGGGTCCACGGAGACCTTCGTCATCTGCACTCCCGTCTCTCCCCGGGTGACTGCCCGTGCCGAGGGGCCGTCAATCAGCGGTCGAAGGGCAGATCGAGCATCCGGATGGCGTTGCCGCGCAGCAGCTTGTACGTCACCTCGTCCGACAGGCCCGCCATGTGCTCGGCCGCGACCTGCTTGGTGTGCGGCCAGGTCGAGTCGACGTGCGGGTAGTCCGTCTCGAAGGTGGCGTTGTCCACGCCGACCGTCTCGATGGCCTCGATGCCGTGCCGGTCCCGGAAGAAGCAGCAGAAGATCTGCCGGTAGTAGTACGTCGACGGGGGCTCCGGGATCAGGTCCTTCACCCCGCCCCAGGCCCGGTGCTCCTCCCAGACGTCGTCCGCACGCTCCAGGGCGTACGGGATCCAGCCCATCTGCCCCTCGCTGTAGGCGAGTTTGAGCCGCGGGAACTTCACCAGGACCCCGGAGAAGAGGAAGTCCATCATCGAGGCCATGGCGTTGTTGAAGCTCAGCGAGGCCTGCACGGCGGGCGGGGCGTCCGGGGACGCGGCCGGCATCTGGGAGGAGGACCCGATGTGCATGTTCACGACCGTGCCGGTCTCCTCGCAGGCCGCGAAGAAGGGGTCCCAGTAGCCGCAGTGGATGGAGGGCAGTCCGAGGTAGGTCGGGATCTCGCTGAAGGTCACCGCACGGACCCCGCGGGCGGCGTTGCG
Source organism: Streptomyces sp. YS415 (assembly GCF_023544665.1). Lineage (GTDB taxonomy): Bacteria > Actinomycetota > Actinomycetes > Streptomycetales > Streptomycetaceae > Streptomyces. The sequence goes on from NZ_JAMJFL010000009.1 coordinate 114,993, forward strand.
GTGGATCTCCGCGACCGCCAGGTCGATGTCCCACAGCGGGATCAGGCAGAGCGGGATGAGCCGGCCGCCGCTGTCGCCGCACCACTCCTCGACCATCCAGTCGTTGTAGGCGCGCACACAGGCGAGCCCGACCTCCTTGTCCTTGGCCTCCGCGAAGGTCTGGCCGCAGAAGCGGGGGAAGGTGGGGAAGCAGAGCGAGGCCTCGACATGGTTCATCTCCATGTCCGCCAGGCGCGCCTTGGGGTCCCAGCAGCCCCGTCGCATCTGCTCCCGGGTGATCCCGTCGAGCGTCATCTCGTCCCGGGAGAAGCCGACGGCCGCGATGATCCGCTTGTACGGGAAGAACGCGCCCTCGTACTCCCACCAGTCGGTGATCTGGCCGTCGGGGTCGGTGGTGAACCGGTACTTTCCGCCCACGTACTCCAGCTCACCGATCCCGGCGGTGAAGGGTTTGGGGCCCTTGTCCCGGTACTTGGCCGGAAGCCAGGTCTCGAAGAGGTGCGCGGGCTCGATCACGTGATCGTCCACGCTGATGACCTTGGGCAGTTCCCTGGTGCCGTTCGCGACCTCGACCACGCCGGGTGCCTCCCGCCTCGCATCTGACGGTTCGTCAGAAATGAAGGTAAGCCCCCGGGGTGAAAGCGGCAAGCATCAGGGGCAGGCGAGGGGAGCGGATGCCGCGTCGTTCGGCACCGGTCCCTCCCCTCGCGGGGACCGGTGCCAAACGACGCGCTGGTGTCGGTCCCCGCCGGAGCGGGACCGAGGACTCGGGAGGTAACGGGGTGCGCGGACGGGTGATCGTTCTTCCGTCACTGCGGCAAGGGCGGCGGAGGCCGGCAGCCTCTCCGGACGACGCGCGGTTGACTGGCTACGCGGTGTGATCCTGCCAGTTGGTCTCGTTTCCGAGGAGGTTCGGGTTTTCCGTCCAGGGCTTCCGCCCAGGTCAGCCGTATAAAGTGAGTTTTCCGGTCCGGACGTCCGTGCGCGGGGAAAGTAAGGGGTGGAGGCCTTGAGTTCCGACTCAGGGGCACGCACAGCCTTCGCGGAACGCCTTGCGCTGCTGTACCGGGAGGCCGGCAACCCGCCGCTCAAACGGGTGTCCGAGGCGGTCGTCCAGCTCCAGCGCGTGGATGAACGAGGGCGTCCGGTACGGGTCTCCGCGCAGCGCATCAGCGACTGGCGGCGCGCGAAGAACGTACCGGCGCAGTTCGCCGCCCTGGCCGCCGTACTCCATGTGCTGATCCCGCAGGCGCGGCGCGCCCGTCCGGCGCCGGTCTCCCCCGGGCTGTACGACCTGCCGGCGTGGCAGTTGCTGTGGGAGCGGGCGGTGGCCGACCCCGTCTCCGAGGAAGCGGCCGAGGAGCCGCCCCCCGCGGTGAGCGTCTGCCCCTACCGGGGCCTGGCCTCCTACCGCCAGGAGGACGCCCGCTGGTTCTTCGGCCGGGAGCGCAGCACCGCGGCCCTGGTCGATCAACTCCGGGCGGCGGAGCGCGGCGGCGGGCTGCTGATGCTGGTCGGCGCCTCGGGCGCGGGGAAGTCCTCGCTGCTCAACGCCGGTCTGGTGCCCGCCGTACAGGATGAACGCGAAGTGCTGCAACTCGTCCCCGGCGCCGATCCGCTCGCCGAGCTGACCCGGCGGATCCCCGAACTGGCCGCGGTGGGCGGCCGGGCGAGCCCACGGTTCGCGGACGCGGTGCGGGACGCCGTCGCGGCGTGGGCCGAGCGGGCCCCCGGGGCCCGGCCGGTCGTCATCGTCGACCAGTTCGAGGAGGCGTTCACGCTCTGCGCCGACGAGGCGGACCGGCGCACCTTCATCCGGTTATTGCACGCCGCCGCCTCACCCGCCGCCGACGGCGGCCCGGCCCCCGCCCTCGTCGTCCTCGGCATACGCGCCGACTTCTACGAGCAGTGCCTCGGCTACCCCGAACTCGCCGACGCCCTCCAGCACCGGCACATGGTGCTCGGCCCGCTGACCAGCGCCGAACTGCGCGACGCGGTGACCGGACCGGCCAAGGCCGTCGGCCTGGAACTCGAACCCGGCCTCGCCGAACTGATCGTGCGCGAGGTCAGCGCCGACGGCCCGCGCGGCGCCCATGACGCCGGGGTGCTGCCGCTGCTCTCGCACGCCCTGCTGGCCACCTGGCAGCGCCGCAAGTCCGGGCGGCTGACCCTGGCCGGCTACCGCGCCGCCGGCGGGATCCAGGGTGCCGTCGCGGCGACCGCCGAGCGGGCCTGGTCCGGTCTCGACCCGGCGGCCCGTACGGCGGCCCGGCTGCTGCTGCTGCGGCTGGTCCGCCTCGGCGAGGACACCCAGGCCACCCGCCGGCGCGGCACCCGGCGGCAACTGGCGGCGGAGTCGGCCGACCCCGGCAAGACGGAGGAGTCGCTCGAGGCGCTGGTCCAGGCCCGGCTGGTGACCCTCGACGCGGAGACCGTGGAGATCACCCACGAGGCGCTGCTGCACGCCTGGCCGAGGCTGCGCGAATGGATCGACGAGGACCGCGGCGGCAACCTGCTGCGCCAGCGCCTGGAGGAGGACGGCCGCTCCTGGGAGGACTCACACCGCGACTCCTCCCTGCTCTACCGGGGCTCCCGGCTGGAACAGGCCCACAGCTGGGCCAGGTCGGCGGGGGACACCTTCCTCACCCGCAGCGCGGTGGAGTTCCTGGCGGCCTCGGTACGGCTGCGCCGGCGCACCCTGTGGGTCCGGCGCGGCGCGGTGGCGGCGCTGGTGGTGCTGGCGCTGGTGGCCGTCGGCTCCGCGGTGGTGGCATGGCAGCAGCGCAACGACGCCGTGTTCGAGCAGGTGGTGGCCGAGGCGGACCGCGTGCAGTACACCGACCCGTCGCTGTCGGCCCAGCTCGACCTGGTGGCGCACCGGCTGCGCCCGGACGACGAGGGCACCAACAACCGGCTGGTGTCCATCGTGAACGCCCCGCTGGCCACCCCGCTCCTCGGCCACACCGGCGCCGTCTACCTCACCTCCTTCAGCCCCGACGGCAAGCTCCTGGCCACCGCCAGCTACGACCGCACGGTCCGGCTCTGGGACGTCGGCGACCCGCGCCGCCCCAAGCCCCTGGGCAAGCCCCTCGTCGGCCACACCAGCTGGGTGAGCAGCGCGGTCTTCAGCCCGGACGGCCGCACCCTGGCCAGCGCGGCGGACGACGGCACGATCCGGCTGTGGGACGTACGGGATCCCAGCCGCCCCAAGCCGCTGCGCACGCCCCTGACCGGCCACAAGGGCACGATCTACCTGCTCGCGTTCCGCCCCGACGGCCGCACCCTGGCCTCCGTCGGCGAGGACCGCACGGTCCGCCTGTGGGACGTGGCGGGCCCGGACCGCCCGAGGACCGTCAGCACGCTCACCGGCGCCGGCGCCGCCGTGCGCTCGGTGGCGTTCAGCCCGGACGGCGACACCCTCGCCGCGGGCGGCGACGACGACACGGTCCGGCTGTGGAACACCGCCGACCCGCGCCGCCCGAAGCCGTACCGCACCCGGCTGACCGGGCACACGGACCTGGTGCACTCCGTCGCGTTCAGCCCCGACGGCAGGACCCTGGCCAGCGGCGCCGCCGATGACGCCGTACGCCTGTGGGACGTGGCGGACCCCGGCCGCGCCACCGCGCTGGGCTCGCCCCTGACCGGCCACACCGGGCCCATCTGGTCGGTGGCCTTCAGCCCCGACGGCTCCACGCTCGCCGCGGCCAGCGCGGACAGCACCGCCACCCTGTGGAACGTCAGCGACCCGGCCTATCCCGCCCAGGTCGGCGAGCCGCTCGCGGGCAGCAGCGGGGAGATGTACGCGCTGGGCTTCAGCCCGGACGGCAGGACCCTGGCCACCGGAAGCGGCGACAGCAAGGTGCGGCTGTGGTCGATCCCGACCTCCGACATGTTCGGCCGCAGCGGCGCCTTCCGCCCCGACGGACGGGTCCTCGCCACCGCCGCCCGCGACGGCAGCGTCCGGCTGTGGAACGTCCGCAACCCGGACCGCCCCGCGACCCTGAACAAGCCGTTCATGCCCGACGACGGCGGCCAGCGCTCCCTGCTGTTCGCACCCGACGGCCGCACCCTCGCGGTGCTGACGGGCAACCGCGCGGTCTTCCTGTGGGACGTCTCCGACCCCACCCGCCCGGTCTCCCACGGCCCGCCCCTGACCCTGCGCACCCGCTTCATGGGCCCCGACGCACTGGCCTTCAGCCCCGACGGCCGCACCCTCGCCACGGCCTACGACGACCGCACCCTGCAGCTGTGGAACGTCTCCGACCCGCGCCGCCCGGCCCCCTACGGCCCCCCGCTCACCGGCCACCGCGGCTACATCAACACCCTCGCCTTCTCCGCCGACGGCCGCACCCTGGCCAGCGGCAGCGCGGACGGCACGATCCGGCTGTGGAAGACCGCCGACCCCCGGCACACCACCCCGATCGGCTCCCCGCTCACCGCCCACGAGGGCCCCGTCAACGTCCTCGTCCACAGCCCCGACGGCCGCACCCTGGCCAGCGGCAGCGACGACGGCTCGGTCCGCCTGTGGGACGTCACGGACCCGGCCGGGACGCGGAGGCCCGCCGCCACGCTGACCGGTCACACGGAGGCGGTCGTCTCCCTGACGTTCAGCCAGGACGGCCGCACCCTGGCCAGCGGCGGCAACGACAACACGGTCCGCCTGTGGAAGGCCGCCACCCCCTCCGAGGCCGCCCCCATCGGCGAGTCCATGAGCCCCAACGCCACGACCGGCAACTTCCTGTCCTTCAGCCCTCACGGCAACATGCTCGGCGTCTCCAGCGGCACGGACACGGTCCGCCTGTGGAACCTCGATGTCGACCGCGCCGTGCGCCGCATCTGCGCCACCACGCGCGGCGTCCTGACGGAGGAGAAGTGGGACGAATACCTGCCCCGCCTCTCCTATGACCCCCCGTGCGACCCGTGACGGCAACGTGATCCCGCTCACAACCCCCACCCGGTCCCGAACGGCCGCCTCCCGCCGCTCCACCAGCCTTGTTACTGTGGTTCACAGCCCGATCGCTGGTGCATCCCCCGTCGCCAGCGATCGGGTCCTTTCATTGCCGCACCGACGGCCCCCGCACAGCAGAAAACCCCCGGTCCTGCTGGACCGGGGGTTTCTCGAACTGTGGGGCTAACAGGATTTGAACCTGTGGCCTCATCCTTATCAGGGATGCGCTCTAACCAACTGAGCTATAGCCCCGCCGCGCTCTGCGGAGTGTGTCCCGCGCGCTGACTCCTGAAGATTAGCGCACGACGTGCGCAGTCCCAAAATCGGTTGTCGGGGAGGAGTCAGGAGAGGTTTGAGGGGGCGTTCACTCGTCCTCGGCCAGCGTCAGCTCCACGCCGCCGACGAAGCCGGCGGAGAGGTTGTAGATGAAGGCGCCGAGGGTGGCGAGGGCCGTGGCGAGGACGACGTCGATGACCGCGATGATCGACGTGAACATCAGGACGTTCGGCAGCGACAGGAACGACTGCAGGTCAAAGCCGTTGGACTCGTTCGAGCCCGTCGCCTCCGAGATGGTGCCGCCGACCGTCGAGAAGACGCCCATCGCGTCCATGACCATCCACAGCACCGCCGCCGCGACGATGGTGCAGATGCCGAGCGCGATGGAGAGCAGGAAGCTGACCTTCATCACCGACCACGGGTCCGCCTTGGCCACGCGCAGCCGGGCCTTGCGGGTGCGCGGCACGGTCCTGGCACCCGTACGGGGCCTGCGGACCGCGTTCGCCGGAGCGGCCGCCGCCGGGTAGGCCTGCGGCGGGTGATAGGGCCCGGAGGAGGGCCCTGCCTGCCGCTCGCCGGGCAGCGGCGACGGCGACGGCGCGGGCTGCGCCGGCTGCTGCTGAGCCGCCGGGGCCTGGCCGGCCGCGTACTGCTGGGCCTGCGGGCCTCGGGTGTCCGTCACAGTTCCCCCCTGGGATCCATGCGTGTCGGGCGAGGGCGAGTCCGCCGTCTGCGCGGCGGAGCCACGGCCGCCGCCGTCCGTCTCCGTACCCGTAGAGGTACCGGCCGATCCGGCGCCCGTGGCTCCGCTCACGTGACTCACTCCTCGTGCTACTCGGCCGAGGGCGCCTCACCCTCGTCCGTGCCGGCGGCCGTGGCCGTCTCGGCGGTCTCGTCGACGGCGTCCACGCCCTCGACTTCCTCCGCCTCGCGCCCCGCCTCGGCGTTACGTGCGATACCGACCACGGCATCGCGCTTGCCCAGGTTGATCAGTTGAACGCCCATGGTGTCACGGCCCGTCTCCCTGACCTCGTTGACTCGCGTACGAATCACACCGCCGCCCAGCGTGATGGCGAGGATCTCGTCGGTCTCCTCGACCACCAGCGCGCCGACGAGCGATCCGCGGTCCTCAACGATCTTGGCGGCCTTGATACCGAGGCCACCACGTCCCTGGACGCGGTACTCGTCGACGGGGGTGCGCTTCGCGTACCCGCCGTCGGTTGCAGTGAACACGAACGTACCGGGTCGAACAACATTCATCGAGAGCAGCTCGTCGCCCTCGCGGAAACTCATGCCCTTGACACCCGAGGTGGCACGGCCCATCGGCCGCAGCGCGTCGTCCGTCGCGGTGAACCTGATCGACTGGGCCTTCCTGCTGATCAGCAGCAGATCGTCCTCGGACGAAACGAGTTCGGCACCGATCAGTTCGTCGTCGGAACCGTCCTCCTGCTCGCGAAGATTGATCGCGATGACGCCCCCGGAGCGCGGCGAATCGTAATCCTTCAGAGAGGTCTTCTTCACCAGACCGGCCTTCGTGGCGAGCACCAGGTACGGCGCCGCCTCGTAGTCACGGATGGCGAGGATCTCGGCGATCGCCTCGTCCGGCTGGAAGGCGAGCAGGTTCGCCACGTGCTGGCCGCGCGCGTCCCGGCCGGCGTCCGGCAGCTCGTAGGCCTTCGCGCGGTAGACGCGGCCCTTGTTGGTGAAGAACAGCAGCCAGTGGTGCGTGGTCGAGACGAAGAAGTGGTCGACGATGTCGTCTTCCTTCAGCTTCGTGCCGCGTACGCCCTTGCCGCCGCGCTTCTGCGAGCGGTAGTCGTCCGCCTTGGTGCGCTTGACGTACCCGCCGCGCGTGATGGTGACGACGATGTCCTCTTCGGCGATGAGGTCTTCCATCGACATGTCGCCGTCGTAGGGCACCAGCGTGGTCTTGCGGTCGTCGCCGTACTTCTCGACGATCGCGGCCAGCTCCTCGCTGACGATGCCGCGCTGGCGGACCGGCGAGGCCAGGATCGCGTTGTACTCGGTGATCTTCGCCTGGAGCTCGTCGTGCTCCTGGACGATCTTCTGGCGCTCCAGGGCGGCCAGCCGGCGCAGCTGCATCTCGAGGATGGCGTTGGCCTGGATCTCGTCGATCTCCAGGAGCTCCATCAGGCCCGTGCGCGCCACGTCGACGGTGTCGCTGCGCCGGATCAGCGCGATGACCTCGTCGATGGCGTCCAGGGCCTTGAGCAGGCCGCGCAGGATGTGCGCCCGCTCCTCGGCCTTGCGCAGCCGGAAGCGCGTACGGCGGACGATGACCTCGATCTGGTGCGTCACCCAGTGGCGGATGAACGCGTCCAGGGAGAGGGTGCGCGGGACGCCGTCGACGAGCGCCAGCATGTTGGCGCTGAAGTTCGACTGAAGGTCGGTGTGCTTGTAGAGGTTGTTCAGCACCACCTTGGCGACCGCGTCCCGCTTCAGCACGATGACCAGGCGCTGGCCGGTGCGCGAGGACGTCTCGTCGCGGACGTCCGCGATGCCGCCGATCTTGCCGTCCTTCACCAGGTCGGCGATCTTCTGCGCGAGGTTGTCGGGGTTGGTCTGGTAGGGGAGCTCGGTGACCACCAGGCACTGGCGGTTCTGGATCTCCTCGACCTCGACGACCGCCCGCATGGTGATCGAGCCACGGCCCGTGCGGTACGCCTCCTCGATGCCCTTGCGGCCGACCACCAGGGCGCCGGTCGGGAAGTCGGGGCCCTTGATGCGCTCCATGAGGGCGTCCAGGAGCTCCTCGTGAGAGGCCTCCGGGTTCTCCAGGTACCACTGGGCGCCGGCCGCGACCTCGCGCAGGTTGTGCGGCGGGATGTTGGTCGCCATGCCGACCGCGATACCGGCCGAGCCGTTGATCAGCAGGTTCGGGAAGCGGGCGGGCAGGACGGTCGGCTCCTGGGAGCGGCCGTCGTAGTTGTCCGTGAAGTCGACGGTCTCCTCGTCGATGTCGCGGACCATCTCCATCGACAGCGGCGCCATCTTGCACTCGGTGTAGCGCATGGCCGCCGCCGGGTCGTTGCCCGGCGAGCCGAAGTTGCCGTTGGAGTCCACCAGCGGCATCCGCATCGACCACGGCTGGGCGAGGCGCACCAGGGCGTCGTAGATCGAGGAGTCGCCGTGCGGGTGGTAGTTGCCCATGACGTCGCCGACGACGCGGGCGCACTTGTAGAAGCCGCGCTCGGGGCGGTAGCCGCCGTCGTACATGGCGTACAGGACGCGCCGGTGGACGGGCTTGAGGCCGTCCCGGACGTCCGGCAGCGCACGCGAGACGATGACGGACATCGCGTAGTCGAGGTACGAGCGCTGCATCTCCGTCTCGAGCCCGACGGGCTCGACACGCTGGGCGATGATGCCGCCCTCTTCAGAGGTGACGGGGGTGTTCTCGTCGGCCATTGCTGGTGAAGATCCTTCCTGGTGCGGTCAGCTGAGACCGACTCAGATGTCGAGGAACCGGACGTCCTTGGCGTTGCGCTGGATGAAGGCGCGGCGCGCCTCGACGTCCTCGCCCATGAGGACCGAGAACAGGTCGTCGGCCTGGGCGGCGTCGTCGAGGGTGACCTGGCCGAGGACGCGGTGCTCCTGGTCCATCGTGGTGATGCGCAACTCCTCGGCGTTCATCTCGCCGAGACCCTTGAAGCGCTGGATGGAGTCCTCGCGCACGCGCTTGCCGCGCTGGCGGCCCATCTCGATCAACGCGTCACGCTCGCGGTCCGAGTAGGCGTACTCCACGTCGTCCCGGCCCCACTTGATCTTGTACAGCGGGGGACGGGAGAGGTACACGTGCCCGGCCTCGACCAGCGGCCGCATGAAGCGGAACAGGAAGGTCAGCAGCAGCGTGCTGATGTGCTGGCCGTCGACGTCGGCGTCCGCCATCAGGATGATCTTGTGATAGCGGAGCTTCTCGATGTCGAAGTCCTCGTGCACACCCGTGCCGAAGGCGGAGATCAGCGCCTGGATCTCCTGGTTCTGCAGGATCTTGTCGATCCGCGCCTTCTCGACGTTGAGGATCTTGCCCCGGATCGGGAGGATCGCCTGGTACTGCGGGTTGCGGCCGGACTTGGCCGAACCGCCGGCGGAGTCACCCTCGACGATGAAGATCTCGCACTTGGTGGGGTCGTTCGACTGGCAGTCCGAGAGCTTGCCCGGCAGCGACGCCGACTCCAGCAGGCCCTTACGGCGCGTCAGGTCGCGCGCCTTGCGGGCCGCCACGCGCGCGGTGGCCGCCTGGATGCCCTTGCGGATGATGTCCGCAGCCTCCACCGGGTTGCGGTCCAGCCAGTCGTTGAGGTGCTCGTAGACCGCCTTCTGGACGAAGGTCTTGGCCTCGGTGTTGCCCAGCTTGGTCTTGGTCTGACCCTCGAACTGCGGCTCGCTCAGCTTCACCGAGATGATCGCGGTGAGACCCTCGCGGATGTCGTCGCCGGTGAGGTTGTCGTCCTTCTCGCGGAGCAGCTTCTTGTCGCGCGCGTACTTGTTGATGAGGTTCGTCAGCGCCGCGCGGAAGCCCTCTTCGTGGGTACCGCCCTCGTGCGTGTGGATGATGTTGGCGAAGGAGTACACGCCCTCGCTGTAACCGCTGTTCCACTGCATGGCGATCTCGAGGGACAGGGCCCTGTCCTTGTCCTCCGCCTCGAGGTCGATCACCGTGGGGTGCACCACGTCCCCCTTGCGGGAGTTGAGGTACTTCACGAAGTCGACGATGCCGCCCTCGTAGTGGTACGTGACCGTCTTGACGTCGGCGGTCTCGTCCGCGCCCGCCTCGTCCGCCCCGGAGGTGGCCTTCGCCGAGTCGCGCTCGTCAGTGAGTTTGATCGTCAAACCCTTGTTGAGGAACGCCATCTCCTGGAAGCGCCGCGAGAGCGTCTCGAAGGAGTAGTCCGTGGTCTCGAAGATGTCGCTGTCGGCCCAGAAGGTGACCGAGGTGCCGGTCTCCTCGGTGGCCTCGTGCTGGACGAGCGGCGCCGTGGGGACGCCCATCTTGTAGTCCTGGGTCCAGCGGTGGCCGTCGGTGCGGACCTCGACGGCGACCTTCGACGACAGCGCGTTCACCACGGAGACGCCCACGCCGTGCAGACCACCGGAGACCGCGTAGCCGCCGCCGCCGAACTTGCCGCCCGCGTGCAGCACGGTCAGCACGACCTCGAGGGCCGGCTTGCCCTCGGAGGCGACGATGCCCACCGGGATGCCGCGGCCGTTGTCCACGACCCGCACGCCGCCGTCGGGGAGGATCGTCACCTCGATGGTGTCCGCGTGACCGGCCAGCGCCTCGTCGACGGAGTTGTCGACCACCTCGTACACGAGGTGGTGCAGGCCGCGCTCGCCGGTCGAGCCGATGTACATACCGGGTCGCTTGCGGACCGCGTCCAGACCCTCGAGGACGGTGATGGCACTCGCGTCGTACGCCGTGGCGTTGGCCTCGGGTACGCCTGCCACGGCGTCGGTGGACGGGATGTTCTCGTTGGGGTTGCCGGAATCGGCCACGAAGCGCCCTTTCTGGCACAGCACGAGCCGGGCTCGTCGGCAGGTTGCCGGAGCGGCTGCGGCATGTTGCGTTGGTAAGCCTTGATCAGCGTTGCTCAGCGTCTCCCGGGCGGTCCCCACGAGTGGGGCGGGATTGGCTTCCAGTCTACCGGTAGCGCCGACAGTGATGGGGGTTTGCCGGTACCTGAGTCCGCATGTGCCGCCCTGAACCGGTCTCTCCCGACTCCCCATATACGGAGCGGGGCTCCAAGAGGCTCACAGCGGCACTCAGCGCTTCGAGGTGTGAACCCTTTGCTACTTGGGAGTCAGGTCGCCCGCGCGAGGGCGCGCGCAAGCGCGTGCGGTGCTCCGACGGAGCCGTCCCGCACAGCCGGTACGTGATGTACGTCACCCGTAGGTGTCGCCGGGTCCGGTGCTGCCCGGGGCCCTGAGGGGGCCGTAGCGGCGGTCGGGGCCGCCGGGGCCCAGGACCTTGATCACCTTCACCGTGCCGTGCCCGAGGTCCTCGTTCAGCCGGGCCACCAACTGCGGGGCGAGCAGCCGCAGATTCGTCGCCCAGGCCGTCGAGTCGCACCGTACGACCAGTACCCGCTCGTCCTCGTCGTACGTCTGCGGCTCGCAGTGGTTGGCCAGGTCCGGCCCCACGATCTGCGGCCAGCGGCCCATCACCCCGCCCACCGCGGCCGGTGCCTCCCAGCCGCGCTCGGTGATCAGCCGGTTGATGGCGGCGCCCAGGGCCATCGGGTCGCGCCCGTCGGCGCGCGCGCCGGAGCGCAGGCCGCCCCCGCGCCGCGCCTGCCTCTTCTGCTGCGCCGCGTCCCCCCGCGCGCGTGCCTGTTCCTTCGCCGCGCGCAACGCCACGCGCGCGAGGTCGACCCCGGACGGCTCGGGAGCCTTCTTCGCCGGTTCCCCGGCCGTCCCGGAGCCCTGGGCCCGCTGCGGATCCTCGGCGGTCATACGCGCTCCACCGCCCCCTCGGCCACGGCGTACCGCGCCCCCGCGAGCACGTGCGGCACGTCGTCGTCGACCGCCGCCGTCACCAGCACCTGCTCCCCGGGGGCCACCAGTTCGGCGAGCCGTTCCCGGCGCCGGGTGTCCAGCTCGGCGAAGACGTCGTCGAGCACGAGCACCGGCTCATTGCCCTCGGCGCGCAGCAGATCGTAGGAGGCCAGCCGCAGCGCCAGCGCGTACGACCAGGACTCGCCGTGCGAGGCGTACCCCTTGGCGGGCAACTGCCCCAGCTTGAGCAGCAGATCGTCGCGGTGCGGTCCCACCAGGGTCACGCCCCGCTCGATCTCCTGCTTACGGGCCTCCGCGAGCGCGGACATCACCTGCCCGTACAGATCCTCACGCGTGTGCGCCTCGCCGGGCGCGGACGGCTTGTACTCCAGCGCCAGCGGGCCGCCGCCGGGCGCCAGTTGCTCGTACGCCTTGTCCGCCAGCGGCTGGATCGCGGCGATCAGGTCCATGCGCTGGGCGAGCAGTTCGGCGCCCGCGCGCGCGAGGTGCTGGTCCCAGACGTCGAGGGTGGACAGGTCCATCGAGCGGCCGCCGTGCCGTCGCGCGAGGGCGGCCGACTTCAGCAGGGTGTTGCGCTGCTTGAGCACCCGCTCGTAGTCGGAGCGCACGCCCGCCATGCGCGGGGAGCGGGCGGTGATCAGCTCGTCGAGGAAGCGGCGGCGCTCGCCGGGGTCGCCCTTGACCAGCGCCAGATCCTCCGGCGCGAACAGCACCGTACGCACGATCCCCAGGATGTCCCGCGGCCTGACCTGCGACGATCTGTTGATCCGGGCGCGGTTGGACCGGCCGGGGTTCAGCTCCAGCTCCACCAGCTGCTGGCGCTCGCCCTGCCGGATCTGCGCCCGGATGATCGCGCGGTCGGCGCCCATGCGCACCAGGGGCGCGTCGGAGGCGACGCGGTGACTGCCGAGGGTGGCGAGATAGCCGACGGCCTCGACGAGGTTCGTCTTGCCCTGGCCGTTGGGGCCCACGAAGGCAGTGACGCCCGGGTCGAGCGGGACCTCGACCCGGGCGTACGAGCGGAAGTCGGCGAGCGACAGATGCGTGACGTGCATGGTGGTGCGCCGACCTCCCCCGGTGCTGGTTCTGGCTGGTTACTTCTTCTCGACCGCGTGGCCGCCGAACTGGTTGCGCAGCGCCGCGATCATCTTCATCTGCGGGGAGTCCTCCTGGCGGGAGGCGAACCGCGCGAACAGGGACGCCGTGATCGCGGGCAGCGGCACGGCGTTGTCGATGGCGGCTTCCACGGTCCAGCGGCCCTCGCCGGAGTCCTGTGCGTAGCCGCGCAGCTTGTCCAGGTGCTCGTCCTCGTCGAGGGCGTTGACCGCGAGGTCCAGCAGCCAGGAGCGGATGACGGTGCCCTCCTGCCAGGAGCGGAAGACCTCCCGGACGTCCGTCACGGAGTCGACCTTCTCCAGCAGCTCCCAGCCCTCGGCGTACGCCTGCATCATCGCGTACTCGATGCCGTTGTGGACCATCTTCGCGAAGTGCCCGGCGCCGACCTTGCCGGCGTGCACCGCGCCGAAGTCGCCCTCGGGCTTGAGCGCGTCGAAGACCGGCTGCACCTTGGCGACGTTCTCCGCGTCGCCGCCGTACATCAGCGCGTAGCCGTTCTCCAGGCCCCAGACGCCGCCGGAGACGCCGCAGTCGACGAAGCCGATGCCCTTGGCGGCCAGCTCCCCGGCGTGCTTCTCGTCGTCCGTCCAGCGGGAGTTCCCGCCGTCCACGACGACGTCCCCGGGCTCCAGGAGCTCGGCGAGCTCGTCGATGGTCGACTGGGTGGCGGCACCGGCCGGGACCATCACCCACACGACGCGCGGGCCCTTGAGCTTGCCCACAAGCTCTTCCAGGCTGTGGACATCCGCGAGATCCGGGTTGCGGTCGTATCCGACGACGGTGTGGCCCGCGCGGCGGATCCGCTCGCGCATGTTGCCGCCCATCTTGCCGAGGCCGACGAGACCGAGCTCCATCAGTTGTTCCTTAGGTTGCTGTGGCGTGAGTGGCACCTTCGTACCTACGTCCGAGCCTAAACCCGGACCCTCACGCACACCTGTGGGCATACGCGCTCAAACGTATGCCCCGACCTGCGGTGTTGCCGTCAGCCGCTGAGGCGGACCGGCATGATCAGGTACTTGTACGCCTCGTCCGCCTCGGCGTCCACCGCGGGCTTGCCGCTCAGCAGCGCCGGCTTGGTGGAGGTCGTGAACGACAGCTGGGCCACGGGCGAGTCGATCGCGCTCAGGCCGTCCAGCAGGAAGGTCGGGTTGAAGGCGATCGAGATGTCGTCGCCCTCCAGCTGCGCGTCGACCCTTTCCACAGCCTGTGCGTCGTCGCTGGAACCGGCCTCCAGGATCAGCACGCCCTGCTCGAAGCTGAGCCGCACCGGGGTGTTCCGCTCGGCCACCAGCGCCACACGCTTCACGGCCTCCACGAACGGAGCCGTCTCGATCACCGCGATGGAGTTGAACTCGGTCGGGAACAGCGTCCGGTACTTCGGGAGGTCGCCCTCCAGCAGCCGGGTCGTCGTACGCCGCCCGGCGCCCTCGAAACCGATCAGGCCCTCACCGGCACCGGAGCCGGACAGCGCCAGCGTCACGCTGTCACCGCTGGTCAGCGCCTTGGCGGTGTCCAGCAGCGTCTTCGCGGGCACCAGCGCGACCGCGGACGCGTCCGGGTTCTCCGGCTTCCACAGGAACTCACGGACCGCGAACCGGTAGCGGTCGGTGGACGCCAGCGTGACCCGGTCGCCCTCGATCTCGATGCGCACACCGGTCAGCACCGGAAGCGTGTCGTCACGGCCTGCGGCGATGGCGACCTGGGCGGCCGCGGAGGCGAAGACCTCACCGGGGACGGTGCCGGTCGCGGTCGGCATCTGCGGCAGCGCCGGGTACTCCTCCACAGGCAGGGTGTGGAGTGTGAAGCGCGAGGAGCCGCAGACCACGCTCGCCCGTACACCGTCTGTGGAAATCTCCACCGGCCGGTTCGGCAGCGCACGGCAGATGTCGGCGAGCAGCCGGCCGGAGACGAGGACCGTGCCCTCCTCCTCGACCTCGGCGTCCACCGACACGCGTGCGGAGACCTCGTAGTCGAAGCCGGACAGGCTCAGCTGGCCGTCCTCGGCCTTCAGCAGCAGGCCGGCGAGGACAGGGGCCGGCGGGCGGGCCGGGAGGCTGCGCGCCGCCCAGGCCACGGCCTCCGCGAGTACGTCGCGTTCCACCCGGATCTTCACTGTTGCCGCCTCCTGCTGTTGCCGGCGCTTCTCGGCCTGCCTGGCTTCGTCGTCTGTCGCGGTGTCCTCGGTCCCTGTGTCGAGGGAGGGACACCGGGGAACAGTCTGACGCACGGCACTGACAGTAGGTGCCCCTCGGGGTCAAGTCGTGACGAGGGGCAGCCGGGAGCCGGAGAGCGAGTTGTGCACAGGACCCACTTCGAAACGGATTCCCAGCTCTCTCTAGTTGTCAGTAGTAGTAGGGCCTGTGGAAACCGTGGATAACTCCGTTTTCCCAGCTCAGGGCAGGAATTTTGTCCACCGGTCCTGTGGGCGGAGGCGGTGGACAACCGGGCGTATCTGTGGAGAACAGAAAGTTCTGCACACCCCGTGCACAGGTTGGGTCGAGTTCTCCCCAGCGCCGTCCCCAGGTTTACCCGGCTTTCCCACAGCCCAACCCGGCACCTTCGTGTGACGCCTTTCACTCGGGCCGGTGAGAAGGCGCGTCGCGTTGCCGAACAGTGGACAGACATGTGGAGAAACCGGCGATCACTGGGGACAACCCGCTCCAGCCTGTGGGTTGCCGGTGGACAACTCCGTGCACACCCTGTGGACCGGCGCGTTGTCCACAGCCTGTGGAGATCCTTCGTCCACGAATCCACAACCGGCTGAGCTGGGCTGATGGTCTTTCAACAGCACAGCCTGTGGACACGATCTGGACAACTCCGCAGTCCCCAGGATGTGGACGGAAGAAAGTCATCGAATCTGTGGAGAGTGGCCGTAACCTCGCAGGTAATCGAACACCGGGTGACGTCGGCACCACGAGGAACGCCCCCCGGATCTCGTCCGGAGGGCGCTCTGGATGCCGTATCGGCGCGGGCTCAGCCGTTCTTGATGCGGTTGGTGAGCTCGGTGACCTGGTTGTAGATGGAGCGCCGCTCGGCCATCAGATTGCGGATCTTGCGGTCCGCGTGCATCACCGTCGTGTGGTCGCGGCCGCCGAAGAGGGCGCCGATCTTGGGCAGCGAGAGGTCCGTCAGCTCCCGGCAGAGGTACATGGCGATCTGGCGGGCCGTCACCAGCGCGCGGCCGCGCGAGGTGCCGCACAGGTCCTCGACCGTGAGGCCGAAGTAGTCCGCGGTGGCGCCCATGATGGCCGTCGAGGTGATCTCGGGGGCCGAGTCCTCGCCGCCCGGGATCAGGTCCTTGAGGACGATCTCCGTCAGGCCCAGGTCCACCGGCTGCCGGTTGAGCGAGGCGAACGCCGTCACCCGGATCAGCGCGCCCTCCAGCTCGCGGATGTTGCGCGAGATCCGCGAGGCGATGAATTCCAGCACCTCTGGCGGGGCGTTGAGCTGCTCCTGGACCGCCTTCTTGCGCAGGATCGCGATCCGGGTCTCCAGCTCGGGCGGCTGGACATCCGTGATCAGGCCCCACTCGAAACGGTTCCGCAGCCGGTCCTCCAGCGTCACCAGCTGCTTGGGCGGCCGGTCGCTGGAGAGCACGATCTGCTTGTTGGCGTTGTGGAGCGTGTTGAAGGTGTGGAAGAACTCCTCCTGCGTCGACTCCTTGTCCGCGAGGAACTGGATGTCGTCGACGAGCAGGATGTCCATCTCGCGGTAGCGCTTGCGGAAGCTGTCGCCCTTGCCGTCGCGGATGGAGTTGATGAACTCGTTGGTGAACTCCTCCGAGCTCACGTAGCGCACGCGCGTGCCCGGGTAGAGGCTCCGCGCGTAGTGCCCGATCGCGTGCAGGAGATGTGTCTTGCCGAGTCCGGACTCCCCGTAGATGAAGAGGGGGTTGTACGCCTTCGCGGGTGCCTCGGCGACGGCGACCGCGGCCGCGTGGGCGAAACGGTTCGACGCCCCGATGACGAAGGTGTCGAAGAGGTACTTCGGATTCAGGCGCGCGGTCGGCTCGCCGGGACCGGTGGCCGGCGCCGGCTTCGCCCCCAGCGGACCGGGGGCACCGCCGGAGGCGGGCGGTCCGCCGCGGTGCCCGTGACCCGAGCCGGGGCCCGTGCCGCCCTGTGACTCGTGGCGATCCCGGCGGGCGTCGCGCTGGTCGTAGTCGGAGCGGCCCTGGCCGTAGTCGCCGCGCGGCTTGTCGTAATCGGGGCGTGGCTTGTCGTAGTCCGGACGCTGGCCGTCGTAGTCGGAGCGCTGGCCGTCGTAGGGCGGGCGGTCCATCGACTGCGGGCGGTAGTCCTGCTGCTGGCCGTAGCCGTCCTGGCCGTAGCCGTCCTGGGACGGCGACGCGTAGGGGTCGCGCTCGGGGAAGCCGAGGCGCTGCTGCTGCCAGCTGTACTCGTCCTGCTGCGGACGCGGCCAGGCGCCGGGCTCGGGGCGCTGGTACTCGGACGGGTAGGCGGGGCGGGCCGTCGGGAGCTGGTCGCCCTGGTCGGACCGGGACGGATAGGCGTCACCGTCGGCGCCGCGGTGGCGGCCGTAGCCCTCGTACTGGCCCGAGGGCAGCTCGGGCTCCTCGTAGCGCTGGGAGCGGGCGGGCGGTGCCGACGGGGCGGGCGGCTCGCCCGCGGAGTCGTCGACGGTGATCGCGATGCGGATCGGGCGGCCGCACTCGCGGCTGAGGGTCTCGCTGACGACCGGCGCGAGACGGCCCTCCAGCACGCCCTTCGCGAACTCGTTCGGTACGGCGAGCAGGGCGGTGTCCGCGACCAGAGCCAGCGGCTGACAGCGGCGGATCCAGTGCTCGTCCTTCGCCTCGACCCCCTGGCCCCGGCCCTCACCGAGGAGCTGCTCGAGTACTCGTGGCCACACTGCGGCAAGATCGGCAGGTACGTCAGCCACAGGGCACGCTCTCTCACGGGTCCCACGAACGTGTGATGTGGGACGAATCGGGATTCAAATCGGGTGGGACGGGCGAATCGGAGTCCAGCCACGGTAGTCAGGGCGACGGGTGCGGTTCAAGTTGTTGTCCCCAGCCTGTGGACAGTGTCTCCCGGCTGCCCCTGGTTTGACCGGATGGCGTAGCCCCGCGTACCGTAACCAGGTCGAGTTGTCGATGGCTGCTGCCGCCTGCCTCCGATGGGCACAAGATCACGTCCCCGCCAGTGCGGGGGTGAACCGGTGATCGGGAAGCGGTGCACTCGGGCGTAACGCGAGCTACTCGTGGGCGCACGGTGACAGCCAGGACGGCACCCGCAACCACCGATTTGATTTCTGGAGCCCCCGAGTGAGCAAGCGCACTTTCCAGCCGAACAACCGTCGTCGTGCCAAGACCCACGGCTTCCGCCTGCGGATGCGCACCCGTGCCGGCCGCGCGATTCTCGCGAACCGTCGCAGCAAGGGCCGCGCCAGCCTGTCCGCCTGATCCCGGTCAGGTCATGCCGTCGTGCTGCCCACCGAGAACCGGCTGAGGCGGCGCGAGGACTTCGCGACCGCGGTACGACGAGGTCGCCGGGCCGGACGCCCGACTCTCGTCGTCCACCTTCGTAGCGGTGCCACGGACCCGCACGCGCCTGGGGAGAGCGCTCCCCCGACGCGTGCGGGTTTCGTCGTGAGCAAAGCCGTCGGCGGTGCGGTCGTGCGCAACAAGGTGAAGCGCAGGCTTCGCCATCTGGTGCGCGATCGGGTCGACGTCTTTCCCCCCGGTAGCCTGGTAGTCGTACGAGCGCTGCCCGGAGCGGGTGACGCCGACCATGCACAGCTGGCCCAAGACCTGGACGCCGCTCTGCAGCGGCTGCTGGGAGGGGGCGCGCGATGAAGTACCCGCTACTGGCCCTGATCAAGATCTACCAGTGGACGATCAGTCCGCTGCTGGGGCCGGTCTGCAAGTACTACCCGTCGTGTTCCCACTACGGCTACACAGCCATCGACCGGCACGGTGCGGTCAAGGGCACGGCGCTCACGGCCTGGCGCATCCTGCGCTGCAACCCGTGGTCGCTGGGCGGTGTGGACCATGTCCCGCCGCGCAAGCGCCCGCGATGGCACGAGATGCTGCGGGGCGCATGGCGCGCACGCACGGGCGGGCCCTCCGCCGCCGAAACGGCCACCGAGGACCACGGTTCCTCGAGCCCGGCCGCAGAGACCCCGTCCCATGCCCAAGGAGCATGATTAGTGGACACGATTGCCAGCCTCTTCAGCTTCATCACGACACCCGTTTCCTGGGTCATCGTCCAGTTCCACAAGGTGTACGGCGCCCTCTTCGGCGAAGACACCGGGTGGGCCTGGGGCCTGTCCATCGTGTCCCTGGTGATTCTGATCCGTATCTGCCTGATCCCGCTCTTCGTGAAGCAGATCAAGGCGACCCGGGCCATGCAGACGCTGCAGCCCGAGATGAAGAAGATCCAGGAGCGCTACAAGAACGACAAGCAGCGCCAGTCCGAAGAGATGATGAAGCTGTACAAGGAGACGGGTACCAACCCCCTCTCCTCGTGCCTTCCCATCCTGGCGCAGTCGCCGTTCTTCTTCGCGCTGTACCACGTGCTCAACAGCATCGCGAACAACGACACCATCGGTGCCATCAACCAGGGCCTGCTGGACAGCGCGCAGAAGGCCCACATCTTCGGTGCCCCGCTGGCCGCGAAGTTCACCGACAGCTCGTCGGACGTCGCGGCGCTGGACGCCTCGCTGACCACCGTCCGCATCGTCACCGCGGTCATGATCGTCCTGATGTCGGCGTCGCAGTTCTACACGCAGCGACAGCTGATGACGAAGAACGTCGACACCACGGTGAAGACGCCGTTCATGCAGCAGCAGAAGATGCTGCTGTACATCTTCCCGGTCATGTTCGCCGTCTTCGGCATCAACTTCCCGGTCGGTGTCCTCGTCTACTGGCTGACCACCAACGTGTGGACCATGGGCCAGCAGATGTACGTGATCCACAACAACCCGACCCCGGGTTCCAAGGCGCAGGCCGCCTACCTGGAGCGCCTGACCAAGCACGTCACGCAGCACGGCAAGGCCCGTCGGCGCAGCCAGCGCGTCATCATCAAGGCGATCGTCGCCAAGGGCCGTGACCGCAACGAGTACGAGCGCAAGTTCATCAACGGCCTGAACAAGGCGGGTCTTGCCGCGCAGACCGACGGCAGTGTGGTGAAGAGCGAGTCGCCCGTCGCCGTCGAGACCGAGGACGGGACGCCCACGACGGCGCCCAAGCGCCAGCAGCCCAAGCGGCAGAGCAAGTCCCGGCGTCAGTCCGCCGTCGCGAAGGCACCGGGCGGTGAGCCCGAGGCCAAGACGTCGCTGACCAAGTCCGAAGCGCCGGAGGACGCCAAGCCGTCCGCTGCCAAGAAGGGCGGCCAGAAGCCCGGCTCCGGAACCCGCAGCAAGGCCCAGTCCGGACAGCGCAAGGGTCCGCAGCGGCCCAAGTCCCCGTCCAAGAAGTAAGAAGGAGTCCATCCCGTGACGGAAGGCACCACCTCCGCCGCTGCCGAGGGTGCAGACACCCTGACCCGCCTGGAGCAGGAGGGCGAGATCGCGGCGGACTACCTCGAGGGTCTGCTGGACATCGCCGATCTCGACGGCGACATCGACATGGACGTCGAGGCCGACCGCGCCGCTGTCTCGATCATCAGCGACGCGGGCAGCCGCGACCTGCAGAAGCTGGTCGGCCGTGACGGTGAGGTGCTGGAGGCACTCCAGGAGCTCACGCGCCTGGCCGTGCACCGGGAGACCGGCGACCGCAGCCGGCTGATGCTGGACATCGGCGGCTACCGCGCCCAGAAGCGCGCCGAGCTGTCCGAGCTGGGCGCGAAGGCGGCGGCCGACGTCAGGAACACCGGCGAGCCGGTGAAGCTGAAGCCGATGTCGCCGTTCGAGCGCAAGGTCGTGCACGACGCGGTCAAGGCCGCGGGTCTGCGCAGCGAGTCCGAGGGCGAGGAGCCGCAGCGCTTCGTCGTCGTGCTGCCCGCCTGATCGGTCCGTAGGTTCCTCCGGCCCCGTCTGCCCGGCAGGCGGGGCCGAAGTTTGTCAGCCTGATAGTTCTGGTGGTTCTGGTGTGGCGCCCTGGTGGCGCCGACACGGTACGGAAGGACGGTCCCTCGTGACGGAGGCAGCGGAGCTCCCCCCCGCGCCCGAACAGGCGCGTGAGGTGTTCGGTGATCGCTTCGCGGACGCGGTCCGATACGCGGAGCTGCTCGCGGAGGCGGGCGTGCAGCGCGGTCTGATCGGGCCGCGTGAAGTGCCCCGGCTGTGGGAGCGGCATCTGCTGAACTGTGCGGTGCTCTCGGAGGTCGTGCCCGAGGGGGTGACGGTCTGCGATGTCGGCTCCGGTGCCGGACTGCCCGGCATTCCGCTGGCCCTGGTCCGGGAGGACCTGAAGATCACGCTGCTGGAGCCGCTGCTGCGCCGGACGACCTTTCTGACCGAGGTCGTCGAGCTGCTGGGCCTCGATCATGTGACGGTGGTCCGTGGCCGTGCCGAGGAGGTCATGGGCAAGATCCAGCCGGTCCATGTGGTGACGGCCCGCGCCGTGGCCCCGCTGGACCGGCTGGCGACCTGGGGCATTCCGCTGCTGCGTCCGTACGGGGAGATGCTCGCGCTCAAGGGCGACACCGCCGAGGAGGAACTGAAGAGCGCCGCCACGGCGCTGAGCAAGCTCGGCGCGGTGGGCACCTCCGTACTGCAGGTCGGCGAGGGCCTGGTGGACCCCCTCTCGACGGTGGTGCGGGTCGAGGTCGGAGAGAGCCCCGGCGGAGTGCGCTTCGCTGCGAAGCGGGCCAAGGCCGCCCGGACGGGACGGACCCGACGGCGCCGTTGAGCAGTCGCGGCGGAGAGCGTCTCTGATCCGTCCTGAGGACGAGACGTACTCCACACAAGCTGCCAAACCTACGCATGCCGGAGTGTCTGCGGCGAATCGGCCTCGGCTGCTGTGCATCGTGTTTCACGTGAAACGTCGCTCACTGCTGCACGGCATCATCAGCCGGGGCCGCGCCGCGGCCGAACCCCGCGACCGGAAGCCTCTCGGGTCACTCGGAGAGGCAAAGGAGTTGTCCACAGAGGTGGATTTCTCCACAGAACACCAGGGCTCACTGGTTCACGACCCCGAAGACATGGGAGGCTCTGTTCATTGCGAGCCTGAAGTCGAGGAGAGTGAATCCTTGCGGTCCGACGCCAACATCGCGGGACCGATGACCGATCCGGTCCCCGGTCCCCGTACCGAGTCGATGGGGGACGATGTTTCACGTGAAACACCGCCCCCGATGGACGACACTCCCATCGGTCGTGCTGCCCAACTGGCAGTGGAGGCTCTCGGCCGTGCCGGTGAGGGGCTGCCACGGCCCGACCAGACCCGGGTCATTGTGGTCGCCAACCAGAAGGGCGGCGTCGGCAAGACGACGACAACCGTCAACCTTGCCGCGTCGCTGGCTCTGCACGGTGGCCGTGTCCTGGTGATCGACCTCGACCCCCAGGGCAACGCGTCCACGGCCCTGGGCATTGACCATCACGCCGAAGTTCCGTCGATCTACGACGTGCTGGTCGAGAGCAGGCCGCTCGCGGAAGTCGTCCAGCCCGTCCCCGATGTCGAGGGCCTCTTCTGTGCGCCCGCCACGATCGATCTCGCCGGTGCGGAGATCGAGCTGGTGTCCCTGGTGGCACGTGAGAGCCGGCTCGAGCGGGCGATCCAGGCGTACGAGCAGCCGCTGGACTACATCCTCATCGACTGCCCGCCCTCCCTCGGCCTGCTGACGGTCAACGCCCTGGTGGCCGGTCAGGAGGTCCTGATCCCGATCCAGTGCGAGTACTACGCGCTGGAGGGCCTGGGCCAGCTGCTCCGCAATGTCGACCTGGTACGGGGACACCTCAACCCCACGCTGCACGTGTCGACGATCCTGCTCACCATGTACGACGGCCGGACGCGCCTCGCGTCCCAGGTCGCGGACGAGGTGCGCAGCCACTTCGGCGACGAGGTGCTGAGGACGAGCATTCCCCGCTCGGTCCGGATCTCCGAGGCGCCGAGCTACGGCCAGACGGTGCTGACCTACGATCCGGGATCCAGCGGTGCGCTGTCCTATCTTGAGGCGGCACGAGAAATCGCGCTGAGGGGCGCCGGCGTCGGCTACGACCCGACGCACGCCCACATCGGCGCACAGAGCGACCCGAGCATGATGAAGGGGATGCAGTGAGCGAGCGACGGAGGATTGGTCTGGGCCGTGGCCTGGGCGCACTGATCCCTGGCCCGGCAGACAGCACGGCGGCCCCGGCCGCGGCGGGAAGCGTCGCGTCCGTGTCGCCGACGGCCGTGCCTGTGCTGACCACCGACCGCGGCGTGGCCGCGGCGAAGGTGACCGCGCTGCCGCCTGTTTCACGTGAAACCGAGGAGCCCTCGGTCAACGGCGTGGCGGAGATGCCACCGCCTCCCATGGGCGCCCACTTCGCCGAGCTTCCCCTCGACTCCATCTCGCCGAACCCGCGTCAGCCGCGTGAGGTCTTCGACGAGGACGCCCTTCAGGAGCTCGTCACATCCATCAAGGAAGTGGGACTCCTCCAGCCGGTCGTGGTGCGCCAGCTGGGTCCGGGGCGCTACGAGCTCATCATGGGCGAGCGGCGTTGGCGGGCTTGCCGTGAGGCGGGCCTGGAGGCCATCCCGGCGATCGTGCGAGCCACGGACGACGAGAAGCTCCTCCTGGATGCGCTGCTGGAGAACCTGCACCGCGCCCAGCTGAACCCGCTGGAGGAGGCCGCCGCCTACGACCAGCTGCTGAAGGACTTCAACTGCACGCACGACCAGCTGGCGGACCGCATCGGCCGGTCCCGCCCGCAGGTCTCCAACACCCTGCGGCTGCTGAAGCTCTCGCCGAAGGTGCAGAACCGGGTGGCGGCCGGCGTCCTCTCTGCCGGGCACGCACGGGCGCTGCTCTCGGTGGAGGACCCGGAGGAGCAGGAGCGGCTGGCCAAGCGTGTGGTGGCCGAGGGCCTCTCGGTCCGGTCCGTCGAGGAGATCGTCACCTTGATGGGCTCCCGGGCCCAGAAGGCGCCGAGGGCCAAGGGTCCGCGCGCCGGTGGCCGGGTCTCGCCGGCGCTGAACGACCTGGCGACCCGGCTCTCGGACCGCTTCGAGACTCGGGTGAAGGTCGAGCTGGGGCAGAAGAAGGGCAAGATCACCGTCGAGTTCGCCTCGCCGGACGACCTTGAGCGCATCCTGAACACCCTCGCTCCGGGCGAGCGGCTCGCTCTCCAGAAGAGCCTTCTGGAGGACGACGCGGAGGACACCGAGGGCTGACCTGCGGGCCTTGTGCCGAGGTGGACCCGATGAAGGGCGGGCCGTGTCCGGTAGTACCGGAACACGGCCCGCCCTTTGCCTTCTCGCGGTATCGACGGGATCGCATCGTGGATACGATGCGAGTCGGGTATGGCGCATCCACCTGGCGGCACCTCTTAGGGGAGGCGGGGGCCATGCGAACGGTGAGCCGGACCGGACTGGTGAGCGCGGGCCTGGGCCTGGGCGCGGTCGGCGGGTTCGTCGGCAGCCTGCTCAGGGAACGGAGCGCCCTGACAGCCGCCCGTGACGCAGCGGGCCAGGGAAGCGAGGATCAGCCTTCATGGGGCGTCGGCTCGTACCGCTCACGCTGGACAACCTTCAGGACCTTCCCCAGCGTTGCCGCTCGTGTGTCTTCTGGGAGCTGGATCCCGTCAGCGGCAAGGCCGCGGTAACCGGCGGCACGGCGGAGCTCGAGAAGGAAGCCTGGATCTCCGCCGTCCTGCTGGACTGGGGGTCCTGCGGCCGGGTCGTCTACGTCGACGACGTCCCGGTGGGCTTCGTGCTGTACGCCCCTCCGGCGTATGTCCCTCGCCAGACCGCGTTCCCCACGAGCCCGGTGTCTCCGGACGCCGTTCAGCTGATGACGGCGTTCATCCTGCCGGGGTACCAGGGGCAGGGGCTGGGGCGGGTGATGGTGCAGACGGTCGCCAAGGATCTGTTGCGGCGGGGCTTCAAGGCGGTCGAGGCCTTTGGTGACGCCCGCTGGAAGGAGCCCGGGTGTGTGCTCCCCGCGGATCACTTGCTGGCCGTGGGCTTCAAGACGGTACGGCCCCATCCCGCGTATCCGCGGCTGAGGCTGGAGCTGCGGACGACGCTCTCCTGGAAGGAAGACGTGGAGATGGCGCTCGATCGTCTGCTGGGGGCCGTGCAGAAGGAACCGGCGCTGCGGCCGCTGTGAGAGCTGCCCGGGCAAAGCAAAAGGGGCCGGCCCATCTGGGCCGGCCCCTTCGTGTTTCACGTGAAACAACGACTACTCGCCGATGAAGTCCTCGAGGTCGCGGACGATCGCGGCCTTCGGCTTCGCGCCGACGATGGTCTTGGCGACCTCGCCGTTCTGGTAGACGTTCAGCGTCGGGATGGACATGACGCCGTACTTGGCGGCCGTACCCGGGTTCTCGTCGATGTTCAGCTTGACGATCTCGATCTTGTCGCCGTACTCGGCGGCAATGGCCTCGAGGGACGGCGCGATCTGGCGGCACGGACCGCACCAGGCGGCCCAGAAGTCCACCAGGACGGGCTTGTCGCTCTTGATGACGTCCTGCTCGAAGGAGTCGTCGGTCACATTCTTCAGGGTGCCGGCCACGGCGGGCTCCTTAACTGGTTGATGCGTGGGGCGGGTGGGAGGTCAGACGGCGGCGGTCTTCTCGGGCTCGGCCTTCTCCTCGTCCGCGAGGGCGGCGAGGAAGCGCTCGGCGTCGAGGGCGGCGGAACAACCGGTGCCGGCCGCGGTGATCGCCTGGCGGTAGGTGTGGTCCACCACGTCGCCGGCGCCGAAGACACCGGCGAGGTTGGTGCGGGTCGAGGGGGCGTCGACCTTGAGGTAGCCCTCCTCGTCCAGTTCCAGCTGGCCCTTGAAGAGCTCGGTGCGCGGGTCGTGGCCGATCGCGATGAAGAGGCCGGTGACCGGAAGGTCGGAGAGCTCGCCGGTCTTGACGTTGCGCAGCTTCAGAGCCGCGAGCTTCTGGTCGCCCTGGACCTCGGCGACCTCGCTGTCCCACACGAACTTGATCTTCGGGTCGGCGAAGGCACGGTCCTGCATGGCCTTGGAGGCGCGCAGGGTGTCACGACGGTGGACGATCGTCACGGACTTGGCGAAGCGCGAGAGGAAGGTGGCCTCCTCCATCGCGGTGTCGCCGCCACCGATCACGGCGATGTCCTGGTCCTTGAAGAAGAAGCCGTCACAGGTGGCGCACCAGGAGACACCGCGGCCGGAGAGGGCGTCCTCGTTCGGCAGCCCGAGCTTGCGGTGCTGGGAGCCGGTGGCGACGATGACGGCCTTGGCGCGGTGGAGCGTGCCCGAGGTGTCGGTGACGGTCTTGATCTCACCGGAGAGGTCCGCGGAGACGATGTCGTCCGGGATGAGCTCGGCGCCGAAGCGCTCGGCCTGACCGCGCATGTTGTCCATGAGCTCGGGGCCCATGATGCCGTCCTGGAAACCGGGGAAGTTCTCCACCTCGGTGGTGTTCATCAGGGCGCCACCGGCGGTGACGGCGCCCTCGAACACCAGCGGCTTCAGCGACGCGCGCGCGGTGTAGAGCGCCGCCGTGTAGCCGGCGGGCCCGGAGCCGATGATGATCACGTTACGGACGTCGCTCACGGCTTGGTTCCTCGTCTCTGGACTGCGTCATAGGTCCGGTGGGAGCCCCTTTCGGAACTCTCACCCCACCCAACGGATCCTAAGGGGCGCGCATTCCCGCTGTGTCAGGGCACACGAAGGCGCGACACCGTAGCGCCTACCACGCAGGACGGAGACGAAGCGTCCACGCCCGGGAACAGGTGCTCAGGAGGTGCGGGTATACGTGTGGGTCAGCAGAACATCGCCCTTGCCCACGGAGGGGTCACGCACGCACGCCGTGTCCACGATGTAGGCCGTCACCTTGGTGGAGTCGGAGGGGTGCGACAGGACCACGAGTAGCGCCTCGGTGCCCTGGTAGACGCCTTCCTCGGTCACGAGGGCGGCGTCGTTGCGTCCGATGCCGTCCTGGACGCAGCCGGGGACGGTCGGCTGCTTGAAGACATGGGGGTCCTGGGAGCTGGGAGCGGACTCCACGCCCAAGCTGCTGAGCGGTGTGCGGCCGGCGGGGACGGGCTTCTGCGCGAGGAGCTCGTCGACCTGCTGTTCCAGCGTGCTCGCGGCGAAGGTGTCCGAGGCGGTGGACTGCCTGCCCTCACCCTCGGCTCCGCCGCTCGGTCCGTCATTGAGCGAAGAGAGAAGCACGGAGCCCAGCCCGAGGACCGCCACGGTGAAGACCGTGCCCAGGACGGCGATACGACGCCGTCCGCCCCGCCGTCGCTCCTTGCGGCCGGGGCCGGTGCTGGAGGGGCGGGCGCGGCCCGCGGGGCGGTCCGCCGTGACCGATGTTTCACGTGAAACGCGCGCGTCGTCCTCGGAGGGCTGGGGCGTGCCGAGCAGGGCCGGCGGTGTGGTGTCCTCCGGAGCCGTGGCGTTGAGCAGCGCCTCCGCGGCAAGGGCGGCGTCGATCCGTCCGGCGACGTCGGCAGGCATCCGCGGGGGCCCGGGCAGGGTGCCCAGCAGTCCGCGGATCTCCTCCAGGGACGCGTAGACGTCCGCGCACAGTTCGCACTCATGGAGATGCTGTCGTACGTCCGCGCTGCGGGACGCGGGAAGCAGGCCCTCGGTGAGGTCGGAGAGTTCGGTGACGTCCGGGTGCCCGGCCGTGTCAGTCGTCGACGTCACGCTCGCCCACCTCCGCCCTTCACAGCAGCTGGATCACTTGGACCGGCTTCGCCCGGACCTGCGGCATGCGGTGCCGCTGCCGGTGGGACGGATGTCCCCTCCACGTGGTTCCCCCGCCGGCTCGCTTCTTTCGGGGCGCCGGTGCTCTCCGGCCGCAGATGGGTGAGCAGCGGCACCAGTCTGGCTCTGCCCCGCGCACAGCGGCTCTTCACGGTGCCGGTGGGGACGTCGAGGATGCGGGCGGCCTCGGCGACGGGGTAGCCCTGCATGTCGACGAGGACGAGCGCCGCCCGCTGGTCGGGCGGGAGCGTGCCGAGGGCTTCCAGCAACTGCCGATGCAGATCGTTCCGCTCGGCCGGCGCGGCGGCCGACTCATGCGGCTCCAGGAGCTGTTCGAACCGCTCGGTGTCGTCGACGGGGGAGGTCTTCCGGGAGGCCGCTTTACGGGCCCGGTCGAGACAGGCGTTCACCGTGATCCGGTGCAGCCAGGTCGTGACGGCCGACTGGCCCCGGAAGGTGTGGGCAGCCCGGTAGGCGGAGACAAGAGCGTCCTGAACGGCGTCAGCGGCCTCCTCGCGGTCGCCCAGGGTACGCAGGGCAACGGCCCACAGCCGGTCTCGGTGCCGCCGTACGAGCTCGGCGAAGGCGTCGGGGTCACCCTCGACATGACGGGCCAGGAGGTCCTGATCGCTTGTGTCGGAGAAAGCGGTGCTGTCGGCCATCGGACCCCCTCCCCTCCAGCCTCAGCCGGTCACCTTGATGTCCATGACCCTGCCGCGCCACTTGCCGTCGTCGGCCTGTATCGGCAGCTCGGTCAGCCACACCAGCAGGTACTGGGAGTTGAGGCTCTTGCCCGGCTTGAGCGTCACCGTCGTGCCCGAGCCCTCGGCGACCTTGGCGTAGCTCTCCAAGGACGTCGGCATCACACTGGTGCCGCCGGAAGCGGCACGGAGCTCGACGGATGTACTGCCCATGAAGGAGACGGTCACCTTGCCGACCCGCTGGGCCTTGCCGAGGTCGAGGATGACGCCGACGCCCGGCTTCAGGTTCCCCAACTTGGCGCTGCCGTAGTAGCTGGTCTGCCAGAACGACGTGGGGTCGGCGTCGTAGACCTTGTGCACGTCCCCCGGGTACTCCGAACCGTCGCTGCCGAGCGGGTCGAAGTCGTGCGCGTCCTGGATGGCGATCGGTTTGCCTGCCACCGGCTTCTTCGGGCTCTTGTCGTCCCCGTCGGTCGTCTGCGTCTGGTTGCTGTCCTCCGCCTTGTTGCCCTGGTCCATGAGGGCGTCCGCCAGCTGCCAACTGCCCAGGCCCAGCGCGGCGATGAGCAGCGCCGAGACGGCCCATTTGAGGGCCCTGCCGGTGCGGCTCTGGAGCGGGGGCGGCGGGGTGGGGACCGGCTGGGTGACGCCCGGGTGGGGCGACGGGCGGCCGTAGGTGCCCTGCTGGTACGTCGTGCGCTGGTAGTCCGGCGGTGCTGTGAACGCCGGCTCCGGCGGGCGGATGCGGGGCATCTCGCTGACCGCCTTGACCAGTTCCTCCGGCGTGGTGCACGCCGACTCGTGGCGGGAGGCCGTCGCACCGTCATTGACGAGCGCGCGCATGGCCAGCTCCGACAACCCCCGGTGCACGCCCGCCCGCACCTGGTCCGGCGCGATCAGACCGACGTCCTTGGGCAGCCCGGACAGACCGTAGGCGTCGCTCTCGTACGGCCAGCGCTGAGTGAGCGCCGCGTACAGGAGCGCCCCGATCGCCTCGGTGTCGGCGCGCTGCGGGGTCTCCGAAGTGATGCCGCGCAGCGCGGCGTTGACGGCCAGTCCGCGGATGCGCCACTGGCCGGTCGAGGTACGCAGCACCGCGTTGGGGTTCAGCCGCAGATGCGCGAGGCCCTCCCGGTGTGCGGCGGCCATGGCGGCGGCGACCTGGGAGACCATCTGGTAGCCGTCGTACGGCTCCAGCGGGCCGGCGGAGAGCAGGGCGGTCAGCTCGGTGGCGTCGGGCAGCCACTCGTGGACGACGTAGACGACGTCGTTCTCCTCCACGGCGTCCAGCACCTGGACGAATCGCGGGTCGCCGAGCAGCGCGGAGGAGCGGGCGGCGGCCAGCACGGAGCGGGCCCGTGAGTGGTCCGCGGGCAGGATGTGGACGCCGACGGCACGCCGCAGCTTCTCGTCCACCGCACGCCAGCTGCTGAACCCGTCCAGACGGGTGACGCACTCCTCCAGCCGGTAGCGTCTGGCGAGCTTGTGACCGCTGTGCAGTTCGGGTGGTGAGGCCTTCTCGGAACCCTCGGTCCCGCCACTCCCCTGTGCCTCGTCGGTGTCCGTGTCCCGCTCCCGATTCTGGGCCACCCCGTCGGCCGTGGACTGGTCCGCCTGAGCGGTCAGCGGCTCGTCGCCACTGTTGTCTGCCACGTCGACGGCAGCCGTGCTCCGTTCCGCCACCGTCGCTCCTGCCTCCCCATTCGTTGGGCGCTCCAGACGCCGAAACCAATTGTGCCCACAGTCCGCCGCAATGCACGACACGCGGTGGCGGACGATGGTTGTGCGCGTACCCCCGCCTCAGCGCCCCAGACGCCCGCGGACCATGCCGACCAGCGAGTTCAGCTCCTCGATACGCATCTTGCGGGCGAGGACGAAGAACATCCCGAGCAGGACGGCTCCGCCGACCACCAGGGCGGCGAAGGAGCCGAGAGCGCCCTGGCCGAGGCTCTGGGCGATGCCGTAGCAGGCCGCACCGCTGAGCAGCGCGGCCGGGATCGAGGCGATGCCGAGCCTCGCGTACGTCCGCATCACCCGTGCGCCGTCCAGGTCGCCGCCCAGCTTCTTGCGCAGCCGGGACCAGGCGACGCCGACGCCGATCGCGTAGGCCAGGCCGTACGAGGCGGCCATGCCGACGACGGCCCAGCGGGCCGGGAGGACGAAGAAGCAGACGGCCGAGGCGAGCGCGTTGACGGCCGCCACGATGACCGTGTTGTAGAAGGGGGTCCGGGTGTCCTCGTAGGCGTAGAAGGCCCGCAGCACCACGTACTGCACGGAGTACGGGATCAGGCCGAGGCCGAAGGCCATCAGCATGAAGCCCATGTTGGTGGCCTCGCTGGTGCCCGAGGTGCCGAACATCAGCGTGCACATCGGGATGCCGAGGGCCACGAATCCGAAGGCGATGGGGACGATGGCGACCGCCGTCGTCCGCAGGCCCTGGGAGATGTCGTCGCGGACGGCACCGCGGTCACCCTCGGCCGCCGAGCGCGACAGGCGCGGCAGCAGCGCGGCCATCAGCGAGACGGTGATGATGGCCTGCGGCAGGCCCCAGATCAGCTGGGCGTTGGCGTAGGCGGCGAAGCCGGTTCCGTCGACGGCGGCGTTGACACCGGCGGCGGTGGACAGCTGGGTGACGACGAGCGCGCCCGCCTGGTTGGCCAGGACGAACAGGATCGTCCACTTGGCGAGCATCGCCGCCTTGCCGAGACCGTGGCCCTTCCAGTCGAAGCGCAGCCGCGGCCGGAACCCCGTCTCGCGCAGGTAGGGGATCATCGCCAGGGCCTGGACGACCAGGCCGAGCAGCACACCGATGCCGAGGAGCCGCTGGCCCTCCGGCGGGATGCTGGTGACCGCCATGCCGGAGCGCTCCGCGGTGCCGTACACCCAGAGGAACATTCCGAGGGTCACGATGATGACGACGTTGTTCAGGACCGGCGTCCACATCATCGCGCCGAACCTGCCGCGGGCGTTGAGGATCTGGCCCATCACCACGTGGACGCCCATGAAGAAGATCGAGGGCAGGAAGAAGCGGGTGAAGGTGACCGCCACGTCGTTGGCAGCGGGGTCGTTGGCGACCTTCGTCGACAGGGCGGCCACCAGGTACGGCGCGGCGACCATCGCGAGGGCGGTGAGAGCCGCGAGCGCCACCATCACCAGCGTCAGCAGACGGTTCGCGTAGGCCTCGCCGCCGTCCTCGTCGTTCTTCATGGCGCGCACCAGCTGCGGCACGAAGACGGAGTTGAGGCCGCCGCCGACGGTCAGGATGTAGATCATCGTGGGCAGCTGGTAGGCGACCTGGAAGGTGTCACCGAGCAGGCCCACACCGAGGGCCGACACGATCATCGCCGAGCGGATGAACCCGGTGAGCCGGGACACCATCGTGCCCGCCGCCATCACCGCGCTCGACTTCAGCAAGCCCCCCGCCTTTCCGCCCGTCCTCGCAGCGGGCACCGGAACCGGCTCGGCCGGCGGCGGTACGGGCGCGGTGCCCAGGTTCATGGTCGCGTCGGCCGCGGGCGGGGCGGGCGGCTGCTGGTACTGCGCGGGCTCCGGCGCCTGGCCCGGCACCGACGGCTGCTCGTACGGCGCGGTGCCGCCCTGCTGCTGGTCCCTGAACAGGTGCGCGAAGGCGTCGGGCTCGTGGCGCTCGTCGGAGGAGTGCGTGACCAGGTCGTCCACGCCCACGTACTGCGTGGTGCGCGGGTCGTCGCCGTACGGCAGGTACTGGGTGGCGCCGTCCGGCTCGGGCGCCGGGGTCTGCGCCCATACGTTCGGGTCGGGGGCGTACGGGGACTGCTGGGGCGGGGCGTACAGCGGCTGCTGCGGCCCGTGGCTGCCCGGGGGCGGCGGCGGGTGCGCGGCGCGGTCGTAGAGCGCCTCGGCGACCGGGTCCTGGGCCGACAGGTCCTGAGCCCGGTAGGGGTCCTGCTCGTAGGCGTCCTGGAGGTACATGTCCGCCGGGGGCTGCGGCGGTACCTGGCCGTGCTCGGGCGGCGGGCCCTCGGGGTAGCCCGAGCTGCCCGCGGCCTGGCCGCGGTCACCGTCGTACGGCGCGTTCATGGTTACCCCACCTCATCGTCCCCGGCCCACCGGCCACGACATCCTCAACGGTCCACTCTCTCACCCGTTCCGGACGGGTCGGCGCTTTCCGCTGGGGTGTCCGCTGCCGGGTCACTCGGCTGCTCAAGGTCGCCTGCCCCAGGACCGGATCCGGACTCCTCCTCAGGACGGTCCTCGGGGTCCTCCGGGCTTTCCGGGGCGGCCGCGGTCTCGTCGGAACGGGTCTCCCGTGCCTCCCGGGCGGCCCGCTTGCGCTGGGTGTACATCCGGAAGCCGGCGAGGACCAGGAGGAGGAAGCCGCCGCCGATGACCAGCATCACTGTCGCGGTGAACTCGGTCACCCGTACATCGAACTTCACGGGATCGCCGTACTTCTGCCCGTCCTCGGTGTAGAGCTGGGCGATCACCTCGGCCTGGCCGTTGGCCTCGGCGGAGGTGGTGAACTTCACCGTCTGGCTGTGCCCGCCGGAGACCGTGACCGGCTGCTCCTCGTAGGCGTCGCCGCCGATCTTCAGGCGCCTGGGGCTGGTCGAGGTGAGCCTCAGCACCAGGTTCTCGACGCCCTGGACCAAGTTGTTCTGCACGGTCACGGGGATCGTGGCGCTGCGGCCGGAAAGCTTCATCTCGGACTTCTCGATCAGTGTGACCCGTCGGGCCAGGGACCCCAGGTACACCTCCACGTCGTCGCGGTACGCCGCCGCCTCGGTGGCGCGGCCACGCCACGACGTGGACATCTCGCGGTTCATGGCGCGGCCGAAGGGGGTCACGACCCGGGACTCGTCGCTGAGGATGACCTTGAACTTGCCGAGCTTGCTCTGGGTGGCCGCGATCTGTTCGAAGGCGGACCGCTGGAGTTCCTGCTTGCGCAGCGCGGAGGGGTAGGCGGACGCCGCCGGGACCTTGGTGGTGGCGCCCGGGTCCGGCTTGGCCGCGGCGGCCTCGGTGAGGTCCTGGGCCTCGGTCCAGCCGCCGCCCTGGAGCGCGGTCAGCGCCTCCGCCAGCGTCCGGGCCTGGCTGGCCGTCGGCATGCGCTGCGGGGCGACGACGATGCTGCGCTCCTCGTCCGTCTGGAGGTTCAGGGCCAGGCTCTGGGCCAGGAACCGCTGGACGGCGAGTGTCGAGGCGGACGCCCTCGTCATGTCGCCCTGGAACAGGGTCGACAGCCGGGCGTCCGCGACCACCGCCGTCGTGCCGCCGCCGATGGGGCGGGCCGCGGAGGGCGTGTAGGTCAGGCCCGCCGTCTCGTCCAGGCTGTCGCTGCGCGCGATCACCTTGTCCGCCCCGGCGGAGGTGGCGACCTTCACGATGGACGGGTCCACGGCGCCGTCCACCGGCCAGGCGAAGTCGGTGGTCGGCTCCACGAGGAGGATCGAGCGGACGGTGTCGGCGGCGACGTCGGTCGCCTCCTTGAGGTGGCCGAGCGAGCCGGTGACGGCCGTGCCGTTGTGGGCGAGGGACGCCAGGTCGGGGTCGGCGAAGGGCAGGGCGACGACCTCGTTGTCCGCCACCGCACCCTGGAGCCTGTCGAGCCAGCGCTTGGCGAGCTCCTGGTCGGCGCGGGAACCGGCGGTGGTGGTGTCGCCCTCGCCCTGGACGCGGTAGTTGCGGGTCATGGCGTCGACGGAGGCCAGCAGGTCCGGGTCGACCACCCAGGTCACGTCGAGATCCTTGCCGAGGGAGACCATCTGCTCCAGGCGGCCGCCCGGCGCCAGTTCCTTGGCGAGGTCGTCGTCGCGGAAGACCGGCGTCTGCGACTCGTTCGACCCCGTCTGCGCCGTCATGTGGGCGGTGGAGATCAGCGGCCACAGCACGGTCGTCCTGGTCTCGGCGTCGGGCCCGTCGGGCTGCCACGGCAGGAAGGTCCGCTGGACGCCGAGCACCTGGGGCCACGGTTGTGCGGGGGTCTGACCGGACAGGGAGACCGCGAACTGGTAGACGCCGTTGTCGCCCAGGTCCAGCTCGTCGACCGGCACGGAGATGTTGAAGGGCTGGGAGACGCCCGGAGTGAGCTTGGAGAACTTCTCGACGTACTTTCCGCCGACCGGGGTCCCGTCGGTGCCCGGCTGGTGGCCGCTGGCCCTGGCGGCGGTGTCGATGCCGGAGCGGGTGTTCAGCTCCTGCCCCACGCGCAGGTCCACCTGGGCGCCGGTGACCGCCTGCTTGCCGGTGTTCGTCACCGTGCCGGACACGGTCAGCGTGTCGCCGTCCGTGGGGATGCTCGGGGTGAGGGAGTCCACCGAGACAGCGACGGTCTCGTCGATGTCGGCGGCCTGGGCGGGGGACGCGGCGGGCAGCTGGAGAAGCCCCGCCAGCAGGGGGGCACCGGCGAGCAGTGCCCCGGTGCGCCGCAGTCGCCGGCGGGCAGGTGAGGCACTGGTGCCCTGGAAGTCTGCCGCCTCGGCCACGCGCTCGCCCGTCCCTCGTCGTCGTCAGTGGTCGTCGGAATGTGCGTCCACGCATGGTAACGATGCGCGCTGAGGGGAAGTGCCGCGGACTGCGCCACAAGATCGGCTCGCGCTCCCCGGCTGTCCCGTATGTGCCCGTATAAAGGGGACCGGGTTTGTGCACGTTTAATGGAGGCGCTGGCGGCGGGTGCGGCCACGTACCCTCTTTTGTTGTGCCGAACGCCAACGAAGACAACCTCAGTGTCCTGAGCCAGGTGCAGCACCGCGCGGTGAGTGAACTGCTGCGGGTCGCGCCTGTCGCCGACGACCTCGCCCGCCGCTTCCAGGAGGCCGGGTTCTCACTCGCCCTGGTCGGCGGGTCGGTCCGGGACGCGTTGCTCGGCCGGCTCGGCAACGACCTCGACTTCACGACGGACGCCCGCCCCGAGGACGTCCTCACCATCGTGCGTCCCTGGGCCGACGCCGTGTGGGAGGTCGGGATCGCCTTCGGCACGGTGGGGGCGCAGAAGGACGGCTACCAGATCGAGGTCACGACCTACCGGTCCGAGGCGTACGACCGGACCTCGCGCAAGCCCGAGGTGTCGTACGGCGACTCCATCGAGCAGGATCTGGTCCGCCGTGACTTCACGGTGAACGCCATGGCCGTCGCGCTGCCGGAGAAGGAGTTCATCGACCCGCACGGCGGTCTCGCCGACCTCGCGGAGCGTGTGCTGCGCACCCCGGGCACCCCCGAGGAGTCCTTCTCCGACGATCCGCTGCGGATGATGCGGGCCGCGCGGTTCGCGGCGCAGCTCGACTTCGAGGTGGCTCCCGAGGTCGTCACGGCCATGGAGGAGATGTCCGAGCGCATCGAGATCGTCTCGGCCGAGCGGGTGCGGGACGAGCTGAACAAGCTGATCCTCTCCACGTATCCCCGCAAGGGGCTGACGCTGCTCGTCGACACCGGCCTCGCCGAGCGGGTGCTGCCGGAGCTGCCGGCCCTGCGGCTGGAGAGCGACGAGCACCACCGGCACAAGGACGTCTACGAGCACACGCTGATCGTCCTGGAGCAGGCGATGGCCCTGGAGGAGAGCGGTCCCGACCTGACCCTCCGGCTGGCCGCGCTGCTGCATGACATCGGCAAGCCTCGCACCCGGCGCTTCGAGAAGGACGGCCGGGTCTCGTTCCACCACCACGAGGTGGTGGGCGCGAAGATGACCAAGAAGCGTATGACGGCCCTGAAGTACTCCAACGACCTGGTGAAGGACGTCTCGCGGCTGGTCGAGCTCCACCTGCGCTTCCACGGCTACGGCACCGGGGAGTGGACGGACTCCGCGGTCCGCCGCTATGTCCGGGACGCGGGCCCGCTGCTGGACCGGTTGCACAAGCTGACCCGCTCGGACTGCACGACCCGCAACAAGCGCAAGGCCGCCACGCTCTCCCGGGCGTACGACGGCCTCGAGGAGCGGATCGCCCAGCTCCAGGAGCAGGAGGAACTGGACGCGATCCGCCCGGACCTCGACGGCAACGACATCATGCAGATCCTGGGCGTCGGCCCGGGCCCGGTCATCGGTCGCGCCTACCAGCACATGCTGGAGCTGCGGCTGGAGCACGGCCCGATGGAGCGTGACGCGGCGGTGACCGCTCTCAAGGAGTGGTGGGCCGAGGAGGAGCAGGGCTGAGGTGTGAAACGGGGTCATGTTTCACGTGAAACATGACCCCGGGCGCGCGAGAGGGGCGGTGTTTCACGTGAAACACCGCCCCTTCGGCTCGAGCGAAGGACTACTTGGCGAAGGACTACTTGGCCGTGTAGTCCGACAGGCAGAGGGTGAAGTCGTCGCTGCCGCCGGTCTCGGTGTACTCCGAGTACTTCGTGCGGTCGCAGCCGGCCGTGGTGCCGTCCTTCTTGTCCTCGACCTTGTAGGCGGCCTTGGAGTCGCTGCAGTCCACGACCTCCAGGCCCGGGTCGGTCGTGCTGTCCGGGTCCGAGATGCTCATGCAGTCCCCGACCTTCGCCGTGTTCGCGTCGTCCCGGCTCGCTATGAAGCCGCCGACGACCACCGAGACGACGGCCACACCGATGACGATGTTCTTGATCGTCTTGAAGCTGAGCTTGCGGCGGGGCTGCTCCGGCGGGACCGGCGCGTAGGGGGCCGCACCCTGCTGCGGGAAGCCCGGCTGCTGCGGGTACGGAGCCTGCCCCTGGGGCTGGGCGTACGGGTTCTGGCCCTGCTGCGCGAACGGGTTCTGGCCCTGGGGCGGCGGAGTGGTCACTTTGGGGGTCCCCCTAAGAACATGGGTGGTGGCGCGGCCGGAGCGCGCGTAAGACCCACGTAAGTTATCGGGCCCCACTGACACACCAGTAGCCAGGAGGGGCTCTGTGGCATTGATGTGACACTTACCGGCGTTCAAAGCGGGCCATAGCCACTGCAACCGCTCCGTAGATAACGGCGACCGTTACCACCAGGGGCACCGAGCGGCCGTCCGGCGGCAGTATCAGGGCGGCGACTCCGGCGGCGCCGACGAAGGCGACGTTGAACAGGACGTCGTAGAGGGAGAAGACCCGGCCGCGGAAGCCGTCGTCGACCGAGGCCTGGACGACGGTGTCAGTTGCGATCTTGGCGCCCTGGGTGGTCAGCCCCAGGACGAACGCCGCCGCCAGCATGGGAGCCGCGGCGAACGGCAACCCCAGCGCGAGTTCCAGGACGGCCGCGATGCCGGCGCACACGACGATCCAGCGGCCGGGGCCGAGCCGTCGAGCCGCCCAGGGCGTCAGTACGGCCGCCGTGAAGAAGCCCGCGCCGGAGATGCCCAACGCCAGCCCCAGCAGCGCGAGTCCGTCGTTGGTGGTGGTGGAGTAGGCGTACCGGCACAGCATCAGCAGCATGACCAGCAGGGCGCCGTAGCAGAAGCGCATCAGGGTCATCGCGCCGAGCGCCCACGCGGCCTCCCGGCGTGCGGGGGTGGCCAGATGCCGTACGCCCGCCACCAGGTCGCGTGCGGTTCCGGCGAGCGACGTCCGCACGCCGGGCCGCGCCGACTCCCGGTCGGGGCCCAGCACATCGCGCGGCATCCGCAGCGACGCCAGCGCCGCGCACAGGTACAGGGCCGCGCCGAGCAGCACGACCGCCGCGTCGGAGTCCGACACCAGCAGCCGTACGGCGAAGGCGAGGCCGCCACCGACGGTCGCGGCGAGCGTCCCGGCCGTCGGCGACAGGGAGTTGGCCATCACCAGGCGCTCTTCGTCGACAACGCGCGGAAGGGCGGCGGACAGTCCGGAGAGGACGAAGCGGTTGACGGCGGTGACGCACAGGGCGGAGACGTAGAAGAGCCAGTCCGGGACGGGGCTGAGCATCAGCACCGCCGTAGCCGTGGCGAGCAGGGCGCGCAGCAGGCTGCCGTAGAGGAAGACCTGGCGGCGCTTCCAGCGGTCCAGGAGGACACCGGCGAAGGGGCCGACGAGGGAGTACGGCAGCAGCAGGACCGCCATCGCGGAGGCGATCGCGGCGGCCGAGGTCTGTTTCTCGGGGGAGAAGACGACGTAGGTGGCGAGCGCGACCTGATAGACGCCGTCGGCGCCCTGGGAGAGCAGCCGGAGGACGAGCAGGCGCCTGAAGTTGCCGAAACGCAGCAGGACGCGCAGGTCGCGGGCGACGGACATGGGGCTCAGCCTCACATACGGGAAGGTCCCCGGGTCGTACGACCCGGGGACCCTTCTCGGCTCTGGCAGGAGCAGACCGGCGAGCGTGCTTAGCGCTCGACCTCGCCCTTGATGAACTTCTCGACGTTGGCGTACGCCTCGTCGTCGAAGTACTGGACCGGCGGGGACTTCATGAAGTAGCTCGACGCCGAGAGGATCGGGCCGCCGATGCCGCGGTCCTTGGCGATCTTCGCGGCGCGCAGGGCGTCGATGATGACACCCGCGGAGTTCGGGGAGTCCCAGACCTCGAGCTTGTACTCCAGGTTCAGCGGAACGTCACCGAAGGCGCGGCCCTCGAGGCGGACGTACGCCCACTTGCGGTCGTCCAGCCAGGCCACGTAGTCCGACGGGCCGATGTGGACGTTCTTCTCGCCCATGTCGCGGTCGGGGATCTGCGAGGTGACGGCCTGCGTCTTCGAGATCTTCTTGGACTCGAGGCGGTCGCGCTCCAGCATGTTCTTGAAGTCCATGTTGCCGCCGACGTTGAGCTGCATGGTGCGCTCGAGACGGACACCGCGGTCCTCGAACAGCTTCGCCATCACGCGGTGCGTGATGGTGGCGCCGACCTGCGACTTGATGTCGTCGCCGACGATCGGGACGCCCGCCTCGGTGAACTTGTCCGCCCACTCCTTGGTGCCGGCGATGAAGACCGGGAGGGCGTTGACGAAGGCGACCTTGGCGTCGATGGCGCACTGGGCGTAGAACTTCGCCGCGTCCTCGGAACCGACGGGCAGGTAGCAGACGAGGACGTCGACCTGGCGGTCCTTGAGGATCTGGACGACGTCGACCGGCTCCTCGGCGGACTCCTCGATGGTCTCGCGGTAGTACTTGCCGAGACCGTCCAGGGTGTGACCGCGCTGGACCGTGACGCCCTTGCTCGGGACGTCGCAGATCTTGATGGTGTTGTTCTCGCTGGCACCGATGGCGTCCGAGAGGTCGAGGCCGACCTTCTTCGCGTCGACGTCGAAGGCGGCGACGAACTCGACGTCACCGACGTGGTAGTCGCCGAACTGCACATGCATCAGGCCCGGGACCTTGGACGCCGGGTCGGCGTCCTTGTAGTACTCGACGCCCTGCACCAGCGATGCGGCGCAGTTGCCCACGCCGACGATGGCTACGCGAACCGAACCCATTCCGGTTGCTCCCTGTGTGTACGAGTGAGGCCCAAAGCGAGCTCTCACGTGGCGGTGTCGTCGGGCGTATCCGTCCCGGGGTCGTCCCCGGGACGGGGCAGGCCGCCCGTCGCTCCAGATGTGGTGTCCTGCT
This sequence comes from Streptomyces sp. YS415, assembly GCF_023544665.1. Taxonomy (GTDB): domain Bacteria; phylum Actinomycetota; class Actinomycetes; order Streptomycetales; family Streptomycetaceae; genus Streptomyces. The sequence goes on from NZ_JAMJFL010000009.1 coordinate 154,772, forward strand.
GAGCGGGTCCCCCGGTGGCGGACCCCTTGAGGTCCCTCCCGGCCCGCTCGCTCTCGATGAGCTCGTTCAGCCAGCGCACTTCGCGCTCCACGGACTCCATTCCGTGGCGCTGGAGCTCAAGCGTGTAGTCGTCGAGGCGCTCCCTGGTGCGCGCCAGGGAGGCGCGCATCTTCTCCAGGCGCTCCTCCAGGCGGCTGCGGCGGCCCTCCAGCACGCGCATGCGGACATCGCGCGAGGTCTGCCCGAAGAAGGCGAACCGAGCGGCGAAGTGCTCGTCCTCGTACGCGTCGGGGCCGGTCTGGGAGAGCAGGTCCTCGAAGTGCTCCTTACCTTCCGCCGTCAACCGGTAGACGATCTTGGCTCGGCGGCCGGCGAGGGACGCTGCGAGGGCGTCCTCGGGGGCGCTCCCCGGCTCCTCGATCAACCAGCCGTTGGCGACCAGCGTCTTGAGGCAGGGGTAGAGGGTCCCGTAGCTGAACGCACGGAACACGCCCAGTGACGTATTGAGTCGTTTGCGCAGCTCATAGCCGTGCATCGGGGACTCGCGGAGCAGACCGAGGACGGCGAACTCAAGGATCCCGGAACGCCGGCTCATCCTCTCGCCTCCTCGTCTTATCTCGCGCTGATGTATCGACTCGATACATCATGACGATAGAACGGCCTCCCGGCTGCGACAAGAGGGAGGAAGGTGAACGGGATCACATCACTGATTCATGGGATACGAGTTGCCTGATTTGGGGTGAACTTCGGTGCTAGGCAGGTTTTGACGGTGCGTAGTCTGTGCGCCATGCACACCACCGGGAACCAAGTGACGTCTGGGGGCGTCGTCGTCCTCGGTGCAGTACGGGTGAATGCGGGAGCGACCGCATCCGTACTTCGGGGGGACCGGAAACCTGCCGCCGTTTCCAGGCGCGTCACACGGGTGCGCCTGCCCGAGGAGTAGTCGTTCGATGAGCGAGCACCGTCGCAAACCGCCGCAGCCGCAGGGAGGCGGACGTGCCGCGGCCCGACGCGGCCAGTCCGGCTCGTCCTCCGGCCGCCGCGCGGCACCGCGAGGCGCCACCGGGTCACCCGCCGACTCCTATGGGACGAGTACCCATGGGTCGGAGTCGTACGGTGCGGGTGGTGAGGAGCGTCCGTACAGCGGTCGCGCCGAGGCCCGCCGCGCGGCCCAGAGAAGTGGGGGTGGCCGCCGCAGAGCGGCCGAGCCCGGCCGGGGTGTTCCCGGCGGCCCCGGGAGGGGGCGGGCCCGGGCCACCGGACCCGTCAAGAAGCGGATCGTCGACTATCCGCGCGCGGGCAGGTACGGCTGGCAGCGCTGGGTGCCGTCCTGGAAGCTCGTGTCCGGCCTGTGCGTGGGCTTCTTCGGCAGCCTCGTGGCCATCGCGGGCATCGGCTACGCCATGGTGGGCGTCCCCGACGTGGCCAAGACCGCCGAGGCGCAGAACAACGTCTTCTACTGGTCCGACGGCTCCCAGATGGTCGCCACGGGTGGTGAGACCAACCGACAGATCGTCAGTCTGGAGCAGATCCCCGAGGAGATGCGCAACGCGGTCATCTCCCAGGAGAACAAGACCTTCATGACGGACAGCGGCATCGACCCCAAGGGCATTGCCCGCGCCGTGCTCAACATGGCCAGGGGTGGCGAGACGCAGGGTGGCTCGACCATCACCCAGCAGTTCGTCAAGAACGCGATGCTGGACGACCAGTCGCAGACGATCTCCCGCAAGTTCCAGGAGATCTTCGTCTCGGTCAAGGTGGGCGCCAAGTTCTCCAAGGACCAGATCATGGCCGGCTACCTGAACTCCGCCTACTACGGACGCGGCGCCTACGGCATCCAGGCCGCCTCGCGGGCGTACTTCAACAAGGACTCCGTCGACCTCAACCCCGGGCAGTGCGCCTTCCTTGCCGCAATGCTCAAGGGAGCGACCTACTACGACCCGGCCGGTGCGGAGTCCATCGACCCGGCGGCCACGCGCGAGGCGAACAGCAAGCGGGCCCAGATCCAGATGCAGGACACGCTGGACAAGATGGTCGAGTACGGCCACCTCGACGCTGCGACCCGGGCCAAGTACACGGAGCTCCCGGAGTACCAGAACCCTCGGTCGAACACCGCGCTGAGCGGCCAGGTCGGCTACCTGGTCGACCTCGCCAAGGCGTACGTCATCAACAACACGAACATCACCGCCGAGGACCTCCAGCAGGGCGGCTACTCGATCTACACGACCTTCGAAAAGAAGAAGGTCAAGGAGCTCGAGGCCGCGGTCAAGAAGGTCCTGAAGGAGAACATCGACCCCAAGAAGCGCTCGAAGGACACCCACGTCCAGTTCGGCGGGGCTTCGGTGGACCCGGAGACGGGTGCCATCCGGGCGATCTACGGCGGTGAGGACGCGACCAAGCACTTCACCAACAACGCCGACGTCACCGGCGCCCAGGTCGGCTCGACGTTCAAGCCCTTCGTCCTCGCGGCCGCCATGAAGTGGGGTGTCCGTGATCCCGAGGGACTTCCGGAGCAGGCCCAGGACGAGCGGACCAAGGTGTCCCCGAAGAGCCTGTACAGCGGCCAGCACCACCTCAAGATCAAGAACTACGACGGGACCGTCTGGCACGACGACAAGGGCAAGGAGTGGCTCCAGGCCAACGACGGCGACGAGTCGCTCGGCGACCCGCCGAACTACCAGATCGACCTGCGCACCGCGATGCAGTTCTCGGCGAACTCCGCCTTCGTGCAACTCGGCATGGACGTCGGTCTGGACAAGGTGAAGGAGGCCGCCGTCGACGCGGGGATCAAGGAGGACACCCTGACGGGTACGACCTTCCCTTCCTTCTCCATCGGCATCTCCGAACCCAGCGCGATCCGCATGGCGGGCTCGTACGCCACGTTCGCGGCCAGCGGCAAGCAGCGTGAGCCGTTCTCCGTGACGGAGGTCAAGAGTGAGGCAGGCACGGTCTTCCGGCACAAGGTCCTGACGGAGCAGGCCTTCACCGCGCAGGTGGCCGACAACGTCACCGACGTGCTGAAGACCGTGGTCGAGAAGGGTACGGGTACCAGCGCCCAGCTGACCGGCCGGGAGGTGGCCGGCAAGACCGGTACCACCGACGGCAACAGGTCGGCGTGGTTCGTCGGGTACACCCCGCAGTTGTCGACCGCGATCAGCATGTTCCGTTACCCCGACGACGAGAAGATCAAGAACCGCAGGTTCCTGAAGATGTACGGCACGGGTGGCCAGCAGTCGATCCACGGCTCTTCGTTCCCGGCCGAGATCTGGCAGGACTACATGGAGCAGGCGCTGAAGGGGGAGCCTGCCAAGGCCTTCCCCACCCCGGAGCCCATCGGTGAGGTCATCAACGACGTCCCGGATCCGACGCCGACTCCCACGGTCAGCGAGACGGAGGAGCCCAGCCCGACGCCGACTCCGACACCCAGCCAGACGGAGCCCTCTCCGACGCCGTCCGCGAGCGAAACCTGTCAGTGGGGCTGGTGCGAGGACGACGGAGGCACGGACACCGGTGGCACGGACGGGGGCGTGACCACGTCTCCCTCGCCGACGGAGAGCAGTGATCCAGGCGGCGGAAACGGCAATGGCAACGGCAACGGCGGACTATTCGGCGGGGGCGACTCGACCGGTTAGTCCGGCCGGCCGGGAATCCGGTGGGCGTCCGCTTGGGCGCCATATCGCCCGCCGAGGGTGTTTCACGTGAAACATGGGCCGCCGCACCGACCAGGTGCGGCGGCCCTCGCCGTGTTCCCAGGCAGGTACGGCAGGATGTGCCCCATGCCCAGTGCAGAGACGACGCAATCGAGCGTGCACGAGCCGGACCCGGTGCGGCCGACCAAGGACGACGAGGTGGCCCGCAGCGGGAGTGAGCTGATCGGCGGCCCCATCGGCCGGCGTGCCCTGCTGGGGACGTCGTGGTGGACCCCGGTGCGGATCATCGCGCTCGTGGCGATCGGCGTGTTCACCCTCGGCCTGGTCCAGAAGGCGCCCTGCTACAACGGCGCCTGGTTCTTCGGCGCCAGCTCGCAGTACACGCACGCCTGCTACTCCGACATCCCGCACCTCTACCAGGGGCGTGGCTTCGCCGACGGCCTGGTGCCGTACTTCGACAGGCTCTCCGGGGACATGGAGTACCTCGAATACCCGGTGCTGACCGGGGTGTTCATGGAGGTCGCGTCCTGGCTCACGCCTGGCAGCGGCAGCATTCAGGACCAGGAGAAGTGGTACTGGATGGTCAACGCGGGGATGCTGATGGCCTGCGCGGCCGTCATCGCCGTCTGTGTGGCCCGTACGCATGCCCGGCGTCCCTGGGACGGACTGCTCGTCGCGCTGGCGCCCGCCTTCGCGCTGACCGCCACCATCAACTGGGACCTGCTGGCCGTCGCCCTGACGGCCGCCGCGATGCTGATGTGGTCGCGAGGCCGCCCGCTCGCCTTCGGCGTCCTCCTGGGGCTCGCCACGGCCGCCAAGCTCTATCCGGTCCTGCTGCTCGGCGCGCTGCTCGTGCTGTGCTGGCGGGCGGGGAAATGGCGGGACTTCGGCAAGGCACTGGGCGCTACGGCCGTGGCCTGGGCGGTCGTCAACGGCCCGGTGATGCTGCTCGCCTTCGACGGCTGGTCGAAGTTCTACACCTTCAGCCAGGAGCGCGGCGTCGACTTCGGGTCCTTCTGGCTGATCATGGCCCAGAACTCCAGTGACCCGCTCTCCACGGACACCGTCAACAACCTCGCCACGCTGCTGATGCTGCTGTGCTGCGCCGGTGTCGCCGCGCTCACGCTGACGGCACCGCGGCGGCCGCGGTTCGCGCAGCTCGCCTTCCTGATCGTGGCGGCGTTCATCCTCACCAACAAGGTCTACTCACCGCAGTACGTGCTGTGGCTGATCCCGCTGGCCGCGCTGGCCCGGCCCAAGTGGCGGGACTTCCTGATCTGGCAGGCCTGCGAGGTGGCGTACTTCCTGGGCATCTGGATGTACCTCGCGTACACGACCAGCGGAGACGCCCACAAGGGTCTGCCGACCGACGGCTACCACTGGGCCATCGTCGTGCATCTGCTGGGCACGCTCTACCTGTGCGCGGTGATCGTCCGGGACATCCTCATGCCGGAGCGGGACGTGGTGCGCCGGGCGGGTGACGACGACCCCTCTGGCGGTGTGCTCGACGGGGCCGAGGACGTCTTCGTGCTCGGTGCCGCGGCCCATCCGCCCAAGCACGCGGCGCACTTCGACGGGCCGCAGGTGGAGTGGGGCGGGCCGGGGACGGGCGAGCGTTCGCTCTGAGCGAACAACCTCAGAGCGGACAGCCCTCTGAGGGACGCGGATGACGCGAACGACCTGCGAGGGGCGTGGCCCGAACGACCTGCGGGGTGTGGGTGACGTGCGTGGCCGCCGAGGGCCGTGAGCGATGCGAAAGGCCGTGCGCGGGAGAACCGTGCACGGCCTTTCTGTTGCCCCGGCGGGCGATGCTCAGCGGTCGACGATGCGGTCGAACTGCGTGGTCGTGTGGCGCAGATGGGCCACCAGTTCGTCGCCCACCTTCGGCTCCGGCGCGTCCGAGGGCACGAACAGGATGGAGACCTGCATGTGCGGCGGCTCGGCGAACCAGCGCTGCTTGCCGCCCCAGACGAACGGAGAAAGGTTCCGGTTGACGGTGGCGAGGCCGGCCCGGGCGACGCCCTTGGCGCGCGGCATGACGCCGTGCAGGGCCTTGGGGGCCTCCAGGCCCACCCCGTGCGACGTGCCGCCCGCCACGACCACCAGGAAGCCGTCGGAGGCCGCCTTCTGCTGCCGGTAGCCGAAACGGTCACCCTTGGAGACGCGGGTGACGTCCAGGACGGCACCGCTGTACTCCGTGGCGTCGTGGTCGCCCAGCCAGAGCCGGGTGCCGATGCGGGCACGGAAGCGGGTCTGCGGGAACTGCTGCTGGAGCCGGGCGAGTTCATCTGCCTTGAGGTGGCTGACGAACATCGTGTGCAGCGGCAGCCGGGCCGCGCGCAGGCGGTCCATCCAGCCGATGACCTCCTCGACGGCGTCCGAGCCGTCGGTGCGGTCCAGCGGCAGGTGGATGGCGAAGCCCTCCAGGCGGACGTTCTCTATGGCGGAGTGCAGCTGCGGGAGGTCCTGCTCGCTCACGCCGTGCCGCTTCATCGAGGACATCACCTCGATGACCACCCGGGCCCCCACGAGGCCGTACACGCCGTCGATCGAGGACACCGAGCGGATGACCCGGTCGGGCAGCGGCACCGGTTCCTCGCCGCGCCGGTAGGGCGTCAGCACCAGCAGGTCACCGCCGAACCAGTCCTTGATGCGCGCGGCCTCGTAGGTGGTGCCGACCGCGAGGACGTCCGAGCCCAGCCGGGTGGCCTCCTCCGCCAGGCGTTCGTGCCCGAAGCCGTAGCCGTTGCCCTTGCAGACCGGGACGAGGCCCGGGAACTGCTCCTGCACGTGCTTGTGGTGCGCCCGCCAGCGCGCGGTGTCGACGTAGAGCGTGAGCGCCATGGCCGGACCTGGAACCTTTCTGGTGGCTGCGGTGTATCAGAGGTATGGAAGCTATCGAAGCAAATGCCTGGGGCTCAGCGGCGCGACATGTAGATGTCGAGCGCCTTGTGGAGCAGCTTGTTCAGCGGGAAGTCCCACTCGCCGAGGTATTCGGCGGCCTGGCCGCCGGTGCCCACCTTGAACTGGATCAGGCCGAAGAGGTGATCGGACTCGTCCAGCGAGTCGGAGATGCCCCGCAGGTCGTAGACGGTCGCGCCGAGCGCGTAGGCGTCGCGCAGCATCCGCCACTGCATCGCGTTCGAGGGCCGGACCTCGCGGCCGATGTTGTCGGAGGCGCCGTAGGAGTACCAGACGTGCCCGCCGACCACCAGCATCGTCGCGGCGGCCAGGTTCACCCCGTTGTGCCGGGCGAAGTACAGCCGCATGCGGTTGGGGTCCTCGGTGTTGAGGGCCGTCCACATGCGCTGGAAGTACCCCAGCGGGCGGGGCCGGAAGTGGTCGCGCACGGCCGTGATCTCGTACAGCCGCTGCCATTCCTCGAGGTCGTGGTAGCCGCCCTGGACGACCTCGACGCCCGCCTTCTCGGCCTTCTTGATGTTGCGGCGCCACAACTGGTTGAAGTTCTTGTGGACCTCTTCCAGGGAGCGGTTCGCCAGCGGCACCTGGTAGACGTAGCGCGGCTGGACGTCGCCGAAGCCGGCTCCGCCGTCCTCACCCTGCTGCCAGCCCATACGGCGCAGCTTGTCGGCGACCTCGAAGGCGCGCGGCTCGATGAAGTCGGCCTCGATGTCACGCAGCCGCTTCACGTCGGGGTTCTGGATGCCCTGCTTGATGGAGGGCGCCTCCCAGCGCCGGATGATCACCGGCGGGCCCATCTTCACGGAGAAGGCGCCCTGCTGCTTCAGGTGCGCGAGCATCGGCTCCAGCCAGTCGGTCAGGTTCGGCGCGAACCAGTTGATGACCGGGCCCTCGGGCAGATAGGCGAGGTAGCGCTTGATCTTGGGCAGCTGGCGGTAGAGCACCAGGCCCGCGCCGACCATCTCACCGGTCCGGTCGTCGAACCACCCGAGGTTCTCGGAGCGCCACTCCGCCTTGACATCGGCCCAGGCCGGAACCTGCATGTGGCTCGCCGACGGCAGGCTCTGGATGTATGCCAGATGCTGCTCGCGACTGATCGTCCTCAGGGTCAGGCTCATTCGGGGCGCTCCTCGGGCTGGTGTGTCCCCATGGGTTCAGGGGCTCCGGCTCTCGCGCCGAAGCCTACTGCGCCTCGTGAGCGGCCTGACTGGGCGTACGGCAGCTTCGCCCCGGCTTTTGGGCCACCGGGGCGATCGCCGGCGCTGTCGGAGGGCTGTGAGGGTCCCTGGCGTCAGCCCACGACCCCGCCGAAGAGACCACCGTGCGCCATGCCCAAGAAGAAGCCGATGCTCGCGGCGCCCAGTCCCAGGATCAGGCCGAAGCGCTCACGTGTCGTCTCCGACACCCACTGGCCGTAGGCGCCGGTGGCGATCCCCAGCAGGCCGGTCCAGGAGCTGAGCAGGTGCAGGTCGTGGAACATCGCCGAGACGAAAGACGTGAGGCCCAGCACCAGGGTCACCGCGAGCAGGGCGTCCTGGAGAGGGTGGGGCTTTCCGTCCGTGGCGAAGAGGCCTCCGACGGTGTTGGGTCGCATTGCTTGTGCCATAAGGCACCTCCTGCGGAAGGCGGCGCATCGTAGCGCCATACACACCCGATGTATTCAGATTGTGGGCGCTCACGGCCGGATTTCAACCGGAAGCGGGTGTGCGGGTAGTCTGTAGCGTCTGCACCGATGTCTGCCCATGTCACCGCCGGGACTCCTGAGAGGGACCCCGATTGTCAGTGGCGGCGGATACCGTTGCGTACGCATCAACAACCCTCCTGCCACGGAACGACCGTGGCCGCTGAGTCCAAAGGAGGTGGGTTCCACATGCGTCACTACGAGGTGATGGTCATCCTCGACCCCGATCTGGAGGAGCGCGCTGTCGCCCCCCTGATCGAGAACTTCCTCTCCGTCGTCCGTGAGGGCAACGGAAAGGTCGAGAAGGTCGACACCTGGGGCCGTCGTCGTCTCGCGTACGAGATCAAGAAGAAGCCCGAGGGCATCTACTCGGTCATCGACCTGCAGGCCGAGCCTGCGGTCGTCAAGGAGCTCGACCGCCAGATGAACCTGAACGAGTCGGTCCTCCGGACCAAGGTCCTCCGTCCCGAGACCCACTGAGCTCCGCTCAGTTGATCTCGGGTTCCGAGTAGCAGCACTAGCAGCCAGCAGCAAACCCGCCGAGAGGTTCCCCCATGGCAGGCGAGACCGTCATCACGGTCGTCGGCAATCTTGTCGACGACCCCGAGCTGCGCTTCACCCCTTCCGGTGCGGCGGTCGCGAAGTTCCGTGTCGCGTCCACTCCCCGCACCTTCGACCGTCAGACCAATGAGTGGAAGGACGGCGAAAGCCTGTTCCTGACCTGCTCGGTCTGGCGTCAGGCGGCGGAGAACGTCGCCGAGTCGCTCCAGCGAGGCATGCGCGTCATCGTGCAGGGCCGGCTGAAGCAGCGGTCCTACGAGGACCGTGAGGGCGTCAAGCGCACGGTCTACGAACTGGACGTCGAGGAAGTCGGCGCCAGCCTGCGCAACGCCACGGCCAAGGTCACCAAGACCGCCGGCCGCAGTGGCCAGCAGGGCGGTGGCTTCGGTGGCGGTGGCGGCGGCGCCCAGGGTGGCGGCGGCTGGGGCGGTGGCCCCGGCGGCGGTCAGCAGGGTGGCGGCGCTCCCGCCGACGACCCGTGGGCGACCGGCGCTCCCGCCGGTGGCCAGCAGGGCGGCGGCGGTGGCGGTGGCTGGGGTGGAAACTCCGGCGGCGGCGCTGGCGGCGGCTACTCGGACGAGCCCCCCTTCTAGGCCCTCGGGCCAAGGGTGGGCCGTACCCCCACTTCTTGATCACACAGGAGATACACCATGGCGAAGCCGCCTGTGCGCAAGCCGAAGAAGAAGGTCTGCGCTTTCTGCAAGGACAAGGTCACGTACGTGGACTACAAGGACACGAACATGCTGCGGAAGTTCATTTCCGACCGCGGCAAGATCCGTGCCCGCCGCGTGACCGGCAACTGCACGCAGCACCAGCGTGACGTCGCCACGGCTGTGAAGAACAGCCGTGAGATGGCGCTGCTGCCCTACACCTCCACCGCGCGATAAGGGAAGGGTGACCGACTAATGAAGATCATCCTCACCCACGAGGTCTCCGGCCTCGGTGCCGCGGGCGACGTCGTCGACGTCAAGGACGGTTACGCTCGCAACTACCTGATCCCGCGGAACTTCGCGATCCGTTGGACCAAGGGTGGCGAGAAGGACGTCGAGCAGATCCGTCGTGCTCGCAAGATCCACGAGATCCAGACCATCGAGCAGGCCAACGCTGTGAAGGCCCAGCTCGAGGGTGTCAAGGTCCGTCTGGCCGTCCGCTCCGGCGACGCCGGTCGTCTCTTCGGTTCCGTCACCCCGGCCGACATCGCTTCCGCGATCAAGGCTTCCGGTGGCCCCGAGGTCGACAAGCGCCGCATCGAGCTCGGTTCGCCGATCAAGACCCTGGGCGCTCACGAGACGTCCGTGCGTCTGCACCCCGAGGTTGCCGCCAAGGTCAACATCGAGGTCGTCGCGGCCTGATCGCCGCGCTCGGCTCGAAGAGCTGAGAGAAGGGGCCGCGCCCATGGGGTGCGGCCCCTTCTTCGTGCCTGTTGCTTTGGTGTGGCTGTCGTAGCGGGGGTCGGGTCCTTGCTGTCGGCGAGGGCTCGGCCATGTTTCACGTGAAACGTCGGTTTCACGTGAAACAGTCAGCGCGTCGCGCCCGTGACGATCCATCGGCCGGAGCGGGCGCGGAGCCAGAGGGTCACCATCCGGACCGTCATCATCAGAGTCATCGCTCCCCAGACCGCGGTCAGTCCACCGCCGAGAACGGGAACGAGCAGGGCGACCGGAGTGAAGACGGCGAGGGTGACCACCATGGCCCACGCCAGATACGGGCCGTCGCCCGCACCCATCAGTACGCCGTCCAGGACGAAGACCACGCCGCAGATCGGTTGTGAGAGCGCCACCATGAGCAGCGCCGGCAGCGCGGTGTCCTGCACGACCGAGTCGCTCGTGAAGAGCGGCAGGAACACGGGCCGCGCGAGCACCACGAGCAGGGCCAGGACCACACCGGCGGCGATGCCCCACTCGACCATGCGGCGACAGGCGGCGCGGGCGCCGTCGGCGTCGCCCGCACCGAGGTAGCGGCCGATGATCGCCTGGCCCGCGATGGCTATCGCGTCCAGCGCGAAGGCCAGCAGGCTCCACAGGGACAGGATGATCTGGTGGGCCGCGATGTCGGAGTCCCCGAGGCGGGCGGTGACCGCGGTGGCGATCAACAGGATGGCGCGCAGCGAGAGCGTCCGCACCAGGAGCGGTACACCGGCCTGGGCGCAGGCCCTGATTCCGGCCGCGTCGGGACGCAGGGAGGCATGGTGCTTGCGGGCTCCGCGGACGACGACCACGAGATAGGCGGCGGCCATGCCGCACTGGGCGATGACGGTGCCCCAGGCGGATCCGGCGATCCCGAGGTCGGCGCCGTAGACGAGGCCGACGTTGAGGACGGCGTTGGCGATGAAGCCGGCGAGGGCGACATAGAGGGGTGTCCGGGTGTCCTGGAGTCCGCGCAGGACACCGGTGGCGGCGAGGACGACGAGCATCGCCGGTATGCCGAGGGCGGAGATCCGGAGATAGGTGGTCGCGTACGGGGCTGCTGTGTCGGAGGCGCCGAAGAGTTCCACGAGGAACGGCGCTGTGGGCAGGACGACCGCGATGACCGCAGCGCCGAGGAGGAGGGCGAGCCAGATGCCGTCCATGCCCTGGCGGATGGCGGACTGAAGATCACCGGCGCCGACGCGTCGGGCGACGGCCGCGGTGGTGGCGTAGGCCAGGAAGACGAAGACGCTCACGGCGGTCATCAGGAGCGCGGAGGCGACGCCGAGGCCGGCGAGTTGCGCGGTGCCGAGGTGGCCGACGATGGCGCTGTCGGCCATGACGAAGAGGGGCTCGGCGACCAGTGCGCCGAAGGCCGGGACGGCCAGCGCGATGATCTCTCGATCGTGCCGGCGGCGGATGGCCTTGGGGGTCGGAGGAGCCTGTGTCATGAGCACCAATCTAATCGTCCACAGGTAAGAGATGCAATGGATGAGTGACCCTTACTGTTCGTCTCACACCGTGTGCTCTCGCGCACCGTTCGAAGTGATCTTGCGCCGACTGGGAATCTTTTTCTTCTGCACAGCCGGTGGACGGGAAAGGTGCAGGTCAGGCCGGGTGATTCAGAAAGCGGGTCGGCTTGTTCACAGGGCTGTCCACCGGGTCGTGCACAGGTTTTGCGGAGTTCTCCACAGCATCCGGGCCGTCGTCCACATGGCCTGTGGATAACCAGATTGGCTGACGGTGCTGCGGGGCCTACCGTGGTCCGGCGCCCGCTCCGTCCGTCGGTCGAGAAAACGAGACAAAACCGACGAGCCAGAACCGGAGTTGGGCGTCTTATTTGTCAGTGGCGTGCCGTAGAAATGAGAGGCACGCGAGGGTCCGCTCGGCGGACGGGAGGAGGTGGCTCGGTGAGTATTTCCGAGCCCTTGGACGACCCGTGGGCCGACAGTGGGCCCAGTGATCGTCTGCCTGCCTCCCGGCGCCGCAGCGACGGGGGCCGGGGCCGGGACGAGCAGCACGACCGCGGCCGGGAGAGCGGCGAGTGGGACGGCGGCGGTTCGGCCTTCGAGCGGGTGCCGCCCCAGGACCTGGACGCCGAGCAGTCCGTCCTCGGCGGCATGCTCCTGTCCAAGGACGCCATCGCGGATGTCGTCGAGGTCCTCAAGGGCCATGACTTCTACAAGCCCGCGCACGAGACGATCTTCCAGGCGATCCTGGACATCTACGCCAAGGGCGAGCCGGCCGACCCCATCACCATCGCCGCCGAGCTCACCAAGCGCGGCGAGATCAACAAGGTCGGCGGCGCCTCGTATCTGCACACCCTCGTCCAGACGGTGCCGACGGCGGCGAACGCCGAGTACTACGCGGAGATCGTCCACGAGCGCGCCGTCCTGCGCCGCCTGGTGGAGGCCGGAACCCGCATCACCCAGATGGGATACGCGGCCGACGACGACGTCGACGAGATCGTCAACCGCGCCCAGGCGGAGATCTACGCCGTCACCGAGCAGCGCACCAGCGAGGACTATCTGCCGCTCGGCGACATCATGGAGGGCGCGCTCGACGAGATCGAGGCGATCGGCTCGCGGACCGGCGAGATGACCGGTGTGCCCACCGGGTTCACCGACCTCGACTCGCTCACCAACGGCCTGCACCCGGGCCAGATGATCGTCATCGCGGCCCGTCCCGCCATGGGAAAGTCCACGCTCGCCCTGGACTTCGCACGGGCGGCGTCGATCAAGCACAACCTCGCGAGCGTCATCTTCTCCCTCGAAATGGGGCGCAACGAGATCGCGATGCGTCTGCTGTCGGCCGAGGCGCGGGTGGCCCTGCACCACATGCGCTCCGGCACCATGACGGACGAGGACTGGACCCGTCTGGCGCGCCGGATGCCCGAGGTCTCGGCCGCGCCGCTCTACATCGACGACTCCCCGAACCTGTCGATGATGGAGATCCGCGCCAAGTGCCGCCGGCTGAAGCAGCGCAATGACATCAAGCTCGTGATCATCGACTATCTCCAGCTGATGCAGTCCGGTGGCTCCAAGCGCTCCGAAAGCCGTCAGCAGGAGGTCTCGGACATGTCCCGTAACCTCAAGCTGCTGGCCAAGGAGCTGGAGGTCCCGGTGATCGCGCTCTCCCAGCTCAACCGTGGACCCGAGCAGCGCACCGACAAGAAGCCGATGGTGTCCGACCTGCGTGAGTCCGGTTCCATCGAGCAGGACGCCGACATGGTGATCCTGCTGCACCGCGAGGACGCCTACGAGAAGGAGTCCCCGCGCGCGGGCGAGGCGGACATCATCGTGGGCAAGCACCGTAACGGTCCGACGGCGACGATCACGGTGGCCTTCCAGGGCCACTACTCCCGCTTCGTCGACATGGCGCAGACCTGATCCGTCCGCTCCGCGGTTATGCGCTCGACTCCCCGGCCCCGGCGGGGTGGACTGGGGGGATGACGACACCTCAGGAAGAGTTGCTGCCCGGGACCCGGCGGGCGCTCTCGCACCGGATCGCCGTGGCCCAGTCCGAGGGGCGGGCGCCCTCGCTGGTCGCGGCGGTCGTACGGGACGGGCGCGCGGTGTGGCACGGATCCCGGACCTCGGTCGAGGGGCACGGTCCCGACGAGAACGTGCAGTACCGGATCGGCTCGATCACCAAGACCTTCACGGCCGTTCTGGTCATGCGGCTGCGCGACGAGGGGCTGCTCGACCTCGGTGACCCGTTGGAGAAGCACCTGCCGGGGACCGGCGCGGGGGAAGCCACGGTCTCCGAACTGCTCGCCCACACCGGTGGCCTGGCCGCCGAGTCCCCGGCGCCCTGGTGGGAGCGGACACCCGGCTCGATGCGGCCCGAACTCGCCGATGTACTGGGAGAACAGCCCCTGCTGCATCCCGTGGGCCGGCGCCACCACTACTCCAACCCCGGCTACACCTTGCTCGGCGCGCTGGTGGAGAAGCTGCGGGGGGCGCCCTGGGAGGACGTACTGCGCAGTGAGGTGCTCGAACCCCTGGGTCTGCACCGCACCAGCGGGCGGCCGAAGGCGCCGCACGCGGGCGGCTGGGCGGTGCACCCCTGGGCCGATGTGATGCTGCCGGAGCCCGCGGAGGACCTCGGGCGGATGGCCCCGGCCGGTCAACTGTGGTCCACCACAGGCGACTTGGCGCGGTTCGCGGCCTTCCTGGTCGACGGGGACGACCAGGTGCTGAGCGCGGCGAGCGTACGGGAGATGCGGCAACCGGCCGCGCCGGGCGAGTCCGCGGATGTCGCCGAGGGGGCCGCGTACGGACTGGGGCTTCAGATCCAGCACCGGCACGGGCGGCTGCTCGCCGGGCACTCGGGGTCGCTGCCGGGCTTCCTGGCGAGCCTCTTCTTCAGCAAGAGCGATGATGTCGCGGCGGTGGTGCTCGCCAACTGCACCTCCGGTCCGCTGCTCTCCCTGGTCGCCGCGGACCTGATCCGCATCGTCGCCGAGGCGGAGCCGCGGATCCCCGCACCCTGGCGGCCCATGGCCGAAGTCGATCCGGCCGTACTGGAATTGGCGGGCCAGTGGTATTGGGGGACGCATGCCTTCGCGCTGCGGCTGACGGCCGACGGGCTCGTCTCACTGGAGCCGCTGTCCGGCAAGGGCCGGCGTTCACGGTTCCGGGCGAACGGTGACGGCACCTGGACCGGGCTCGAGGGCTACTACGCCGGAGAGCTCCTCCAGGCCGTACGGCGGCCCGACGGGAGCGTGAGCCATCTCGACCTCGGGTCGTTCGTCTTCACGCGTCAGCCGTACGACGAGGGGGCTCCGGTGCCGGGTGGAGTGGACCCGGAGGGGTGGCGGGGGATGTCGTAGCGGCTGCCGGGGCGAGAGCGTCCGGTCTCGGCCTTGCTTCCCGCAGGCCTTGTCAGGGGCCCTGTTTCACGTGAAACAGGACCCCTCGGCCGGTCACAGGACGCGTTTGAAGCCCACATGGGAGGCCTCGAAGCCGAGCCGCTCGTAGAAGCGGTGGGCGTCGGTGCGGGAGGCGTCCGAGGTCAGCTGGACGAGTTGGCAGCCCTGGCGCCGGGATTCGTCGACCGCCCACTCGACGAACCGTGTTCCCAGGCCGCTGCCACGCTCGTCGGCGTGGATGCGGACGGCCTCGATGATGGAGCGGGTGGCGCCCCTGCGGGAGAGCCCGGGCACGAGCGTGAGCTGGAGGGTTCCGACGACCCGCCCTTCCCGCTCGGCCACCATCAGCCGCTGGTTCGGATCGTGGCTCAGGCGGTCCAGGGCCGCCATGTAGGGGGTCAGGTCGTCGGGTGATTCACGCTGGGCGCCAAGGGGGTCGTCGGCGAGCAGGGCGACGATCGCCGGCACGTCGCCCGCGGTGGCGGGGCGTATTTCAAGATCTCCCATGGCGCTCACCCTATGGGGAGGGCACCGCCACCAGGGAGTGGTTGCCGTCGCTTGCGGATATAGCGCGCGTGCAAGTATTGTTGTGACGCGTAAAGCTCTACTGCAATCTTCTGGGAAGGTGGCTCCCCATGCCGCTCGCGCTCCTGGCCCTGGCGATCGGGGCCTTCGGAATCGGGACGACGGAATTCGTGATCATGGGCTTGCTGCCCGAGGTCGCGGCCGACTTCGGGGTCTCGATCCCCACCGCGGGCCTGCTCGTGACCGGCTACGCGCTCGGTGTCGTGGCCGGAGCGCCGCTGATGACCGTGGTCGGCACCAGGATCTCCCGCAAGCGGATGCTGATGCTGCTGATGGGCCTGTTCATCGCCGGGAACCTGCTCTCCGCGCTCGCCCCGGCCTTCTCCGTCATGCTGATCGGCCGGATCGTCGCCTCCCTCGCCCACGGAGCCTTCTTCGGCATCGGATCGGTCGTCGCGGCCGAGCTGGTCGCCCCGGACAAGAAGGCCGGCGCCATCGCGATGATGTTCACCGGCCTCACCGTCGCCAACGTCGTCGGTGTCCCGCTCGGCACCTTCGTCGGGCAGTCCATCGGCTGGCGCGTCACCTTCGGCATCGTCGCCGCCCTCGGGGTGATCGGCCTGGCCGGCATCGCCCGGCTCGTCCCCGACCTCCCCCGGCCGGAAGGCGTGCGGCTCCGTCATGAGCTGGCCGCCTTCAAGAACGCCCAGGTGCTGCTCGCGATGGCGATGACCGTGCTCGGATTCGGCGGCGTGTTCGCGGCCATCACCTACATCGCGCCGATGATGACCCACGTCGCTGGTTTCGCCGACGGATCGGTCACCTGGCTCCTGGTGCTCTTCGGGGTCGGCATGGTCGGCGGCAATCTCGTCGGCGGCCGGTTCGCCGACCGCGCGCTGATGCCTCTGCTGTACGTCTCCCTGGGCTCCCTGGCCGTCGTGCTGGCCCTGTTCACCCTCACCGCCCACCACAAGGTCCTGGCGGCCGTCACCGTCGCTCTCATCGGCGCCCTGGGCTTCGCCACCGTCCCGCCACTGCAGAAGCGCGTTCTCGACCAGGCCCACGGCGCTCCCACGCTGGCCTCGGCTGTGAACATCGGTGCCTTCAACCTCGGCAACGCGCTCGCCGCCTGGCTCGGCGGACTCGTCATCGCGGCCGGCCTCGGGTACACCGCCCCCAACTGGGTCGGCGCCGCCCTCGCCGCGGCAGCGCTGCTGCTGGCCTTCCTCTCGGCGGGCCTGGAGCGCCGGGACCGGAGGACCGATGCGGTGGTGGCCGGGTCCACGCCCGTCGAGAAGCGGGCCTTGGCCCACCGCTGACCAGGCGGCGCGAAGCAGCCTCCGCCCAACCCTGACCGAGCACGAACGCCGGTTCCCGAAAGCCCCGGGAACCGGCGTCGTCATGTCCGGGCAGCTCAGCCAGCCGCCACCGTGAGCGGGGCGAACCGCCGCTGCCAGTCCCCGGGCAGCTCGGGGATGCCGTAGGTCATCACCGCGTTGAAGGCGACCGACGAAAGACCCCGCTCCTTGGCCCAGGCCAGCAGCTCCTCGTGCCGTACGTCGATGTCGGTGCGCAGGGGGCGGTCGGTGTGCGCGGCGAGGGAGGCGATCAGTGACTGTGCGGTCCGGGTGTCACGGGCGATCAGCGGGCCGACGACATGGGTGTCCATGTTGGGCCAGGCGGCCGCGAATCCGGTGATCCGGCCGTCCTCCTCCGCCACCCGCAACTGATCGGCGAAGGCGGGCAGCCGGGTGAGCAGAGGCGTGCGGTCCGAACCGAAGACCTCTTCGTCGAGCCGGAGAATCGCGCTGAGGTCCTCGGCGGTGGCCGCGCGCGTCGAGACCTCCGGCTCAGGGCCCCGAGGTGTGAAACGGCCGCGCAGCATCTCCGCTCGGCCGGTGACCTTGAAGCCGAGCTCCTCGTAGAGCGGTCGGCCGTTCGGCGTCGCGTGCAGCGTCAGCGGGGTGGCGCCCTGGGCCGCGAGGACGTGCCGCATCAAATGGCGCCCGATGCCCCGGCGGGCGTGCTGTTCGGCGACCAGCACCATGCCGATGGCCGCCAGATCGGGGTGCCCGGGTCGGCCGTACTCGGTGACCACGCAGGCGCCGATGAGCCCGCCGTCGGGGTCGTCGATGCCGTAACCCTGGCCCGCGGTGAGGAGGAAGCCCCACTTGTGTTCCTCCCGGGGCCATCCCCGGTTCTCGGACAGGTCGGCGCAGGCGGCGAGATCGCGCGGCGTCAGCGGGCGGATGGGCAGAGCGGCGGGGGAAGGTGTCGACACGCAGGTCAGGCTGTCTGACCCGTGGCCTTGCCGTCCACCTGTTTCCAGGGAAACGTGCGAGCTTCCGGCCACGAGGTGGGCCGCGCGCCGGGCGCAGCTTGTTTCACGTGAAACATGGAGGAACACCCCGCGTCCGGCCTGTCGGACACCGCCCTGTTCGCAGCCGTACCGATCGCCGTGCGGGAACGTGTCGACCAGCGGCGAAGCCGTGACTTCTTTCAAGTGCCGGACGGGCCACACCCATTCACAGGGTTCCCGACGGGGGATGGGGGGACTTGTGTGCGGGGCGTCGGCCGGTAGGGTCGACTCCGGTTCGCATCCGGGACGCACTCCGGAATCATCTCGGACGACCCGTGCGAGCCGGGAACAGGGCAACGCAGCCTAACGGGACGGAGAGATCGAAGACCCGCAATTGCGCTTATGCGGCCGGGGTGTGCGCCCGCGGTGGGACGCTGCGGTGACAGGACTGCGGCCCATGTCACATTCTTCCCTTACTTGTCCGTACGAAGTATGCATACAGGTTTGAATGTGGCCGTACGGGCCAGGGGCACCGAACGGGGACAGCAAGCCGTCTGCGGGGGAAGCAAGCACCTTCCGGCGAAGGAGGTGCGCAGACCGACCGAAAGATGTTCGAGGCGAGGCACACACCATGGACGCTCCGGCCACCACGTCGGCCGACAACGGCACTTCCGGCGGCGGGAGCGGCTGGTTCACGCCGCACACCCAGCCGACGACGAGTCAGGGCAGTGAGCCGGAGCCGACCGAGGGCAACCGGCTGGCCGCGATGCGCCCGGTGGGCCGGCCCGGGGCAGGCGGCGAGGCGAACCCGGGAGCGCAACAGGACACTTCACCGTCCGCAGCACCTGAGGCAGCGCCCGCGGCACCTGAGGCCATAGCGCCCGAGATACCCCTCCAGCCCGGCGCCCCCACCCCGCCTCGGCCCGCCGAGGCCCGCGTTCCCGGTCAGCGTTCCGCCCCCGCGCGGCAGGCCTCCCCGGACGCCGTCCTCGTCCGCCGGACGATGGCCGAAGTCGGCCCCGTCGCCGACAAGGTGACCTCCTACTTCTACGCGCTGCTCTTCGTGCGCCACCCCGACCTGCGCTCCCTGTTCCCGGCCGCCATGGACACCCAGCGGGACCGCCTGCTCAAGGCGCTGCTGACGGCGGCCGAGCACATCGACAACACCGAGGTCCTGGTCGCGTATCTGCAGAACCTGGGCCGGGGCCACCGCAAGTACGGCACCCGGCCCGAGCACTACCCGGCCGTGGGCGAGTGCCTCATCGGCGCGCTGAGCAAGTACGCCTCCGCCGTCTGGGACGCGGAGACGGAGGCGGCCTGGGTGCGGACGTACACGACGATCTCGCAGGTGATGATCGACGCGGCCGCCGCGGACGAGCTGCGCGCCCCGGCCTGGTGGTACGCGGAGGTCGTCGCGCACGATCTGAGGACCCCGGACGTCGCGGTCGTCACCGTCCGCCCCGACCAGCCCTACCCCTTCCTCGCCGGGCAGTACACCAGCCTGGAGACACCCTGGTGGCCGCGGATCTGGCGGCACTACTCCTTCGCCTCGGCGCCCCGCTCCGACGGACTGCTGTCGTTCCACGTGAAGGCCGTCCCCGCGGGCTGGGTCTCCAACGCGCTGGTCCACCGGGCCCGGCCCGGCGACATCCTGCGGCTGGGCCCCCCGGCCGGCTCGATGACCGTGGACCACACCACCGACAGCGGACTGCTCTGTGTCGGTGGCGGCACCGGGATAGCCCCCATCAAGGCCCTGGTCGAGGACGTCGCCGAGCACGGCGAGCGGCGGCCGGTCGAGGTGTTCTACGGCGCCCGCAGCGACCACGACCTGTACGACATCGACACGATGCTCAGGCTCCAGCAGTCGCACCCGTGGCTGGAAGTGCGCCCCGTGGTGGACCGGCACGGGCTGATCCAGCTGCCGGACGCCATACGCGAGTTCGGGCCCTGGCATGAGTACGACGCCTATGTCTCGGGTCCGCCGGGGATGATCCGCACCGGTGTGGACGCCCTGCGGGACATCGGTGTCCCCTCGGACCGCATCCGCCACGACGCGCTGGAGGAACTGGTCACCGCGGGGAGCTGAGCTCAGCCCAGGTCCGGGGCGTGCATGGCCCGTACGCCCTCGATGTTGCCGTCGAGATAGTGCCGCAGCGACAACGGGACGAGGTGTACGGAGGCGATGCCGACGCGGGTGAAGGGCACCCGCACGATCTCGTACTCGCCGATCGGCTCGTCGACCTCCGGACCGTGCCGCAGGGACGTGTCCATCGACACCAGCCGGCAGACGAAGAAGTGCTGGACCTTCACCCCGGTCGTGCCTGCGTCCTCGCCGATGTGCTCGACGGTGTCGACGAAGCAGGGCACCACATCGATGATCTTGGCGCCGAGTTCCTCGTACACCTCGCGGTGCAGGGCGTCGACGACGGTCGTGTCCGTGGGCTCGACCCCGCCGCCGGGTGTGAGCCAGTAGGGATCCATGCCCGGCTTGGTGCGTTTGATCAGGATCAGGTCGTCACCGTCCAGCAGAACGGCGCGGGCGGTGCGCTTGACCACGGGTCGGACGGTCATGGGAGAAATGTGGCCCGGCTGGTTCCACGTGAAACATCGCCACGCGGCTCAGCACCAGGCGGAGGCCGCCTGCAGCAGCCACTCATGGGCGCGCGCGACGTGCGGCATTGCCAGCGTGCCGGTGCGGACCACCAGGAAGTACGTCCGCAGGGGCGGTACGGCGGGTTCGTGCAGGGCGACGACATCGCCGCGCTCCAGCGCGGGCGCGCCGAGGTAGCGGGGCAGCACCGCGAGGCCGGCGCCCGCGACCGCGCAGGCCAGGGCCGCCCGCAGGTCGGGGACGATGACGGTGCCGGGCGCGGCGGGGCGGGAGTCGAAGACGGAGGCCCAGTAGCGCGAGACGAAGGGCAGCGACTCGTGCACCTCGATCACCGGCACGTCCTCCAGCGCGCTCGCTCCGCCGCGGCCCGGTGTGCTGGTGCCGATCTTCTCCGCCCAACGGGGAGCGGCCAGCAGGACGTGCTCCTCGTCGCAGAGCGCAGTCGCGGTGAGCAGAGCGCCGCGCGGGCGGGCGGTGCAGATGGCCAGATCATGGTGTCCGGCGGCCAGCCCCTCCAGCGTCTCCTCGGCGTTTCCGAAGGAGGCCCGCAGCGCGAAGCCCTGGCCGTCGTCGCCGGTGAGCTCGGTCAGCGCGGGCAGGGCCCGTTCGGCGGTGAACTCGGGCGGTCCGGCGAGGTGCAGGGTGCGCAGGGAGGACTCGTCGTCGAGGCCGGTCTCGGTGATCTCGACCAGGGCGTCCAGGTGCGGCGCGGCCTTGTGCGCGAGTTCGTCGCCGATGCTCGTCGGGGTCACGCCGCGCGCCTGGCGGAGGAACAAGGGACGGCCCAGCTGCCGCTCCAGGGTGCGTATCTGGGAGGTCACGGCGGGCTGGGACAGCCCGAGCAGGGCGGCGGCGCGGGTGAAGGAGCCGGCCCGGTGCACGGTGACGAAGGTGCGCAACAAGGCCAGGTCCATGCCCCACCCTCCCCTTCTCAGCCCTCCTCAATCCCCCCGGCCGGGCCCAACTATAAATAAGTCGATAGGTCTCTGTCGCTACGGTGATTGGACACTGACACAGAGTCAACTAGCCTTGTTCGCGCGGTTCTTCGCGCGCAGAACCGAGGACGGTCCGAGCCACGAGGGGGGAGGCTCGGACCGTCCGCCGTACGGTGGCAGGCCCCGCCGAGGCGCTCAGCGCGCCGACTCCTCCAGCGCGCGCAGCACATCCGCCACCAGGTCCTCGGCGTCCTCGGCCCCCACCGACAGCCGGATGAATCCCTCCGGCACCGCGTCCCCGCCCCAGCGCCCGCGCCGCTCGGCCGTGGACCGCACCCCGCCGAAGCTGGTCGCCTCGTCCACGAGCCGCAGCGCGTCGAGAAACCGGTCGGCACGCGCACGCGTGGGCAGCGTGAAGGAGACCACGCACCCATAGCCCCGCATCTGCCGTGCGGCGGTCGGGTGGGCGGGGTCGGCCGGCAGTCCCGGGTAGCGCACCCCGAGCTCCTCGGGCCAGTCGCGCAGGGCCTGGGCGACCGCCAGGGCGGTGGTGTTCTGCCGGAGCACGCGCAACTGGAGTGTGGCGAGGGACCGGTGCGCCAGCCACGCTTCCATGGGTCCCGGCACCGCGCCGACGATCTTGCGCCAGCGGCGGACGGCGGTCATCGCCTCGCCGGCGCGTCCGCAGACGTAGCCGAGCAGGATGTCGCCGTGCCCGGTGAGCTGCTTGGTGCCGCTCGCCACCGAGAAGTCGGCGCCGAGCTCCAGCGGGCGCTGCCCGAGCGGCGTGGCGAGGGTGTTGTCGACGGCCACGAGGGCGCCACGCGCGTGTGCCGCCCCGACGAGGCGCCGGATGTCGCAGACGTCCAGGCCGGGATTGGAGGGCGTCTCCAGCCACAGCAGCCGGGCGCCGTCGAGGACGTCGAGCTGGGCGTCGCCGCCGGTCGGGGCGGTGCGCACCTCGATGCCGTACGCCGCCAGCTGGTCGCGCACCAGGGGCAGCGCCTGATAGCCGTCGCTGGGCAGCACGACCGCGTCCCCGGCGCGCAGCCGGGAGAACAGCACCGAGGAGACGGCGGCCATGCCCGAGGCGAACACCAGCGTCTCGACGCCGTCCTCGTCCGGTGCCTCCAGCTCCCCGATGGCCCGTTCCAGATGGGTCCAGGTGGGGTTCTCGTCGCGGCCGTAGGTGTACGGGCCGGTGGGGTCGCCCGGCAGATGGAAGTGCGCGGCGAACACGGGACCGGGCAGGGTCGGCTCGTGCTTGACCGGCTCGGGCAGTCCGGCGCGCACCGCGCGCGTGCCGTCGCCCGGGCCCCCGGCGGCCGCGCTCACGCCGCCCGCTCCCCGGCCTCCTGGCGCACCGCGTCCAGCAGACCGGCGCTCGCCGCCTCGACCATCGCCAGACATTCCTCGAAGCCCTCCGTGCCCCCGTAGTACGGGTCGGGTACGTCGAGGTCGTCGTGGGCGGTGGGGTCGTAGGAGCGCAGCAGTCGGACCTTCGCCGCGTCCCGCTCGGTGGGGGCCAGTCGGCGCAGTGCCCCGAGGTGGCTCTCGTCGAGCGCCACGACCAGATCCAGGCGGGCGAACCAGGACGCCCGGAACTGACGGGCGGTATGCGCGCTGTCGTAGCTGTGCTCCTCCAGGACCGCGGCCGTACGCGGGTCGGCCGGGTCGCCCTCGTGCCAGCCGCCCGTGCCGGCGCTGTCGACCTCGATCAGGCCGTCGAGCCCGGCCTCCGCCACCCGCGCGCGGAAGACGGACTCGGCCATCGGGGAGCGGCAGATGTTGCCGGTGCACACGAAGCAGACGCGGTAGGTCATCGGCGCTCAGTCCCCGTCGGGCAGGACGACGTTGAGCGCCCAGGAGACGATCGAGATGATCAGGCCGCCGAGGACGGCGGTCCAGAAGCCCTCGACATGGAAGCTCAGGTCGACGACGTCGGCGAGCCAGGAGGTCAGCAGCAGCATCAGCGCGTTGACGACCAGGGTGAACAGGCCGAGCGTGAGGATGAGCAGCGGCAGGCTCAGCAGCTTGACGACCGGCTTCACCAGGACGTTGACCAGGCCGAAGATCAGCGCGACCAGGAGCAGGGTGGCGGCCTTCTTGCCGGTGCTGCCGCCGGTGAGGGTGATCTTGTCCAGCAGCCATACGGCGACCGCCAGGGCACCCGCGTTGGCGATCGTCTTGACTAGGAAATTCTTCATGTGTCTGATCGTGGCAGACGGGATCGGCTGCGAGCAGTGTGACGAGGGCGGACTAGAGCGATGAAGGCATTCCGGCTGGATGAACTGGAGGCGGAGCGTGCCGCCAACGACGGCGCTTACCTGCAGTTTCTGCGTGAGCGGAACATGTCGGTCGGTCTGTACGCGCTCGACGCGGGTGATCACGATCCTCAGCAGCCGCACCAGCAGGACGAGGTCTACTTCGTCGTGAGCGGCCGCGCCGCGATCACGGTCGGCCTGGAGACCACCCAGGTGGCGCGCGGCAGCGTGGTCTACGTGCCGGCCGGGGTGGCGCACAAGTTTCACCACATCAGCGAGGATCTGCGGGTGCTGGTGGTGTTCTCTCCGCCCGAGAGCTGAGCGTCGCCCAAGTCGCCCTGGCTGAGGGTCCGTCGCCCGGATTCCCTAGGGGATCGATCAGGGGAGGACAGGGGGCGCGCGGCCCCCGCCGGAGCCCTCCGCGCCCCTAGCATCGAAGGCAGGCAAGACGAGACGGCCCGCCCGTACGGAGCGCGGGCCGTTCTACCGGCCCGGGCACAGCGACGGGCGGAGAGGTAAGGACGAGGGCGATGGGTGAGATCTTCGCGGGACTGCCGTGGTGGGTGAAGTGGATCGCGGTGCCGGCCATCGCCCTGGTGGTGTTCGGCGGGCTGATAGCGAACATCGTCGGCTTCGTCATCGGGCTGCTGTTCAAGCTGCTGGTCTTCGTGGCCCTGGTCGGCGGACTCATTTACGTCGTAAGGAAGTTCACGTCGAGTTCCTCCTCGCGGAGCGACTTCTGACGGGCGCGCGGGCAGCTGCCGAGCGGTAACCAGCAGCATCGGTTCCCTCGGCCGAGGGAAGTTTTCCGGGCAGGCCGTCTGCGAGCGGTGGCGGACGATTAGAGTCCGGAAATCGACGCGGGGACGACCCCGCGAGCGGCGTACACCCCCACCCGTGTTCCCCGCACGGGCTGCCCCCTCGCGCTTCGGGAGTGACCCATGGCCACGGTTGACACCGCACCCTCCGACAACCCCGCGGTCCGCGCACCCGACCGGATCCCTCTTCCCGGCGGCGCAGGCACCTGTGCCCGGCCCCCGGTGCAGCCGACACCGGAGGGCTCCGGGAACCCGCCCGACCCGGCGAGCGCCGCCCATTCCGCGACCCTCATCGGATCCGTCCAGCGGGCCATGCGCCTGCTGGAATCCGTCGCCGAGCACGAGCACGGCGCCCCCGCCAAGCAGCTGGCCCGGGAGAACGGCCTGGCGCTGCCCACCGCGTACCACCTGCTGCGCACCCTCGTCCACGAGGGTTATCTCCGCCGGGACAAGGGCCTGTTCTTCCTCGGGGAGGCGGCCGAGCGGCTGGGCACCAGCGGAGCCCAGCAGAAACGTCGCAGCTCGGTCGCCGACGCGCTCGCGCACTGGCGGGACGCCATCGGGGTGCCCGTGTACTACGCGATGTACCGGGAGGGCGAGATCGAGGTCATGTGCGTCTCGGACACCCCGGGCAACCCCGCGGTCGAGGAGTGGGCCGACTTCCGCGAGACCGGGCACGCGCACGCCATCGGGCAGTGTCTGCTGGCGCAGGTGGACGAGGCCACGCGCCGCGACCATCTGGAGCGCTATCCCGTGCAGCCCATCACCCCGTACACCGTGCGTGACGACCACACGCTGCTGCGCCGGCTGGACCGGATGGACCGGATGGAGCTGGTGACCGAGCGTCAGGAGTACGCGCTGGGCACGGTGTGCGCCGCGATCCCGATCACCGTCGGCACCACGGCGGCGACGATGGCCATCTCCCTCCCGGCCCACCAGGCCGACCGGCTGGTGGCCGCGGCCCGGCATTTGCAGAGCGAGATCGGACGCCATCTCGGGTCGCTGGCGATCTCTATCAGTATCTGAAAACTCACTCCTTGTGATCTCCCGTGTACGTTAAGCAAGATTCGTCAGTGTCAGGGAACCATTCCTGGCCACATCCACGGCAGATGACGGGGTAGGCGATGCACGAGTCCGTACAGGCAGAGGTCATGATGAGCTTCCTCGTCTCCGAGGAGCTCTCTTTCCGCATTCCGGTGGAGCTGCGGTACGAGACCGGCGATCCCTACGCTGTGCGGCTGACCTTCCATCTGCCCGGGGACGCGCCGGTGACCTGGGCATTCGGGCGGGAGCTGCTGATCGACGGGGTGGGCCGGGCGTGCGGCGAGGGCGATGTGCGGGTCGCTCCGGCCGACCCCGATGCGCTCGGCGATGTGCTGATCCGGCTTCAGGTGGGCGGTGACCACGCGCTGTTCCGTTCCTCCGCGGCGCCGCTCGTGGCGTTCCTCGACCGCACCGACAAGCTGGTGCCGTTGGGCCAGGAGGGTGCACTGTCCGATTTCGACGCCAGCCTCGACGAGGCGCTGGACCGCATCCTGGCGGAGGAGCAGAGCGCGGGCTGAGCGGTGCGGCAGGGTGGCGGGAAGTAGCCGTAACGCTTCACCAGGCGGCCTGGAGGTGTGCAGGAACGCTTCTGCTACAGACGGGGGCGGCTGGGCTTGGCTCAGCCGCCTCGAGTCGGCAGGGGTTCCCCTTCCCCCGCCGCCGGGGGCGCCGCCGCCCCCGCCGTCACCGCTTCCGCCGCTTCCCCCGCCCGCCTCGCGCCGGAGCCGGGCGGCCCTCGGACGTGACCGCTTCCCGCTCGGGGCGGTCGGACGCGACCATCAGGGCGGCCAGGGCCGTGGTGACCGGGACCGAGGCGACCAGGCCGATCGAGCCGACCAGGGTGCGCACGATCTCCTCCGCGACCAGCTCACTGTTGGCGACCGAGCCCACGCTGCTCTGCGCGATCGAGAAGAGCAGCAGCAGCGGCAGCGCGGCGCCCGCGTAGGCGAGGACGAGGGTGTTGACGACGGACGCGATGTGGTCGCGGCCGATCCGGATGCCGGCCCGGTACAGACCCCGCCAGCCCATCGTGGGGTTGGCCTCGTGCAGTTCCCAGACGGCCGAGGTCTGGGTGACCGTCACGTCGTCGAGGACACCGAGGGAGCCGATGATGATGCCGGCGAGCAGCAGACCGCTCATGTCGATCTCCGGGTACAGCCCGTGGATCAGACCGGTGTTGTCGTCCGTGTTGCCGGTGAGGGCGGCCCAGTCGATGAAGACCGAGCCGAGGACGCCGATCAGCAGCAGTGAGATCAGCGTCCCGAGCACCGCCACGGACGTACGGGCCGACAGGCCATGACACATGTAGAGGGCGATCAGCATGATGGCGCTCGACCCGACCACCGCCACGACCAGCGGGTTCGATCCCTGGAGGATGGCGGGCAGGATGAAGAGGGTCAGCACCAGGAAACTGATCGCGAGCGCGATCAGCGCCATGACCCCGCGCAGCCGGCCCACCACCACGACGGCCAGCGCGAAGAGCCCGGCGAGCACCGCCATCGGGATGCGGCGGTTGACGTCGGTGACCGAGTATTGCAGATCCTTCGGCGCCGAGGGCTCGTAGGCGACCACGACCTTCTCGTCCTCGTGCAGCTGCCGCGACTGGTCGGGCTGGACGACCTCGGTGAAGGTGCGGCCCTTGTCCTCACCGGTGTCGATGCGGATCGTCGCCTTCTTGCAGGTGCCGTCCTCCTGCTGCTGCGCCGAGGAGCCCTCGGCGGTGGAGGTGTCGCCGGTCGGGGGCACCCCGGAGGCGTTCACCGCGGAGCAGCTGATCTCCTCGACCTCGGTGACGGTGGCCTGCTGGGTCTCCCGGTCGAAGCCGACTCCCGTGCGCTCGTGCGAGGGCGCGCCACCCGGCCACAGCACCACCAGCCCGACGACGACCGCCGCGGCGAACGGGATGAGGATCGCCGCGATGACTTTGCGCAGATGCTTGGAGACCGGTGCCGCCGGTCCATGGGCATGGCTGTGCGAATGGCCGTTTCCGTGCCCGTGCCCGTCACCGCCGCCGGTGGATCCGGAACCGGGGCCGCGGGGCGGCTCGGGCGGGAACGGGGGTTCATGCGTCGTGGTCACCGACCGATCATCGCAAGAACGACAGGGGCCCCCTGTTCACCGCGCCCGAATTGACGCTAGCGTGGGGGCACCTTTGTACACGCGGGAGCTCGGAGCACCGGGCTGAGAGGGCGCTGACCTCCGTCCCAGCGATGTTTCACGTGGAACGTCACCTCACACAAGTGACGTTGCACACGGAACGTCGGCAGACGGAAGCCGCTGCGTCGACCGCCGAACCTGTTACCGGGTAATGCCGGCGTAGGGAGTAGGTCTCATGACCATCAAGGACGCACGCACGCCTGCCTCCACGCAGAACGCGACGAACGGCGCGAACGGTTCGTCGAGCGATGAGGGCGGGAAGTCCATCGGCTGGCACAAGGCGTACGTCGAGGGCTCGCGCCCCGATCTGCAGGTGCCGGTCCGTCAGGTGCACCTCACCAACGGCCAGTCCGTCACGCTGTACGACACCTCCGGCCCGTACACCGATCCGAACGTCGACACCGACGTCCGCCGGGGCCTCTCCCCCCTGAGGGAGAACTGGATCATCGGCCGCGGCGACACCGAGGAGTACGCGGGCCGTCCCGTCCGCCCCGAGGACGACGGGATCAAGCACACCTCGCCGCGCGGCGGACTGCGCAACCTCGACGCGGTCTTCCCCGGCCGCCCCCGCCAGCCGCGCCGCGGCCGGGACGGGCAGGCGGTCACGCAGCTCGCGTACGCCCGCCGGGGCGAGATCACGCCCGAGATGGAGTACGTGGCCATCCGGGAGAACGTGGCGCCCGAGGTGGTCCGGGAGGAGATCGCGGCGGGACGCGCGGTGCTGCCGGCCAACGTCAACCACCCGGAGATCGAGCCGATGATCATCGGCAAGCGGTTCCTGGTGAAGGTCAACGCCAATATCGGCAACTCCGCGGTGACGTCCTCCATCGAGGAGGAGGTCGAGAAGATGACCTGGGCGACCCGCTGGGGCGCCGACACGGTCATGGACCTGTCCACCGGCCGCAACATCCACACCACCCGCGAGTGGGTGCTGCGCAACTCCCCCGTCCCCATCGGCACGGTGCCGCTCTACCAGGCCCTGGAGAAGGTCGACGGCAAGGCCGAGGAACTGACCTGGGAGATCTACAAGGACACCGTCATCGAGCAGGCCGAGCAGGGCGTGGACTACATGACGGTCCACGCGGGCGTCCGCCTGCCGTACGTGCCGCTGACCGCCAACCGCAAGACCGGCATCGTCTCCCGCGGTGGCTCGATCATGGCCGCGTGGTGCCTCGCGCACCACAAGGAGAGCTTTCTCTATGAGAACTTCGAGGAGCTCTGCGAGATCCTCGCCGCCTACGACGTCACCTACTCGCTCGGCGACGGCCTGCGGCCCGGCTCGATCGCGGACGCCAACGACGAGGCGCAGTTCGCCGAGCTGCGGACGCTCGGGGAACTCAACCGGATCGCGAAGAGCCACAACGTCCAGACCATGATCGAGGGCCCGGGACACGTCCCGATGCACAAGATCAAGGAGAACATCGACCTTCAGCAGGAGATTTGCGAGGAGGCGCCGTTCTACACGCTCGGCCCGCTGACGACGGACGTCGCCCCGGCCTACGACCACATCACCTCCGGCATCGGCGCCGCGATGATCGCCTGGTGGGGCACGGCCATGCTCTGCTACGTCACGCCCAAGGAGCACCTGGGTCTGCCCAACCGGGACGACGTCAAGACCGGCGTCATCACCTACAAGATCGCCGCCCACGCCGCCGACCTCGCCAAGGGACACCCGGGTGCCCAGGACTGGGACGACGCGCTGTCCGACGCCCGCTTCGAGTTCCGGTGGGAGGACCAGTTCAACCTGGCCCTCGACCCGGACACGGCACGGGAGTTCCACGACGAGACCCTCCCGGCCGAGCCGGCCAAGACCGCCCACTTCTGCTCCATGTGCGGTCCGAAGTTCTGCTCGATGAAGATCTCCCAGGACATCCGCCGGCAGCACGGCAGCACGGCGGGGGAGATCGAGGACGGGATGGCCCAGAAGTCCAAGGAGTTCGCGGCGGCGGGCAATCGCGTGTATCTGCCGATCGCGGACTGAGGATCAGGAACGAGTCGGCGTCAGCCGAGGGCCGGCTGTTTCACGTGAAACAGCCGGCCTTTCCGCCGAGCGGCCGAGGCCCTTTCGGGGCTGCCGGATCAGTCGGCACACTGATCCCATGACAGCACTGAGCAAGGGCGCCAACCTTCCCGTAGACGCAGCGGCCGTGCGCGTGGAGCTGACCTGGTCCGGCGGGCCGGGCATCCCCGACGTGGACGCTTCGGCGCTGCTGCTCACCGCGGCGGGACGCGTGCGCGACGACGCCGACTTCATCTTCTACAACCAGCCGCATCACGCCTCGAAGGCCGTGAGCCACCTGGGCAAGCAGCAGCGGGCGGGCACCACCACCGACACCGTCGCGGTGGAGTTCGGTTCGCTGGAGCCGGTCATCGAGAAGATCGTGCTGTGCGCCTCGGCCGACGGCGGCACGTTCGGTCAGGTGCCGGGGCTGACGATGAGACTGGTCGACGAGCGGAGCGGGGCCGAGATCGCGCACTTCGTGATGGAGGCTGGGACGGAGACGGCCTTCATCGGCGGGGAGTTGTACCTCCGGCAGGGGAAGTGGAAGTTCCGGGCGGTGGGGCAGGGATACGCGTCCGGACTGGCCGGGTTGGCGACGGACTTCGGTATCACGGTCGACGAGGAGGAGACCGCCGTAGCGACGGCACCGCCCGCCGTGTCGGCACCGCCGCCCGTACCGGCGCCGCCCATGACGCCCGCCCCCGCCGCACCCCCTGCCACGCCCGCCGCCCCTCCCGCCTCCCCCAACCTCACCAAGGGCGAAGAGCGCCTGCCCGTGGACATGCGCAAGCGGCTGGACCTGCGTAAGCAGCAGGTCGCGGTCAGCCTCGAAAAGCACGGGGCGACCGGCATCACCGCTCGGGTCATCCTGGTGCTGGACGCCTCCGGGTCCATGTCGTTCCTGTACTCCGGGGGAGTCGTCGCGGACGTCGTGGAGCGGATGGCGGCCGTGGCCGCGCAGCTGGACGACGACGGTGAGATGCAGGCGTGGACGTTCGCCTCGAACCCGGCGCGGCTGCCCGACTTCCGGCTCGGGGAGCTGCCCGAGTGGACGCGGCTGCACGTCAGGTGCGGCGAGATGAGCCTCTTCGGCTCCAAGAAGCGCAAGAAGGGCCTGGACGACAGGCAGGTCGACATGCGTACGGTCGGCATCCAGAACGAGGAACAGAAGGTGATCGCGGAGGTCCGCGCCTATGTCCGGCAGAACCCGGCGCAGGCCCCCACCCTGGTGCTGTTCTTCTCCGACGGAGGCGTCTACCGCAACGCCCAGATCGAGAAGGAGCTGCGGGAAGCGGTCGAGGAGCCGATCTTCTGGCAGTTCGTGGGCCTCGGCAAGTCCGACTACGGGGTGCTGCAGCGCTTCGACACCCTGCCCGGCCGTCGCGTGGACAACGTCGGCTTCTTCGCCGTGGACGACATCAGCAAGGTCCCCGACCAGGAACTGTACGACCGGCTGCTGTCCGAGTTCCCGCAGTGGACGGTGGCCGCACGCGGCGCGGGCATCCTCTGATCCGCCGGACGCCGACGCCGTGGCCGACTCCCGAAGACCCGGCCCGCACCCTCCCCGGACATCCGGCTTGCGCTCCCCGCGACGGGGGCGCAAGCCGAGGGGCCGGAGTCACTCCGGCTGGTGCTCCGGACCCCCGAAATCCGGGCTGGTGTAGTCCGGGCTGCTGAAGCTCGGTCGAGGGCCTGTCGCAGTGCCCTCGCCGGGGCTGGAGAAGCCCGGACGGTCGTAGCCGAGGTTCGGCATGCGGCTGATCGGTGCCGTGGGTGCCGTGCGGTGCACGGCGGCGGTGCCGGGGTCGGCCAGCGCGTCCCGGAGGAACGGCAGGATGCCGCGCTCCAGCAGGGCTGCACGCCAGGCTTCCCTGGCCCGGGCCACTTCACTGCCCAGCTCTCCGTGCGGGCCGGTGTCGAGTGCCGGCCTGTTGCGCAGAGCGGTGAGCAGCAGCCCGACGGCGGCGACGAGGATCGCGGCCGCCGTCACGGCGCCGAACACCCACCCGGTGGTGAGCATGGTCTGGGCGAACGCCGGCTCGGGTTCGAGCATCCGCAGGATGTATCCGACGAGCAGGAAGAGCGCAGCGGCTATTCCGGCGAGGACGGGGGTGAGGACGGCCGCGACGGCGACGATGCCCGCGCCGGCGGTCTCGGCGGCGGCCTCTCCCATGGTGGTGGCGAGCCCCATCGCGCTCGGACCCGACTCGGTGGAGCCGGACTCGCGAACGGACGACGGGGTGGACGGCGCCGGCTGGCGCAGTTCCTCGCGCACCTTCACGTAGTGCTGGTACTCGGTCGCCGCGGCCGCCGTGATGATCGCGGAGGCGTTGAGCGCCATGGTGCGCAGCTGTTCGGAGTTGAGCCGCTGTCCGACAGCGGCCAGTTCCGGGCGGGTTGGTGCGGAGCGCAGCGCCTCATCGAGGATCCGCTCGTATTCCTGGCGGTCCTCACTGTGCAGGTGCTGCGGAACGCTGTTCATGTGCATCCCCCGATGCTCCGTAGGGCTTGGGGCTCGCATGGCGACGAGCCGTCGGGCAGAAACGGAGGGGAGCCTGCTACGGATAAGCCGATGGTAGAGCGGTGACGGCACACGGTGACAGGGGGTTTCCAGAAATTGGCCCCTGGCCTGCGTGCTCTCCGGTGGTTCCGGTCCGGGGGACACCTGCCCCCGGAATGCTCAGATATCCAGGGGAAGTTGCTGGACCAGCAGCTTTCCGGCCATGGTCACTCCGCCGTCCATCGCGATGGCCAGACCGTCGGCGTAGAGGTGCGGCCCCTCGACCAGCGGACCGCCGCCGTTCTCGCTGTCCTCGGAGCCGACTTCGCCCAGCAGATAGGGGATCGGGCTGTGGCCGTGAACGATGCGGGTGCCGCCGTACGTATCGAGCAGGGTGCGTACGGCGTCGGAGCCGCCCTCGTCGCGGAAGGAGAAGCGCTTGGTGAACTTGCGGAACAGGTCCCAGCACTCGTCCGCGTCGTTGCGGGTCAGCGTCTCGCGGACGGTGTCGTTGACCTCTTCGATGGAGCGGCCGTAGTCGAGGTAGGCGGTGGTGTCGGAGTGGACGAGCAGATGACCGTCGACCTCCTCCATGGCGTCCAGCCGGGCCATCCACTGCAGGTGGTGGTCCTGGAGGCGGTCCATGTCGGTCTTCTGGCCGCCGTTGAGCAGCCAGGCCGCCTGGAAGGTGGCGGTGCCCGCGCCGGAGTTGACGGGGGTGTCGGAGAACCGCTTGGCGCCGATCAGCAGCAGTTCGTGGTTGCCCATCAGGGCCTTGCAGTAGCCGCCGGCCGCCGCGGCCTCGGCGGACAGCCGCATGACGAGGTCGATGACACCGATGCCGTCCGGGCCGCGGTCGGTGAAGTCACCGAGGAACCACAGCCGGGCGGTGCCCGCGCACCAGTTGCCCGCGGAGTCGATCAGGCCCTTCTCCTGCAGCGCGGCCACCAGTTCGTCGAGGTAACCGTGCACATCCCCCACGACGAACAGCGGACCGGGGCCGCCCGACTGCTGCGGAACCGCCGCCGCCACCGGTTCGACGGTCACCTGAAGCGTGTCACCGCGGTTGATGACGGGCAGGTCGCGCTGGGTCGGGGTGTACCCCTCCGGGTACGCCTCCGCCGCGGGAGGCGTGACATCGCCCGGATGCGTGTTGTGGACGTACGGGCCGGTCTCGTGGATGTACGCAGGCACCCGGAAGTCGCGCAACGTCGCCGTCCGCTCCACCTCGGGTCCCTGACCGGCCCCCTGAGTCATCAGACCCCTCCACCATCGCGCCGCATCTGCACCGCATCGGACTGCCTGGTCGCAGCGGCCCGCGGTGTCGTGGGCCCATCATAGGAATGCCGATCGCGCCATGTGATGACCCAGGGGTGGTGAATCAGAACAGGGCTCCGGTTCACCGCGGCTTTCGCCCCGATTGGGCAGGGCTTCTACCGCCTGGTCTCCGGCCGGTTGCTACTGCTCCTCGGGCGACCGGGGCGGGCTGACGGTCGTACGCGGCGGACGTCGCTGGGAAGAGGTACGGACGATCAGCTCGGTCGGTATCACCTGCTCGACCGGTTGGTCCGATTCGACCCCCTCGATCGCGTCGATGAGCAGCTGCACCACGGCCGTGCCGATCCGGCGGGGCTTCAACGAGAGCGTGGTGATGGGGGGCTCGGTGCTGGCGTACACCGTGGACTCGCTGCAACAGACCAGAAGCAGGTCGTCCGGTACCCGCAGCCCGTAGCGGCGGGCGGCGGCGAGCAGATCGGTGCCGTTCGGGTCGAACAGGCCGTAGACGGCGTCGGGACGGTCGGGGCGGGCCAGCAGCCGGTCGGCGGCCACGGCGCCCGCACACGGGTCGTGGGCGGGGTAGGCCTCGTAGACGGGGTCCTGGCCGACGCGTTCGCACCAGCGGAGGTAGGCGGTGGTGGACAGATGGGTGTACGTGTCCGTCGTCGTCCCGGTCAGCAGGCCGATGCGGCGGGCGCCGGCGTCGGCCAGATGGTCCAGGATGCCGAGAACGGCGGCCTCGTGGTCGTTGTCGACCCACGCGGTGACCGGGAGCGAGCCGGCCGGGCGGCCGTCGGAGACGACCGGCAGGCCCTGCCGGACCAGCTCACTGACGACCGGGTCCTGGTCGGACGGGTCGATGACGACCGTGCCGTCCAGGGCGACGTTCGACCACACGTCGTGGCGGGAGGTCGCGGGGAGGATGACCAGGGCGTAGCCGCGGGCGAGCGCGGCCGAGGTGGCGGCTCTCGCCATCTCGGCGAAGTAGGCGAACTCGGTGAAGGTGAAAGGTTCATCCCCGTACGTCGTCACGGTCAGGCCGATGAGCCCCGACTTACCGGTACGGAGGGTTCTGGCCGCGGCGGACGGGCGGTAGCCCAGCCGGTCGGCGACCTCGCGGACGTGGCGTCGGGTGGCGTCGGGGAGCCGCCCCTTGCCGTTGAGGGCGTCGGAGACGGTCGTGATGGAGACTCCGGCGGCGGCGGCGACGTCTCTGATGCCTGCCCGGCCCGGCCGGTTGCCCCGGCGGGCGGTCTCCGCTCGGCTCACCTGGTGCTTCCCTGCTGCTGTCATGGCGAGCCGATAGTAGGGCTCATGCGGTGGGGTAGTGCGGACGCATATGCAGCGGTTGACAGGCACGTTTCTGCATGGTCATACGGCGTCAAGGCCCTTGCAATGCAAGGGAGTTGAGCGCTCCCATGGCAATACGTAACTTGTCGGCGTGCGCACACCTGCCAACTTCCCGATGTTTCGAAGAGGTCTCAACTCACCTTCACGAGGGATGCGCGCCACGGCGCGAGCCACCGGCGCATAGATATATGTGTGACGCGCCCCCCAATTCGTACGGCTTCGCGTGTGATGCACCTGATGCCGGTGTGACGGAGGAGGTCTGTTCTCACCTGTACGCAGCCGAGCCGAATCCTCATAAGGTGAGAAGCATTGGAAGCCGGTGGTGACGATGGGCCGCCGGTGGTCGCGAGGAGGACTGCGGTGAGCGAGACGAGCCCCAAGCTGCGCGCCGAGCTGGAGGGTATCCCCACCTACAAGCCGGGCAAGCCCGCGGCGGCCGGTGGTCCGGTGGCCTACAAGCTGTCCTCCAACGAGAACCCCTATCCGCCGCTGCCCGGGGTGATGGAGAGCGTGACGGCCGCGGCCGGCGCCTTCAACCGCTACCCGGACATGGCGTGCACGGGGCTGATGAACGAGCTCTCCGAGCGCTTCGGGGTCCCGCTCTCCCACCTGTCCACCGGCACCGGCTCGGTCGGCGTCGCCCAGCAGCTGATCCAGGCCACCTCGGGCCCCGGCGACGAGGTCATCTACGCCTGGCGGTCCTTCGAGGCGTACCCGATCATCACGCAGGTCAGCGGGGCGACCTCGGTACGGGTGCCGCTGACGCCCGGCGATGTGCACGACCTGGACGCGATGGCCGAGGCCATCACCGAGCGGACCCGGCTGATCTTCGTCTGCAACCCCAACAACCCCACCGGCACGGTCGTGAAGCGGCCCGAGCTGGAGCGGTTCCTGGACCGGGTGCCCGGTGACGTGCTGGTGGTGCTGGACGAGGCCTACCGGGAGTTCATCCGCGACCCCGAGGT
Source organism: Streptomyces sp. YS415 (assembly GCF_023544665.1). Lineage (GTDB taxonomy): Bacteria > Actinomycetota > Actinomycetes > Streptomycetales > Streptomycetaceae > Streptomyces. Next base: position 190,613 of record NZ_JAMJFL010000009.1, read on the forward strand.
GCCGGACGGCGTGGAGATCTACCGGGACCGGCCCAACGTCTGCGTCCTGCGCACCTTCTCCAAGGCGTACGGCCTCGCCGGGCTCCGGGTCGGCTTCGCCATCGCCCACGAGCCGGTGGCGGCGGCGCTGCGCAAGACCGCGGTGCCCTTCGGGGTGAGCCAGCTCGCGCAGGACGCGGCGGTGGCCTCGCTGCGGGCCGAGGACGAACTGCTCGGCCGGGTCGGCTCGCTGGTCTGTGAGCGCATCCGCGTGGTCGACGCGCTGCGCGCCCAGGGCTGGACGGTGCCCGAGACCCAGGCCAACTTCGTGTGGCTGCGGCTGGGGGAGCGCACGGTCGACTTCGCGGCGGCGTGCGAGCAGCACGGCGTGGTGATCCGGCCGTTCCCCGGCGAGGGTGTGCGGGTGACGATCGGGGAGACGGAAGCGAACGACATCTTCCTGAAGACGGCGGAAGGGTTCCGCAAGGAGCTCTAGGCGTCGGCCGGTTCGGCCTGCTCCACGCGCACGGGGTCTCCGTTGCGCACCGTCGAGAGCAGACGGGGGTCGCCGTCGAGGCGGCCGAGGACATTGCACGGACTCGCGAGGCGGCACTCGTCGCCTCGCGAGATCGGCGTGGGGCCGTAGGGGAGGGCGAGCGCGTCCCCGTCGGTCCAGAAAGCCACCGTGCCCGGCTCGACGACCTGCCGGGCACCGGTTTCACGTGAAACCGAGACTCCGGTGTCGAAGTAGACCTCCTCGCCCCACGTGTGGGCGGTCGAGACGAGCGGCAGGGCCTTGGCGAGGGCCTGGGTGGTCGGGGTGTCGTCGAGGGTCGCGGTGAGGTGTCCCGCGGGCCAGGAGATCCGTATCTGCATGGCGAGCAATTCAACAAGATGTTGAATTCGCTGCCAAGACCCTGACGCGAAGGCGTTAAGGGGACCCCCCTTTCCGTGGCGAAAATCAGTGCGTCATAATTGCTTGTGAATGTGAACGCGTTCACAAGCGTGTCCGGGTTCATCCGGTGATGAGCGGGACACAAGGGGCAAACCCGCCGCTGGACCTCGGCGACGTAAGGAGACTGACGACGTGGACCTCGCTTTGGCGCCGGAGACTCTGGCGCGATGGCAGTTCGGCATCACCACCGTCTACCACTTCCTGTTCGTCCCTCTGACGATCTCGCTGGCGGCCCTGACGGCCGGGCTGCAGACCGCCTGGGTGCGCACGGAGAAGGAGAAGTACCTCAGGGCCACCAAGTTCTGGGGGAAGCTCTTCCTGATCAACATCGCGATGGGTGTCGTCACCGGCATCGTGCAAGAGTTCCAGTTCGGCATGAACTGGTCGGACTACTCGCGCTTCGTCGGCGATGTCTTCGGCGCCCCGCTCGCCTTCGAGGCGCTGATCGCGTTCTTCTTCGAGTCCACCTTCATCGGCCTGTGGATCTTCGGCTGGGACAAGCTGCCGAAGCGGATCCACCTGGCCTGCATATGGATGGTCTCGATCGGCACGCTGCTGTCGGCGTACTTCATCCTCGCGGCCAACTCGTGGATGCAGCACCCCGTCGGCTACCGGATCAACGAGGAGAAGGGCCGCGCCGAGCTCACCGACTTCTGGCTGGTCCTCACCCAGAACACCACGCTCAACCAGGTCTTCCACAGCTTCTCGGCGGCGTTCCTGACGGGCGGCGCCTTCATGGTGGGCATCGCCGCCTTCCACCTGCTGCGCAAGAAGCACATCCCGGTGATGCGGACCTCGCTCCGCCTCGGCCTCGTCACCCTGGCGGTCGGCGGCCTGTTCACCGCGATCAGCGGCGACACCCTCGGCAAGGTCATGTACGAGCAGCAGCCGATGAAGATGGCCGCCGCCGAGGCCCTGTGGGACGGCGAGCAGCCGGCACCCTTCTCCGTGTTCGCCTACGGAGACGTCGACGAGGGGCACAACAAGGTGGCCCTGGAGATACCCGGGCTGCTGTCCTTCCTCGCCCACAGCGACTTCGAGTCGTACGTCCCCGGCATCAACGACACCAACAAGGCCCTCCAGGAGGAGTTCGGCCCCGGCGACTACAAGCCCATCGTGCCCGTCGCCTACTGGGGCTTCCGCTGGATGATCGGCTTCGGCATGGCGTCCTTCTCGCTCGGCCTGCTGGGCCTGTGGCTGACCCGGAAGAAGTTCCTGCTGCCGGCCGCCTGGCGGACCGGGGAGGACGAGGTGCCGCATCTGGTGCTGCTGAAGAAGCCGCTCGGCGCCAGGCTCACCAGGCTGTACTGGCTGCTGGCCCTGTGGACCATGGGCTTCCCGCTGATCGCCAACTCCTGGGGCTGGATCTTCACCGAGATGGGCCGCCAGCCGTGGGTCGTCTACGGCGTGATGCAGACCCGGGACGCGGTCTCCCCCGGCGTCTCGCAGGCCGAGGTCATCACCTCGATGATCGTCTTCACGACGCTCTACGCCGTCCTCGCCGTGATCGAGGTCAGGCTGCTCGCGAAGTACGTCAAGGCCGGCCCGCCCGAGCTCACCGAGGCCGACCTCAACCCGCCCACGAAGATCGGCGGCGACATCCGTGACGCCGACAAGCCGATGGCCTTCTCGTACTAGGCCGAGGGAGCTGCACAGTCATGGAACTGCACGACGTCTGGTTCGTCCTGATCGCCGTCCTGTGGACCGGCTACTTCTTCCTGGAAGGGTTCGACTTCGGGGTCGGCATCCTCACCAGGCTGCTGGCCCGTGACCGGCCCGAGAAGCGGGTGCTGATCAACACCATCGGCCCCGTCTGGGACGGCAACGAGGTGTGGCTGCTCACGGCCGGCGGCGCGACCTTCGCGGCCTTCCCCGAGTGGTACGCCACCCTGTTCTCCGGCTTCTACCTGCCCCTGCTGCTCATCCTGGTCTGCCTGATCGTCCGGGGCGTCGCCTTCGAGTACCGCGTCAAGCGGCCCGAGGAGCAGTGGCAGCGCAACTGGGAGACCGCGATCTTCTGGACCTCGCTGCTCCCGGCGTTCCTGTGGGGCGTGGCCTTCGGCAACATCGTGCGGGGCGTGAAGATCGACCGGGACTTCGAGTACGTCGGCACCCTCGGGGACCTGTTCAACGCGTACTCCCTCCTCGGCGGTCTGGTGACGCTGACGCTGTTCACCTTCCACGGCGCGGTGTTCGTGGCGCTGAAGACGCTCGGGGACATCCGGGAGCGGGCGCGGAAGCTGGCCCTTCGGGTCGGTCTCACCACGGCCGTCCTCGCGTCGCTCTTCCTGCTGTGGACGCAGATCGAGAGCGGCGACAGCAAGAGCCTGGTCGCGGCGGCCGTGGCGGTGGCCGCGCTGGTGGTGGCGCTGGTGGCCAATCAGGCCGGGCGTGAGGGGTGGGCGTTCGCGCTGTCCGGGGTCACCATCGTGGCCGCCGTGGCGATGCTCTTCCTGTCGCTCTTCCCGAACGTCATGCCGTCCTCGCTGAACGAGGAGTGGAGCCTGACGGTCACCAACGCCTCGTCCAGCCCGTACACCCTGAAGATCATGACCTGGTGCGCGGCGATCGCCACGCCGGTCGTGCTGCTCTACCAGAGCTGGACCTACTGGGTGTTCCGCAAGCGGATCGGTACGCAGCACATCGCCGCCGACGTCACTCACTGAGGTGTGTTTCACGTGAAACCAATCGATCCGCGTCTGCTGCGATACGCCCGGGCCACCCGGCTGTTCCTGGTGGCCGTGGTCGGCCTGGGCGTGGTCGGGGCGCTGCTGGTCATCGCGCAGGCCATGCTCATCGCCGAGGTGGTGGTGGGCGCCTTCCAGCACGGGCTGCCGGTGAGCGGACTCACCACTCCCCTGCTGCTGCTCGTGACCGTCGCCCTCGGCCGCGCTCTCGTGGCCTGGCTCACCGAGCTCGCTGCGCACCGGGCGAGCGCCGCGGTGAAGTCGGAGCTGCGCGGGCGGCTGCTGGAGCGTGCCGCCGCGCTCGGCCCGGGGTGGCTCGGCGGACAGCGGACCGGATCGCTGGTCGCCCTCGCGACCCGGGGCGTCGACGCGCTCGATGACTACTTCTCGCGCTATCTGCCGCAGCTGGGGCTCGCGGTGGTGGTGCCGGTGGCGGTGCTCGCGCGGATCGTCACCGAGGACTGGGTCTCGGCGGCCATCATCGTCGGCACCCTTCCGCTGATCCCGGTCTTCATGATGCTGATCGGCTGGGCCACCCAGTCCCGGATGGACCGCCAGTGGCGGCTGCTGTCCCGGCTGTCCGGGCACTTCCTGGACGTCGTGGCGGGGCTGCCGACGCTGAAGGTGTTCGGCCGGGCCAAGGCGCAGGCCGAGTCGATCCGGCGGATCACCGGCGAGTACCGGCAGGCGACCATGCGGACGCTGCGGATCGCCTTCCTGTCCTCCTTCGCGCTGGAACTGCTGGCGACGATCTCCGTGGCGCTGGTCGCCGTGACGATCGGCATGCGGCTCGTCCACGGGGAGATGGACCTCTACGTCGGTCTGGTCATCCTCGTGCTCGCGCCCGAGGCGTATCTGCCGCTGCGCCAGGTGGGCGCGCAGTACCACGCGGCGGCGGAGGGTCTTGCGGCGGCGGAGGAGATCTTCGCCGTGCTGGAGACGCCGGTGCCGGAGTCGGGGAGCGGGGCGGTGCCCTCGGGCGCGCTGGCCTTCGAGGGCGTGACCGTCCGCTACCCCGGCCGGTTCGGGGACGCCCTGTCGGACGTGTCCTTCGTCGTCCAGCCCGGGGAGACCGTGGCCCTCGTGGGGCCGAGCGGCGCGGGCAAGTCGACGCTGCTGAACGTGCTGCTCGGATTCGTGCGCCCCGCCGAGGGTCGGGTCCGGATCGGCGGCGCCGACCTCACGGGACTGGACCTGGAGCGGTGGCGGTCGATGATCGCGTGGGTGCCGCAGCGGCCGCACCTGTTCGCGGGGACCATCGCCGAGAACGTCCGCCTGGCCCGCCCCAACGCCGACGACACCGCCGTGGCGCGGGCGCTGGAGGAGGCGGGGGCGCGGGAGTTCGTGGCCGCGCTGCCCCAGGGCGCCGACACCGTGCTCGGCGAGGACGGCGCCGGGCTGTCCGCCGGGCAGCGGCAGCGGCTGGCGCTGGCCCGGGCGTTCCTCGCGGACCGGCCGGTGCTGCTGCTCGACGAGCCGACGGCCGCGCTGGACGGCGCGACGGAGGCGGAGATCGTGACGGCGGTGCGCCGGCTGGCCGTGGGCCGCACGGTCCTGCTGGTCGTGCACCGTCCCGCACTGCTGGGCATCGCGGACCGGGTGATCCGATTGGCGGAGCCGGCGGCAGCCGCGTCCGCGGCCGGTCCCGGGGCCCCCGCGCAGCGAACCGCGGCCGTCTCCCCGCCCCCGGTCACCCACGTCACCGAGGAAGCGGCAGCCGAGGCCCACGGCACGCAGTCCCCGACAGCCGCCGGCGGCGTACTCGCTCGCGTCCGGGCGATGTCCGGAGCCCGGCGAGGGCGGCTCGCTCTCGCGCTGCTGCTCGCGAGTCTCGCGCTCGGCAGTGCCGTCGGGCTGATGGCCACCTCCGGCTGGCTGATCTCCCGGGCCTCGCAGCAGCCGCCCGTGCTCCACCTGATGGTGGCCGTCACGGCGACCCGCGCCTTCGGTATCGGACGCGCCGTCTTCCGGTACGCCGAGCGGCTGGTGTCCCACGACGCGGTCCTGCGGATGCTCGCCGACACCCGGGTCGCCGTCTACCGGCGCCTGGAGCGGCTCGCGCCCGCCGGGCTGCGCACGGCACGGCGCGGCGACCTGCTGTCACGGCTGGTCGCCGACGTGGACGCGCTCCAGGACTACTGGCTGCGCTGGCTGCTGCCCGCCGGTGCGGCGACCGTCGTGTCCGTGCTGTCCGTCGGCTTCACGGCCTGGCTGCTCCCGGAGGCCGGCGCGGTACTCGCCGTCGGCCTGCTGGCGGCCGGCGCCGGCGTCCCGCTGCTCACCGGTGCCGTCGCCCGGCGCGCCGAGCACCGGCTGGCCCCCGCCCGCGGTGTGCTGGCGACCCGGGTGACCGATCTGCTCACCGGAACCGCCGAGCTGACCGTCGCCGGCGCCCTGCCCGCCCGTACCGCCGAGGCACGCCGGGCCGACGGGACGCTCACCCGGATCGCCTCGCGCGCCGCCACCGCCACCGCGCTCGGTGACGGGCTCACCGCGCTGCTCTGCGGCCTGACGGTCGCCGCCGCCGCCCTCGTGGGCGCCCAGGGTGTCGCCGACGGGCGGCTGAGCGGGGTCGCGATGGCCGTCGTGGTGCTCACCCCGCTGGCCGCCTTCGAGGCGGTCCTCGGACTGCCGCTCGCCGTGCAGTACCGGCAGCGGGTGCGCAGGAGCGCCGAGCGGGTCCTCGAGGTGCTGGACGCCCCCGAGCCCGTACGGGAGCCGAAGCGGCCCCGGCAGGCGCCCGCCTCGCCGTTCCCGGTCGTGCTCACGGACCTGGCCGCCCGGCACGCCGGGCAGGACCGGGACGCGCTCGCGGGCCTGGACCTGACCCTGGAGGAGGGCCGCCGGATCGCCGTGGTCGGGCCGTCCGGTTCCGGCAAGACGACGCTGGCCCAGGTGCTGCTGCGCTTCCTGGACGCACGGGCGGGCGGGTACACGCTCGGCGGCGTCGACGCCCACCGCCTCGACGGCGACGACGTACGGCGGCTGGTGGGGCTGTGCGCCCAGGACGCGCACCTCTTCGACAGCTCCGTGCGCGAGAACCTGCTCCTCGCCAGGAAGGACGCCGACGAGGAGGCGCTGCGCGACGCCCTGCGGCGGGCCCGGCTGCTGGAGTGGGCCGACGCACTGCCCGACGGGCTCGACACGCTGGTCGGCGAGCACGGGGCCCGGCTCTCCGGCGGGCAGCGGCAGCGGTTGGCGCTGGCCCGCGCCCTGCTCGCCGACTTCCCCGTGCTGGTGCTCGACGAGCCCGCCGAACATCTCGACCTGCCCACCGCCGACGCGCTCACCGCCGATCTGCTGGCAGCCACCGAGGGCCGTACGACCCTGCTGATCACCCACCGGCTGGCCGGGCTCGAAGCGGTGGACGAGGTCGTCGTGCTCGATCAGGGACGGGTGGTCCAGCGCGGCCCCTACGCGCGGCTCGCGGCGGTCGAGGGGCCGTTGCGGGCCATGGTGGAACGGGAGGAGGAGGCGGACCTGTTGGTGTCGGTGGGGTAGCGGCCGGCGCCGCTTCCCGGGGCCCGCTCGACGGCACCGCCGCAGTGCCATCAGACCGCCCCGCTGGTCCGTCCGGACCAACCGTTCCCCCAGCCGTACGAGTTGAACAGGACCGCGCGACCCCGGCCGGGCCACGATCGCTGACATGCGCTCATCTCGCCGTCATCCCTTGCTCGTTCCGGTGCTGCTGTGCGCGGTGGCCGTGCTCGCGGCCCGTCCCAGCGACGCCGCCGACCCGGGCGGCGACTCCGACTCGGGGCTCAGCGCCCAGGTGGCGCGGCTGTACGAGGACGCCGCCCTTGCGACCCAGCAGTACGAGGCGGGGCGCCGGGAGGCGGAGGAGCAGCGGGCGCGGGCGCGGGAGCTGGAGGTGCTGCTCGACCGGCAGCGGCAGGAGATCGGCGGCCTGCACGAGGACCTCGGCCGGATCGCGCGCGCCCAGTACCGCGACGGCGGCGGCATGCCCGCCACCGCGCAGATCATCCTCGCCGACAGCCCCGACGAGCTGATGCGCGGTCAGCATGCCTTCTCGCGGTCGAAGCTGGCCGTCGACAACGCCATCGACAAGAGCCGCAGGGCCGAGGCGCGGCTCGCCGCGGACGAGGAGAAGGCCCGGACGGCCTGGGAGGAGCTGGAGGAGCGCAACGCCGAACTCGCCGCGATGAAGACGGACATCGAGCGGAAACTCGAAGAGGCCCGTCGCCGGTTGCAGGACCGCGCCGACACCTCGGTGGCGGCCGGGGCGTGCCGGGGCGCGGTACGGCTCGACCAGCCGGAGACCCACTTCACCCAGCCCTGGGTCGCGCCCCTGGAGACGTACGCGCTGTCCGCGTCCTACGGCAGCGGCGGGAAGCGCTGGGCCCGGCGGCACACCGGTCAGGACTTCGCGGTCCCGATCGGCACTCCGGTGCGGGCGGTCGGCGCGGGGCGGGTGGTGCGGGTCTCGTGCGGGGGGCCGTTCGGCGTCGAGGTCGTGCTGGAGCATGCCGGGGGCTACTACACGCAGTACGCCCATCTCGCGGCCGTGGCCGTCGACCAGGGGGAGCGGGTGGGCGTCGGTCAGTGGATCGGGCAGTCCGGCACCAGCGGCAACTCCACGGGGCCGCATCTGCACTTCGAGGTGCGGGTCACCCCGGAATCGGGATCGGCGGTCGACCCGGCCGCCTGGCTGGCGGCTCGGGACGTGCGCATCGGGTAGGTCACAGGCCGTGCTCGGCCAGCAGCCGTTCGATCACGACCGCGACCCCGTCCTCGTTGTTGGCGACGGTCCGGCCGGAGGCGGCGGCGACCACGTCCGGGTGGGCGTTGCCCATCGCGAACGAGCGGCCGGCCCAGGTGAGCATCTCGACGTCGTTCGGCATGTCGCCGAAGGCGACGACCTCCTCGTGCGAGATCCCGCGCTCGGCGCAGCACAGGGCGAGGGTGCTGGCCTTGGAGACGTCGGGGCCGCTGATCTCCAGCAGGGCGCTCGGGCTGGAGCGGGTGACATTGGCTCGGTCGCCGATGGCCAGGCGGGCCATGGTGAGGAAGGCGTCCGGGTCGATGTCGGCGTGGTAGGCGAGGATCTTGAGCACCGGCTCGTCGGCGCTCGGGGCGTCCTCGGCGAGCAGCCGCTCGGCGGGCGCCAGGCTGTCCGGGATCTCCATGTGCAGCTTGGGATACTCCGGCTCCTGGTGGAAGCCGTACGTCTGCTCGACCGCGTAGACGGTGCCGGGCGCCGCGTCCCGCAGGTGCCGTACGGCGTCCAGGGCGTTCTCCCGGGCCAGCTCGCGCACCTTCACGAACCGGTGGGCGCCGGGGCCGCCGTGCAGGTCGACCACCGCGGCGCCGTTGCCGCAGATCGCCAGGCCGTGGCCGTGGACGTGGTCGCTGACGACGTCCATCCAGCGGGCCGGCCGGCCGGTCACGAAGAAGACCTCGATGCCCGCCTCCTCGGCGGCGGCGAGGGCCGCGACCGTACGCGGGGAGACCGACTTGTCGTCCCGCAGCAGCGTGCCGTCGAGATCGGTGGCGATCAGCCGGGGCGGGAGGGTGGCGGCCGGGGTCTCGTGCTGTCGAGTCGCTGAGGTCACCGGGCCATTGTCCCGCATATGCCTGCACGCCCGTGCGGGAGTGTGCGCATCTGAGTGGGAACGGTGCGATGGGCTCCGCCACCGAGCCGGGCATCCCCCCTTGGCGGCCCCGTTAAGGGGGCACCCGCCGTGGTCCTCAGCCCAGCTGGGCCGTTGCCTCCATCGCGATCTGCTCGAAGACCTTCTCGTCCGCGGCGAAGTCCGAGTCCGGGACCGGCCAGTGGATCACGATCTCCGTGAAGCCCAGCGCGCGGTGGCGGCCCGCGAAGTCGACGAACGCGTCGAGGGAGTCGAGTGGACGCGCCCGGTCCGGGGTGAACCCGGTGAGCAGGGTCCTGTCCAGGGAGGCCGCGTCCCGGCCGATCGCCGCGCAGGCGTCCGCGAGCCGGTCCAGCTGCCCGCGCAGGGCCTGGACCGACTGCTGGGGCGTGCCGTTCTCGTACAGCTTCGGGTCGCCCGTGGTGACCCAGGCCTGCCCGTGGCGGGCGGCGAGCCGCAGTCCGCGCGGGCCGGTCGCGGCGACCGCGAAGGGCAGGCGGGGGCGCTGGACGCAGCCGGGGATGTTCCGGGCCTCGTGCGCGGAGTAGAAGTCGCCCTCGTAGGACACGGCGTCCTCGGTCAGCAGCTTGTCCAGGAGCGGTACGAACTCGGCGAGCCGATCGGCCCGCTCGCGCGGGGTCCACGGCTCCTGGCCGAGGGCGGTGGCGTCGAAGCCCGTGCCACCGGCGCCGATGCCGAGCGTGACGCGGCCGCCGGAGATGTCGTCGAGCGAGATCAGCTCCTTGGCGAGGGTCACCGGATGCCGGAAGTTCGGGGAGGTGACCAGGGTGCCGAGGCGGAGCCGGTCCGTGACGGCCGCGGCGGCGGTCAGCGTCGGTACGGCACCGAACCACGGGCCGTCCCGGAAGCTGCGCCAGGACAGGTGGTCGTAGGTGTAGGCGGTGTGGAAGCCGAGCTGTTCCGCCCGCTGCCAAGCCTGACGGCTCCCCTCGTGCCACCGGCGGTACGGGAGGATCACGGTGCTCAGACGCAGACTCATGAATCGAGCGTATGCGCCCGCACCGTTTCACGTGAAACGGTCACCGTGCGCCGTGGCGCGACTCCGGAAAGCGCAGGTACCAGGGCGGGACCTCCCTGGTCAGCCAGACGCCGTTCGCGCTGACGTGGAAGACATGGCCGTCGCGGTGCATGGCGCCCGCGTCGACGGACAGGACGACCGGACGGCCCCGGCGGGCGCCCACCCGGGTCGCCGTCTCACGGTCGGCCGAGAGATGGACGTCATGGCGGTTCATGGGGCGCAGCCCTTCCGCGCGGATCGCCTCCAGGGAGCCCGCCACGGTGCCGTGGTACAGGTACGGCGGCGGGGTCGCCGGGGGCAGGCCCAGCTCGACCTCGATGCTGTGGCCCTGGCTGGCCCGGATGCGGGTGCCGTCGACGGCGAACCGGCGTTTGTCGTTCGTGGCGACCACGTGGTCCAGCTCTTCCCGGGTGAACCGGAAGCCGTGTGCCGCCGCCGCGGCGATGAGGGTGTCGATCTCCACCCAGCCGCCCTCGTCGAGGGCGAGGCCGATGCGCTCGGGCTGATGGCGGAGGTGCTTGGAGAGGTACTTGGACACCCTCACCGTGCGGCGGTCGTCGATGGGTCTGTCTTCCATCTCCTCAGGGTGGCGGGAGAGACCTGGATCACGCGAATGATTTTGCCGACGATGTTTGATCCACAGGCAAGTGTGGTTATCCACAGGGGAATTGACGGTTCTGTGGACAACAAGCCGTCAGATCAAGGGATTTCGTCAAGTTCGCCCGAACAAGGGCAGCTTGCCCAACTCCCTTTTCACACAGGAGGCTTGATCCGTGCGATCCGCCGCAGTACCCCCGGCGCGAAACGCGACAGCAGATGCGCCCCGCGTGCCTCCGGAGTCACCGCTACGAGCGGCGAGTTGGTGACGACACCGCGCAGAATCGCCTCGGCGACCTTCTCCGGTGGGTAGTTGCGCATGCCGTACAGGCGGGCCGCCCGCTTCTGGCGGTGGGACTCCTCCTCCGCGTCAACTCCCGCGAACCGTGCGGTCGCTGTGATGTTGGTGTTCACGAAGCCGGGGCAGATCGCCGTCACTCCGATTCCCTGGTCGGCCAGTTCGGCGCGCAGGCATTCGCTCAGCATCAGGACCGCCGCCTTGGTGGTGCTGTAGGCGGGCAGGGCCCGGGACGGCTGAAACGCCGCCGCCGAGGCGGTGTTGACGATGTGGCCGCCCTGACCGCGGTCCGCCATCTGCTTGCCGAACAGACGGCAGCCGTGGATCACGCCCCACAGATTGACGTCCAGCACCTTGCGCCAGTCGTCCGGCGTCGTGTCCAGGAAGGATCCGGACAGACCGATTCCGGCGTTGTTCACCAGGATGTCCACCACGCCGTACTCCGTGGCGACCTTCTCCGCCAGTTTCTCCATGGCCTGTTCGTCCGATACGTCCACCGTCTCCGCCCAGGCGTCCGGGGCGCCGATCAGGCGGGACATCTCCGCCGTACGGGCCGCCGCGTCGCCGTCCCGGTCCACGGCGACCACGCGCGCGCCCGCCTCGGCGAAGGCGTACGCCGTCGCCCGGCCGATGCCGCTGCCCGCACCCGTGATCAGGACCAACTGGCCCCCGAAACGGTCGGCATGGCGTCCGGTCGCCGCCCTGGGCTCCGGTCGGCCGCCCTCCACGGAACGCGCGAACTCGGTGATCCAGGCCGCCAGTTGGTCGGGGCGCGTACGCGGGACCCAGTGCTTCGCCGGAAGCGACCGGCGCGTCAACTGCGGAGCCCACAGGTCCAGTTCGTCGTAGAGCCGCTCCGACAGGAACGTGTCCTCCAGCGGCGTGATCAGCTGCACCGGCACATGCGCGTAGGCGTCCGTGCGCGGGCGGCGCAGCCGCGGCCGTACGTTGTCGCGGTACAGCCACGCCCCGTGTGCCGCGTCCGAAGGGAGCGACGACGTCGGGTAGTTGCCGGCCGGTACCTTCTCCAGTCGCTGCAGGATCCGTGGCCAGGTCTTGCCGAGCGGTCCGCGCCAGGCCAGTTCCGGCAGGACCGGGGTGTGCAGCAGGTAGACGTACCAGGACTTGGCGCCCTGGCCGAGGAGTTGGCCGACCCGGCGGGGGGTCGGGCGCCGCATCCGCTTCTTCAGCCAGTGGCCGAAGTGGTCGAGGGACGGGCCGGACATCGAGGTGAAGGAGGCGATCCTGCCCTCCGTGCGCCGGACCGTCACGAACTCCCAGGACTGCACCGAGCCCCAGTCGTGGCCCACCAGATGCACCGGACGGTCCGGGCTCACCGCGTCCACGACCGCCAGGAAGTCGTCCGTCAGCTTCTCCAGCGTGAACCCGCCCCGCAGCGGCTGCGGTGCCGTGGACCGCCCGTGGCCCCGGACGTCGTACAGCACCACATGGAAGTCGTCGGCCAGCCGCGCGGCCACCTCCGACCAGACCTCCTTGCTGTCCGGATAGCCGTGCAGCAGCAGCACGGTCGGCCGGCCGGGGTCGCCCAGCTCCGCCACGCACAGCTCGACCCCGCCGGTGCGCACCCAGCGCTCACGCGCGCCCTGAAGACTCACTTCTCCTCCGCCCAGCGCCGCACATGCGGCAGATCGTCGTCCAGCCAGAAGGCACTCTCCTCGGCGTCCCGGGAGTCCGTGACGACCAGGATCTCCTCGAACTTCGCGCCCGTGCCCCGGAAGCCGAGGTGGGGCTCGACCGCCCACAGGCCCGGCCGCGGCGGATGGTCCGAGAAGCGGTACGGCGACCACAGCGGGGACCAGCCCTCGCGGTGACCGTGCACCGCGTCGGCGGCCAGGCCCTTGAGGGACTGGGTGCCGAACCCGAAGAGCCGCGGCGACCAGCGCCGCTCGCGCACCCGGTCCACCTTGTGCGCGATCACGCCGAAGGGGTAGGCGCGGTGCCGGTTGGCATAGCCCTGGTGGACCATGAGCCGGTCCACGTCCTCGTAGATCTCCCGCAGCGACCGGCGCTCGCGCACCTCGCGCAGGATCAGCTCGCGGTGCGCCCGCAGGTCGTCCATCAGCTTGTCCTGGACGCGGTTCACCCCGAGCGAGCCCGAGTAGCCGATGTCGGCGGTGAAACCCTCGTACACCGGCGCCATGTCCAGGATGAACGGCATCCCCGGCTCCAGCCTGCGGCCGGTCGGGAAGAACTGCAGCGGGACGCGGAAGCCCGCGAATGCCGTCCGGTCCCCGAACCAGGCGAAGGGGAGGTGGAACCAGTCCCGCACTCCCCGCGCGCAGAGCCACTCGCGCTGCATCCGCGCCGCGTCACGCTTGGTCACCCCGGGCTGCAACTGCGCCGCCACCGCCTCGGCGCATTCGTAGGCGAGGCGCTGCACTCTGCGGAAACCTTGCAGCTCCGCCGAGCGTTCACTGGTCACTGCCGTCGCCATGGCATTCCGTCCCACCGGTTGCGGTACGCGCTCGTAACTTGTCACCGGAAATCTGGCACTTGTTAGACCCACCGTCAATAGGTGGGTCTCTCGACCCTCAGGGTGACCCTTAAGGACCCGTACGACTCCAGAGGGACCCCAAGACGGCTCTACGGTCTGACGACCGGCGTGCTCCGGGTCACTAACGTCATTGTCGTGACTGTGATCGCGACCGAAAGCCTGAGCAAGCGGTTCCCCCGGGTGACCGCGCTTGACCGGCTCTCCGTGGACGTCGGGCCCGGTGTGACCGGACTCGTCGGAGCCAATGGAGCCGGCAAGTCCACACTGATCAAGATCCTTCTGGGTCTGTCCCCCGCCACGGAGGGCCGCGCCGAGGTGCTGGGCCTCGACGTCGCCACCAAGGGCGCCGCCATCCGTGAGCGGGTCGGATACATGCCCGAGCACGACTGCCTGCCGCCCGACGTCTCGGCCACCGAGTTCGTCGTCCACATGGCGCGCATGTCGGGGCTGCCGCCGACCGCCGCGCGCGAGCGCACCGCGGACACGCTGCGCCATGTCGGCCTGTACGAGGAGCGCTACCGCCCCATCGGCGGCTACTCCACCGGCATGAAGCAGCGCGTGAAGCTGGCGCAGGCCCTGGTCCACGACCCGGACCTGGTCTTCCTCGACGAGCCGACCAACGGCCTCGACCCGGTGGGCCGCGACGAGATGCTCGGCCTGATCCGCCGTATCCACACCGACTTCGGCATCTCGGTGCTGGTCACCTCCCATCTGCTGGGCGAACTGGAGCGGACCTGCGACCACGTCGTCGTCGTGGACGGCGGCAAGCTGCTGCGCTCCAGCTCCACCACCGACTTCACGCAGACCACGACCACCCTCGCGATCGAGGTCACCGACACCGACGAGCACCCCGACGGCACCCGCGCGGTGCGCGAGGCGCTCCAGGCGCGCGGAGTGGCCACCCACGACGGCAGCGGCCTGCCGGGCGCCGGGCACGTCCTGCTGCTGACCGCGCAGGGCGACGAGACGTACGACCTGATCCGGGACGTGATCGCGGACCTCGGTCTGGGACTGGTGCGCATGGAGCAGCGCCGGCACCACATCGCGGAGGTCTTCACCGACAGCGACGAGCAGCGGAAGGAGGCGGCCGTCCATGGCTCTTGACCAGCCCGTTGCGGGTGACCAGACCCGCATCCACGACATCGGCTACCGCAACTACGACGGCCCCCGCCTCGGCCGCGCCTACGCCACCCGCTCCCTCTACTCGCAGTCCCTGCGCGGCGCCTACGGCCTCGGCCGCTCGGTGAAGTCCAAGGTGCTGCCGATGCTGCTGTTCGTGGTGATGTGCGTGCCCGCGGCCATCATGGTCGCCGTCGCCGTCGCGACGAAGGCCAACGACCTGCCGGTCGACTACACCCGCTACGCGATCGTCATGCAGGCGGTCATCAGCCTCTACGTCGCCTCCCAGGCACCCCAGTCCGTCTCCCGCGACCTGCGCTTCAAGACCGTGCCGCTGTACTTCTCGCGGCCGATCGAGACCGCGGACTACGTGCGCGCGAAGTACGCGGCGCTGGCCTCGGCGATGTTCGTCCTCACCGCCGCGCCGCTGCTCGTCCTCTACGTGGGCGCGCTGCTGGCCAAGCTCGACTTCACCGACCAGACCAAGGGATTCGCACAGGGACTCGTCTCGGTGGCACTGCTCTCACTGCTCTTCGCCGGACTCGGCCTCGTCATCGCCTCGGTCACCCCGCGCCGCGGCTTCGGCATCGCCGCCGTGATCGCCGTACTGACCATCTCCTACGGCGCCGTCTCCACCCTGCAGGCCATCGCCGAGGAGCAGAACAGCGGCGACTCCATCGCCTGGATCGGCCTCTTCTCGCCGACCACGCTCATCGACGGTGTGCAGTCCGCCTTCCTCGGCGCGGCCTCGGCGTTCCCCGGAGGCGTCGGCCCGACGAACGGCGAGGGCGTGGTCTACGTCCTCGTCACCCTCGGCCTGATCGCCGCCTGCTACGGCCTCCTGCTGCGCCGCTACCGAAAGGTCGGACTGTGACCACGCTCTCCATCGACCACGTCTCCCGCTGGTTCGGCAACGTGGTCGCCGTCAACGACGTCACCATGACCATCGGCCCCGGCGTCACCGGCCTGCTCGGCCCCAACGGCGCCGGAAAGTCCACCCTCATCAACATGATGGGCGGCTTCCTGGCCCCCTCCACCGGCACGGTCACCCTCGACGGCCGGCAGGTCTGGCGCAACGAGGGGATCTACAAGCACATCGGCATCGTCCCCGAGCGCGAGGCGATGTACGACTTCCTCACCGGCCGCGAATTCGTCGTCGCCAACGCCGAGTTGCACGGCCTGGGCGCCAAGGCGGCTCAGCGCGCCCTGGCCACGGTCGAGATGGAGTACGCCCAGGACCGCAAGATCCAGACGTACTCCAAGGGCATGCGCCAGCGCGTGAAGATGGCGAGCGCGCTGGTCCACGACCCGTCGCTGCTGCTGCTGGACGAGCCCTTCAACGGCATGGACCCGCGTCAGCGCATGCAGTTGATGGACCTGCTGCGGAAGATGGGCGACGAGGGCCGCACGGTGCTGTTCTCGTCCCACATCCTCGAAGAGGTCGAGCAGCTCGCCTGGCACATCGAGGTCGTCGTCGCGGGCCGGCACGCGGCCAGCGGTGACTTCCGCAAGATCCGCCGCCTGATGACCGACCGGCCGCACCGCTACCTGGTGCGCTCCAGCGACGACCGCGCCCTCGCGGCCGCGCTGATCGCCGACCCGTCGACGTCCGGCATCGAAGTGGACCTCGCGGAGGGCGCGTTGCGGATCCAGGCCGTCGACTTCGGCCGCTTCACGGCCCTGCTGCCGAGGGTCGCCCGCGACCACGGCATCCGGCTGCACACGGTCTCGCCGTCCGACGAGTCCCTCGAGTCCGTCTTCTCGTACCTCGTCGCGGCGTAGGAGGCCCACCATGTACGACCCCACAGTCGCCCGGCTCACCTACCGGGCCCTGCTCGGCCGGCGCCGGGCCCTCATCCTCGGCGCCCTGCCGCTGCTGCTGATCGTCATCTCGGTGATCGTCCGCGCGCTCACCGGTGCCGACGACCAGACCGCCTCCGACCTGCTCGGCGGGCTCGCGCTCGCCACCATGGTGCCGATCATCGGCGTCATCGCGGGCACCGGAGCGATCGGTCCGGAGATCGACGACGGCTCGGTGGTGTACCTGCTCTCCAAGCCGATCAAGCGCCCGACGATCATCTTCACCAAGCTGATCGTGGCCGTCGCCGTGACCATGGTGTTCTCCGCGGTCCCGACCCTGATCGCCGGCTTCATCCTCAACGGCAACGGCCAGCAGATCGCCGTCGCCTACACGGTGGCCGCCCTGGTCGCCTCCATCGCGTACGCCGCGGTCTTCCTGCTGCTCGGCACGGTGTCCCGGCACGCGGTGGTCTTCGGACTGGTCTACGCCCTGGTCTGGGAGGCGCTGTTCGGCTCCCTGGTGTCGGGCGCGCGCACCCTGAGCGTCCAGCAGTGGTCGCTCGCGGTGGCCCACGAGGTGACCGGCGGGGACCTCGTCACCTCGGACGTGGGCATCACGACGGCGACGGTGCTGCTGGTCGCGGTGACCGTCCTCGCCACCTGGTACGCCGGCCAGAAGCTGCGGTCGCTGACGCTGGCGGGCGAGGAGTAGACGGGCCGCGCTTTATTCGGTGGCGGCCGATCGGGGCGGCGGGCAGGATGGTCGATGTCCGGAACGCCGCATCGGTCGGCGCCACCAGCTGGGGAGGAGCTTGACGATGTCGATGCACGACAGTCCGTCGAGTTCCCCGCAGGGCAGCCCGCGGCGGGCTCCGGAGTAGTTACCCCTCCGTCGAGCCCGCATCGCATCGGGGAGCTGCCCGGGCGGCCGCTTCGAGCACGCGAGCACTCCGCTCGCGTGAGGCCGCCCTCCCGGAGGATTGGCCGAGTGGCAAGGCACCGGCTTGCTAAGCCGTGGTCGGGGGAAACCCCGCGCACGTTCGATCCGTGCATCCTCCTCCACAGACCGACTGGCGCGACGCCGGCCGAGCACGACGTCAGCCGAGCAGGCGCTCCAAGACCACTGCGATCCCGTCCTCGTCGTTCGACGCCGTGACCTCGTCGGCCACCGCCTTCAGCTCCGCGTGGGCGTTGGCCATGGCCACGCCGTGGGCCGCCCAGCCGAACATCGGGACGTCGTTCGGCATGTCGCCGAAGGCGATGGTGTCGGCGGCCTTCAGGCCCAGCCGGCGCGCCGCCAGCGACAGTCCCGTCGCCTTGGACAGCCCCAGCGGCAGCAGTTCCACGATGCCCGCGCCCGCCATCGCCACCGTGACGAAGCCACCCGCGGAGCGCCGCGCGGCGTCCGCCAGTTCGTCGTCCGACAGCTCCGGATGCTGTATGTAGATCTTGTTCAGCGGGGCGGACCACAGATCCGACGCGTCGGTGAACGGCGTCGAGGGCAGCGAGCCGGTGACCGCGTACCCCGGCCCGACCAGCACCTCCCCGTCGAGACCGTCCCGGCTCGCGGCCAGGAACAGCGGGCCGACCTCCGCCTCGATCTTCGCCAGCGCCACCCCGGCCAGCTGCCGGTCGAGGGTCACCGACGTCAGCAGCCGGTGCTCACCGGCGTGGTAGACCTGCGCGCCCTGCCCGCACACCGCGAGGCCCTGGTAGCCCAGGTCGTCGAGGATGTGCCGGGTCCAGGGCACCGCCCGTCCGGTGACGACGATGTGCGCGGCGCCCGCCGCGGTGGCCGCGGCGAGCGCGTCACGGGTGCGCCGCGAGACCGAGTCGTCGGTGCGCAGCAGCGTGCCGTCGAGGTCGGTCGCGACCAGCCTGTACGGGAAGCTCACTTGGCGACCGGTTCCAGCAGCTCTCGGCCGCCCAGGTACGGGCGCAGCACCTCGGGCACCCGCACCGAACCGTCGGCGAGCTGGTGGTTCTCCAGGATCGCCACGATCGTCCGCGGCACCGCGCACAGCGTGCCGTTGAGCGTCGCCAGCGGCTGCACCTTCTTGCCGTCGCGCATCCGCACCGACAGCCGGCGGGCCTGGAAGCCGTCACAGTTGGAGGCGGAGGTCAGCTCGCGGTACTTGCCCTGGGTCGGGATCCAGGCCTCGCAGTCGTACTTGCGGGACGCCGACGAGCCCAGGTCGCCCGAGGCGACGTCGATGACCTGGAAGGGCAGCTCCAGGGCGGTGAGCCACTGCTTCTCCCAGTCCAGGAGCCGCTTGTGCTCGTTCTCCGCGTCCTCGGGGGCGACGTAGGAGAACATCTCGACCTTGTCGAACTGGTGCACGCGGAAGATGCCGCGGGTGTCCTTGCCGTAGGTGCCGGCCTCGCGGCGGAAGCACGGCGAGAAGCCCGCGTATCGCAGCGGCAGCTGGTCGGCGTCGATGATCTCGTCCATGTGGTACGCGGCGAGCGGGACCTCGGAGGTGCCGACCAGGTAGTAGTCGTCCTTCTCCAGGTGGTACACGTTCTCCGCGGCCTGGCCGAGGAAGCCGGTGCCCTCCATGGCGCGCGGGCGGACCAGCGCGGGGGTGAGCATCGGGATGAAGCCGGCCTCGGTGGCCTGGGCGATGGCGGCGTTGACCAGCGCCAGCTCCAGCAGGGCGCCGACGCCGGTGAGGTAGTAGAAGCGCGAGCCGGAGACCTTGGCGCCGCGCTCGACGTCGATGGCGCCCAGCGCCTCGCCGAGCTCCAGGTGGTCCTTGGGCTCGAAGCCCTCGGCGCCGAAGTCGCGGATCGTGCCGTGCGTCTCCAGGACGACGAAGTCCTCCTCGCCGCCGACCGGGACGTCGGGGTGGACGAGGTTGCCGAGCCGGAGCGCGAGGCGCTTGGTCTCGTCGTCGGCCTCGTTCTGCGCGGCCTCCGCGGCCTTGACGTCCGCCTTGAGCTGCTCCGCCTTCTGCAGGAGCTCGGCGCGCTCCTCGGGAGTGGCCTTGGGGATCAGCTTGCCGAGCGACTTCTGCTCGGAGCGCAGCTCGTCGAAGGCGACGCCGGACGACCTGCGCCGCTCGTCGGCAGACAGGAGAGCGTCGACGAGCGCGACGTCCTCTCCACGGGCGCGCTGGGACGCGCGCACACGGTCGGGGTCCTCACGGAGCAGGCGAAGGTCAATCACGTGGTCAAGGCTACCGGGGCCGAGTCCCCCCTCACGACTCGCTTTTCCGTGGCGCCCCGAACTGTGGCTTACATTGCGTTATGGGTGAATTGCGCCTCGTGTCAATAAACGGCGCCCCGCTCCCCGGGAGGGGGCACGTGACGGGCGCGCGGTTGACCGGATTTCCTTGTGGTGAACGGGACTTGGGTCCACGTCGTCCACAGGTGTCCACACCCTCCGAAAAGTTATCCACAGGCTGTGTGGAAGATCTGTGGATTGCGGAACTGATCACTCCGAATAGCTCGGTCACCCCGGGTGATTCCCGGGGCAAACCTCCTTTACGCCCACGTTCGAGTGGGAATGCGTCGCTCCCAGGGATGACTCGTGGGAAACGAGTGGACGAAGGGTGAACCGCGCGCCGGTGGACGGAACGAGGTGCTGCAGGCCGATTTGTCGACCGAGTCGCGCCGCCGTGTCGACTTGTCCCCAGGTCGAGAGGCCGACCTGTGGATAACTTCTGTGGATAACGACAATCAGCAGGTACGACCGGCCGGAACCAGGCGTCGGAGCGGCGGCGCCGAGACACGGCAGCGGCTGCTCAGAACCGCCCGTCCTGGCACCGCGCCACCCACTCCGACGCCGACACGAACTCCTCGTCCGAGGTCCCCTGCCGCGGCGCGCTCACGTCCGCCACGTCCACACCCGCGCGCGGGTACGACCCGAGGTACCGCACCTCCAGGCAGATCCGCTTCAGCCCCATCAGGGCCTCCGCCACCCGCCGGTCGGAGATGTGGCCCTCGGCGTCGATGCAGAAGCAGTAGTTGCCGATGCCGGCGCCGGTGGGCCGGGACTGGAGCAGCATCAGGTTGATGCCCCGGGTCGCGAACTCGCCCAGCAGGTCGCGCAGTCCGCCGGGGTGGTCGTCTCGCTGCCACAGCACGACGGAGGTCTTGTCCGCGCCGGTCGGGGCCGCGGGCCGGGCCGGGCGGCCCACCAGCACGAACCGGGTCTGGGCGTTCTCCGCGTCGTGGATCCCGCTCTCCAGGGCCTCCAGGCCGTACAGGGCGGCGGCGAACTCGCCCGCGAAGGCCGCGTCGTACTGACCCTCCTGGACCAGCCGGGCGGCGTCCGCGTTGGAGGCGGCCGACTCCCAGTGCGCGTCCGGGAGGTTCTTGCGCAGCCAGTTGCGCACCTGCGGCTGGGCGGCCGGGTGGGCGGAGACCGTCTTGATGTCGGACAGCTTCGTGCCGGGCCGGACCAGCAGCGCGAAGGTGATCGACAGCAGCACCTCGCGGTAGATCATCAGCGGAGCGCCCGCGACCAGTTCGTCGAGCGTGGTGGTGATCCCGCCCTCGACGGAGTTCTCGATCGGCACGAAGGCGGCCTCGGCCTCACCGGCACGCACCGCGTCGAGCGCGGACTGCACGGACACGTACGGGACGAGCTCCCGGGTGGCCGTCTCGGGAAGCGTGCGCAGGGCGGCTTCGGTGAAGGTGCCCTCGGGACCCAGATACGCATAGCTCGCTGGCATGACCTCACCCTAATGGCCCCGGCGGAACCCCGGAGTACACGTCTCACGACCGGGTGAAACCGCCGGAGATCACCCCTCCAGCAGCGCCTGACCGACGTACTCTCCCTCGGCCGCCCCGCCCGGCACCGCGTACAGACCGCTCGCCTCGTGGCGGATGAACGGCGACAGGGCGTCGCCCCGGTCGAGCTTGCGCTGCACGGTGACGAAGCCGCGCAACGGATCGGCCTGCCAGCAGACGAACAGCAGTCCCGCGTCCACGGTCCCGTCCGCGTCGATGCCGTCGTGGTAGGAGAACGGCCGCCGCAGCATCGCCGCCCCGCCGTTCTGGTCGGGCCGGCTGATCCGGGCGTGGGCGTTGACGGGGACGGCCAGGTTGCCCTGCGCGTCCGTCTTCTCCAGGTCCATCTCGGTGGTCTCGGCACTGCCCGGCGGCGCGGACAGTGGTGACCCGTCCGCCTTCCGGCGCCCGATGACGTCCTCCTGCTCCCGGCCGGAGAGCCGCTCCCAGTCGTCCAGGAGCATGCGGATCCGGCGTACGACGGCGTAGGAGCCGTTCGCCATCCAGGCGGGCTCGCCCGAGGCCGGCACGAAGATCCGCTGCTCGAAGTCGGCCTCCGCCGGCTTCGGGTTGCGGGTGCCGTCGACCTGGCCCATCAGGTTGCGGGCCGTCATGGGGTGGGCGGTGGCGCCCGGCGAGCGGTTGAAGCCGTTCATCTGCCAGCGCACCCGGGCCGCGCTCCCGGCGTCCTTCTGGATCGCGCGCAGGGCGTGGAAGGCGACCAGCGCGTCATGGGCGCCGATCTGCACCCACAGGTCGCCGTTGCTGCGGGCCCTGTCCAGCCGGTCGGAGGAGAAGTCGGGCAGCGGGTCCAGCGCGACCGGGCGCTGCTTCTCCAGGCCGGTACGGGCGAAGAAGCTGTGCCCGAAGCCGAAGGTGACCGTCAGCGCGCAGGGCCCGGCGTCCCGGGCCACACCGGTGTCGCCGGATCCCGCGGCCTCGCCCGCCATCAGCCGCCGTGCCGTCTCCGACCAGCGGCGCAGCAGCGCGGCGGCCTCCTTGCGGCCCGCGCCCGCCGCCAGGTCGAAGGCGAGCAGATGACCGCGGGCCTGGAGGCCCTGGAGGATGCCGGGTTGATGTTTCCCGTGAAACATCGCCTCGTCCGCGCCCAGCGAGGTGAGCGGAGTCGCCTCGGCGGGCGCGGCGGCGTAGCCCACGGCCCCGCCCGCTGCGCCGAGCACGAGCCCGGTGGCGCCGGCGGTGCCCAGCAGCTGCCGGCGCGAGAGCCCCGGGGAGGCCGGCGCGGAGGGCGCCGGGTCGTCGGCGCCGGGCGCGAGGGTCTCCGGGATGGACTGGTCAGCCATGGTGTTCAGCCGATCTGCGCGTTCTTGGAGACGGTCGTCTGGTCGATGTCGGAGGTCCGTACGGTCACGGCGACCTTCCAGTCGCCGGCCATGGGGAGCTGCACTCCGCTCGCCGACCAGTGTCCGGTGGTGATGTGGTCCGGGACCACGGGCAGCGGCCCGATGTCCTGGGACTCGAGGGTGAAGGCGACCTTCACCTCGGGGAGGTCGAAGGCCCGCCCGTTGGGCCGGGTGGCGTAGACGTGCATCTCGTTGGCGCCCACGCGCGCGGGGTCCAGTTCGATCCGGACGACGCCCTTGCCGTCCTCGCCGCCGGTGTCGAAGGCCATGTCCAGGGTCAGCGCCCCGGAGGCGCCGACGGAGGGCGAGGAGGCGGCGGTGGCCCGGGCGGCGTCCTGTTCCGTACGGCCCGGTTCGGTCGACGTCAGCGCGGTGGTGACCGCCAGCAGCACGAGGGCGATCCCGGCTTCGGCGAGCACCGAGCGGCGCAGCCCGAAGCGGTCGGGGTCGGCGTCCCGCAGCCGCTTCTGCCGGGCCGTGTCCATGGCGGCCCGCTGCCGGGCGAGCTGAGCGGCCCGCTCGGGATCGCCCCCGGCGGACGCCTTGACGGCCGCCTTCTCCTTGCTCGGGGACGTCCTGACGGCCGCCTTCTCCTTGCTCGGGGTGGCCTGGGCGCTCACCGCCCCCGCCAGCCGGGCCGTCCAGCGCCGCGAGATCCAGGCGACGCCGACGAGCAGCGCCACCAGCCCGATCTTGACGAGCAGCAGCTGTCCGTAGCGGGTCTCGGTGAACGCCGACCAGGAGCCGAGCTGCCGCCAGGACTGGTAGACGCCGGTCACCACGAGCGCGACCACACTGCCGAACGCCAGCGCCGAGAACCGTCGTACGGCCGTGCCGTCCACCGGGGTCTCGGGCGACCGGTACAGGGCGGTGAGCAGGGCGGTGAGGCCGCCGAGCCAGGCGGCGACGGCGAGCAGGTGGACCACGTCGACCGGCATCGCGATGCCCGGCTGGAGGCCGGTGGAGGCGTGCTCGGACATCGCCCAGCTCGCCGCGAGCCCGGAGGCCACGACGGCCCCGCCGACCGCGAGCCCGAAGGTCAGGTCCCGCTTCTCCTCGTCCTCGCGCTTGTCGTAGGCCCCGAAGAGCACCGCGATGAACAGGGCTGCCGCCGCGAGCAGCAGGAGCCGGGAGACCAGGGCCGCGCCCGTCTTGGTCTGCAGGACGTCGCCGAGGAGGTTCAGGTCGAAGATGTCGCCGACCTTGCCGGAGCCGGTGTAGGAGCCGCGCATGAGCAGCAGCGTCAGGGTGGCCGCGGTGAGGGTGAGCCAGCCGGAGACGACGAGCCGCTGCACGGCCCGCACCCCCGACCCGCGCTGCCAGCAGGCGAGCACGAAGGCGCCGCCGCCGACCATGACGACGAAGCCCGCGTAGGAGAGATAGCGCCCGAGGCCGTACAGGAAGCCGACCGCCCCGCCGCCCGCGGTCTCGCCGGAGACGGACACGGAGGTCGCCGAGGGGGCCCCGACGGAGAAGGTGAAGGCGCCCGCGACCGGGTGGCTGTCGGCCGAGACGACCTGGTAGGAGACGGTGTAGGTGCCGTCCGCCAGGCCGCCGTCGAGCTCCACGGCGTACGTCGAGCCGCCGGTGGCCGCCGGCTCCCCGGCGTCGACGCGCTTGCCGTCGGGGGCGAGGACGCGCATCGAGTCGTCGGAGAGCGCGACCTCTTCGGAGAAGGTCAGCGACACCCGGTCCGGCGCCTGTTCGACCACCGCCCCCTGCTGGGGATCGCTGCCGGTCAGCACGGCATGCGCGGAGACCGGTCCGGCACCGGCGAGGAGCAGTCCGGCGGTGGCCAGGAGCAGCAGCACCAGGGTCCGGACGCGTGGGGCGATGGTCGGGGTCAAGGGGGTCCCTCCCTCAGTGTCCGGTCGCGGGGGTGTACGTGGCCGGCTTCACCGGCATCTCGACCGTGACGGGGCCGGATTCGGCGAAGTGCAGCACCACGGACACCGTGTCGCCCTGCTGCGGCTTGCGCTTCAGCTTCTCGAACATCAGGTGGTTCGCGCCGCTTTTGAACACCACTTCGCCGTCGGCGGGCACGGCGAGGTTCCTGATCTCCCGCATCGCGGAGTCGACGGTCTCGTGGACGGTGACGGCGCCCGCGATGTCGCTGGTGACGGAGGTCAGTTCGTCCTGGGTGCCGCCGTCGTTGCGGATCGTCAGGAAGCCCGCCGCCATGGAGTCGGAGACCGGTTGGGGCATGTAGGCGCCGCTGACCGAGAGTTCGGGTCCGGATTCCCCGTCGGAGGAGTCGGAGGAACCGCAGCCCGCCAGCGCCAGCGCCAGACTCGCGGTGAGGACGGCGGCCCGGGCGCCGGGACGCCTCACGGCTTCTCCCCCTTGATCAGCTCGGGGAGGTCCGCGGTGTAGTCGTCGACGGTGGCGTCCTCGCCGTAGAGGACATAGCCGCCGTCGGTCTTCGGGGAGAAGGCGATGACCTGGGTGCCGTGCGTGGAGACCGTCTTGCCCTTCTCCTTGTGCGGCGGCTCGATGCTGATGCCGAGGGTGCGGGCGCCGGCCTGGATGGTGTCGAAGTCGCCGGTCAGGCCGACCACCTGGGGGTCGATGCCCTTGAGCCACGTGCCGAGCGCGGAGGCGGTGTCGCGTTCCGGGTCGGTGGTGACGAACACGATCCGCAGCTCGTCCTGCTGGGCCTTGGGGAGCTGCTTCTTGGCGACGGCGATGTTGTTCATCGTCAGCGGGCAGACGTCGGGGCAGTTGGTGTAGCCGAAGTAGATCAGCGTCGGCTTGCCCGCGGTCTCCTCGCGGAAGTCGTACGTCCTGCCGTGGGTGTCGGTGAGGACCAGGTCCGGCTTCTCGAACGGCTTGTCGAGGACGGTGGCGGCCTTCGCGGAGCCGGGCTCCTCGGAGACCACGGTGACGGGCGAGGCGTCGTCCTCACCGCTGCCGCAGGCGGAGAGGGTCAGGGTGGCGGCGGCGAGCAGCGCGGCCGCCGCGAACTTCTTGGTGCGCATGGCGAAATGTCCCGGGGAGGAAGGGTTCGGGCGCGCGCCGGGCCGCGAGGGCACCGGCGCGCTCCGAGAGGACGGACTCAGGTGGTGGTACGCCGACGGCCGGCGAGCACGCCGTAGGCCACGCCGATGGCGCCGACGACGATGCCCACGACGCCGAGGACCCGGGCGGTGGTGTCGCTGCTGTCGGAGTCGGCGGCGTCGGCGTTGGTGGTCGCGGCGGCCTGGGAGGCGTCGTCGGACGGCTCTCCGCTCGCCTCCTCGCTCGCCTCGGAGCCGTGCCCGTGGCCCTCCTCGGCATCGGACAGGGTGAGGACGGGAGCGGGCTTCTCCGGCTCCTCCTGGCCCTCCTGCTGGACCTCGATCCAGCGCACGACCTCGTCGTCGGAGTACGTCTGGACGGCCTTGAAGACCAACTGGTCGGCGTCCTCGGGCAGCGCGCCCATGGCGACCGGGAACTTCTGGAAGAAGCCGGGCCGGACGCCCTTGCCGGTCGCGGTCCACGTGATCTTGCTGATCGCCTCGTCGATCTTCTGGCCGTGCAGCTCGAGCGGCTTGTCCAGCTTGGTCTTGGTGACGTCCGCGGTCCAGCCCGGGACGGGCTCCGGCATCGCGGAGGCGAGCGGGGTGTCCATCGGGAAGCTGACCTCCAGCTTCACGGTGGACGCGGTGTCGCTCTCGTTCGGGACCCGGAAGTCGACGACGGCGTAACCGCCCTTGGCGGCCTCGCCCTCGGGCTGCACGCTCACGTGCGCGAGGGCGGGGGCGGACAGGGCGAGCACGGCGGTGCCGGCGAGGACGCCGGCGGCGGCGAGGCGGGAAGAGGCCTTCATTCGGGAGCACTCCACAGTGAGTGAGATTCGGTTGTTTCCGGTGGTGAAGAGGGGCGCATGCGGCATGAGGCGGCATGCGCGGGCCGCACGACGGCGGCCCCGACCGGAATCCGAGGTGGATCTCCCAGCGGAGGGCGCGTCGCGTCAGGCGGCGAGCACGAGTGCGGAGGCGGCGGCGGGCGGGCCGCGCCGGATCACCGTGTGCTGGAGCGCGGTGGTGCGCAGCGGGGGCGGTGCGAGCTCCGGGGCGCGCGGCGGGCGCGCGTCCGTGCCGGGCAGGTCCGGCAGCCCGGCACGCAGGGCGCGGACCAGGGCGAGGGCCGCGCGCAGGGCTCGTACGGCCGCCCCCTCGGCGAAGGAGTGCGCCGAGAGGTCGACCAGGCGCCGCAGGGCCAGGTCGCCGTGGCGCAGCAGCCAGCCGGCCACGAGGGCCGCCAGCAGATGGGCCAGCAGCATCGGCAGGGACGGCAGCAGCGACGCGGAGTCGGTGACGGTCCCCGCCCCGTGGTCCGGGTGGGCGGAGGCCGGCCGGAGCCGTGCCTCGGTGAGGAGCCGGTGTGCCTGGGCGGGGGTGATGGCCGCCGCCGTGCTCCCGCAGACCAGCCGGGCGGCCTCGGCGACGAGCGAGGCGTCGGAGGCGGTGGCGGTCGTGGTGGCGGTGGTCCCGTGCTGGGCGAGTCCGAACAGCGAGTGCAGCGCGGTCTGCCCGAGCGCCAGCAGCGCCGCTATGCCGGGCAGCGAGCGCTCGCGTCCGGCGAGCGGCACGGCGACCGCGAGGACCGCGAGGAATCCCGCGCCCAGCGCCCACAGGGGGATCGAGGCGTGGGAGCCGAGTGCGTGTCCGCCCGCGGCCAGCACGACACAGACCGCGGCGAACACCGCGGCCCGCAGGATCCGGACGTCGCGTCCGGGGCGCGCCGTGCGCTGGTGGGGGGCACTCATGGCGGCCCAATCATCGCACTGGTCCTACGGACCTCATGCGGCAGGTCCGCAAGATGACCTAAGAGCGGAAGGTCCCCGTCTGGCCCGAACCGCCCCCACATACACCGGCGGCGGCTCCAGACGCATCGCCCATATGGGCGGTATCACGTCAACGATGCGCTTACGGGTCGCCGTGCGCGGCAATACGTAACGGTATGTCGAGCCGCGGCCGGGAGGCTGGAGCATGAGCATCTGGTGGTCACTCCATTTGCGGCGGGAAGCTGCGAGCGTGCCGCTCGCGCGGAGGCTGCTGCTCGGCACCATGGAGAGTGCGGGCGTGGACCCGGACGTGTCGTACGACCTCTCCATCGCGCTCAGCGAGGCCTGCGCGAACGCCGTGGAGCACGGCGGGGACACCGCCCCCGACAGCGGCTCGGAGGCCTATCGCGTCACCGCCTACATCGACGGCGAGACCTGCCGGATCGAGGTCGCCGACTCCGGGCCCGGCTTCGGCGGTACGGGCCGGGGTGCGCGTCCGGTGGCGCTCGACGCCGTCGAGGCGCTCGAGTCCCGGGAGGCCATGGAGTCCGAGAACGGCCGGGGTCTGTATCTGATCCGGGAGCTCGCGGACCATGTCCACATCGGCAACAAGCCCGGGCAGAGCGGCGCCGTGGTGAGCTTCGACAAGATCCTCAAGTGGCGGAAGGACGCCGCGCCCCTGCTCGCGGTGTAGTGCGGCGCAACCCGGCGCCGCGCCGCTCTCGTGGACCGCGCCGCGGCGGTCGCGGATGAGACGACCGGCGCCCACCGTTTGCGCGGGTACGCGGCCGGCAGGGCGAGGTGGGCGGCAACCGCGCCGTGCGCCGTCCCGGCGGCCGCGCCTCAAGCCGCCCGCACCACCCCCGTACGGGAGGCCGCCGCCCACCGGGCAGTCGGCCCCATCGCCCAGGACGCCGCCAGGGTGAGCCCGCCCAGCAGCAGCCACCCGGGCGGACCCCACTGCACCAGCAGCGCGGTCAGCACCAGAGGGCCGGCCGTACGCGCCACCGTGACCCCCGTGCCGAAGAGTCCCTGGTACTCCCCGATCCGGTCCGCCGGCGCGAGGTCGAAGGACAGCTGCCACGACCCCGCCGACTGCCCCATCTCCGCGACGACCTGCAGCACCGCCCCCACCATC
Organism: Streptomyces sp. YS415; assembly: GCF_023544665.1. Taxonomy (GTDB): domain Bacteria; phylum Actinomycetota; class Actinomycetes; order Streptomycetales; family Streptomycetaceae; genus Streptomyces. The sequence continues at coordinate 219,221 of NZ_JAMJFL010000009.1, forward strand.
AGCGCCCCCACCGCGACCCGCACCGGCGCCCCCGCCGACAGCGCGAACACCGCGCACGCCGCCAGCATCACCCACCCCGACCGCCGTACCGCCCGCACGGCCGACGCGATCCCGCTCACCCCGCGCGCCATCCGCACCTGGAAGGCCATCACCGCCCCGGTGTTGAGCACGAACAGCGCGGACACCAGCCAGGCCGGCGCCTCGGTCCGCTCCGCGATCCACAGCGGCAGCCCGAGGCTGAGCAGCGGCATCCGCAGCAGCAGCACGGAGTTGAGCGCGGTGAGCACCACGTACGGCCGGTCCCGCAGCACCGCGAGCCCCGGCCCCCGCAGCGGGGCGACCGGCGCGACCGAGGGCAGCCGCAGCAACACCGCGGCACACACCACGAAGGCCACCGCGTCCAGCGCGAACACCCCGAGATAGGCGCCCCGCGTCCCCAGGTGCAGTGCCAGCCCGCCCAGCCCCGCCCCCACGGCCAGCCCGGCGTTCAGCGTCGACTGGAGGTGCGCCAGCAGTCCCGTCCGCTCCCCGGCGGACACCAGCCCCGCCAGCAGCGCCTGCCGTGCCGCGGCCAGCCCGGACTGGGCGGTGGCGTAGCCCACGGCGGCGGCCACGAAGGGCCAGAACCCCCGTACGACCAGGAAGGAGGCGACCGCCACCCCGGTCGCCACCGCCAGCAGCACCGCCGTCCCGCGCGCCCCCCGCCGGTCCGCGAGCCGCCCGAGCGGCACCCCCGCCAGCGATCCGACGGCCCAGGCGACGGTCAGCCCGAGCCCCACGCGCGCGGGTTCGAGCCCCACCACGTGGGTGAAGTAGAGCGCCGAGGTGACATAGAAGGCGCCGTCCCCGACCGAGTTGGCCAACTGGGCCAGCGCCAGGACGCGTTGCGGACCCGCGGGCGGGACGAGCGTGTTCGTCATGCCGGTGACATTAGGCCCCGACTGGATCCCTCAACAGCACCACCAAGGCCCTCGGATCGTGGCCCAATTCACCCCGCGTCGAGCACCTTCCCCAGCGCCTCCAAGGCGTCCGGGTAAGCCCGCTCCCGAGGCGTCCCGTACCCCACGACCAGTCCCTGCGGCCGCCCCTCGCCCTCCCGCGCGTGCCAGTGCTCCCCGAGCGACCCCACCGCGAGCCCGTGGGCCTCGGCCCGGGCCAGCGCCTCGGCCTCGTCGGCGACCTCGACCAGCGCGTGCAGCCCGGCGGCGATCCCGCGCACCCCGCGCCGGGACCCGAGCCGGTCCACCAACTGGTCCCGCCGTCTGCGGTACCGCAGCCGGCACGCGCGCACATGACGGTCGTAGGCATGGCTGCCGATCAGCTCGGCGAGCGCCAACTGGCCGAGCGACTCGGTGTGGTGGTCGCTGTGCAGCTTGGCGTCGGCGACCTCGTCGACGAGATGGGGCGGCAGCACCATCCAGCCGAGCCGCAGCGCCGGCCCGAGCGTCTTGGAGGCGGTCCCGAGATACACGACGTGTCCCGGCGCCATCCCCTGCAGCGCCCCGACGGGCTGGCGGTCGTAGCGGAACTCCCCGTCGTAGTCGTCCTCGACGATCAGTCCGTCCCGCGCGCGTGCCCAGTCGGTGAGCGCCCGCCGCCGCTCGGGATGGAGCGTGACCCCGGTCGGATACTGGTGGGCCGGCGTCACGACGACCGCCGCGGGCTCCCCGAGGCCGTCCACCCGGACGCCCCGCTCGTCGACCGGCACCGGCACCACGGCGCCGCCGTTGCGGCGTACGACGTCCCGGTGGAACGGCAGCCCCGGGTCCTCCATGGCGATCTCGCCGCCGTCCAGCACGCGCGTGAGGAGCGCGAGGCCCTGGACGTACCCGGAGGTGATGACGATCCGCTCCGGCGGCGCGCTCACTCCCCGGGCCCGGCCGAGGTACCCGGAGAGCGCGGTCCGCAGCTCGATCCGGCCCCGGGGATCGCCGTAGTCGTAGGCCAGCGAGGGCGCGGTGGCGATGGCCCGGCGCAGCGCCCGCAGCCAGGCCGCGGCAGGGAACGCCCCCACGTCGGGGCTCCCGGGCCGCAGGTCGAACAGCGGCTCACGCGCGCGTGCGGCGGCCTCCGCGGGCGCGGCGGCCTCGGCGGCCATGGAGGCCACCTGCGTCCCCGACCCCTGCCGAGCGGTGAAGTACCCCTCGGCGACGAGCTGGTCGTAGGCCCCCTTGACGGTGTTCCGGGAAACCCCCAGCTCGTCGGCGAGCTTCCGGGTGGCGGGCAACCGCGTCCCCGGAGTCAGCCGGCCCTCCCGAACGGCATCCCGAAGGGCCCGCTCGAGCCCGGCCCGCCGCCCGTCGGATGCGAGAAGCTCCACATGCAGGTCCACACAAACCCCCCTAGGGGCACGGGAACCGCGCGAACAGCCCCCGCACCCGCAGCCCGCAGCGATGGCCGGACACCCCACTGGTGCCCGGCCATCGAATCGACGTCAGTCTCCTACTTCTTCAGCGCGGCCATCCACGCCTCGACCTCGTCCGAGCGCCGAGGAAGCGCCGCCGACAGGTTCCGGTTCCCGTCCTCAGTCACCAGGATGTCGTCCTCGATCCGCACGCCGATGCCGCGGTACTCCTCCGGCACGGTCAGGTCGTCGGCCTGGAAGTACAGCCCCGGCTCGACCGTCAGGCACATCCCCGGCTCGAGCACCCCGTCCACGTACGTCTCCTGCCGCGCGGCAGCGCAGTCGTGGACGTCGAGACCGAGCATGTGCCCCGTGCCGTGCAGCGTCCAGCGCCGCTGCAGCCCCAGCTCCAGCACCCGCTCCACGGGCCCCTCGACCAGGCCCCACTCCACGAGCTTCGCGGCGAGCACCCGCTGCGAGGCGTCGTGGAAGTCCCGGTACTTCGCACCGGGCCGCACGGCCGCGATCCCGGCCTCCTGCGCCTCGTACACGGCGTCGTAGATCTTCTTCTGGATCTCCGTGTACCGGCCGTCGATGGGCAGCGTCCGGGTGACGTCCGCGGTGTAGTACGTGTGCGTCTCCACGCCCGCGTCGAGCAGCAGCAGGTCCCCGGGGCGCACGGGCCCGTCGTTGCGCACCCAGTGCAGCGTGCAGGCGTGCGGGCCGGCCGCGCAGATGGAGCCGTAACCGACGTCGTTGCCCTCGACCCGGGCGCGCAGGAAGAAGGTGCCCTCGATGTACCGCTCGGATGTGGCCTGCGCCTTGTCGAGGACCCTCACCACGTCCTCGAAGCCGCGCACCGTCGAGTCGACGGCCTTCTGCAGCTCGCCGATCTCGAACGCGTCCTTCACCAGCCGCGCCTCGGAGAGGTAGACCCGCAGCTCCTCGTCCCGCTCGGCGGTGACCTTGTCGGTCAGCGCGGCCTCGATGCCGGCGTCGTAACCGCGCACGACCCGCACCGGACCGGTGGCCTCGCGCAGCGCCCCGGCCAGCTCGCGCACGTCGGAGGCGGGGATGCCGTACAGCTGCCCGGCCTCGGTGAGGGAGTGCCGGCGGCCGACCCACAGCTCGCCCTGGCCGGAGAGCCAGAACTCGCCGTTCTCCCGGTCGGAGCGGGGCAGCAGGTAGATCGTCGCCCGGTGACCGTCGGCGACGGGCTCCATGACCAGGACGCCGTCCTCGGTCTGGTTGCCGGTGAGCCAGGTGTACTCGACCGAGGCCCGGAAGGGGTACTCGGTGTCGTTCGAGCGGGTCTTCAGGTTGCCCGCGGGGATCACCAGGCGCTCGCCCGGGAAGCGCGCCGACAGCGCGGCCCGGCGGGCGGCGGTCTCGGCGGCCTGGGGGATCGGCTCCAGGTCGCGCAGCTCCGTGTCGGCCCAGCCGGACTTCATGTTCTCGGCCAGCTCGTCGGACACGCCCGGGTACAGGCCGTTCTTGCGCTGCTTGATCGGCTCTTCAGACTCTTCCGGGCCCGCTGCGGTAGCAGCAATGGGCTCGGTCGGGGTGAGCTCCTCCGACACGGTCATCCTCCTTGATACGGCACTGGACCCCCTCCATCGTACGGTCGTACGGAAGGCGGCCCAGGGCCGAAGGACCTGTTACCGCGCTCATGCGAAGCGGGCGGCGAGCAGGACGACGTCCTCCGCGCCGTCCGCCGCGTCGAGACCGTCGGGCAGCACGGTCCGCAGGACGTGGTCGACAATGGCGTCCGGGTCGTGCCGGACCGCCCGGGGGACGCTCGCCGCCGCCGAGTGCAGCCGTGCGAAGGCCCGGTCCGTGGCGTCGCCGGTACGGTGCAGCAGCCCGTCGGTGTAGAGGAGAACCGTCTCCCCGGGCTCCGCCCGGAACTCCACGCTGGGCGCCTCCCAGCAGGCCAGCATGCCGAGCGGGGCGGAGACGGTGGTCTCCACGAACTCGGTGCGGCGCTCCCCGATCAGCAGCGGCGGGCAGTGCCCGGCCCCGGCGAGGGTGATCTTGCGCAGGGCGGGCTCGCAGTAGGCGAACAGGGCGGTCGCCGAGCGGGCGGGCTCGGTCAGCCGCAGCAGCAGCTCCAGGTCGGACAGGACCGCCACCGGGTCCTCGCCCTCCATCACGGCGTACGCCCGCAAGGACGCCCGCAGCCGGCCCATCGCGGCGACCGCGCTCGGCCCCGCTCCGGTGACCGAGCCGACCGCGAGGCCGAGGGCCGCGTCCGGCAGGGGCAGCGCGTCGTACCAGTCGCCGCCGCCGAGCGGCCCGGTGCGGTGCCGGGCGGCGAGCTGGACGCCGGGCACCCGGTGCAGCCGGGAGGGCAGGAGCTCCTCGGACATCGTCGCCAGGCACGCGCGCGTGCGCTCGACCTCCAGCAGCCGGGCGAGATGCTCGGCGGCGTACCGGGTGTACAGGCCGATCAGGTGCCGCTGGCGCTCGGACGGCTCGGCGGGTTCGTCGTACAGCCACACGGCGGCGCCGAGCCGGCCGGCGGCGTCGGTGCGCAGGGGGAGGGCGTAGCTCGCGGCGTAGCCGAGCCGCGCGGCCACCTCGCGGTGGCGCGGGTCGAGTCCGGACTCGGCAAGCAGGTCGGGCTGCGCGATCTCGCCGTCCGCGCCGGGCAGTCCGTCGAGGATCCTGCCGTACGGCATCGAGCCGCGCGGCACGGTCTCGATGTGGCCGAGGTCGGCGCGGGCCAGTCCGAGCCCGACGGTGCTGTCCGGGCCCCGCCCGTCGGCCGGTTCCAGCACGACGAGTGCGCGCCGGGCGCCGACGAGGGCGGAACCGGCGCGCAGCAGTTCCTGGAGGGCGTCGGACAGCGAGTCCGTGCGGGCCAGGCGTTCGGTGAGTTCGTGCAGCGTGGTGAGGTCGGAGACCCAGCCGGCGAGCCGGTCCTGGAGCAGCAGTCCGGGGGCGCCCGGCGGGGTGGGCGGTGGGACGGGGGTGGCTGCCGGGGTTCCAGAGGCCGCGGGCGCGGGCGCGACAGTGTGTGCGGGCGAGGGAACCGTGGAATCGATTCCGGCCACTTTCGGAGGGTGAGGGGCGTTCATGGCGTCCGGCTTTCCGACCGGTGCGTTTTGCTCAGAAGCATCGCAAACCCCCATGTCATTCTGCGCCGCTAGCAGTGTCTCCACATGTACACGCACTCGTGAGGGGATGTCCAGCATTGTCCTGCCGGGATTCCTGGTGTCCGTGGGTAACCGGCCCACTTCTCCCCACCCCCTTGCGTAAAGGCAAAGTTGGCTTAAAACTGCCTCAGGGAACGCCCTATTGCGGTCGACTGGGCTTGTTCCACGGAGCGTCACAGCGGTCGTGTTGGGTACGTACTCGGAGAAGGCCAGGGGTGGTTGACAGTCACCCGGAACCTGGCGGCGGACCCGGGCGTCTTAGCCACCGACGACCGTGCCCCATCCTCCCGTGGCGGAGGCGAAGAGAAGTACGCGCAACGGCAAAACGCCAGACTTCGCCACCCCACGCCAGGCCCGTGCTTTTGATCCACGCAATATGGGTGAGGCTGCCGCGGACGCAGCCGCCGTTCGGCCCATAGGGGTTCCCTCTGCTCGAAGCAGGGGTGTGATGCGCCAACAGGTACGCACAGTGAAGTGATCGACACATGGTGTGATGTGGACCACGGTGTTGCCAGCGGTGCAACGGAAAGGAACGAGCGCTCATGCGAGAGTTCCTCGGAAGGCGACGCAGGCTCCTGTCCCAGCGCAACGGCGGGAGGCCTGAGTTGCTCAGCGCGGCCCTGACCTTCGCGACTCGATGGCAGTGGCCCGTACTCCCGGGTGTGACGGCGGATCCGCAGGGACGGTCCCGGTGCGGCTGCCCCGATCCGGAGTGCACGGTGCCCGGTGCGCATCCCTTCGACCCCGGCCTCCTCGCGGCCACCACCGACGAGCGCATGGTGCGCTGGTGGTGGAGCAACCGCCCGGCGGCACCGATCGTGCTGGCCACCGGCGGCAAGGCGCCCTGCGCCGTCAGCCTGCCGGCCCTGCCGGCCGCCCAGGCCCTCGGCGCGCTGGACCGCACGGGGATGCGGCTCGGCCCCGTGATCGCCTCGCCCACCCGCTGGGCGCTGCTCGTCAACCCGTACTCCCTGGAGCGGTTGGGCGAACTGCTGTACGCCAAGGACTACGTTCCGGGTTCCTTGCGGTTCCACGGCACGGGCGGCTATCTCGCCCTGCCGCCCTCCGAGACCGGCGAGGGTGCCGTCCGCTGGGAGCGCGCGCCGAAGCCCGGCCCGGCGGCCCCGTGGCTGCCGGACGTGGAGGTCGTGGTGGACGCCGTCGTGGAGGCGCTCACTCGTACGGGTGTGAGCGCACCCGAGTTGTAGGGGTGTCGGGCGCGCGCCGGACGGGGCGCCCGCTTTCCCTCGTTATCTTCCGTCCATGAACCTTCGTCTGCTCGCCCTCGCGGGGGTCGCGGTGTGCGCGGTGGCGCTGCCGCTCGCCGTGGCATCCGCCGGGCAGGTGGGCGAGGGGAACTCCGCCCTGCGGCCGTCCGCTTCCCCCGACGCGAAAGCGCCCTCCCCGTCACCCCCGGGGCTCGGTCTCGGCCTGGCGACCGCCGCGCGCTGCGGACCCGAACTCACCTCGCCCGAAGGCATCGAGGCGCAGACCTGTGTGCTCACCCAGGGCGAGCGGACATGGGCGCGCACCTACTACCGCAACACCACCGGTACGCCGCTGGACGCGGTGCTGAGCCTGATGGGGCCGGGCGGGCGCAGCGTGCAGATGCGGTGCGCGGTGGGCGCCGAGGACGAGCCCGGCAGCTGTGAGACGCCCCGCGAGGACACCCGGGGGGAACCGGCCGACTACACGGCGGTCGCGGAGTTCGCGGCCGCCGCAGACGAGGGCCCGCTGCTGCTGCGGTCCGGGAGCAACTCGGCCCCGCCTACCGGCAGTTGACGGGCGGCGGCTTTCTGTGAACGGCCGCGCACATGAAAAGACCCGGTTGCTGGCGACGGGGGATGCACCAGCAACCGGGCTACTGGAACGGTAACAAGAGATCGGCGGTTCGCAAATTCGATCCGGCCTTTCCGGTCACCGATTCCCCTGCGGTGAGCGGGAGTTGTGATCGGAGTCACCTGTGGCGGCGACCCCCTGCGGCTGACCGGTCGGTCAGCCGCGAAGGCCCTTCCCGCGGTGCGTCAGCTGAGCGTGACCTGGCGATTGGTCAGGCCGCCCCGCGCGCGGCGCTCGTCGGCGGTGAGCGGGGCGTCCGTGGCCAGCGCGGTGGTGAGGCGCTCGGCGAACTCGGCGGCCGGCTTCTCCACGTCCTGGGCGCCGACCCCGCTCGGCAGGTCCCAGACCGGGACGGTGAGGCCGTGAGCGCGGAAGGAGCCCACGAGCCGGGTGCCCTCGCCCAGGCTCGACCCGCCGGCCGCGTGCAGTCGCGCCAACGCGTCCAGAAGTTGCTCCTCGGGGTACGGCATGACCCAGCGCAGGTGGTTCTTGTCCGGCGTCTCGCACCAGTAGGCGGCGTCCACGCCGGTCAGCCGCACGGTCGGGATGGCGGCGGCGTTGGCCCGCTCCAGGGAGGCGGCCACCTCCGGCGTGGCGTTCTCCGCGTCCGGGACCCAGAACTCGAAGCCCGCGTGCACAACTGGCTCGAACGCGCCTTCGGGGTCGAGCAGGTCCTGCAGCCGCGGACCGTCGGCCGGGGCACGCCGCGCCTGCACCGGGGTGCCGGGCTTGGCCTCGAGGGCGCGCCGGAGGGTGTCGGCGAGATCGCGGCTGATGTCGCCGGACGCCGTGTCGTTCTGCAGGCCCAGCAGGACCGAGCCGTCGTCACGGCGCAGCGCGGGCCAGGCCATCGGCAGCACGGTCGCCAGCGTGACGGCCGGAACGCCCTCGGGCAGGCCGTCCTTGAGGGGCAGCGCGACGGTGGCGGCGGGCACCAGTTCGCGCAGGGCCACCCAGTCGCACTCGCCGGGCAGGCCCTCGAAGGGGCGCTGCACCAGCTCGGTCACGGCCTCGGCGGCGGCCTTGCCGTGACAGGCCTTGTAGCGGCGGCCGCTGCCGCAGGGGCAGGGCTCGCGGGCGCCGACGACCGGGATCTCCCCGTCCTTGAGCTGCGGGCGCGCGGCCTTCGTCTGGGGTCGCTTCTTGGCCATGAGGGTGTCTCCCGGAAACGGCTCGTCTGGTACGGCGGGAGCCTAGCTGTTCACGCCATGGCCGACGCGACCCTGTGGACAACGCGTCCCGGGTCCGCCTCGTGGTCCGCTCGGTGACCGGAGGGTCAGTCCAGGTCCTCGAACGCGTCCGCGAAGTCGAGTTCGGGCATCGCGGCGACCGACGGAGCGGCGACGCGCATGGCGAAGTCGTCACGGCGGTGTCCGGCGGCGCGGTCGTGGACGTCGTCGTGGACGACCACCCACACCGTGACCTCACCCCGGGCGTCGTCGCGTACGCCCCAGTCGTCGGCCAGCGCGGTGATGATGTTCAGCCCGCGGCCGCCGTGCGCGGTGACCGAGGGCGTGGCCGGAGCCGGGCGGGTGGGCCCGCCGCCGTCCGTGACCTCGACCGTGAGCCGGCCGGACGCGTCCACCCGCCATGCGGCCCGGACGTCACCGTCCCCGGCCAGGGCGTCGCCCAGTGGCCGACCGTGTTTGCACGCATTGCTCAAGAGTTCGGAAAGAATCAGTACGGCATCGTCGATGACCGATTCCGCGACACCGCCCATGCGCAGCTGATCGCGCATCCGGTGTCGCGCTTTGCCCACGCCCGCAGGGCCATGGGGTACGGCCATGCTCGACGACGTGGGCACCTCCTGTGCCACCACCAACGCCACCCCCGAGACCTCCTTCGCCCCACGCCACGGTGTGGATGCCCCATTGGCCTGTACCGGAAACCGGCCAATGCAGGTCCGGTGACGCATTCGAAACGATCGAATACGGACCGAACGCGCCGGAGCACTCCCTGTAACTGCCTGGCTGGAAATCGACGGTGTGGCCGAGAGTGGAGGATGGGGCCGGTGGGACCACCGGGTCAAGAGGTCGTACCGGGGCAGATGGGTTGCCGCAGCTCAGCGGCTGCCGAGCTGCTGCCGCACGGCGCGCGGGCGGTTGGTGATGATGGCGTCCACGCCGAGCTCCGCGCAGAGATCGACATCGGCCGGCTCGTTCACGGTCCAGACGTGCACCTGGTGACCGGCGCGCTTGAGGCGCTCGACGTACGTGGGGTGATTGCGCACGATCCGGATCGACGGGCCCGCGATCCGTACCCCCGCCGGCAGCCGTCCGTCGCGCAGCCGGGGCGAGACGAACTGCATCAGATAGACCGTCGGCAGCGTCGGCGAGGAGGCGCGCACACGGTGCAGCGAGCGGGCCGAGAAGCTCATCACCCGGACCGTGGAGTCGTCGGCGGAGGCCGGGGAGTCCAGGCCGAACCGCTTCAGCAGGTGCAGCAGCCGCTCCTCGACCTGGCCCGCCCAGCGGGTGGGGTGCTTGGTCTCGATGGCCAGTTCCACCGGGCGCCCGGCGTCGGCGACCAGTTCCAGCAGGCGCTCCAGGGTGAGGACGGAGGTGTCCTGCGGGTCCTCCGGGCGGACCTCCCAGTCCGGCTCCTCGTCCCGGTTGCGCCAGGTCTCGCCTCTCTTCCAGGAGCCGAAGTCCAGCGCGGCGAGGTCGGCGAGCTCCAGGGCGGAGACCGCGCCGCGGCCGTTGGAGGTGCGGTTGACGCGGCGGTCGTGGACGCAGACGAGGTGGCCGTCCGCGGTGAGGCGGACATCGCACTCCAGGGCGTCCGCCCCGTCCTCGATGGCCTTCCGGTACGCGGCGAGGGTGTGTTCGGGCGCGTCCTCGGACGCTCCGCGGTGGGCGACGACTTGGGGCGTGGGCCGGCGTGCGTGGGTCACCGCGTCATGGTGCCACCGAGAGGGGGTAGGCGTGTCGACGGAGAAGCTGGGATGTGTCCTTTTCGTCGTACATGACCTATATAAAGAATGGTCGCGGACCCACAGGCACCGCTTATGGTGCTCTGACGGCCCGTGGGAAAAGCTGACGGCATACAAAAAGACCTGCACAGCTGAAGCGCACCGGGCCGTCGACACACGTGAACGGGCGTAACCGAGTGCGACCGACAACGACAGCCGTGGATCGAGGAGAAAAGCTGTGAGCACCGAGAACGAGGGCGCCGCGGTACCCCCGGCCCCGTCCGCACCCCCCGTGCCGGTGGACGCTCCCGCTGCTCCGGAGCCGCAGGGCCACCCGGCTCCCGACACCGGCGCCCCGACCACCCCGCTCCCGCCGGTGCCGCACAGCGCGCCGCCCGCGGGCGCCGCGGGACCGGAGCCGACACAGGCACAGGGCATCCCGGCGGCGCCGCAGGGCCCGTCGGCACCGGACGCGTCCTGGCCGCCCCCCGCCCCGGCGGCCCCCGCCTACGCCCACGCCCACCCCGGCCCGGACCCCGCCTCCGGCGGCGGCGCGGGATCGGGCACGGTCTGGGGCGCGGCGTACCAGCAGCCGGCGCCCGCGCCGAAGTCCGGCCGGCGCGGTGGCCTGATGGCCGCGGTCCTGATCGCCGCGCTGGTCGCCGGCGGTCTCGGCGGCGGGCTCGGCTACACCCTGGCCAAGGACGACACGAACTCCTCGACGACCGTCGCGGCCTCCGACACCGGCGGCGACGTCAAGCGCGACGCGGGCACCATCGCGGGCGTGGCCCAGAAGGCGCTGCCCAGCACCGTCACCATCGAGGCGGCGAGCAGCAGCGGCGAGGGCGGCACCGGCACCGGGTTCGTCTTCGACACCGAGGGCCACATCGTCACCAACAACCACGTGGTGGCCGAGGCCGTCGACGGCGGCAAGCTGACGGCGACCTTCCCGGACGGCAAGAAGTACGACGCGGAGGTCGTGGGCAACGCCCAGGGCTACGACGTAGCGGTCATCAAGCTCAAGAACGCCCCCTCGGGACTGAAGCCGCTCACCCTCGGCAACTCCGACAAGGTGGCGGTGGGTGACTCGACCATCGCGATCGGCGCGCCCTTCGGCCTGTCCAACACGGTGACGACGGGCATCATCAGCGCCAAGAACCGCCCGGTGGCCTCCAGCGACGGCACCGGCAGCAACGCCTCCTACATGAGCGCCCTGCAGACGGACGCGTCGATCAACCCGGGCAACTCCGGCGGCCCGCTGCTGGACGCCCAGGGCAATGTGATCGGCATCAACTCGGCGATCCAGTCGGCGGGCAGTGGCCTGGGCGGCACCAGCCAGTCCGGCTCCATCGGCCTGGGCTTCGCCATCCCGATCAACCAGGCGAAGGTCGTCGCCCAGCAGCTGATCAAGACCGGCAAGCCGGTGTACGCCAAGATCGGCGCCTCCGTCTCGCTGGAGGAGGGCACGGGCGGCGCGAAGATCACCGAGCAGGGCGCGAGCGGCTCGGACGCGGTGGAGCCGGGCGGCCCCGCGGCCGACGCGGGCCTCAAGCCCGGGGACGTCATCACCAAGCTCGACGACCGCGTGATCGACTCCGGCCCCACCCTGATCGGCGAGATCTGGACCCACCAGCCCGGTGACAAGGTCGAGATCACCTACGAACGCGACGGCAAGACCCGTACGGTCGAACTGACCCTGGGCTCCCGGGTCGGCGACAGCTGACACCCCCGCCGCCGGGCCCACCCGTTACTCTTGTCCCGCGCCGGATCAACACCGGCGCGGGGAGGCGTGCCCGAGCGGCCTAAGGGAACGGTCTTGAAAACCGTCGTGGCAGCGATGTCACCGTGGGTTCAAATCCCACCGCCTCCGCCACCGAGGGGGGCCGCCGGACACCGGCGGCCCCCCTCGTGCGTGCACCGCCCTCACGCCCCGTGTCCCGTCATCCGGGCCGCCGAGGCGATCGTCGCCCGGGCCTCCCGTTCGGTCAGGCCCGTGTCGAGGGCCGCTTCGACCAGGGGGGCGACCAGGGCGGGGCCGATGCCGTCCTCGTAGGCGCGGCAGGCCGCCCAGAACAGGCGGGTGTTGCGTTGCCCCTCGTGCGCGGCGAGGACGAACTGCACCAGGCCCCGGCCGTGGTCGCCCGCCGACACCGGCACCGGGTTCTGCGGCGCGCGGGGCGGTGGGAGCAGCAGGCGCAGGAGCGAGGGCGGGCAGGCCGCGGGGGCCAGGTGGGTGGTGCCCGGCGCCGTGCCGTAGACGCCGTGCTCGGTGCGCGAGCCGGGGCCGACGAGGTAGCCGCCGGCGCCGCGGATGTCGATGCCGGGGGCCAGCCGGCCGGCCGAGTTGGGGACGACCACGTCCGCGGGGCCGCTGAGCCAGAGATGGCGCCCGCCGCTCGGGGTCAGGACGACCACGGTGTCGGGGATGGTGAACAGGTGGCGCAGGGCCAGTTCCCGCAGCGCGGCGGAGGAGTCCGTGCCCGACTTGGTGTCGAGGTCGATGCCGATCAGATGGTGGGGCGGGAGGCCGCACGCGATGCCGTAGCCGGTCGCCCAGGGTGCGGCGGCGAAGAGTGCGCGGATCCGCGCGGGGTCCGTCGAGGCGTCGTAGACACCGTGCCCGAAGCGGCCGCATTCGCCGTGGCAGGGCGCGGCCAGGGGGTCGTCGCGATGGGGGGAGCGCAGGGCCGGGAGTTTCGTCCGGGACAGGGGGATGACGGCCAGTCCGCGCTCCGCGGCTGACAGGGCGTGGGCGAGGGCCAGCGTCGTGGCCTGCCGGTCGGTGGTGGCCATGGACCCATGTTCGTACGCGTGTTCGAAAAAGGGAAGAGGGTCCGGCCCCCGACGCGCCCGGAAGGCCGGATGACGGCGGAAATGTGCCGGAACGCTTCCCCTCTTGCGGCGCTTGGGGCGGGCTGTCCCTACTGCCCTGACCTGGGCGGTCCGGGTGGGCAAAGGGGTTTATCGACTTGTCATCACGCTTGAGGGCGAATCGCGGCGTTAGGGGTGGTTCGCCGGGGATTCGGTGGGCAATTCTGGATTCGCGACGTCGTGCACAACGCCAAGCCGGTGGGCCAACTGCCTTGGCAGGAGCCGTGGTTCACGTGCTTCACGTACTTCACGTTCTGGAGGAACAACATGGCAAGCATCCGTACCGTCCGCGTCATCGCCGCCGTCTCCGCCCTGCCGCTCGCCGCCGCGCTCTTCGCCGGTGTCGCCTCGGCGGACAACGGCGCCATCGCGGACGACGGATCGAGCGCGGCCGTCACCAATGCCTGGCAGGGCATCCTCGGCAGTGGTGTGGGCGGGGCCAACAACGGCAACTCGTCCACCACCCAGCAGCAGGCGATCGGCTCCGGTGCCTCGAACCAGAGCAACACCGCCCAGGTCGACGGTTCCGCGTTCACGGCCATCAACCAGGGGAACGACAACGTGGCCGTCAACTTCACCCCGCTGTGGTGGTGAGCTGAGGGCCGGCGTTCACGCCGCCGGTCCCGGTCTCCCGAGTGGTGTGCATGGGGTGTGACACGTCCGCGCGGCGGTGCTACGGCACCGCCGCGCAGGCGTTTGTGCCCGGCATGCGCGGTCTTGACTCCCCATCAGATCTGACGGACAGTCAGAAACGTGAGAGGGGAGGGAGTCGTGCGCACCGAAGCAGACCTGACCGAGCGGCTCAAGGCCTTCGAGGGCCGGCCCGCCGCCACCCGGGCCACCGGCAAGGACCCCGTCAACCTGCCCATGATCCGCCACTGGTGCGAGGCCCTCGGCGACACGAACCCGGCCTACTCGGGCCCCGACGCCATCGCCCCGCCCACCATGCTCCAGGCGTGGACGATGGGCGGCCTCCTCGGTCACACGGGCCGTTCGGCGGCCTACGACGACCTGCTCGGCCTGCTCGACGCGACGGGCTGCACCTCCGTCGTCGCCACCGACTGCGAGCAGGAGTACCTGCGCCCCCTGCGCCCCGGCGACGAGATCACCTTCGACACCGTGATCGAGACCGTCTCGGACCGCAAGACCACCAGGCTCGGCACCGGCCACTTCGTCACCACCCGCACCGACATCCGGGTCGGCCCCGACCTGGTCGGCACCCACCGCTTCCGCATCCTCAAGTACGCCCCCGCCCGACAGGCCGAGAAGCCCCCGCGCCCCCGCCCGGTCGTCAACCGCGACAACGCCGGCTTCTGGGAGGGCGTCCGGCAGCACCGGCTCCTCCTCCAGCGCTGCACCGCCTGCGCCACCCCCCGTCACCCCTGGCTCCCCGGCTGCAACGCCTGCGGCAGCCTCGACTGGGACACCGTGGAGGCGAGCGGCGAGGGGACGGTGTACTCGTACGTCGTCATGCACCACCCGCCCTTCCCGGCCTTCGCCCCGCCCTACGCCGTCGCCCTGATCGAGCTGCCGGAGGGGGTGCGGATGCTCGGGAACGTGGCCGGGGTGCCGTACGACAAGGTGCGGATCGGGCTGCCGGTCCGGGTCGAGTTCCGGGCCCACGACGAGGAGCTGACCCTTCCGGTATGGCGGGTGGCCGCATGAGGGCCGGTGCGGAACTGCCGCCGCTGACCGTCCCCGTCACCCGCACCCTGATCGTCGCCGGAGCCATCGCGTCGCGCGACTACCAGGACGTCCACCACGACCCGGAACTCGCCCGGCGGAAGGGCTCCCCGGACATCTTCATGAACATCCTCACCACCAACGGCCTGGTCGGCCGCTACCTCACCGACCACTTCGGCCCCACGGCCGTGCTCCGCACGCTCTCCATCCGCCTCGGCGCCCCCAACCACCCCGGCGACACCCTGGTGCTGACCGGCCGCGTCGAGGAAGTCGACGGCGACACGGCCACCGTGCGCGTCGTCGGGACGAACAGCCTCGGCGCCCATGTGACCGGCACGGCCACCGTCACGCTCGGAGCCGCCCCGTGAGCGCGGCGATCGCCGGGATCGGGGCGACGGAGTTCTCCAAGGACTCCGGCCGCAGTGAGCTGCGGCTGGCCGTGGAGGCGGTGCGGGCGGCGCTGGACGACGCGGGGCTGACCCCCGGCGACGTGGACGGGATGGTCACCTTCACCATGGACACCAGCCCGGAGATCACCGTGGCCCAGGCGGCCGGCATGGGCGAGCTGTCCTTCTTCTCCCGCGTCCACTACGGCGGCGGCGCCGCCTGCGCCACCGTCCAGCAGGCCGTGCTCGCGGTGACGGCCGGGGTGGCCGAGGTGGTCGTCTGCTACCGCGCCTTCAACGAGCGCTCGGGCCGCCGCTTCGGCTCCGGCGTGCAGCGGCGCGAGCCGTCGGCGGAGGGCGCCGCGCTGGGCTGGGCGCTGCCGTTCGGCCTGCTCACCCCGGCGTCCTGGGTGGCGATGGCGGCCCAGCGCTATCTGCACACCTACGGCCTGACCCCCGAGGCCGCCTTCGGCCCCGTCGCCGTCACGGCCCGCCGGCACGCGGCCACCAACCCGGCCGCCTGGTTCCACGGCCGCCCCATCACCCTCGCCGACCACGCCGCCTCCCGCTGGATCGCCGAGCCGTTGCGCCTGCTGGACTGCTGCCAGGAGACGGACGGCGGCCAGGCGGTCGTCGTCACCTCCCTGGAACGCGCCCGCGACCTCCCCCACCCGCCGGTGGTGGTCGCCGCGGCCGCGCAGGGCGCCTCCCGGGGCCAGGAGCAGATGACCGGCTTCCACACCGGCGACCTCACCGGCCTCGCCGAGTCGGCGGTCGTGGCCCGCCGGCTGTGGCTCACGACGGGACTCACCCCCGCCGACATCGACGTGGGGATCCTCTACGACCACTTCACCCCGTTCGTGCTCATGCAACTGGAGGAGTACGGGTTCTGCGCCCGCGGCGAGGCGGCGCACTTCGTGGCGGAGGGCCGGCTGCCGCTCAACACCCACGGCGGTCAGCTCGGCGAGGCGTACCTCCATGGGATGAACGGCATCGCGGAGGGCGTACGCCAGATCCGGGGCACTTCGGTGAACCAGGTCCCCGGGGCGGCCCGGGTGCTGGTGACGGCGGGGACGGGGGTGCCGACCTCGGGCCTGCTGCTGACGGCGGACGGATGACGGCGGCGGGCGGTGGACGACGGCGACAGCCGACGGCGTACGGAGGTCCCCTGGGGGTCATCCCGGAGTAGCCCTCGCCCTCTCGTCCACCCTCAGGAGGTGGAGCTGACCCCACCCCTACAACCTGAGGCGGACTCTGCTTCGGGACCTCCGGCCGATGAGCGAACCTGGTGCCCGCTCCTAGCGTGGAGCCATGACCACTCCCGTCTGCACACGCGCTTCGAACGCCGCCGCACCCAGGGCGCAGACCCTTCCGTACCCGTCGTTCTCGTCGTACGTGCGGGCCCGCCAGCCGGTGCTGCTGCGTACCGCCAGGTCGCTGACCGCGAACCCGTGCGACGCGGAGGATCTGCTCCAGACCGCGCTGACCAAGACGTATGTCGCCTGGGAGCGCATCGAGGACCACCGCGCGCTCGACGGCTATGTGCGCCGGGCGCTGGTGAACACGCGCACCTCGCAGTGGCGCAAGAGAAAGGTCGACGAGTTCGCGACCGACGAGCTGCCCGAGCCGGAGCCCTGCCCGAGCGGCTCCGACCCGGCCGAGCAGCAGGCGCTGCACGACGCGATGTGGCGGGCGATCATGAAGCTGCCGGCCCGGCAGCGGGCGATGGTCGTCCTCAGGTACTACGAGGACCTCAGCGAGGCCCAGACGGCCGAGGTGCTCGGCGTGTCCGTCGGCACCGTGAAGTCGGCGGTGTCCCGGGCGCTCGGCAAGCTGCGCGAGGACCCCGGACTGGCCCTGTCGCGTTAGCGTCATCCTTTGGTGAGCGCAACGTGATGTGATCGATCACCCTCCCCTAGTGACATACCACGCGGTATGCGCGCAGAATCTCGGCAACCCGTACCACCGCGTAGGCAATGCCGCCCCGGGAGGACCACCGTGCTGAGCACCATGCAGGACGTACCGCTGCTGATCTCCAGGATCCTGGCCCACGGGTCGACGATCCACGGCACATCACAGGTGACCACCTGGACCGGCGAGGCCGAACCGCACCGCCGCTCCTTCGCCGAGATCGGCACACGCGCGGCCCGGCTGGCGCACGCGCTGCGGGACGACCTGGGCGTGGCGGCCGACGAGCGGGTCGCGACCCTGATGTGGAACAACGCCGAGCACGTCGAGGCGTACTTCGCGATCCCCTCCATGGGCGCGGTGCTGCACACCCTCAACCTGCGCCTCCCCCCGGAGCAGCTGGTCTGGATCGTCAACCACGCGGCCGACCGGGTGGTGATCGCCAACGGCTCCCTGCTGCCGCTGCTCGCCCCGCTGCTCCCGCACCTGAAGACGGTCGAGCACGTGGTGATCTCGGGCCCCGGCGACCGCGGGCTGCTCGCGGACGCGTCCGTGCGGGTCCACGAGTACGAGGACCTGATCGCCGGCAAGCCGGACACCTACGACTGGCCCGAGCTGGACGAGCGTGCGGCGGCGGCCATGTGCTACACGTCCGGCACGACCGGCGACCCCAAGGGCGTGGTGTACAGCCACCGTTCGATCTACCTGCACTCCATGCAGGTCAACATGACTCAGTCGATGGGCCTGACCGACGAGGACACCTCCCTGGTCGTGGTTCCCCAGTTCCACGTCAACGCCTGGGGCCTGCCGCACGCCACCTTCATGACCGGCGTCAACCTGCTGATGCCGGACCGCTTCCTGCAGCCGGCCCCGCTGGCCGAGATGATCGAGCGCGAGAAGCCGACGCACGCGGCGGCGGTGCCCACCATCTGGCAGGGCCTGCTGGGCGAGCTGACGGCGAACCCGCGCGAGGTGTCCTCCCTCGGCCAGGTCACCATCGGCGGCTCGGCCTGTCCGCCCTCGCTCATGAAGGCCTTCGACGAGCTCGGCATGCGGGTCTGCCACGCCTGGGGCATGACGGAGACCTCCCCGCTCGGCACGATCGCCCGTCCGCCGGCCCACGCGGTGGGCACGGACGACGAGTTCGGCTACCGCCTCACCCAGGGCCGCTTCCCCGCCTCGGTGGAGGCCCGCCTCACCGGCCCGGGCGGCGAGCGCCTGCCCTGGGACGGCGAGTCGGCGGGCGAGCTGGAGGTGCGCGGCCCGTGGATCGCCGGCGCCTACTACAACGGCCCCGACGCCGAACCCCTGCGCCCCGACGACAAGTTCAGCGAGGACGGCTGGCTGAAGACGGGTGACGTCGGCACGATCAGCCCGGACGGCTTCCTGACCCTGACGGACCGGGCGAAGGACGTCATCAAGTCCGGCGGCGAGTGGATCTCGTCGGTGGAGCTGGAGAACGCCCTGATGTCCCACCCCGAGGTCGCCGAGGCGGCCGTGGTGGCGGTGCCCGACGACAAGTGGGGCGAGCGTCCGCTGGCCACGGTGGTCCTGAAGGAGGGCTCGACGGCCGACTTCGCCGCCCTGCGCACCTTCCTCGCCGACCAGGCCGGCATCGCCAAGTGGCAGCTCCCGGAGCGCTGGACGGTCATCGAGACGGTGCCGAAGACGAGCGTCGGCAAGTTCGACAAGAAGGTGCTGCGCCGGCAGTACGCGGAGGGCACGCTGGACGTGACCCGGATCTGACCCGGATCTGACCCGGATCTGACCCACGATCGAACAGAGCCCCCGGCAACGGCCGGGGGCTCTGGTGTGCGTGCGTACGGCGGCTAGTTGGTGCCGATCCGCGCCAGCAGGTCCACGATCCGGTTCTGCACCTCGGGGCTCGTCGACCGCTCCGCGAGGAACAGCACCGTCTCGCCCGAGGCGAGCCGCGGCAGGTCGGCCTGGTCCACGGCGGCGGTGTAGACGACCAGCGGAGTGCGGTTGAGCTGGCCGTTCGCGCGCAGCCAGTCGATGATCCCGGTGAACCCGGCCTGGCGGCGGTGCACCTGCATCAGGTCCATCACGACCAGGTTCGGCCGGAACTGCCCCGCCAGCGTCACCGCGTCCACATCGCTCGCGGCCCGCGCCACCTGCATCCCGCGCCGCTCCAGCGTCGCGGTCAGCGCCAGCGCGATCTCCGCGTGCTCCTCGATCAGCAGCACCCGCGGCGGATGCTGCTCGCTGTCCCGGGGCGCCAGCGCCTTCAGCAGTACGGCGGGGTCGGCGCCGTACGCCGCCTCCCGCGAGGCCTGACCGAGCCCCGCCGTCACCATCACCGGCACCTCGGCGGCCACCGCGGCCTGCCGCAGGGACTGCAGGGCGGTACGGGTGATCGGACCGGTCAACGGGTCCACGAACAGCGCGGCCGGGAACGCCGCGATCTGCGCGTCCACCTCCTCGCGCGAGTGCACGATGACGGGCCGGTAGCCGCGGTCGCTCAGCGCCTGCTGCGTGGTGACGTCCGGGGCAGGCCACACCAGCAGCCGTCGCGGGTTGTCCAGTGGCTCCGGGGGCAGCTCGTCGTCCATCGGCTGCGGCCGCGGGGTGTCCGCGACCTCCACCGCGCCGCCCGGCCCGTCCAGCGGCTCGGGCCCCTCGGCGGCGTTCTCGTCCGGCGCGCCTATGGCGTACGACCGTCCCGTGCCCTCGGTGCCCTGCGCCAGCCGGGACTGCCCGGTCGGCGACGGCTGGGCCTGCGGCCGTGCCGTCTGCTCCGCCGGGGCCGCGCCCACCGCATCGGGCCGCGTCCCCAGCTTGCGCCGACGGCCGCCGCCGTTCGTCTGGTGCGGGGGCGGCGTCGCCGACTGCTGCTGCACCTGCGCCGCCTGCCGTGTGAACGGCACGCCCTGGCCCAGGGTCCGCACACTGATCGCCCGCCCCTGCGTGGAGTTCGGATCCACGGGGGCGGCGGCCTCGGCGGGCAGCGGCTGCGCCGCGCGCGGCCTCTCGGCCTCCGGGGGCAACGGGGTGCCCTGGGACGGCGTCCCCTGCGCGGGGGTGCCCGCGACGGGCGCCGGCTGCGGCGGGGCGGGGTTCGGGGGTACGGCCGTACCGGCGCCGGTGGTGTCGTCCGCGCCGGGCCACGGCTGGGCGGCGACGGGGGTGCCCTGTGCCGGAGCGGCGGCCTCGGCGGGCAGCGGAAGCGCGGCGGGGGCCTGCGCCTCGGGGTGCGGCGCCGCGGGGGCTCCGGCCTCCGGGACCGGCTGCGCCACGGCCCGCCGACGGCGCCCGGTGGGGGCGCTCGTGGGATGAGGCTGCGGCGGCGTGTGGTCGTCGGCCTGATCGTGCGGTACGGCGTCGTGCCGGCCGTCGTCCGCGGCGGGGGCGGGGGCGGGGACTGGGACGGAGGCGGGGTGGGGTGCCGGGGGCTGGACTACTTGGGACTGGTTCGGAACCGGGGCCTGGCCGTGAGGAGGAACCGGAGCCTGGCCCTGGGCCGGAACCGGGCCGTGGCCCTGGACCGGAACCGGGCCGTGGCCCTGGACCGGAACCGGGCCGTGGCCCTGGGCCGGAACCGGGGCCTGAGGCGGCACCGGCGCCTGCTGCTCCGGCCGGTCCGCGTCGGCCGGAGGCAGGGCGAACACCGTACGAGGTCCCGCCTCCTGCGCGGCCGCACGCTCGTTCGCGGCCGCCAGCGCCCGCCGCCGGCGCCCGGTCGGCTGCCCGTCCTCGGCAGAGCCGGAGTCGATACCGGGGCCGGAACCGGGGCCGGAACCGGAGTCGATACCGGGGCCGGAGTCCGTGCCGGACCCGCCCTGCGCCGGAATCGGCCCGGACGAGACCGCGGGCAATGCCGGAGGCAGCGCGTGCTGTTCGCCGGAGTCCCGCCGGGCCCGCCGTCCGCCCGGCCCGGGCACGCCCTGCGGCGGCACCGTGCCGCCGAGACCGGTCCCCACGGCAGCGGTGCCCGCGGCATGCTCGGCGGCCGTGACCACGGCGCCCTCGGACACCCCCGCGCCGGTGCCGTCCGCACCGGCGATCTCGGCCGGACGCCCGCGCCGCCGCCCCGTACCGCCGGACGCGTCGGCCGGTGCCTGCGCCTGAGCCGGAACGGGCGCCGCCTCCACCGCCCGCCGCCTGCGCCGTCCGGTCGGCGCGGACTCGGGCGCGGACTCGCTCCCGGCGCCGCCCGGCTGCCCGGCCACCTCGCTGTCCAGGAAGGCGTCCACGGAGGCTCGCCGGGCCCGCCGCCGCCCGCCGCCGGAGGTCTGCTCGACGGCTTCCGCCTCGGCCTCGGCCGGAGGGGCGACCAGGGCGACCTCGGAGCCCGGAACCGCCCCGGCGCCACCGCCGATCGGCACCTCCAGCACGAACGCGCTGCCGCTCATCCCGGGCACCTCGTGGGTCTGCAGCACACCGCCGTGCGCCCGCACGATCCCGCGCACGATCGGCTCGTGCACCGGGTCTCCCCCGGGGTACGGCCCGCGCACCTCGATCCGTACGACCTCACCGCGCTGCGCCGCCGCCACGACGACCGTGTTGTCCATGTAGCCGCCCGCCGACACGGGCGCGTTGCCGGTCGCGTCGACGCCCGCGACATCGGCGACCAGATGCGCCAGCGCGGTCGCGAGCATCCGGGAGTCGACCTCCGCCTCGATGGGCGGCGCGTGCACGGCGAACTGCACCCGGCCGGGGCCGATGAGTTCGACGGCCCCGTCGACACCGGCGGCGACCACGGCGTCGAGCATCACCTTCGTACGCGTGATCCCCTCGCTGCCGGTGTCGAGCCGCTGATAGCCGAGGACGTTGTCGATGAGGGTGGTGATCCGGGAGTACCCGGCCGACAGATGGTGCAGCACCTGGTTGGCCTCGGGCCACAGCTGCCCCGCGTCGTCCGCGGCCAGCGCCGCCAGCTCGCGGCGCAGTTCGTCCAGCGGCCCGCGCAGCGACTGGGCGAGCAGTGTCAGCAGCTGCTCGTGCCGCCCGGCGAGGGCCTCGTAGCGGTCCTTCTCGCGCTCCCCGAGCGCCGCGTACCGCTCCTCGTTGGCGCCGAGTTCCTCCTCGTGCCGCTCCTGGAGCCCTTCCAGCTCGGTCACGTGCTTCTGGCGCAGCGCGGTGAGCTCGGAGGCGTGCTCCTCGGAGAGCCGCTCCAGCTCCTCCTCGTGGCGCTTCTCGGCGGCGGCCTTCTCCGCGGCGAGGGCGTCGTAGGGCCGCCGGTCGGTGAAGGTCATCACGGCGCCGACGAGCTGGTCGCCGTCGCGCACGGGTGCGGTGGTCAGGTCGACCGCCACCTGCTCGCCGCTCTTGGCGAACAGCACCTGCCCGCGCACCCGGTGCTTGCGCCCGGAGCGCAGGGTGTCGGCGAGCGGGGACTCCTCGTACGGGAAGGGCGTGCCGTCGGGCCGGGAGTGCAGGACGAGGTCGTGCAGCTCGCGCCCGCCGAGGTCGCTGGCCCGGTACCCCAGTATCTGGGCGGCGGCCGGGTTGACCAGGACGATCCGTCCGTCGGTGTCGGTGCCCACGACACCCTCGGCGGCGGCCCGCAGGATCATCTCGGTCTGCCGCTGCGAGCGGGCCAGCTCGGCCTCGGTGTCGATGGTCCCGGACAGGTCACGGACGACGAGCATCAGCAGCTCGTCGCTGGTGTAGCCGTAACCGTCGTAGGCCTGCTGGCCGTTCTCCAGGTTCGCGGAGGTGACCTCGACGGGGAACTCGGTGCCGTCGGTGCGGCGGGCCATCATCCGGGTCGGCTTGGTCCGCCCGCGCGGGTCCATGTGGTCGGGCCGGCGCATGGAGCCCGGGATCAGCTTGGAGTCGAACTGCGGCAGCAGATCGAGCAGCCCGCGCCCCACCAGCGCGGTGCCCGGGGCCTCGAAGGCCTCCAGGGCGATGGTGTTGGCGTTGACGACGGTCCCGTTGGCGTTGACCAGCACCAACGCATCGGGCAGCGCGTCGAGTATGGCTGCGAGGCGAGCAGCGCCTCGGGATGGCCTGCTGCTCACGAGACGCTTCCCTCCTGTTACCGCACCTTGCCGACCGCTCGGGCCATCTTGCCAACCTGCCCGCGACGTGTCACGCGAGGGAGTCTAAGGGCTGGGGGTGTGATGGCGGCCCCGGATGAGAGGGAGGTCGCACGACGAAGTGACCCAGAACGTATGAGCGCGTCCGCGAGCAGCCCGCTCACGGCCCGCTTGCTTCGCGAGACCTTCGCGGGACATTTACCCGGTCGCTGCGTCACACGCGGCCGGCCCGCCGCAGGTCGGGCAGGACGGGAACCATCCGGTCCCAGCGGGCGATCTCGCACCCGTCACCCCGGTCGAACCGCGCGTCCACCGGCCGCCCGCGCCAGGTCCCGGTGACATGAGCGGTGGCCGCCCCGCCGTACTGCATGGTGCACACGCTGCCCCGCGGTACGGGGGAGAAGGCGTCCTTGCCCCAGCGGGCCCCGCGGTCGAGGGCCGCGCAGGCGCCGGAGACGTCGGGATGGTCGCCGCCGCCGGGGTGGCAGTACAGCTCGTACCGCCCGTCGGCACCGCCGCCGGCGTTCCGGACGGTGACGGTGAGGTGGTCACCGGAGCGGGCGGTGGCCGGAGGTACGGCAGCGGTGGGCACGGCGGAGATGACGGAAGCGGCGAGCCCCGGCACAGCGGGGCCCGCGACGGCCGGGCCGGTGGCCGCGACGGATCCGGTGGCGACCACCGAGCCGGTGGCGACGACCGAGCCGGTGGCGACGACCAGGAACCGGCTCAGCCGGCGGGTGCGGGAGGGACGGGGGGCGCGATGGCCGCCGGAGGGGCGGGAGACCTGCAACATGACCTGACTAACGCCCCGCGCGCCGGGACGTTGCGCCCCTGCCCGACCAGCGACAAGGGCTTTGCCCCACACCCCGCCTGCCTAGTACCGTGGGGGGCGATTGGTGACACCGCGCTCGACTGTGTCATCATCGGCACGCACCAATCGCGCTCGCGCGTGCGGATGTGCTGGAGGCGTCGCCTAGTCCGGTCTATGGCGCCGCACTGCTAATGCGGTTTGGGCCTCAAAGCCCATCGAGGGTTCAAATCCCTCCGCCTCCGCCGTAGATCACGAAGCCCCGGTCACCCGACCGGGGCTTCAGTGTTTCCCGACCGCTCCAGAGCTGTTTTCGCAGGTCACAAGGGGTATGGCCAATGGATTTCACATGGCGGCGGCAGTCATGTAATGTTCTTCCTGTCGCCGCGAGCGGCCCGGAAGGGCAAGGAGCGGCGGGAAAACAGAACAAGCACTCGTAGCTTAACGGATAGAGCATCTGACTACGGATCAGAAGGTTGCAGGTTCGAATCCTGCCGAGTGCACATCGACAGGAAGCCCCGGAGAGATCCGGGGCTTCCTGCGTTATGGGGCGGCTTCGGTCAGGCGAGGGTGGCCGCGTTCTTCGGGGTGAGGGAGAACCTGATCGGTGCCGGGCGGGACGGTGCCGATTTCACCGGGGCGGTGGCGTCGCCCGTGAAGACGAACAGCCGCAGCACCAGGAAGCGGCCGATCCCGGCGAGTGCGGCGGCGGTGAGGTAGACCGTCTGCTCCCACAGCAGGGTGGGGGACGGCTCCACCAGGTGCAGGAGCAGGATCGCGGCGGACGTCACCGCGTACGCCACCGCCGCGGAGCCCGCCGACTGCAGGTGCCGGCGCAGGCCCGGCCGGCTGCCCGTGCCGAAGGTGAACAGGGCGTGCAGCTCGGTGCAGAGCAGCGTGGAGGCCACGGTGATCAGCGCGTTGGCCACCGCCCACGGCATCGAGTGCGCCAGCAGCGGCACCGTGGCTCCGGAGGCCAGTCCGACGCCGCCCCCGCACACCACGAACCGGGCGAAGGACGCGAGCGGTGACGGCGACGTCATGGAACGTCCTTCCGGGGAGGGGGCGTTGAGCCGGAGCGGCGGCTTACGGCTGTCGTGTTCCGCCGTGTCCAACGATCCCGTGATCCCGGTTCCCGCACGAGGAGGTGAGCTCCCCGATCGGGGGTGTGGCCAGCCCTACCAAGGCAGTTGGGTCCGCTCCAGGTACGGCGTCCTGCGTGAGTCTCAGCCGTCGCCCTGCCGGAGCTCGTCGATGTACTGCTGGGCCAGCCCCGTGGTCCGGGTGAACCAGTCGGTCAGTACGGCGATCTCGTCGGGCGAGTAGTCGGCGAACAGGGCGTTGAGGCGGCCGTAGTAGGGCCCGTACAGCGCCTCCACGCGCGTGACGGCGTCCGGTACCGCGGCCACGCGGACCCGGCGCCGGTCGGCCGGGTCGGGGACGCGGGTGATGTAGCCGCCGCGCTCGAGCCGGTTGAGGATGCCGGTCATCGCGCCGGTGGTGACGTGGGCGTGCTCGGCGAGGTCGCCCGCGGTGAGCAGGTTCTCGCCCGCCTTCAGGACGCAGGCGAAGCAGAGCAGGTCGGTGATGTTCAGGCCCAGCCGCTGGGCCATCTCCTGCTGGCCGAGCAGATGGGCCGCGATGAGGGAGTCCATCGCCTCCAGCGCCTGGGCTGGGGTGGCGGCGGGGCGCGACGTGGCGGACATGAGGGTGTTATTACCTTAGCTCGTGAGGGATTTCTGCGCTAAACTTCTTACGAGGTAAGAGGTTCTGCTGGCTTCGAGGTGGGGCGGATACGTGAGCGCACATCAGTATGACCACGGACATACGGTCGCGGGGTGGACCGGCTTCGGCATAGCGACCGTCGGAACCGCGGCACTGGGCGTCGGCGTCTGCACGGTGTCCGGCGCCTGGCTGGCCCTCGGCTTCGTGATCGTGGCCGGGGCCCTGCTGGTCACCTGGACGCTGCATCTCGCGGGATGGGGGAAGCCGTCGGGACGGCGGCCGCGGGAGGAGTGGCCGATGCGGGCGCGCGACTCGCAGGCGCGTCAGGGGCACGCCGGGTGCCTGGGGTGCCGGCTGGCCGGACGGGGGCGCCGGGAGGTGGTCCCCGACGTGGTGACGGTGCCCGCGAGTGAGCCGGTACTCCTGGCGTCCGCCGCCGAGTGAACGGGCCTGTCCCGTACGGCCGTCCCCAGGCCGTTGTCAGTCCCCCCGCCTAGTCTCGACGGTGATGGAACAGGCGTCGTGGATGTGTTCGGGGCTGCGGTGGTCGTCTGCGACGGGGCCCGTGCTGGAGTGGGACGGCGGGCGGCGCAGTGCGCTGGTCCGGGGGAAGCGTGTCGCCTTCGGGGTGGCGGGAGGGGGTGTGCGGACGTGCATCGGGGCCAGGGGGCATGCCTGTCCCGTGCGGGCCCCCGTGCCGGGGCGCAGTGTCGGCGGGCGGTGCGAGGAGTGTGCCCGGCTGGACCGTGCGCACTCGGTGGCTGCGGACACCCTCGCCGACGATCCCCGGCCGTACCGCGTCTATCTGGCCTGGTTCGGGACCGGCCTGGTCAAGGTCGGGATCACCGCCGAGGAACGGGGCTCGGCGCGCCTTCTTGAGCAGGGTGCGGTCTGTTTCAGCTGGCTGGGCACCGGGCCGCTGATGGCCGCCCGGCGGACCGAGGAGCTGCTGCGGGCCGCGCTGCGCGTGCCCGACCGGATTCCGTACGCCGACAAGCGGGCCGTACGCTCCGCCCTTCCCGGCACCGAGGGCGAGCGGTCCGCGGAGCTGGAGCGGCTGCATGCGCAGGCCCTCGCTCTTCCCGCCTGGCCGGACTCCCTCACCCCCGCGCCCTGCCGCCCCGTCGATCACGTGCACGCCTTCGGCCTCACGGGCCTCCCGCCCGCCGCCGGAGAAGTCACCGAACTGGTCGCCGGCGCCGCCCTCCACGGCCAACTCCTCGCCGCGGCAGGCCCCGACCTCCATCTGCGGACGCCGGACGGAGTCGTCGTCCTCGACACCCGCCTGCTCCGAGGCTGGCCCCTGATACCCGCGACGGACGACGCCCCGCCCTTCCCGATCCGTGAACCGAAGCCGGCCCACCCGCCCCAGGAGGGCCTGTTCTGAACCAGGACGCCCTGAGAACCTCCCGGAAAACCTGACCGAGAACCCCCTGTGTGTTTCTCAGGGAAATCACAGGTTGCCGAAAGTGTGTTCTCAGAGGGGACCGACAGCGTGGCGGGCATGACCACGACCTCGCCCCAGGGGCGCACCGAACTGCTGAGGCCGGACGGGAGCCCCGTCCGCGTGCTTGTGGTGGACGACGAGTTGTCGATCACCGAGCTGCTGTCGATGGCACTGCGCTACGAAGGCTGGCAGATCCGCAGCGCCGGGGACGGCACCGGTGCCGTCCAGGCCGCGCGCGAGTTCCGGCCCGACGCCGTCGTCCTCGACATGATGCTGCCCGACATGGACGGACTCGCGGTCCTGGGCCGCCTGCGGCGCGAGCTGCCCCAGGTGCCCGTCCTCTTCCTCACCGCCAAGGACGCCGTCGAGGACCGGATCGCCGGGCTCACCGCCGGCGGTGACGACTACGTCACCAAGCCGTTCAGCCTCGAAGAGGTCGTCGCCCGGCTGCGCGGACTGATCCGCCGTTCCGGCGCCGCCGACCGCCGCTCCGACTCCGTGCTCGTCGTCGGCGATCTCACCCTCGACGAGGACAGCCACGAGGTCAGCCGGGGCGGGGACTCCATCCATCTCACCGCCACCGAGTTCGAGTTGCTGCGCTTCCTGATGCGCAACCCGCGCCGCGTGCTCAGCAAGGCGCAGATACTCGACCGGGTCTGGTCCTACGACTTCGGCGGCCAGGCCAACGTCGTCGAGCTGTACATCTCCTACCTGCGGCGGAAGATCGACGCGGGCCGGGAGCCGATGATCCACACCCGGCGCGGAGCCGGATACCTGATCAAGCCCGCCGCCTCGTGAGCGGGCGACGACGGACGCGTCCGCAGCAGACGCGAGCGGGACAGCCGCGCACCCTGCGGACACGGCTCGTCGTCGCTTCCGTGGTCCTGATCGCCGTGGTCTGCGCGGTGATCGGCACGGTGACCACGCTGGCGCTGCGCTCCCACCTCTACGCCCAGCTCGACGGACGGCTGACCGAGGTCACCGGCCGCGTCGCCGGTTTCGGCGGACCCCACGGCGACGGCAACCCCGACGCCAACCCCGACAACGCCGACGACAGCGCCGACGACAACGCCCAAGCCGACGGCGACGCGGCCGACGCCCCGCAGCCCTTCAGCCTCGACGACATCGTCACCCGCGGCCCCCAACCCCAGGGCACGGTCGTCGCCGAGGTCGAGCGCGGCTCCATCACCGCCGCCAAGGTCGGCGTGCAGGACGACACCAGCACCGAACTCAGCGGCCTGGAGTCCGAGGACCTCACCGAGAGCCAGGTCCAGGCGCTCGACTCCGTGCCCCGGGACGGCCGCAAACACACCGTGGACCTCGGCGAGCTGGGTGACTACCGGGTCCAGTACGCCTCCGGCGACAACGGCAGCTTCTACGTCGCCGTCCCCACCGAGGAAGCCGACAACACCCTCGACACCCTGATCCTCATCGAGATCAGCGTCACCGCCGCCGGCCTGATCGCCGCCTCCCTCGCCGGAACCGTCATCGTCGGCGTCGCCACCCGCCCCCTGCGCAAGGTCGCCGCCACCGCCACCCGCGTCTCCGAACTCCCGCTGCACACCGGCGAGGTGAACCTCGAGGAGCGGGTCCCGGAGTCCGAGTGCGACCCGCACACCGAGGTCGGCCGGGTCGGCGCCGCTCTGAACCGCATGCTGGACCACGTCCACGGCGCCCTGCACTCCCGCCAGCAGAGCGAGACACGGGTACGGCAGTTCGTCGCCGACGCCGGCCACGAGCTCAGAACCCCGCTCGCCTCCATCCGCGGCTACGCCGAGCTGACCCGGCGCGGCCGGGAGGACGTCGGCCCCGACACCCGGCACGCCCTGGGCCGGATCGAGTCCGAGGCGGGCCGCATGACCCTGTTGGTGGAGGATCTGCTCCTGCTGGCCAGGCTGGACGCCGGCCGGCCGCTCCGGTTCGAGCAGACCGACCTCGTCCCCCTCGTCGTCGACACCGTCAGCGACGCCCGGGCGGCCGGCCGCGACCACAACTGGCGCCTCGACCTGCCCGACGAACCCGCCCTGATCAGCGCGGACGCGGCCCGGCTGCAACAGGTCCTGGTCAACCTGCTGGCCAACGCCCGCACCCACACCCCGCCGGGGACGACGGTCACCGCGCGCGTGCAGCGGCGCGGTCCCTGGACGTGCGTGGACGTCGAGGACGACGGCCCGGGCGTCCCGCCCGAGTTGCTGCCGCACGTCTTCGAACGGTTCGCGCGCGGCGACACCTCGCGCTCCCGCGCCTCCGGCTCGACCGGTCTCGGCCTTGCCATCGTGCAGGCCGTCACCACCGCGCACGGCGGTGCCGTGACCGTGGACAGCGTGCCCGGGCGGACCGTCTTCACGGTCCATCTGCCCCCGCTCACCGTCCGGCCGGCCACCGAAACCCGCGGGCAGCCTCACTCACAGGCACAGCACAGCACCACCACACGGGCACGACAGGGCAGTTGAGAAAAGTCGGTTCCATGCGAACCGACTCTTCTCCCGGCACTCTGCCGGCGCGGGAGCACCTCCCGGCCACAGACGCCGGTACGCCTACGCCTGTCCTGGACGTAGTGATCCCCGTCCACAACGAGGAGAAGGACCTCCAGCCGTGTGTGCGGAGACTGCACGAGCACCTGCGGCGCACCTTCCCGTACCCGTTCCGCATCACGATCGCGGACAACGCCTCGACGGACACCACTCCCGAGGTGTCCCGGCGGCTGGAGGCGGAGATCCCGGAGGTCCGGGCCGTCCGCTTGGAGCAGAAGGGCCGCGGCCGCGCCCTGCGCACCGTGTGGTCCGCCTCGGACGCCCCGGTCCTCGCCTACATGGACGTGGATCTGTCCACCGACCTCAACGCCCTGCTGCCACTGGTGGCCCCGCTGATCTCGGGCCACTCGGACCTGGCGATCGGCTCCCGTCTCGCCCGCTCCTCCCGGGTCGTGCGCGGCCCGAAGCGGGAGTTCATCAGCCGCTCGTACAACCTCATCCTGCGCGGCTCGCTCCAGGCCCGGTTCTCGGACGCGCAGTGCGGGTTCAAGGCGATCCGCCGTGAGGTGGCCCAAGTGCTGCTGCCGCTGGTGGAGGACAGCGGCTGGTTCTTCGACACCGAGATGCTGGTGCTCGCCGAGCGCGCGGGACTGCGTATCCACGAGGTGCCCGTCGACTGGGTCGACGACCCGGACTCCACCGTCCGCATCGTCAGGACGGCCGCCGACGATCTGAAGGGCGTGTGGCGGATCGGCAAGGCCCTGGCCACCGGTTCGCTGCCGCTGGACCGCCTCGCCCGCCCCTTCGGCGACGATCCGCGCGACCGCGACCTCCAGGACGTGCCGAAGGGGCTGGCCCGTCAGCTCGTCGGATTCTGCGTGGTCGGCGCGCTGTCCACGCTGTTCTACCTGCTGCTCTACAGCGGGTTGCGCCAGTTCACCGGTGCGCAGCCGGCCAACGCCCTGGCCCTGCTGGTCTCGGCGGTCGCCAACACGGCCGCCAACCGGCGCCTCACCTTCGGGGTGCGCGGCCCCGGCGGGGCGGTGCGGCACCAGGCGCAGGGCCTGGTGGTCCTCGCCATCGGACTCGCCCTGACCAGCGGCTCGCTGGCCGCCCTGAACACGGCGGCCGGGGACCCCGGGCACTCCACCGAACTGGCGGTCCTGATCGCCGCCAACCTCGCGGCGACCGTGCTGCGGTTCCTCCTCTTCCGGGTGTGGGTCTTCCCGGACCGCCGCGAGGAGCCGCCGCCGACGGCCGTGCGGCACATCCCGGCGTACGCCGTACCGCAGCCGCCGCTCCCGCGGCCCCCGCAGCCCGTGCGGCCCTCCGACCACCGACCGGGGGAGCCCCGATGACCAGCACTTACCGTACGGCCGTGCAGGAGCCGCCCGCTCCCACGGCCGCCGGGCCCGAGCGGCCGTTCCTGCGCGGACTGTGGCGCGGCAGGACCGGGGACCCGCGCTGGGCGCGCCCGGCCTTCCTCGGCCTGCTGCTCGCCACCGCGGTGCTCTACCTCTGGAATCTGAGCGCCTCCGGCTACGCCAACTCCTTCTACTCCGCGGCCGTCCAGGCCGGCAGCCAGTCCTGGAAGGCGTTCTTCTTCGGCTCGCTGGACGCGGCCGGCGCGATCACCGTCGACAAGCCCCCGGCCGCGCTGTGGCCGATGGCGCTGTCGGTACGGATCTTCGGCCTGAACTCATGGGCGATCCTCGTCCCCGAGGTGCTGATGGGCGTCGGCACGGTCGCCGTCGTGTACGCGGCCGTCCGCCGCCGGTTCAGTCCGGCCGCCGGTCTGATCGCGGGCGCGGTGCTCGCGCTGACGCCGGTCGCGGCGCTGATGTTCCGGTTCAACAACCCGGACGCGCTGCTGGCCCTGCTGATGACCCTGGCCTGCTACTTCGTCATCCGCGGCCTGGAGGACGGCCGTACGAAGTGGCTGCTGTGGGCCGGGGCCGCGATCGGCTTCGCGTTCCTCGCCAAGACGCTCCAGGCGTTCCTGATCCTGCCCGCGCTGGCCTTCGCCCACGCCGTCTGCGCCCCGGTGAGGGTGAGGAAGCGGATCGGACAGCTGGCGGCGGGACTGGCCGCGATCGTCGTCTCGGGCGGCTGGTGGGTGGCGGTCGTGGAGTGGTGGCCGGCGTCCTCCCGCCCGTACATCGGCGGCTCCCAGAACAACTCCTTCCTCGAGCTGACCTTCGGCTACAACGGTCTCGGCCGGCTGAACGGCGAGGAGACCGGCAGCGTCGGCGGCGGTGGCGGTGGCGGCACCGGGCAGTGGGGCGAGACCGGCTGGGACCGGCTGTTCGGCGCCGGCATCGGCGGCCAGATCTCCTGGCTGCTCCCGGCCGCGCTGATCCTGCTGATCGCGGGCCTGGTGGCCACCCACAAGGCCGAGCGCACCTCGGTGACCCGTGGTTCGTTCCTCGTCTGGGGCGGCGCGCTGCTGACCACCATGGTGGTCTTCAGCTACATGCAGGGCATCTTCCACGAGTACTACACGGTGGCGCTCGCCCCCTGCATCGCTCCCCTGGTCGGGATGGGCTCGGTGCTGCTGTGGGAGAAGCGGGACAGGGCGTGGGCGTCGGGGACCCTGGCGACCGCGGCGGCGGCCACCGCGGCCTGGGGGTACGTCCTGCTCAACCGGTCCGCCGACTACCTGCCCTGGCTGAAGTGGCTGGTGCTGGTCGGCGGTCTGCTCGCCGCGCTCGGGCTCGTCTTCGCGAGCAGGCTGGGTCGCCGAGCGGCCATGGCGGTGGCCGGACTCGGGCTGGTGGCGGCGCTGGCCGGGCCCGCGGCGTACACCCTCACCACGGTGAGCGAGGGGCACTCCGGCTCGATCGTGACCGCGGGACCCTCGGTGCAGGGCGGCCGTGGCGGCGGTCCGGGCGGGGGTGGCTTCCCGGACGGCGGGGGCATGCCGGGCCGGCAGAACCAGCAGGGCGGCGGCACGGGCGGGCCCCCGGTAAACGGGACCGGCCGGATGCCGGGTCAGCAGAACCAGCAGGACGGTGACGGCGGTACCCCCGGTGGCGGGGGCGGCGGCATGGGCGGTCTGCTCAACGGCGCCACGGTCGCCGACGAGGCCACGGACCTCCTGACGGAGAACGCCGCGGACTACACCTGGGCCGCCGCGGCCATCGGCGCCCAGAACGCCGCGAGCTACCAACTCTCCACCGGAGAGCCCGTGATGGCGATCGGCGGCTTCAACGGCACCGACCCCTCCCCGACGCTCTCCCAATTCAAGGACTATGTGGCGGACGGCCGGATCCACTACTTCATCTCCAGCGGCTCCGGCGGCGGCATGGGCGGCTCCGACAGCGGTACGTCCGCCCGGATCACGGAGTGGGTCGAGGCCAACTTCAAGCAGGTCACGGCCGGTTCCGCCACCTTCTACGACCTGACGCGGAAGGCGGGCGGCTGAGCGCCGCAGCAGACGGGAGAAACGCGCTGTACACCGTATGAGAGCTGTTCTACGGTGTACAGCATGTCCGTCTCCGCACCCGTCACCGTCTCCCAGGGCCACCCCCAGCGCTGGCTGATCCTCGGCGTCATCTGCCTGGCGCAGCTCACCGTCGTCCTGGACAACACCGTCCTGAACGTCGCCATCCCCTCGCTGACCAGCGAGCTGGACGCGGCCACCTCGGACATCCAGTGGATGATCAACGCGTACTCGCTGGTGCAGTCCGGACTGCTGCTCACCGCGGGCAGCGCCGCCGACCGCTACGGCCGCAAGAAGATGCTGATCACCGGCCTGGCCCTGTTCGGCGCCGGTTCGCTGACGGCCGGACTCGCCGACACCACCGGCCAGTTGATCGCCGCCCGGGCGGGCATGGGCGTGGGCGGGGCGCTGCTGCTGACCACCACGCTCGCCGTCGTGATGCAGATCTTCGCCCCCGAGGAGCACGCCAAGGCCATCGGCATCTGGGCCGCGGTCAACGCGCTCGGCTTCGCCTGCGGCCCGCTGCTCGGCGGCTTCATGCTGGACCACTTCTGGTGGGGCGCGATCTTCCTGATCAACCTGCCGGTCGTGGTGCTGGGCCTGGTCGCCGCCGTCACCCTGGTCCCCGAGTCGAAGAACCCCCGCGGCGACCGGCCCGACCTGCTCGGCGCCCTGCTCTCCACGATCGGCATGGCCTCCCTGGTCTTCGCGATCATCTCCGGACCCGAGCACGGCTGGACCTCGGCCCGGGTGCTGGGGTCGGCGGCCGTCGCGGGCGGAGTGCTGGCGGCCTTCGCCTACTGGGAGAGCCGGATCCCGTACCCCATGCTCGACCTGCACTTCTTCAAGAACCAGCGGTTCACGGGGGCGATCGCGGGCGCGGTGCTGATCACCTTCGGCATGGGCGGCTCGCTCTTCCTGCTCACCCAGCACATGCAGTTCGTCCTCGGCTACGGCCCGCTGGAGGCCGGTCTGCGCACGGCACCGCTCGCGCTCGCGATCGTGGCCCTGAACTTCACCGGAGTGGCGGCCAAGTGGGCGGCCAGGCTCGGCAACCCGGCCGCCATCGGGGTCGGCATGGCCCTGATGGCCTGCGGCCTGGCGTCGATCGCCCTGCTCACCGCGAGCGGGTACACCGGAACGCTGCTGGGCCTGCTCCTCATAGGCGCCGGTGCGGCGATCGCCAACCCGGCGATGGCGCACGCGATCATGAGCTCGATCCCGCCGGAGAAGGCGGGCATCGGGGCCGGGATCAACGGGACCGTGGCGGAGTTCGGGCAGGGCCTGGGCGTGGCCGTGCTCGGGGCCGTGCTCACCTCCCGCTTCGCGGCGCTCGTCCCGGTGGCCGCGTCCTCGTTCCCGGCGGCGATGGCGGCGGCCGACGGCGAGGCCCGGCGCAGCGAGATCAGGGACGCGTTCGCCTCCGGCCTGGAGAGCAGTCAGTTGGTGGGCGCGGTGGCCGTGCTGCTCGGCGGGTTGGTGGCGGCGACGTTGCTGCGCAGGGCGGAGCGGGCAGACTCGGGTGACATGACCCGCACGCAGCAGGACCAGGAAGGTGCGCCATGGTGAAGGCAGCCGAGCGGGCCAGCGTATGGCTGGAGGCCAAGGGGCGCCGCGGCGGCCGGGGCGGGGGGCAGCCCTCCGGCCTCGACCGGGACCGGATCACCGAGGTGACCGTACGGCTGCTCGACGCGGAAGGGCTCACCAAGTTCTCCATGCGCCGGCTGGCCACCGAGCTGAACGTCACGGCCATGTCCGTCTACTGGTACGTCGACACCAAGGACGACCTCCTCGAACTCGCCCTGGACACGGTCTACGGCGAACTCCGGCTCCCCGACCCGGAGGCCGACGAGGACTGGCGCGACCAACTGCGCACGCTGGCCCGCGAGTACCGGGCCCTGCTGGTCCGCCACCCGTGGATCTCCCCGCTGGCCGGGACCTACCTCAACATCGGGCCGAACTCCCTGGCCTTCTCCCGGGTGGTCCAGCGCGTGATCCGCAGGACGGGGCTGCCGGCCGAGGGCGTGACGGGCGCGATCTCGGCCGTCTTCCAGTTCGTGTACGGCTACGGCACGATCGAGGGCCACTTCTTCGCCCGGGTCCAGGACGCGGGCATGACCCCCGACGCCTGGTTCCAGCACGCCATGAAGACGGTGAGCGAGTCCCCCTCGACCGCGGAGGTCGTCGACGAGGCCAAGGACATCATGGCGGCCCGGGGCGGCGACACGGTCGAGGAGATGCTGGAGCGGGACTTCGTCTTCGCCCTGGACCTGCTGGTCGCGGGCATCGAGGCGATGGTGGCGAGAGGACGATAGGACCGGCTAGGCGTCCTCGACGAGCCGCGCGGGAAATCCGCCCGTCGCCACCGGCCCCCACCTCTGCGGCGTCACCCGGATGATCGACTTGCCCTGCTTCACCATCGCCGCCCGGTACTCGTCCCAGTCCGGATGCTCCCCGGCGATGTTCCGGTAGTACTCCACCAGCGGCTCGACGGAGTCGGGGCAGTCGACGACCTCCGCCGTGCCGTCGATCTGCACCCAGGGACCGTTCCAGTCGTCGCTCAGCACGATCAGGCTGACCCGCGGATCCCGCCGGGCGTTCCGGGTCTTGGCCCGCTCGGGGTAGGTGGAGACGACGATCCGCCCGGAGTCGTCCACCCCGCAGGTGAGCGGCGACCCCTGCGGGCTCCCGTCGGCCCGCCGCGTCAGCAGGATCGCGCGATGCCGCGGCCGGACGAAGTCCAGCAACTCGGCCGACGAGACGGTGGTGTTGGTCGCGATGTTCGGTGCCATGCGCCCAGCCTAGGACTGCGGGAGCGCGTCTCCCTGGACCGCCTGCACGTCGAGTTCCACCCGCAGCGTCGTACCGATGGCGGCGATCCCCGCCTGGACGACCTGGTTGTAGCGCATCGCGAAGTCCTCCCGCCGCAGCTCGGCGGTGGCCCGGAAGGCGGCCCGGGTCCCGCCCCACGGATCCGACCCGGTCCCCAGGTACGCCAGGTCCAGGTCCACCGGCCGTACGACACCGTGCAGCCCCAGCGTCCCGTGGACCGTCCAGCGATCCGGGCCGGCCGCGGTCAGGCCCGTCGAGCGGTAGGTGATCTCCGGGAACCTCTCCACGTCCAGGAAGTCCGCCGACCGCAGGTGCTCGTCCCGTACGGCATTGCCCGTGTCGATCGACGACGCCCGGATCACCGCCTCCACCCGCGACCCGGTGACGTCGTCAGGGGCGATGGCGACGGTCGCGGAGAAGTCGGTGAACCGCCCGTGCACGCTGGAGATCCCCAGGTGCTGGGCGACCGCGCCCACCGACGAGTGCGCCGGGTCCACCGTCCACACCCCCGGCGGCGGCAGTTCCGCCCCGCCCTGCCGGGCCAGCGTCACCGTGCCCACCTCGGCCCGGCCGCTCGCGGTGACGATCGCGCTCGCCGCGGCGGGCGCGTACCCGACGGCGGTGACGATGACCGTGTACGCCCCGGGCGCCAGCGGGTTCGGGTCCCGCACCGCGCCTTCCGCGTCGGCAGGGGCGCGCAGCACCTGGTTGCCGTTCCCGTCCGTCACCGTGACGACCGCGTGCGACACGGCCCAACCGTCCCGGGTACGGATCCTCGCGGTCAGTCCCATCTCAACTCCTCGCATGAAACCGGCCCGTGGAGCGCGCCTCCGCTCAGAGCGCGCTCCACGGGCCGGGGCCTGTCCTACTCGCCGGGGTGGGCGAGTTCGATGTCGTGGTCGTCGACGCCGGATCCGCCGACGGCCAGCGCGGACGCCACCGGCGGGTAACCCGTCGCGATGACGGTGTAGTCGCCGCCGTCCAGGTCGGCGAAGGCGTACGCCCCGTCCGCCCCGGTCGTCGCGGTGCCGACGACATTGCCCGCCGCGTCCACCAGCGTGACCCGGGCGTCGGCCAGCGGACCGTGCGGCGCCCGTACGACGCCCCGCACCTGGGCACCGGAGTCGAGGCCGACCTCGACCCGGGTGACGCCGGTGCCGCCGATCTCGACGGGCAGGGCGCGCGGCCGGAACCCGGCGGCGTTCACCGCGACGGTCACCGTGCCCGGCACCAGCTCGCCGAGGGCGAACTCGCCCTGCTCCCCGGTGGCGGCGGTGGCCAGCAGGTCCCCGCGCACATCGGTGACGATCACCATCGCGTCCTGCACCGGCAGCGCCCCGTCGGCCGCCCGCACCACACCGCTCAGCCCACTGGTGCCGCTGAGCAGGATGTCGTAGGCCAAAGGCTCCTCGCCGACGACGACGGTGGACGCCTGCGGCTGGAAGCCGTCGGCGGAGGCGATGAGGACGTACGAGCCGGCGCCCGGCGCGTCGACGCCGTAGGCACCGTCCGTCTGGGCCACCGAGCGGCCGAGCTGCCGTCCCGAGAGGGAGATCAGCGTGACGGCGGCCCGCGGTACGGGCGCGCTCTCGGCGCCGCGGACGAATCCGCGCACGGGCACGGCCCCACCGGTGACCTGCACTGCGTCCTCCACCACGGGGTGCTCTACCACGGTGTCCTTCTCGGCCGCGTCCTTCTCCGCAGCGGGAGCCGCCGCCGGCTTCGTGCCCTCGGCCGCCTGCACCAGCGCGCCGGACGTCCGCA
This sequence comes from Streptomyces sp. YS415, assembly GCF_023544665.1. Taxonomy (GTDB): domain Bacteria; phylum Actinomycetota; class Actinomycetes; order Streptomycetales; family Streptomycetaceae; genus Streptomyces. Next base: position 256,818 of record NZ_JAMJFL010000009.1, read on the forward strand.
GCGGGACCTCCTTGATGAACAGCGTCACCAGGAAGGCGAGGAAGGCGATCGGGGCGACGTACAGGAAGATGTCGGCGATGCCGTGTCCGTAGGCGCTCTCCAGCCAGGTGCGGATGTGCTCGGGGAGGGCGTCCATGTCGGGCAGCTCGCCGGAGCCCACGGCGCGGGCCGCGCCGGCCTGCTCCTGCGGGCTGAGGGAGCCGATGGTGTCGGTGGCGTAGTGGCTGATCCGGCTGGACATCACCGAGCCGAGCGCCGAGACGCCCATCGCACCGCCGAGGGACCGGAAGAAGGTCACCACCGAGCTGGCGGCGCCGAGCTCGTGCGGGGCGACCTGGTTCTGCGTGGACAGCACCAGGTTCTGCATCATCATGCCGATGCCGAGGCCCATGACCGCCATGTAGACGGCGATGTGCCAGTACGGGGTGTCGTAGCGCATGGTGCCCAGCAGCCCGAGGCCCGCCGCCAGCAGCACACCGCCGGTGACCAGCCACGCCTTCCACTTGCCGGTCTTGGTGATGATCGCGCCGGAGACGGTGGAGGAGACGAACAGACCGGCGATCATCGGGATGGTCATGACGCCCGACATGGTCGGGGACTTGTCCCGCGCCAGCTGGAAGTACTGGCTGAAGAAGACCGTGCCCGCGAACATCGCGACACCGACCAGCAGGGAGGCGAGCGAGGCCAGCGTGATCGTCCGGTTCCGGAACAGGTGCAGCGGGATGATCGGCTCGGCGGCCCTGGTCTCCACGAACAGGAAGACCAGCGTGAGGGCGAGCGCGCCGCCGACCATCGCGTAGGTCTGCCAGGACAGCCAGGCGTACTTGTCGTCCGCGAAGGTCACCCAGACCAGCAGCAGACAGACGGCCGCGGTGATGAAGAAGGCACCGGCCCAGTCGACCTTGACCTTGCGCCTGGTCACCGGCAGGTGCAGCGTCTTCTGCAGCACGAACAGGGCGATCAGCGCGAACGGGATCCCGACGTACAGGCACCAGCGCCAGCCCAGCCAGTCGGTGTCGGTGATGACACCGCCGACCAGCGGACCGCCGACGGTCGCGACGGCGAAGGTCGCGCCGAGGTAGCCGGAATAACGGCCGCGCTCCCGGGGGGAGATCATCGCGGCCATGATGATCTGGGCGAGCGCGGTCAGACCACCGGCACCGAGCCCCTGGATCACCCGGGCGCCGATCAGCATCCCGGCGTTCTGGGACAGACCGGCGACGACCGAGCCGATGATGTAGACGACCAGGGCTATCTGGACCAGGGCCTTCTTGCTGACCAGGTCGGCGAGCTTGCCCCACAGGGGCGTGGACGCCGTCATCGCCAGCAGCGCCGCGGTCACGACCCAGGTGTACGCGCTCTGCCCGCCGCCGAGGTCCTGGATGATCTCGGGCAGCGCGTTGGAGACGATGGTGGAGGACAGGATGGCGGCGAACATGCCGAGCAGCAGCCCGGAGAGCGCCTCCATGATCTGCCGATGCGTCATGGGGGCCTCGCCGGCGCCTCCTGAGTGCTTGGCATGAGCCCGCACACCGGCTGGTGTGGTCGTTGCCATGGACTTCCTTCTCTTACGTGGTGATCGCGGGTGTACGGGGGGACTGTTCGTCGAAGCAGCGCCTCAGGCGGGCCATGAGCAGCGTGAGCTGGGTGACCTCGTCGTCGGTCCAGTCGCTCAGGCGCTCGGCGAGCAGCCGGGTGGTGCACCGGGCGAGCTCCTCGACCCGCGCCCGTCCCGCGGGCGTGAGACGCAGGATGCGGCCGCGCTTGTCGGCCGGGTCGGGGGAGCGGTCGATCCAGCCGCGCTCGGCGACATGGGCCACATGGCGGCTGGTGACCGACATGTCCACGGCGAGCAGGTCCGCGAGCTTGCTCATGCGCATGTCGCCGTGGCGCTCCAGCAGCGTCAGCACGGCGGCGGAACCACTCGGGCAGTCGGCCGGCAGCGCCCGCCCCAGCTCCCGCTTCACGGCACCGAAGGCACTGAACTGACGGACGAGCTCCTCGTACACCGCCTGCTCGGCCATCGCGCCTCCCGGGAGTATTCGTTGCTTAGGGCAACCATAGAAGCTGATGGTTGCTACAGGCAAGCAAAAGGGGCGGGGGTACGCTCCAAAAGTTGGCAAAGGCAAGTATTGCGACCGTAAACGTGCAGGTGACGGCCGATACGGGCGCTTCCCGGTGCCGGTCGCACCGGCCGGACGCCGGGATCCCGCAGGGCCCCCGCCGCCCCGCGCTTGGGCGGCACCCCTGGGTTCGCTAGGGTTTCGGCCCATGGCTAACACCGAGGGCCCGCAGGGCAATTACGACCCCGCCGGCAGCACCCAGATGTTCCGTGCGTTCGTCGACGAGGCCCCGCAGGGGCGTCAGCAGGCGGCGGCCTCCTCCGGCCCCCGCATCGGCCTGATCGTCGGTGTCGTCCTCGCCGTCGCGATCGTCGCGGCGGTGGCCTGGCTGGCGCTGATGTAAGTCCGCCCCGGACACACGACGGCCGCCGAGGCGCCGGTCAGGGCGCCTCCGCGGCCATGTGTCCATGTCGTCGCCCGGAGCGCCGGGCGCCGCCCTCGGCGTCAGTCCGAGATGAGCCCCTCGCGCAGCTGCGCGAGCGTGCGGGTCAGCAGGCGGGAGACGTGCATCTGGGAGATGCCGACTTCCTCTCCGATCTGGGACTGGGTCATGTTGGCGAAGAAGCGGAGCATGATGATGCGGCGCTCCCGGGGCGGCAGCTTGGCCAGCAGCGGCTTCAGCGACTCCCGGTACTCGACGCCTTCCAGCGCGGTGTCCTCGTAGCCGAGGCGGTCCGCCAGCGAGCCCTCGCCGCCGTCGTCCTCGGGCGCCGGTGAGTCCAGCGAGGACGCCGTGTAGGCGTTGCCGACCGCCAGGCCGTCGACCACGTCCTCCTCCGACACGCCCAGCACCGCGGCGAGTTCGGTGACCGTCGGCGAGCGGTCCAGCTTCTGGGAGAGTTCGTCGCTGGCCTTCGTCAGGGCCAGCCGCAGTTCCTGAAGACGGCGCGGCACCCGCACCGACCACGAGGTGTCCCGGAAGAACCGCTTGATCTCCCCGACCACCGTCGGCATCGCGAACGTCGGGAATTCCACGCCGCGTTCGCAGTCGAACCGGTCGATCGCCTTGATCAGGCCGATGGTGCCGACCTGGACGATGTCCTCCATCGGCTCGTTGCGGGAGCGGAAGCGTGCCGCCGCGTACCGGACGAGCGGGAGGTTCAGCTCGATCAGCGTGTCACGGACGTACGCGCGCTCGGGGCTGTTCTCGTCCAGCGCGGCGAGCCGCAGGAACAGGGAGCGGGAGAGGGTGCGGGTGTCGATGGCTCCCGACGTCGGGAGGGCCGGGGCCGGCGCGGCCTCGACAAGGGCCGTTACGTCGTCGAGCGCGGGCTCAGCCTCGCTCTTCGTGAGCGTGAGCACCTTCGAGCTGCCCTGTTCTGCGGACATGCCACCCCCTTTGGGTCGCGGGACGGTCGGGGCGGACGCTCCCACTGAGGAACGCAGCCTTCACCTGAATACCGGAGCCGGAGCCGCGGCAAACGCGCTTCCCGCAGAATGTCACATGTCGGCAACACGCTGTAGTGACATGTCGACATGTCAGACGTGAATCCGCCCTGGAAACAAGGGGTCTGACGGTCTTTCGGCGCGAAACCGCCGGGAAGAGCCCTGGTGAGCGATTCGCTCGACCCGGTGACCGTTCGCTCGTGCTTGCGGTCAGGCGTCGATCCGATTTGCCGACCGCAGCCGCTGGAAGCTACGCGCGAGTAGCCGCGACACGTGCATCTGGGAGACGCCGAGTTCCGCGCTGATCTGCGACTGGGTGAGATTGCTGTAGTAGCGCAGCAGCAGGATGCGCTGTTCCCGCTCGGGGAGTTGGACCAGCAGGTGCCGGACCAGATCGCGGTGCTCCACGCCGTCCAGCGCGGGGTCCTCGTAGCCGAGCCGGTCCAGCAGGCCGGGCAGCCCGTCGCCCTCCTGGGCGGCCTCCAGCGAGGTGGCGTGGTAGGAGCGTCCCGCCTCGATGCAGGACAGCACGTCCTCCTCGCTGATGCGCAGCCGCTCGGCGATCTCGGCGGTGGTCGGGGAGCGTCCGAAGGCGGTCGTCAGGTCCTCGGTCGCACTGTTGACCTGCACCCACAGCTCGTGCAGCCGGCGCGGGACGTGGACCGTGCGGACGTTGTCACGGAAGTACCGCTTGATCTCGCCGATCACCGTCGGCATCGCGAAGGTGGGGAACTGCACGCCCCGGTCCGGGTCGAAGCGGTCGATGGCGTTGATCAGGCCGATGGTGCCGACCTGGATCACGTCCTCCATCGGCTCGTTGCGGGAGCGGAAGCGGGCGGCCGCGTAGCGCACGAGCGGGAGGTTGGCCTCGATCAGCGCCCCGCGCACCCGGTTGTGCTCCGGCGTGCCCGGGCGGAGCTCCTTCAGCTGGGCGAAGAGCACCTGAGTGAGCGCGCGGGTGTCGGCACCGCGGCTGCGCGGGGCGGCTGCCGCCGGTTCGGGGGCCGCTTCTTGGGGAGGCGCAGTACTGGCCGGCACGGTCAACTCCACCTCGTGATCCATCAACTCATCCGTCAAAAGCGGTCATAGCATCACAAGACATGTGCACTGTGTGCAAGCACCGCATAACACCGTGTTGAGGACCAAGTGCCCAAAAACGCAGAAAAGCCCCTCGCCATCGCGGCGAAGGGCTGTGCGGCGGTCGGGTCTAGTAGGCGTAGTCCGCGATCACCCAGGTGGCGAACTCCTTCCAGAGGGCCACGCCCGCCTGGTGCTCGGGGTGCTCCACGTACCGGCGCAGGGCGTCGGCGTCGTCGAAGGCGGAGTTGATCGCATAGTCGTAGGCGATCGGGCGGTCGCTGAGGTTCCAGCCGAGTTCCCAGAAGCGGATCTCGGGGATCGTGCCCTCCAGCGCCTGGAAGGCCTTCTCGCCCTCCACGACCCGCGGGTCGTCGCGCCGGACACCCTCGTTCAGCTTGAAGAGGACCAGGTGGCGGATCATTCTTCTCCTCCGTTGGCGATCCACGTCATGAAGTCGCCGATGGCCTTGGCGGCGTCCGATATGCCCTCGAACCCTATCTGCACGTAGTCGGCTGCCTTGGCCGGGTCCGTGATGATCAGGTAGAGCACGAAGACCACGAGCACATAGACGGCGATCTTCTTCGAATTCACCGCCACCGCGGCCTCCCTGCGCCTGTCGCCCCCGAAGGGCCCCCTGTTGCCGGCGGCGAGTGTAACCGAACAGATGAAAGGGCCCCGTCTCGCGACGAGGCCCTTCTCAGAGCGGTAGCGGAGGGATTTGAACCCTCGGTGACTTGCGCCACACTCGCTTTCGAGGCGAGCTCCTTCGGCCGCTCGGACACGCTACCGAGGGAGACCTTACAGCACGCTGGGCACTGCTCAAAAATCGATAATCGGGGGCCGTCAGCGGTGCCGGAAGAAGTCCGTGAGCAGCCCGGCGCACTCCTCGGCGAGCACGCCCTCGACGACCTCGGGGCGGTGGTTGAGCCGCCGGTCGCGCACGACGTCCCAGAGGGATCCCGCGGCGCCGGCCTTCTCGTCCCGGGCGCCGTAGACGACCCGGTCCACCCGCGACTGCACCAGCGCGCCCGCGCACATGGTGCACGGCTCCAGCGTGACGACCAGCGTGCAGCCGGTCAGCCGCCACTCGCCGGTCCTCGCGGCGGCCCGGCGGATCGCCAGCACCTCCGCGTGCGCGGTGGGGTCGCCGACGGCCTCGCGTTCGTTGTGCCCGGTGCCGAGCACGGTCGTACCGTCCGCGGACAGCACGACGGCGCCGACGGGGACGTCCCCGCCCCGGACGGCCAGTTCGGCCTGGTCCAGGGCGAGTCGCATCGCCGCCCGCCAGCGGTCGCGTACCGGGTCCGGAGGACCCGCGGGAAGGGCCGGGGTCAGCGGACGGTCTCCAGGACCTCCGCGGCGCCCAGCGCCTCGGCGATGGCGCTCAGCGCGTCGGCGTCCAGGGTCTTCAGCTCCTTCTCGCTGATGCCCAGGTCGTCGAGGATCCCGCTGTCGCCCACCGGGCTGTGCGGCACCGCGTCGGCGGAGGTCCCGCCCACGGGTTCCTCGGTGTCGTCGGAGTCGCCGTCCGGCTCCTCCGTGCCGTCGAGGTCGAGGGCGTCCAGGTCGGGGACGTCGTCGCCGGGCTCCTTTCCGAGCAGTTCGTCGGTGAGCAGGATCTCGCCGTAGCTGCTGCGGGCAGCGGCGGCGGCGTCCGAGACGTAGATACGAGGGTCGTCCTCGCCGTCGATGCGGACGACGCCGAACCAGGCGTCCTCCTGCTCGATGAGCACGAGCACCGTGTCGTCCTCCGGGGAGGATTCACGGGCCAGTTCGGCCAGGTCCGACAGGGTCTCCACATCGTCGAGCTCTGTGTCGCTCGCTTCCCACCCGTCTTCGGTGCGCGCGAGCAGTGCGGCGAAGTACACCGTGACTCTCCCACTGGTCATAGGCGTGCCGGTTGGGGGTCCCCCCGGCGGAGGCTGTGGGCGGGAGTGCGGTGCGCCGAGCCCCGCCCACTCGGAATCGTGGCAGAAACGGAGCGTTCAGGGGACGTCTTCGGCTCCCTGTGTCCGCCCGTTTTGATCGTCCACCAGCGGGATCGTACGCGGCACCCGGCCTGGCGCACGCATCAGACGGGCCGACAGCGGGCCGGGGTCACCAGCGGAAGGTGCGCATGCGCATGGCGTGGCGCAGCCGGGCGGCCTTGGCGCGCCGCGGCTGGACGCGGTCGCGCAGCTCGCGGGCCTCCGCCAGGTCGCGCAGGAACTGGGCCCGGCGCCGGCGCCGCTGCGCGTCGGTCTCCCGCTGGTCGCGGTTCTGTCGGGACTCCCTGTCAGGCATGTGCACACCCCCAGTACGTCCTTCCCGCGTTCCCACCGGTGGCCGGTTTGATGCCAGCACGTGGGGCGCGGCGGCCCGGTTACTGTTGGGGACATGCGTCTCCACGTCGTCGACCACCCCCTGGTCGCCCACAAGCTCACCACCCTGCGCGACCAGCGCACCGACTCCGCGACCTTCCGCCGCCTCGCCGACGAGCTGGTCACCCTGCTCGCCTACGAGGCCACCCGGGACGTGCGCACCGAACAGGTCGACATCCAAACGCCGGTCGAGCGGACCACGGGCGTCAAGCTGTCCCACCCCCGCCCGCTGGTGGTGCCGATCCTCCGGGCCGGCCTCGGCATGCTGGAAGGCATGGTCCGGCTGCTGCCGACCGCCGAGGTGGGCTTCATGGGCATGATCCGCAACGAGGAGACGCTCCAGGCCTCCACGTACGCCACCCGGATGCCGGAGGACCTCTCCGGGCGCCAGGTGTACGTCCTCGACCCGATGCTGGCCACCGGCGGCACCCTGGTCGCGGCGATCCAGGAGCTGATCAAGCGCGGCGCCGACGACGTGACCGCGGTGGTGCTGCTCGCCGCCCCCGAGGGCGTCGAGGTGATGGAACGCGAGCTGGCGGGGGCGCCGGTGACCGTGGTGACGGCCTCCGTCGACGAGCGGCTCAACGAGCACGGGTACATCGTGCCGGGGCTCGGCGACGCGGGCGACCGGATGTACGGCGCCGCGGAGTAGGACGCGGGTCGCCTGTTTTCCTCAGGGGTGCGCGGTGGCTGCGGCGCCGTCGTGGCTTGCCGCGCAGTTCCCCGCGCCCCTGGGCGCAGATTCCTGCGCCCCAGGCGCAATCCGCCCCCCAGGGGATTTGCCGCTGGCCGAGTGGTGTCAGCAGGCCTTGTCCGCCGCGGCGGGCGTCGGCTTCGGCTTGGTCAGCGTGGCCAGGGCCTTGTCGGCGTCCGCCTTCGCCGTCAGCTTCTTGAAGCCCGAGCCGAGGATCAGGTCCACCGCCGTGCCCTTGCGGGCCGCGTCCGTGCGGCGCTCGGCGCCCGGCAGCTGGGTGGCGAGGACCGGCAGCGACGTGTCGAGGGCGGCGGAGGGGCCGAGCAGCAGCGCCGTGCCCTTGACCTTCTTGTCGTACTGCTTGGTCGCGTTGCCCACCTCGCCGATCCGGAAGCCGCGCTTCTTCAGCTCGTCCGCGGTCTTCTTCGCGAGGCCGCTCACCGGCGTGGCGTTGAGCACGTTGACGGTGATCCGGCCCGGCTCGGGGAGCGCGGCGGCCTTGGTCGAGACAGTCGCCCGGTCGCGGCACTCCCCGAGCCGGGCGCCGGCCGCGGAGGCTTCCTTGCCGCCACCGGTGAAGACGTCGATGAGCTGGAGCGTGCCCCAGCCGAGCACGCCGAGGGCGGTGACGGACGCGACGGCCAGGAGAACGAGCCTGCCGCGTCGCCGCGGCCGGCGCATCCGCGGGTACTTGTCCCCCGTGATCCGGTACTGGCCGCCCATGCCAGGGGGAGTCAGCATGCTCATGGGCGCAGCGTAGTGCGCCGGAGCGGTGATTCCTACTACATGATCATTGGATGCCGGGCAGGAGAACCCGAAAGGGTCAACCCTTCACCGGACCGCCACTCGATCCGCGGCGTCAGTCCAGCTCGAGCACGCGCGCGTGCAGCACCTGGCGCTGTTGCAGCGCGGCGCGCACGGCCCGGTGCAGACCGTCCTCCAGGTACAGATCGCCCTGCCACTTCACCACGTGCGCGAACAGGTCGCCGTAGAAGGTGGAGTCCTCGGCGAGCAGGGTCTCCAGGTCGAGCTGGCCCTTGGTCGTCACGAGCTGATCGAGGCGGACCGGGCGCGGTGCGACGTCCGCCCACTGCCGGGTGCTCTCCCGGCCGTGGTCGGGGTACGGCCGGCCGTTTCCGATGCGCTTGAAGATCACACGGAAAGCCTACCGGTCCAGACGTTCCGGGCGCAGCCATGGCGCCCGAGTGCGACGCTGGAAAAGCCGCTGTAAATCGGGGTGAACCTCAATTTTCGGATAGGTGCCTGAGATGAGTGACCGCGAAACCGTGCCGTCGGCCACCGCCCCCGAGAAGTCCGGGAGCGCTCCCGCCCTGCCGAAGGAGGCCCTGGAGATCGCCGCCGGGTACGCCTTCGCAGGCCCCGCCCTCGACCTGGGCGCCCTGCTGTGGGAGGGCCGGTGCCTGGCCGACGCGCAGATCCGGATCCCGCTGCCGATGCTCAATCGGCACGGTCTGGTCGCCGGCGCGACCGGCACCGGCAAGACCAAGACGCTCCAGCTGATCGCCGAACAGCTCTCGGCCCAGGGCGTGCCGGTGTTCCTCGCCGACATCAAGGGCGATCTGTCGGGCATCTCGGCGCCGGGACAGCCCGGCGACCGGATCACCGCCCGTGCCGCGGACGTCCACCAGCGCTGGACGGCGACCGGCTTCCCCGCGCAGTTCTACGCGCTCGGCGGTCTCGGCCACGGCGTTCCGGTGCGGGCCACGATCACCAGCTTCGGCCCGGTCCTGCTCTCGAAGGTGCTGCAGCTGAACCGGACCCAGGAGCAGTCGCTCGGCCTGGTCTTCCACTACGCCGACACCAAGGGCCTGGAGCTGGTCGACCTCAAGGACCTCAGGGCGGTGGTCGCCTTCCTGACCTCGGACGAGGGCCGGCCGGAGCTGAAGAGCATCGGCGGTCTGTCCAGTGCCACGGCGGGAGTGATCCTGCGGGCGCTGACCGCCTTCGAGGCGCAGGGCATGGGCGGCTTCTTCGGGGAGCCGGAGTTCGACACGGCCGAGTTCCTGCGCACGGACGGGGACGGGCGCGGCACGGTCTCCGTCCTCGAACTGCCCGCCGTGCAGGACAAGCCGGAGCTGTTCTCCACGTTCCTGATGTGGCTGCTCGCCGATCTCTTCCACGATCTGCCCGAGGTCGGTGACACCGGCAAGCCGAAGCTGGTCTTCTTCTTCGACGAGGCGCATCTGCTGTTCCAGGACGCCTCCCCGGCCTTCCTGGACGCGATCACGCGGACCGTGCGGCTCATTCGCTCGAAAGGGGTCGGCGTCTTCTTCGTCACGCAGACCCCGAAGGACGTACCGGGGGACGTCCTCGGCCAGCTCGGCAACCGGATCCAGCACGCGCTGCGCGCCTTCACCCCGGACGACGAGAAGGCGCTCAGGGCCACGGTGAAGACCTTCCCCAACTCGGCGTACGACCTGGAGGAGCTGCTCACCGGGCTCGGGACCGGCGAGGCGGTGGTCACCGTGCTCAGCGAGAGGGGCGCCCCGACGCCGGTCGCCGCGACCCGGCTGCGGGCACCCGAGTCCCTGATGGGGCCGATCGAGTCCGCGGCCCTGAACGAGGCGGTGACGTCGTCGCCGCTGTACGGGCGGTACGCGCAGGCCGTCGACCGGGAGTCGGCGTACGAGCGGCTGCAGCGGCCGCCCGCGGGCAAGGGGCCGGACGAGATGCGGGCCCGGGCCCCCCAGGCCGCCCCGCGGACCCAGGAGCAGCCGTCGGTGGTCGAGCAGGTCGTCGGCAGCGGCATGTTCAAGTCGCTGGCCCGGTCCGTCGGCACTCAGATCGGGCGCGAGATCACCCGCTCGGTCTTCGGTACGGCCCGGCGGCGGAGGCGGTAGCCGCCACGGCCCCGCCTCCGCCGGCTGCTCAGCGGTTCTTGTCCTTCGGGGAATGTTCGTCCCGCTTCGTCTGCGGCTTCGGCGTGCTGCGTGCGGCCTCCGCCCGCAGCAGGGCGCGCAGGACGGCGTACGGGTCCATGGGCATGGGGGTGCTCCTTGCGTCGTACTGACGGATGAACCGGGGGGAGCGGTTCTGTCAGCAGCGCAGGACCACCACCGAGCGGCGGGCGGCCGGGGTGCGCGGGTGCGGCGGCGGGAGCAGGGCCGCCGGGCGGGGGCGCGGGGCGGGAGGCGGCGGGAGGGCGGCGGCGCGGTGCGCGCGGCGGGCGGTTCCGGGCCGCGGGGCGGGGTCGACGACGTCGTACTCGATGATCTCGGTGGCCGCCGCGACGGGGGAGAGGGGCCCTCCGGCGGGTGCCGCGGGGACGCACAGGGCGAGCAGCAGGACGAAGGTCCGCAGCCAGGTCCGGCCGGGTCGGAGGCTTCGTACGGTGCTCACGGAAGGTCATCTCCCCGTCGCGGCCGCGCCGTTCTGCGCGGCGCGCCCGAGAACCGCCCGCCCGGCGTACCCGGTCACAGCTCGTGGGGGACCTGGCGGGCGCGGTGGCGGATGCCCAGCGCCGTGACGATCTCGACGATGCCGACGACGACCAGCCAGATCCCGCCGACCACGACGAGGACGCCGACCGACTCGAACGGCGAGACGATCAGCACGGCCCCGGCGGCGAAGGTGACGACGCCGAGGAGGATCTGCCGGCCGCGGGCGGGCATGCCCGGGTCGGAGACGGCCGCCACGGTCTGGGTGATGCCGCGGATCAGCCAGCCGATGCCGATCCACAGGGCGAGCAGCAGCAGCGACTGCATGGGCCCGCGGAAGCAGAACAGGCCCAGCAGGATCGACAGGGCGCCGCTGATGAAGCCCAGCACGCGCAGCGAGGTCGTCTTGTGCGTGCCGAAGGCGGCGACCAGCTGGAAGACGCCGCTGAGCAGGAGGTAGAGGCCGAACAGGACGCCGGTGGCGCGCAGCGTGGAGCCCGGCCAGACCAGCACCAGCACGCCCAGGACCAGCGAGGCGAGGCCGGTCAGCAGGACGATCTGCCAGGCGGCCCGGGACAGGGCGTGCAGGGGGCCCTCGAGGGGCGGTTCGGGTTCGTGGCCGCCTCTCGGGGCGCGCCGCGCGTGGACGTTGCGGTCGTCGTACTCCGGGCCCCACGCGGGGCCGGACGGTGCCTCGGTCATGGTTCAAGCTGAGAACGGCCCGGCCGGTGCCGCCACCAAGGGTGAGCCGAACGGCTTACTTCTTGGCCGCCCTGGCCGCCGCCTTCATCTCCTGCTTGTGCGCGCGCACCTTCGCCAGCGACTCCGGCCCCGTGATGTCGGCGACGGACCGGAAGGACTCGGCCTCGCCGTAGGAGCCGGCCGCCTCCCGCCAGCCCTTCGGGGCCACGCCGAGCCGCTTGCCCAGCAGCGCGAGGAAGATCTGCGCCTTCTGCTTGCCGAAGCCGGGCAGTTCCTCCAGGCGCCGCAGCAGTTCCGTGCCCTCGGTGACGCCCTTCCAGACCAGTTCGGCGTTGCCGTCGTAGTGCTCGACCAGGTACTGGCACAGCTGCTGGACGCGCTTGGCCATGGACCCCGGGTAGCGGTGCACGGCCGGCTTCTCCGACAGCAGCGCCGCGAAGGACTCCGGGTCCAGGGCGGCGATGTCGTGCGCGTCCAGATCGTCCGCGCCGAGCCGGTCCGCGATCGTCCGGGGCCCCTTGAACGCCCACTCCATCGGGACCTGCTGGTCGAGCAGCATCCCGACCAGCGCGGCGAGCGGACTGCGGCCGAGCAGCTCGTCGGCGTCGGGGTCCTGGGCGAGGTGAAGGGTGACGTCCATGGCTCGATGATCCCGCGGACGAGCCCGGGTCGCGCGCCGGTACGCGAGCGCGACCGCGTGCGCCTGCTCGGGCTCAGGTCGCGCGCCAGTACCCCAGCGCGTGCATCCGGTCCTTGGCGACGCCCAGCTCCTTGCGGACGTAGGCCGACAGGTTCCGGGTGGTCACCGTGTCACAGGCGATCCAGACGTACGGCTGGTCGGTGCCCTTCACCAGGTCGGGCAGGTCCGCGCGTACGGCGTCCACCAGCTCGTGGCGGGCGACCGGGCGCAGCTCGTGCCGGGAGGCGTCGGCCCGGCAGGGCAGCCCGTCGAGGGTGCCCTCGAACCAGATGGTCGCCGGGGCCGTACCCAGCGCGTCCAGGAGGGAGTTGAGCGCGGGCAGCGAGGCGGGGTCGGCCATCGCGAAGACGTGGGAGGGCTCGGGCCGGGGATGCTGGAAGCCCGTGCCCTGGACCGTCGCCTCGATGGTGTCCCCGGCCCGCGCCGCCCGCGCCCAGTCACTGGCCACACCTTCGTGCAGCGCGAACTCCAGGCTGAAGGTGCCGGCCTCCGGATCGGGGTCGACCAGCGTGTACGCCCGCTGGTGCGGCTTGCCCCCGTCGGTGAACCAGAGCCGGACCCACATCGTCGGGTGGACGCCGGTCGCCGCGAGCATGCCGCCGTCGGTGAGGTGCAGCCGCCGGTAGTCGGGAGAGACGTCCTCGGCGCCGGTGACCGTGAACTCGAAGTCCTTGGCGCCCATCAGTTTCAGGACCGTGCCCTGCCAACCGTGCCCCTGCCCCATCGCGTCTTCACCCTTCGCGTACTATTCCGCCACGAATAACTTAGGCAAGGCTAACCTAAAGCAGGCCATGAGCACAGGAGGGTGACAGGTGACCGCCGAGATCTACCGCGACGCCTGGGGCATCCCGCACTTGCGGGCGGACGGCGCGCGCGAACTCGCCCGCGCCCAGGGCCGCGTCACCGCCCTCGACCGGGCCTGGCAGCTGGAGGTGGAACGCCGCCGCGCCGAGGGCACCTCCGCCGCCCTGCTCGGCCCGGACTCCCTGGCCTGGGACCGCTTCGTGCGGCGGGCCAGGCTCGACGACACCGCCCGCCGCTGCTGGGCCGAACTGGCCGACGGCGACCCGGAGACCGCCGACTGGATCCGGGCGTACGTCGACGGCGTCAACGAAGGCCTCGCCGGGGCCGCCCTGCCGGTCGGCACCCCCGGCCGCTGGGAGCCCTGGACCCCGCTCGGCATCTGGCTCGGCATCCACATCCTCTTCGCGGGCTTCCCGGCCAAGCTCTGGCGCGACCAGGCGGTGCGGCACCTCGGCGAGGAGGCCGTCGGCCTGTTCGCCATCGACGGCCCCGGCACCTCCGGCAGCAACGGCTGGCTGGTGAGCGGCGAGCGCACGGTCTCCGGGCAGCCGATCATCGCGGGCGACCCGCACCGGTTCATCGAGGACGCGGGCGTCTACCAGCAGATCCATCTGTCCTGCCCCGAGTTCGACGTCGTCGGCCTCGCCGTCCCCGGCGTCCCCGGCATCGCCCACTTCGGGCACACCGGCACGGTCGCCTGGGCCATCACCAACGCCATGGCCGACTACCAGGACCTGTACCGGGAACGGCTGCGGCGGACGGGCGCGGGCGTGGAGGCACTCGGTCCGGACGGCACCTGGGCCCGCGCCGCCCGGCACACCGAGACCATCGAGGTCGCGGGCGAGGACCCGGTCGAGGTCGAGGTCATCGAGACCGACCGCGGCCCGGTCGTCATCGGCGGCCCCGAAGGCCTCGACGACGGCACCGACTGCGCCGTCAGCCTCCGCTACCCGCCCCGCGTCACCGGCGACCTCGGCTTCGGCGCCCTCCTCCCGCTGCTGCGGGCCCGCCGGGTCGCCGACGTGGACCGGGCCTTCGACCGGTGGACCGAGCCGGTCAACGTCGTCCAGGCCGCCGACACCGAGGGCGGCCTGCTCCACCGCGTCGCCGGAAAGGTCCCGCGGCGCGCCCGGGCCAACCGCACCCGGCTGGTCCCCGCCTGGGAGCCCGGCCACGCCTGGCAGGGCTGGCACGAGATGCCGTACGGCGAACTCGCCGACGGTGTCGCGGTGATGGCCAACCAGCGCGGCCCCGCCGCGCCCCTCGGCGTCGAGTTCGCCCCGCCGCACCGCGCCGACCGCATCGCCGCCCTGCTGGGCGAGAAGGAGCAGTGGGCGCCCGGCGACATGCCCGCCATCCACACCGATACCCATCTCGCCTCCGCCGCCGCCCTGCTGGACCGCCTGGCTGCCCTCGACGGCCTCTCCCCGGAGGCGGCCCGCCTGCGCGAGACGCTCCTGGCCTGGGACCGCCGGATGGACGCCGACAGCGCACCGGCCGCCGTCTACGCGGCGGTGCGCGGCGCGGTCGTACGCCGGCTCGCCGTGCACCCCGCCTTCGCCGCCCTGACCGCCCCGCCCGCCTACCCCGAGGTCCTGCTCCCCTGGCTCGCCCTCGTCCCGCGCATCGGCTACGCCCTCGAACACCTGCTGCGCGCCGAGGAGTTGTACGGCATCGACCGGCCGGAAGCCGTGCGCGCCGCCGTGGAGGAGGTGGCCGCCCGGCCGCCCGGGGGAGTCTGGGGCGACACCCACCGCCTCGCCCCCTGGCGTGCCCTGCCCGCCGAGTACGACGAGCCCGCTCTCTCCGGCGACCACGACTGCGTCCTGTGCACCTCCGCCGTGCCCGGCATCACCGACCTCGCGGCCCGCGGCCCCGCCGCCCGGTACGTCTGGGACCTGGACCGCCGCGAACACAGCCTGTGGGTGGTGCCGTTCGGCGCCTCCGGGGTGCCCGGCACTCCCCACCACCGCGACCAACTGCCCCTGTGGACGCGGGGAGAGCTCGTCCCCGTCGTCACGGACTTCGACCGACTGGAGAAGGAAACCGATGTCTGAGACCCGCGAGACGGTGTACGAGGAGCGGGTCGACGGCTTCGGCACCGTGTCTGTCCTGCGCCTCGACCCGCAGACCGACGCCGAGGTCGTGCACTCCTGGGTGAGCGAGGAACGCGCCGCGTTCTGGGGCATGAACGGCCTCAGCCGCGACCAGGTCACCGAGATCTACGCCCACCTGGACACCCTCGACACCCACCACGCCTACCTCGTCCGCCGCGACGGCGTCCCGGTCGCGCTGCTGCAGACCTACGAGCCCGAGGCCGACCGGGTCAGCGAGTGCTACGACGTGGAGCCCGGCGACATCGGCGTCCACCTGCTGCTCGCGCCCGCCGACGAGGAGAGCGGCCGCAGCGGCTGGACGTCCGGGCTGCTCAAGGCCATCACCTCCTACGCCCTCATCGGCCTGGACCGGCGGCGGATCGTCATCGACCCCGACGTGGCGAACGAGAAGGCCGTCGCCCGCTTCGTGCGCCAGGGCTTCGAGGCGGGACCGCTCGTCACCCTCCCCGAGATCGACCTCCCGGACGTGTACCTGCCGGAGAAGAAGGCCCAACTCGCCTTCCTCCGCCGGGAGGTAGCCTTCCCCGGGTGACCCCGGAAGACCTCGTCGCCCACTACGGTCTGGAGCCGATACCGCGCGAGGGCGGACTGTTCCGCCGTACCTGGGAAGGGCCCGCGCTACCGGACGGCAGACCCGCGGGCACCGCCATAGTCGCCCTGCTCACCGCCGAGCCGGGCGACTACTCCGCGCTGCACCGGCTGACCGGCGACGAGGTCTGGCACTTCTACCTCGGCGACCCCCTGGAGATGCTGCTGCTCGCTCCCGACGGCAGCTCCCGCACGCCCGTCCTGGGCCCGGACGTCCTGCACGGCCAGCAACCGCAGCTGACCGTCCCCGCGGGCACCTGGATGGGCGCCCGGGTCGCGGCCGGCGGCGGCTGGACCTTCTTCGGCTGCACCATGGCCCCCGGCTTCACCTACGAGGACTACGAGCACGGCGACGCGCAGCACCTCCTCGCCCGCTATCCCCACGAGGCCGCCCGGATCATGGAACTGTGCCGCCCATGAAGCTGCTCCAGGGCCAGGTCGCCCTGATCACGGGAGCCGGCGGCGGCATCGGCCGCGGCATCGCCCTGCGCTTCGCCGAGCAGGGCGCGGCGGTGGCCCTCCTCCCCCAGAGGGGGTACCCCCAGCCGGACGGCGGTGGACGCGGCGCGCGAACTGGCCGCCGAAATAGGGCGGTCCATCGTGCTGCGCGGGGACCTGACCGTCGAGGAGGAGTGCCACCGCGTGGTGCGGGAGGCCGCCGAGTGGGGTGGCGGCAGGCTGACGGCACTGGTCAACAACGCGGGCGTGCAGCCGGTCCGGGATCTGCCCGGGATGACCGCGGACGAGTGGCGGGCGGTGCTGGACACCAACCTCACCAGTGTCTTCGCCTGTACGCAGGCCGCCGCCGAGGTGATGCGGGGGCGGGGCGGCGGCTCGGTGACCCACATCGCCTCCGTGGAGGCCGGATGCCGGCGGAGGGGCACGCGCACTACGCGGCCGCGAAGGCGGCGGTGGTGATGCACGCCCGCTCGGCGGCCATGGAGTACGGCCGCGACGGCATCCGCGTGAACACGGTCTGCCCGGGCCTGATCGACCGGGACGGACTGGCCCGGGCCTGGCCGGAGGGCGTACGGCGCTGGAACGCGGCCACGGCCGTCGGCCGGCTCGGCCGCCCGGAGGACGTGGGGGACGCCTGCGTGTTCCTCTCCTCCCCGCTCGCCTCCTGGATCACCGGTCACGACCTGGTGGTGGACGGAGGGGCATCGGCCCGGCCGACGTGGTGAGGCCTGTCCCGGGGACGCGGATGCGGCCGGGCGGGGTGCGGACGCGTCCGTCGATCCGTCCGGCCGGGTGAGCGTGGGGCGCTCGCGGTGCGTACCTATCCTCGTGGCGGAGACCGGGGAAGGCGGAGGGACGACGTGGTCCGACGGCGCGGGGTTCAAGGGCTGGTGCTGCTGGGAGCCGTGCTGGTCCTGCTCCTCCTCGGCGGCGCCGGAACGGCTTCGGCGCACGCCGCCCTCAGCGGCACCGACCCCGAGAACGGAGCCGTCCTCGCCACGGCCCCCCGCCAGCTCACCCTGACCTTCACCGAGTCCGTGGGGCTCCTCGACGACTCGGTACGCGTCCTGGGCCCGGACGGCACGCGTCTGCGCGTGGGGGAGGCCGAGCACGCGGAGGACGACGGCACGGCCCGCGTCACCCTGCCCCGGGGCCTGGACCAGGGCACCTACACCGTGGCCTGGCGCGTGGTGTCGGCGGACAGCCACCCGGTGTCGGGCGCGTTCACCTTCTCGGTCGGCAAGCCGTCGGCCGTCCCGGTGGCCGTCGACACGGGCCCGGCCGAGCATCCGGCCACCGCCGCCCTGCACAAGATCGCCCGGTATCTCGCCTACCTGGCCGCGGCCCTGCTCATCGGCACGGCCACCTTCGTCGCCGTATGCCGGCCGCCGGACCCGAAGGCCCTGCGCACGCCGCTCCTGCTCGGCTGGTGGACCCTGGCGGCCACGACGGCCGCCCTGCTGCTGCTCCGGGCCCCGTACGAAACCGGCGAGTCCCCGGCGGGGGCCCTGAACCCGGACGCCCTCACCGACACCCTCACCGGCCGCCCGGGCCTGACCCTGCTGACCAGACTGGCCCTGCTCCTCCTGACCGCCGCGTATCTCGTACGGCGGTGGAGGCGGGGCGAGCCCAGCGGCCCGCCGGGAGCCGTCCTCGCCGTAGGACTCGCCCTGACCTGGGCGGCCTCGGATCACGCCTCGGCCGGAATCCAGGTACCGGTGGCGATGACCTCCGCCGTGCTGCACCTCCTGGCCACCGCGGTCTGGCTCGGCGGCCTCACGGCCCTGCTGCTCACCCTGCGCCGCGCCCACCTCACCCCCGGCACGGTCACCCGCTTCTCCCGCCTGGCCTTCGCCTCGGTGACCGTCCTGGTCGTCACCGGCGTCTACCAGTCCTGGCGCGGCCTCGGCTCCTGGGACGCCCTCACCGACACGACGTACGGCAGGCTCCTGGCCCTCAAGATCGTCGCGGTCGCCCTCCTCCTCGCGGCGGCGGCCGCATCCCGCCGGTGGACGGCACGGCTGGGGGCGGTCGGGACGGAGAGGGCGGCGGGGGAAGGCAGCCGGGAGCAGGCGGCGGAGGCGGTCGTACGGGCAAGGGTTCCGGAGCCCATGGGCGGCCCCCGCCTCCCGGACCCGCCGCCCCCGCCACCGCACGCGCCCTCCGACGAGGCCCAGCGCCGCGCCCTGCGCCGCTCGGTGCTGGCCGAGGTCACCGTCGGGGTGGTCGTGCTGGTGATCACGACCGTGCTCACCGCGACCCTGCCGGGCCGGGCCGTGGCCGAGGCGGCCGGGGCCGCGCCGCCCACCGGCGGCACCGTGGCCGTCACGGTCCCCTTCGACGTCGGCGTCCCGGGCGGCGCCGGCAAGGTCGAGCTCACCCTGGACCCCGGCCGGGTCGGCGACAACGCCCTCCAGGCCGTGGTGCTCGGCCCGGACGGCGGTCTGTCGGCCGTTCCCGAACTGCGGGTCTCCTTCACGCTCCCCGCCCAGGACATCGGCCCCCTCGACGCCGACCTGACCGACCGGGGCGGCTACTGGGCCAACAGCTTCGTCAACCTCCCCCTCGCCGGTACCTGGACCATGAAGGTCACCGTGCGGGTCTCGGAGATCGACCAGGTGAGCGTGGAGCGGCGGATCGACGTCCGCTGAGGGGGCGGGCCTCAGTGGTAGGCGTGCACCACGGCGTGGCCCTTGCCCCGCCCGATCATCCACTTGTTGACCGGCGTGGTGATCACGAACGCCACCGCGAAGCCGCCCAGCAGGGCCGACCAGAACAGCGCGTCGTCGAGATGGGCGTCCATGGCGCCCGGGGTGAGGGCGATGATCGCGTTGTCCACGAACTCCATCACGGCGATGGAGACGGTGTCGGCGGCGAGCGCGACCTTGACGGCCGACTTGAGGTCCAGCCCGGCCCGCAGGACGGCGAACAGCGTGAACGAGTACCCGAAGAGGAACGCCAGGCTGATCGCCAGCACCATGGTCGGCACGTTCGCCCAGCCCAGCGCGGTCCCGATCACCATGCCGAGGATCTCTCCGACGGCACACCCGGTGAGGCAGTGCAGGGTGGCCTTGATCGCCATGCCCCACGAGACCTTGCCGTGCCCGGCATGGCTGTCGTGTCCGGTGTGCCCGGCGTGCTGATGAGTGCTGTGATCCATGACGACGTCCCCATTCGCCTGTCCGCACGGCCCGTGTCCCCGGGCCCACTGCGATGAACCATATACCCCCCGGGGGTATTCCGGAAGGAGTGCAGCCCCTGGGGCGGAAGGGGGTGGCAGGCCATGGGCCGGAAGGGATTCAGGCCCTGAGCCGGACAACGTCGAAGGGCCCCACTGCGAACAGTGGGGCCCTTCGACGTAGTGCCCGGTGAGGCACTGGCGGAGGATACGAGATTCGAACTCGTGAGGGGTTGCCCCCAACACGCTTTCCAAGCGTGCGCCCTAGGCCTCTAGGCGAATCCTCCGCCGGGAACATTACATGACCGAGGAGGGTGCTCGCGAACTCGATACGAGCTGCTGACGTCGGGTACTCTGTGCGCAGCCCCTCACGCGGCGCTATCTGACTGAACTCCCCCAGGGCCGGAAGGCAGCAAGGGTAGGTCGGCTCTGGCGGGTGCGTGGGGGGCGTCTGCGTTCCCGTGGGTCGGGTTGTCAGTGGGCGCCTATAACCTCGTATGCGTGTCGTCTCTCGCGCTGTACCGCCGCTATCGCCCGGAGTCGTTCGCCGAGGTCATCGGGCAGGAGCATGTCACCGACCCGCTGCAGCAGGCGCTGCGGAACAACCGGGTCAATCACGCGTACCTGTTCAGCGGCCCGCGCGGATGCGGAAAGACGACCAGCGCCCGGATCCTCGCCCGCTGTCTGAACTGCGCGCAGGGCCCCACCCCCACCCCGTGCGGGGAGTGCCAGTCCTGCCAGGACCTGGCGCGGAACGGCCCGGGCTCGATCGACGTCATCGAGATCGACGCCGCCTCGCACGGTGGTGTCGACGACGCCCGTGAGCTGCGGGAAAAGGCCTTCTTCGGCCCCGCCTCCAGCCGGTACAAGATCTACATCATCGACGAGGCCCACATGGTCACGTCGGCCGGCTTCAATGCCCTGCTCAAGGTCGTCGAGGAGCCCCCGGAGCATCTGAAGTTCATCTTCGCCACCACCGAGCCCGAGAAGGTCATCGGGACGATCCGGTCGCGGACCCACCACTACCCCTTCCGGCTCGTGCCTCCGGGCACCCTCAGGGAGTATTTGGCCGAGGTCTGCGGGCACGAGAACATCCCCGTCGAGGAGGGCGTCCTCCCGCTGGTCGTGCGCGCGGGCGGCGGATCCGTGCGTGACTCCATGTCCGTCATGGACCAGCTGCTCGCCGGGGCGCGGGAGGAGGGTGTGACGTATGCCATGGCCACCTCCCTCCTCGGCTACACCGACGGCTCGCTTCTGGACTCCGTCGTCGAGGCCTTCGCCACCGGGGACGGCGCCGCCGCCTTCGAGGTCGTCGACCGCGTCATCGAGGGCGGCAACGACCCCCGGCGCTTCGTCGCCGACCTGCTGGAGCGGCTGCGGGACCTGGTGATCCTCGCCGCCGTTCCGGACGCCGTGGACAAGGGGCTCATCGACGCCCCCGCGGACGTGCTGGAGCGTATGCAGGCCCAGGCCGGCACCTTCGGCGCCGCCGAGCTCAGCCGCGCCGCGGACCTCGTCAACGACGGCCTCACCGAGATGCGGGGCGCCACCTCGCCCCGACTCCAGCTCGAGCTGATCTGCGCCCGCGTGATGCTTCCCGCCGCCTACGGGGACGAGCGCTCGGTGATGGCCCGGCTGGACCGGCTGGAGCGCGGCGTGAACTTCTCCGGGGGCGCCGCCGCTCCCGCGATGGGGTACGCCCCCGGACCTGAGGCCCATGCCCAGCCCGGCGTCCAGCCCCAATCCCCGGTGCAGGCGGGGGCCCCCGCGCAGACCCAGGGGCCCGGTCAGGGGGCCGCGGCTCCGACCGGCGGCCCGGCGGCGGCCCGCGCGGCGGTACGGGGAG
>NZ_JAMJFL010000090.1 GCF_023544665.1 Streptomyces sp. YS415
TGCGGCAGCAGTTCGAGGGTGTGATCTGGCGGTTCAGGACCAGTGGGCAGTGGCGGGAGATGCCGCAGGAGTTCGGCGCCTGGTCGACTGTGCACAACCGTTTCCGGCAGTGGCGCGACGCCGGCGTCTTCGAGGCACTGCTGGAGGGCCTGATCACGGAGGCGGCGAAGCGGGGTGAGGTGGACTTGTCGTTGGTCAGTATCGACTCCACCACCGTGCGGGCGCACCATGACGGTGCCGGGATGCATCTGGGTGAGGACGTCGTCACTGCGTTGGAGAAGGCTGCTGTCGAGGAGGAGAAGGCCAGGTCAAAGGGGGCAGTGGCGAAGAACAAAGCGGGCAGGACGTCCCGGCAGATCCTGAACGGGAGGAGCGGCGACGCATCCGGCGTCGACGCAGAGTCCGTATGAAGGCCGCTCTGCTGGGCCGCTCCAGGGGCGGGCAGACCAGCAAGATCCATCTGGCCGCCGACCGCAAGTGCCGGCCGCTGGCGTTTGTGCTGACCGCGGGTCAGGCCGCGGACAGTCCGCAGTTCATCCCGGTGCTGGGGAAGTTACGGGTCCGTGG
>NZ_JAMJFL010000091.1 GCF_023544665.1 Streptomyces sp. YS415
CAGCAGCAGGGCGGTGAAGAGTTCGATCTGGTTGCGGTCGTTGTCCAGCAGGGGCGCGAGCCGGCGGCGGATGCCGATGTTGGCGCGCATGCGGGGGTCCTTGGCGTACTCGGCCCACATGTAGTCGCGTTCCTCGTCGGTGACCATTTCCAGGGTCAGCTCGTCGTGGTTGCGCAGGAAGATGCCCCACTGGCAGCCGGACGGGATGGCCGGGGTCTTGGCGAGGATTTCGGATACGGGGTAGCGCGATTCGCGGCGGACGGCCATGAAGATGCGGGGCATGACCGGGAAGTGGAAGGCCATGTGGCACTCGTCGCCGCCGCTGCGGTAGTCGCCGAAGTAGTCGACGACGTCCTCCGGCCACTGGTTGGCCTCCGCCAGCAGCACCGTGTCCGG
>NZ_JAMJFL010000092.1 GCF_023544665.1 Streptomyces sp. YS415
CTAGGGCGCGTATCGAGTCGTGATCAATTCATGGCCCGGGTGAGGTCTTTGAGCCAGATCATCGAGGCTCGTAGCTGGAGGCCGGCGAGGTAGCTGTCCGGGGTCTTGTCGTATCGGGTGGCGATGCCTCGCCAGGCCTTGAGTCTATTGATCAGGCGCTCGACGGTGTTTCTCTCTTTGTAGAGGGCAACGTCGTGACTGACTGGCCGGCCGCCCCGGGAACCCTTCTTCTTCCGGTTGGCGGCCTGGTCCTTCTTCTCCGGGATCACTGCCTTGATGCCGCGTTGACGCAGGTGGGCTCGGTTGCCGCGGGACGAGTAGGCCTTGTCCCCGGCGACAGCGTCCGGCCGGGTGCGAGGGCGGCCGACGGGT
>NZ_JAMJFL010000093.1 GCF_023544665.1 Streptomyces sp. YS415
TCGGGTTTCGATAGCCGTCTACAACGGCCCGGACGCCACGGTGGTGGCCGGTGATCCGGAAGCCCTGGACGAGATCTCCGCGATGGCGGAGAGCGCGGGCGTCCGCGCCCGGCGGGTTCCGGTGGACTACGCCTCCCACTCCGCCCATGTGGAGGACATACGGGAGCGGCTGCTGGAAGCCCTCGCCCCGGTGACGCCGCAAGTGTCCCGGGTGCCGATCATCTCCACGGTCACCGGTGGCGTGCTGGACACCGAGACCATGGGTGCCTCGTACTGGTACGAGGGTCTGCGGCAGCCGGTGCGCTTCACCGA